>NZ_CP015756.1:3320357-3961428 GCF_001877035.1 Clostridium estertheticum subsp. estertheticum | reverse complement strand
GGATAGAAACTATAAAAGCTTTTAATGCAGAAGGGGAAGTTAATGCAGAAACAGAAAAAAGATTTATAAAACTTATAAAAGCTGTATTTAAAAATGGATTTATAAATAACTTTCAGGTATCATTAAAAGGTTTTGTAAAAGGGATATTTTCAATTGTAATACTTTGGATTGGAACATTACAAGTATTAGGTGGGAAAATAAGTTTTGGGGAACTACTAACCTTTAATGCCTTATTAGTATATTTCCTAGACCCAATAGAAAATATAATCAACTTACAACCAACTGTACAAACAGCGATAGTGGCAGCTGAAAGGCTTTCAGAAATACTAGATTTATCATTAGAAAAATCCATTGATGAAAATAAAAAAATAGTTCCTGAAACATTAAAAGGTGATATAGAATTTAAGGATTTAGATTTTAGATATGGGACAAGAAGTCTTATATTAAAAAATATAAATCTAAAAGTTAAATCTGGAGAAAAGATAGCTTTAGTTGGTGAAAGTGGCTCTGGGAAAACTACATTAGCAAAATTACTAATGAACTTCTATCAATGTGAAAAAGGTGAATTACTTATAAATGGATATAACATAAAAGATATTAATGTGGAGTCATTAAGAGATAAAACAGCCTATATATCACAAGAAACATTTTTATTTAATGGAACAATAATTGAAAATTTATCACTTGGAAATCCATATTTAACATATGAAGAAATTATAGAAGCTTGTAAAAAGGCTCAGATACATAACTTTATAAACTCAATCCCTTTAAGATACAACACTTTAGTAGAAGAAAATGGTTCTAATTTTTCAGGAGGCCAAAAGCAAAGATTATCAATAGCAAGAGCCATACTTAGAAAGCCTGAAATTCTTATTATGGATGAAGCAACAAGCAATTTGGATTCAATAACTGAAAGAGCTATTGAAAAAACAATATATGAATTTAGTAAGGATATAACAACTGTAATAATTGCACATAGATTAAGCACTATTATGAGATGTGATACTATTTATATTTTAGAAAAAGGAGAAATTATAGAAAGAGGTTCTCATATAGAACTTATAAAACAAAAGGGTAAGTATTCTGAGTTATGGAAAGAACAACTTCCAGATAGTTATGAAGAAGAAATGGTAGCAGCTAAGGAGGTAGAAACAAATGAAATTTAAAATAGAAAGTTTGGATGACCTTAGTGAAAGTAGGCAAGTAATGGAAAATGAACCTAATAAGTTCATAAGTATATTTGTTTATATTTTATTAGCAGTAATTATTTCTTTCATACTATGGGCGTGTTTTAGTGAAAAAGAAGTTGTAGTTAACGTAACGGGAATGGTAAAACCAAATGAACAATCTTATGTAGTGTCTAACCCCATAGCTGGAGAAATAAAAGAAGTATATATGAAAAATGGACAAACTATAAAAAAAGATGAGGTTTTATATAAAACAGATGATACCCCATTACAAACTCAGAGGAGTAAAGTTGACGGTCAAAAAAAAGTTTTAACAAATGATATTAATAACTTAGGTAAACTAAAGAAAAGCATTGCTGATAATACTAACTATTTTAAGGAGAGTAAAGAAGAAAAAGAGCATTATTATAAATATGAAAGTTATACTCTTGGTAATAAAGCGTCAATTGAAGATAAAACTAATTTAATAAACTCTAAAAATGATTCAGTTAATCAAATAAATCATTTAGAAAAATCAATTAAATCAATCGAAGATAATAAAAATTATAATGCAAAGGGAAGTATTTATAATGAGCAGTTTAATAATTATCAAATTTCAAGAAAATCTATAGATGGTAAAATACAACAATTAGTAATAAGCAAAAAAGTATTACAAAATAAAATAGGGTCTGGTGATGCAATAGCACAAATTGATGCTGAAATACAAGATAATAAGAATGGGTTAATTAAATTAGAGAGTGATATTAAATTGGAGGCTAGGAAGTCAATCAATGAATTAAGGGGACAATTAAAAACTACTAATAGCAATGTAATTAAATTTGATGAAGGAGTAAATTTATCAAAAGAAAAAAACAAAATAACATTACTAGCTCAAATAGAGGAAAAGTTAAATTCAAATGATGAAAAGTTAAAAGAAGTGGATGCTAGCTTGAAGGAAATTAATGAAAATATAGAAAAGTGTAAGGTTAAATCTAATATTGACGGAAAGCTTGATATTAAGGCCAATTTACAACCTGGAATAATAATTCAAACTGGGGCAATAGTTGCTAATATTTTGCCTAAATCAAATGCTTATAAAGTTGAATTAATTATACCTGATAAAGATATCGCAAATATAAAGGATGGACAGGAGATTAAATATAGTTTTACTTCATTACCATATAATGAATATGGATTTTTGAAAGGTAGTATGGAAAGCATAAGTGTTAATTCTCAAACGGATAGTGAAAAGGGTATTGTTTTTTATAAAGGAGAAGGAATATTAAAAAATAATATTTTATATAGTCATAAAAATGAAGAAGCAGTAATAAAACCAGGCATGACATGTGAAGCAAGAATAATTACACGAAGAGAAAAGATGTTATATTATTTACTAGAAAAATTAAATTTTAAAGATTAATTTTTCTAGTAAAAGTTTTTCTCATTAAATGATAATTGTATTTGTAATTAATACACCTAAATAATGGAGGTGTATTTTTTATTTTGGAGTAATTTTCATTAGTCTATTATATTCATTAAAGTATTTATTTTTTGTTTTTTCTGAACTAAATATTTGTTCGTAATGATTATATTCATTATAATATTTAGGAGGGTCAACCATAAAATCATTTTCACTAATTACAGCAAAATCCTCGGGTTTATATTTTAATGGAAACTTTCCATAGAAAGGGGTTGTATACATAAATATGTTTTTTTTACCCTTAGTATAAATATTATAATAATCTTTGTTCAAATCACATAAACAAAAAATATATTCCTTATTATATTTTATAAAGTTATATCCCTCAAACGTAGATAACATCGATTTTTTAGCAGTAGATATATCTATTGGCTCATAAATATAAATATATTTACTATTTATAGATCCTTGCAATACATTATTAACTTTGATTTCTGTAAGTACTGCACCTTTTAAAATCTCTCTATGTCCTGTTGCTTTGCCTTTTACTATATATTTATAAAGTGTGCTAGTATCTTTCGTTGCGCTTACATCCTTAAACGCGTCACTGTATTCAATTTCTTCATATGGGTAATAAATAATTTTACTTGCTAAACTAGGAATATCAGTATATTCAAATTTTGAAATCGATAGCCTAACTACGATAGCCGCAATTAAAGATATTGATATAGAGATAGTTATTATAAGAAGAAAGAATTTGTTTGTAATTTTCATGTTACACCTCTTTAACCTTACCAACATCTATTTTAAATATTTTATCACTTAATTCTTCAATATCTGTTTTATTATGACTAGAAAGTAATATCGTTGCGCCTCTTTCTCTTTCTTTTTTTAGAATATCTTTTAAAATAAGAACACTTTCTTCATCTAGAGCATTTGTTGGTTCATCTAAAATGATTAAATTTGGTGATTCCATAAGAGCCTGGACTAAAGCTAATTTTTGTTTCATTCCTAATGAATATTTTTTAAAGGTTTTTCTGTCTTTTGGGTCTAATCCTAATTTAAGCATCCACTGAGATATTATATCTTTATTAATAATTGATTTTATACTTGCTATATTTTTTAAACATTCTAATCCTGTTTGATTATCCCAAAATCCTGGTGTCTCTAAAATTGCTCCACAGGACTCAGGGAAATCTATATCGTTTGAAATGATTTTGCCGTTTATTGTAATTTCTCCAGTGGTAGGCCTTATTAACCCGCAGATAGCCCTAAACAGCATAGTCTTTCCTGAACCATTTCTACCTATGAAGCCATATATTTTTCCATTACTCAAGTTAATATTTATATTGTCTAATACCTTATTTCCCTTTATAATTTTGGTAAGATTTTTAATTTCTATATAACTCATATTTCCTCCTAATAAAATTCATGTTTTTCTATTATTTTTCTTCCAACTAATATTAAAGTAATTATAATGATAATATCGTAAATTACAGCTTCAGTAAAATTATATCCAGGAATAAAATTAGATAGATATCTTATATTTCTATTTACTAATATATTTTCTTGAATAGATAAAATATATTGAGTAAACGGTAAATATTGCACTAATGTTTGTTTTGTAAAGTAAAACAAATGAAAAATTAGTATATTAATTAAAAATATAAAATTACAGAAAGTGTATCCATAGATATTACTTGTTTTCAATGTAACTAAACTAGATATTACTATAAGAATATATTGAGTTAGTGTCGTTAATATAAACAGTTCTATAATAATTACTAGTGATGATTTTAAATCATTTATTCTATATCCTAACGCACTAAAATACATAAATGATATACTAAATTGGATTAATTCAATTTTTATAAGACTAATAAAAATATGTATAAATTTACGAGTAATCCATTTTTTACGGTTTACTGATCTAGTAAATATATAAGTTGCATTTTTCTCTAGCTCAATCGATACCTCATCTGCAAATATAGAAACCATTATTATAATAGGAAATACCGAAATGAGTATATTTATTATGGTGATTTTTTCTCCTAAAAATGTATGTGAATAATAGTATATAAAAATGTCTTTAATATCAAGAGTGATTCCATGTAAGTCTCCGGATAATATTTTTGCTATGAACATCATTGTGAATATATTTAATAAAATTAGAGTTAGTTTGTTATATCTATTTTTCATAACTAGCTTCTAGTCTCCTTCCATATACCAATTGTTCCGCTTATGAGACATACCACTATCCACCCCGTTAATGCAATAATAAAATCGCTAAGGTTGCCTGGATTAGATTGTATATAATTATATATTTGAAACTTCTGTGGTAAAACAAATGACGTTAAGTTAACTCCTAGAAACATATAAATAAGCAAATTTATTTTTTTCATTTGAAACAGTAGAGATATATTAAACCCTATAACCGCTACTAATGCACCATAAAATGATGTTATTAAAATTAATAGATAATTGTATAAATAAGGATGACCATTGTAGATACTTTGTAAAAAAAATTCACTTGCGTTAGCTTTCAATAGATATACAGTAAGGCCATATCCGTGATCTACTCCTACGTTTGGTATAGCTAGTAACGTTAATAGTTCATTTATACTTAGTGGCAATAATATAGTAAAAAAAACTATGATAAAAATTGAAAACATTTTTGCTGTAAAATATTTTCGTTTATTAATTCTTGCTAAATAATATACACATATGTTATTATCTCTTTCATATATAAATGAGTCAGAATAAATGCCACATGCAATTAAAGGAAGCGTTAGTAATATAAACTGAAGGACTGAATGTACATTATTTCCTAACATTATTCCCATTTTATTTGGGAAATTTAATTGTAATGAGTTGCTCATAAATGAATCTGTACAAACAGCTAAAAATGAAAATATACAAATACCTAACAAAGATAAGAAATATATTTTGAATTTTTCGTTTTTTATGCAATTTTTTAAATCTAGTTTAATTAAAGTTATCATATCATTTTCCTCTTTTTCAAACTACTCACCTACTTAGCAGGTGGATTAAAGGTCTAACTACCAAAGACTAAAAGAATTACCCTATTAAACTTTATCTTTACTTGTTCTAATACACTTATACTGTTTTCACATTTTAAATTGATGATGACTATTAATTAGTGTTCAAATTTTGAGAACGTTTATTTATTGATTTCATAAATCCTGCTATTGCAAACGACACAGTCATTCCCAATAATAAAATGAGTATAATCATATGTATATTCCCATTCATATATTCGTCACCCCAATTATGAAAATTGTATTGAAATCCAAATACATAAGGTTTAATTCCTAATATCTTATTTATCAAACCTTCTATAAAATAGTCAAATACAGAAATCACAGCGAAACATCCTGAAGTCTTGAGTAAACCATCAGTTCTGGAATACCTAATAATAAGCATCATACTCCATGGAATAATTAGACAGAATAGTGTAATTGGAAGACCTTTTGTTAAGAACCATCCTCCGCCTGAATATATAGCGCATACAAAAATCAATAATAATAGTAATACGGTATCTGCCATAAAACACAGTAATGCTTTTTTATTTGACAAGAACTCCGGAAGCCATATGCGATTTAGTATAATTGGTAAAAAAACAACGGTCATACCAAACAGCAAGGGTATAAAGGTAACAAGGAACCAGTCTCCATCTGTATAAATACAGCAAGTCATCAAAAGAAGAACAAGCGAGGTAAAAAAAGCTCCTAGCGTAATCAATCCACGATATTTAGTCACCAAAACAGGCAGCAGTGTTAACGTAAATGCAATCAATTCTGCAGTCAGTACAATAAAAAACCACGACAACATATGTTGAGCAGCCAGATTACATATAAAGCATACTAATAAAGATATTCCATACACAAAAAACAACGTAGATTTATATCTGTTTACTAATTTTACATATTTTGTGGCGGATTTTTCTGTAGCTCTTGTTTGGAGGTCTTCACTCGCGGTTAACAGTTCATGTTCGTTAATCTTAAGCACCTCACAAATATCACTTATAAGGGTGATGTCAGGATAAGAGATTCCTCTTTCCCATTTTGAAATTGCAGATTCTGTTACAAATATTTTCTCTGCGAAACTCTTCTGAGTCAATCTTGATTCTTTCCTTTTTTGTGTAATAAATTCACCAAATGACTTTTTATCTTCCATAGAAATCCCTCCTAGTATTCTTTCACTTATAATACTATACTTACCATTTTTCTATGTCAACGAAACAGCCCGATTTAGCAACTCGACTATCAAGCCAGTTGGCTAAAACGATGAATTTAAAGGCATATTTCTATAAGAATACAATTGAAAAACTATGTTTCCCAAAAAGTTTATCTTTTATATAGTCATTTACAAATTTAGGGGTAAGTCTACTCGAGATATAGCTACCCATTTATATTCCTCGTCGATAGTTAAAACTATTTATTCATACCAATATGTAAAAAAAATCACTATTTAAATTATAAATAGTGATTTCTCTTTATTTTAATATTTATTCATTTTATAGTAAAGCTCAAAGTTGTATGGAGACTTATTATGACAATTGTGATATAGCTGTTAACTACATCCAGTTGTTGTTCCGCAATCAAGGCAAACCTTACAAGTACCATTGCGAACAAGCCTAGTACTTGAGCAAAGTGAACAGGTTTCAGAGTACAATCTTTCACCTTGGATTTTGTCAGTAGCTTTACTTTCAGGAGATACCACATTAGCGGATTCTTCTAAAGTAGTTGAAATTTCATTTTCAACAGGGATTAACGGATTATTAGGTATATTAGTGCTCTCGTAATTGTCAGGTTTAATTTGACATCTACTGTAGTCACCTAGTTCTATATCAATAATTTTGCTGATCAAATCAGAAATAGATGAAACTGATTTAATGTAAGGATGTTTTTGTACAAAGCCATAAGGCTCAAATTTTTGGCCTCGAAGCATCTTCGAGATAGCGTCTGCAGGTACATGGTGTTGAAGCATAACTGAGATTGCTTTTGATAAAGAATTAAGTAAACCAGTAATAATAGTACCTTCTCTATCTGTTGTTATATATATTTCAGAAATCTCTCCATTTGAACGCCTATTTACCGTAGTATAAATCTTTACATCTTCAATTTGAGCAGGATGAGTAGTACCATAACGTATCCCAATTGGTTTTTCACGTGTTGAGTGTGATTGGTTTGAAGTTTTTTGTAATGATCTTGCTTTCTTTAAAAGAGCGTCATAAGATAGATCTTCAAGTAATAGTTCCTTATCCTCGGACAATGTAGTGTTTAGTGGTTGACTTGCCTTTGAACCATCCCTATATAAGGCTATACCTTTTACTCCTAATTTCCAAGAAGTTAATATAACTTCTTTAAAATCTTTAATAGTGGCATTTTTAGGTAAGTTTACAGTCTTTGATATAGAACCTGATATCATTGGCGTTATTGCTGCCATCATAAGAACGTGTCCCATAAAGGAAATATACCTTTTACCGCTACCACATTTATTTGCTGTATCAAATATAGATAAATGTTCCTGTTTCAAATGAGGAGCACCCTCTATTTTACCGTCCACAATTTTTTCATATTCAAAGCCGTTTTCATCAACCATTTCTTTTCTTAGAATGTAATCAAAAATATCATTTGTTTCACTTTCTGAATATCCAAGGTTAGCAAGAGAATCTTTAATTACAGGATTTACGATGGTCATAAAACCACCACCAGATAATTTCTTATAAATAAAATGACTGAAGTATGGCTCTACAGATGTTGCACCACAATCCATAGCAAAGGAAATAGTGCCAGTAGGAGCTAAAACTGTAACTTGAGCGTTTCTAAAACCATAGTTTTCGCCGCTACTTAATGCTTTTGTCCAGCAACTTTTTAGGGTTTCACTTATAGCACCTAAAGAGTCTTTATTTAAAATAGCGTGATCCACTTTAATAGGTTCATAGTTTAGATTTTCAAAGTCACTCTTTATTGCCCCAGCTGCTCTTGCATGATTTCTTATAACTATCTGCATGTATTCTTTATTAATATTATATTTTTCAAAAGGAGATAATTCTTTAGCAATCAAAGATGAAACATAATAAGACTGCGCAGTCATTATTCCTGTTAGTGATGATGCTATATTTCTAGCGTCTTCTGAGTCATATGGATAGCCCATTACCATAAATAATGAAGCTAAATTTGATAGCCCAAGACCAGTGGTTCTAAATAAATGAGTTTTTCTTGCTATATCTTCAGTTGGAAATTGTCCCCAATGTATTGATGCTTCAAGAACTAATTGAGTAAGGCCTATTAAATGAACATATCCATCTATATCAAATTTTTTAGTTAAAGTATCATAAAATTTATAAATATTAATAGAAGCTAAATTACAAGAAGTATCATCTAAAAAGGCATATTCCCCGCAAGGATTAGTTGAATTAATTCTATTATGCTTAGCACCAAATTCTCCGTCTTCTCCAGCAGGACAAGTGTGCCATGCATTAAAGGTGTCATCAAACTGTGGAGCTGGATCTGCGCATTTCCAAGCAGCGTCATTAAAGGTGTCCCATAGTTTTTTTACACTTATATCTTTGTCAATTGAAGAATCACATCTTCCTTTAAGGGTAATAGTTTGATCGGGATCAATTGACAACTTATCAACTTTCGTCATAAATTCATCTGAAAATCTTATAGAATTGTTTCCATTTTGACCAGAAACAGTTTCATAAGCCTCTCCCTCAAAACTACCATCATAGCCCATTTTAGTTAGAGCCCTTACTTTATCTTCTTCTTTAGCTTTCCAGGTCATAAATTCCATTATTTCAGGATGGTTTATATCAAGGCATAACATTTTAGCTGCACGTCTTGTAGTTCCACCAGATTTTATCGCACCTGCATTTCTATCAAGGCCTCTTAAGAAACTCATAAGGCCTGAAGAAATACCACCACTAGATAATTTCTCTCCAATGCCTCGTATACTAGAGAAATTAGTTCCAGTACCAGAACCACCTTTAAATAATTTAGTTTCTGTTACATATTGCTCTGAAATTGAATGTTTGCCGAGTAATTTATCTTCAATTGATAGAATAAAACAAGCCGAGGCTTGAGTTCTTGTATAAGCATCTTTACTTTTAACTATCATTTTTGATTTTTCATCATAATAAAAATTATCTAATGATCCACCTTTTATACCATATGATAAATTAAGGCCAGTGTTAAACCACTGGGGAGAATTTGGAGCAAACATTTGATTTAAAAATGCATATATTAATTCATCATAAATAATGCTTTTTTCTTCATCAGATTTAATGATAGTTTCGTTTATTAAAGCTTCACACCAAAAATTTACAAGTCTATGAGCTACAAGTTTCATACTATCCTCATAACCTTTTTTATTATTAAGGCCAGATTTTCTAAAATATTTTGAAGCGATTATATCGCAAGAATTTTGTGAGTAGTGTTCTGGAAATTCTAAATCCTTCATGTCTAAAAGTACTTTATTAGTTTTATGGTCTTTTAACAAAACATTTACTTTTTTCCAATTAAATAAATCAAAAACAGTAATAGCTTTATTCTTTTCTAATTCCTTAGTGAAAACCCGTTTAATCAAATTTTTTATCTCCGCCATAATTAATACTAGCTTAAAAAAAACTAGTATAAACACCTCCTATTAGTTGCATATTAATCTTAAATCATGTAAAATATAAGTCTGTATGTTTGAAATTATTATACCTAAGTAGTTATATTAATTATTTAGGTATATTTTATGTAATATTAAATATAATACCATATGTAGTATTTTTAAAATAATCGCCACTACATATGGTATTATATATTATATTTTATAAAAAATCAAATAATAAATTAACTCAAATTTTGACTAATTACGGGATTGTTTATTAAATATAGTAGTATAATAAATGTATACTTAGTATAGCACTATATTCGATATTCATTTATTATTTTGGAAGAGGTGAGGATGAAATTATGATACATCAATTCGATGGACAAATCCCGAGTATACATAAAAATACTTTTATTGCTAGCAGCGCAGATGTTATAGGAAATGTATCTATAGGAGAGCACAGCAGTATTTGGTTTGGAGCTGTATTAAGAGGTGATATGAATTCTATGTCTATAGGTAATTACACAAATGTTCAAGATAACTGCACTATACATAATGATGACGATTTTGTTATTAATATTGGAGATTATGTAACTATCGGACATAATGCTATAATACATGGTTGTACAATTGCAAATTATACTTTAATCGGAATGGGAAGTACAATCCTTAATGGTGCAGAAATAGGAGAGTATACTATAATTGGAGCTGGTAGTTTAGTTACGCAGGGGAAAAAAATACCGTCTGGTGTTTTATGCATGGGAGTGCCAGCAAGGGTTATAAGAATGTTAACGGTTCAGGAAAAAGAGGGCTTAAAAGAATCAGCGCATCATTATGCTGAACTTTCAATGAAATATATAATAAAAGAGTGAGGCTTTTTTAGGAGCGACAAAAATGATGAAATTAAATGGAATAGAAAACATGACAAGTATATTTAGTACTATTTGTAGGTATTCTTAACAAATATATAGATTGGTCAAAAGTTTAAAAAAGGCAGGGGATATTAAATGATAAAAATAGGAGATATTAATAGTTTAAAGGTAGTTAGAAGAGCAGATTTTGGTTACTATTTGGGAGCGGAGACAGATAATACGGATGATGATATATTACTTCCAATGAAAAGTACAGTAGGGAGAGCACTTAAAATTGACGATGAAGTTGAAGCGTTTATATACAGGGACTCAAGTGATAGATTGATTGCAACTTTAAAAAGGCCACTGGCAAAAGTCGGGGACCTAGCTTATCTTAAGGTAGTTGATATGACTACAATAGGAAGTTTTGTTGAAATTGGTTTAGAAAGAGATATATTAGTTCCTTTTAAAGAGGAAAACTATAGCTTAGAAACAGGAAAGAAATATCTTTTTTACATATATCTAGATAAGACTGGAAGGCTTGCAGCTACTACTTTTATTGATAAATATTTATATGATACAGATTCATATGAAATTGATGATGAGGTGGAAGGTACAGTATACGGAATCCAGACTAATGGTACATTAATGATAGCTATTGATGATATTTATAGAGCTGTTATTCTAAGAAATGAGAATTATGCGAGTGTTATACCCGGAGACAGACTAACCGTGAGAGTACAAAAATATTACGAAGATGGTAAAATGGATGTAACAGCAAGAAAACCAAGATTAGAAGAAAGAGATGTAGTTGGGCAGCAGATATTAGAATTCTTAAATAAATCTGGTGGATCTATGGTATACAATGATAAAAGTTCCCCGGATGATATAAAGAAAACATTTAGAACAAGTAAAAATGCATTTAAAAGGGCATTGGGTGGACTTATGAAATGTGACCTGATTGTTCAAGATAAGGATGGTACTAGATTAAAAGAACAAGATATCAAATTAGAAGAAATAGAAAAAGAATAAATAAGTAAATCTCATTAAACGGCTAAAGTCTTAAATATTAAAAGGCTTTAGTCGTTTAATATTTTTTGCGATTTTTTGCAAGAAATCTTCAAGTTGTGGAATACTAAATTAACGCAGCTTGGAGGTGTATAAATCAATGAAACAACATATTTGCAAAATCAGTACTTCTATTATTATTCTGTCCTCTTTTCTTTTATTAGTAGGTTTATTTTGCTATAAATCAAATGATTTTTTTACAAGTAAAGCTATTGCTATTTCTACAATAGCTCCTGTAAATACTGATACAGACGAGATGACAAAGGTAATTGAGGATATTTATAAAGATCGTAATTCAATGTTTATTACTAAAGATATTACTAATCTACCTAAATATTATGATGTTTCTCAAAAGCTTGGAAAATGGAGCTTGGAGCATGAAGTGAAAAGACTTAGTTATTTTAATGATTGGTCATGTCAAAGAAATATGAACTATGTAAAAGTTGAATCTACTCCAAAAATTAGAAAAATAACTAATACGCAAAGAGGTCTTCGCTTATTAGTAGATGAATATTACAAATTCCAATATACTTACAAAAATGATGTTAATCCGACTACAAACATTTTTGGAGTGGGACTAACACACTCTATGGATTTAATAAAAAAAGATGAAAAATGGGTAATTTACTCTGATTGGTATTTAGATTGCTTTGAAGATGCTTTAAAATCTTATTCAGGAGAAATAAAAGATCCTAAGCTTAATATTGATAATAAAGAAAAATATAATCTTCAAAATTGTCCTAAAATACTACCTGAACCAAAAGCTGTTACCAAAGGTAAATATGATAAAATAAATGCTATTAAATATGCTGATAAATACTGTGGAATACCATGGGCAAGTGGAAATTTAAAAAAATATAATAATAAGTACACAAATTATACTGGCATTGGTGGAAATTGTACTAATTATGTATCTCAATCAATGGGAGATAAAGAAGGTGGTGGATTAGAATTTGATGGTGTTTGGCATTGTACTTACAAAAAATATGGTGGAACTGACGGAACATCCGCATGGGTTAATGCTGACGCATTTAAACAATATTTAACCTATAGTGGTAGGGGGAAAATAATAGGAAAAGGGACATTTAAGGAATTAATCTCTCCTATGCCAGATTATCCATGTGGTGTTATACAAAAATTGGATTTAGGTGATCTTATTTGTTATGCAAAAGGCAATGATATAGATCATTTTGCTATAGTTACTGGTTTTGATTCTCATGGTTATCCTCTTGTTAATACTCATACTATTGATAGATATCATGTGCCTTGGGATTTAGGATGGGGAGATAAAAATATCAAGTTCTATTTAATACATGTAAGATAGATAAAAATTTATTAAACATGAATTATTATTATTTTGGTTATACTATATTCGAAGAAAAAATCATTTTATTAATAAGGAGGATTTCTAATGAAATCAAAAAGCATATTATTAACATCGGCTATACTAGCCGTATTACTCGTAGGATGTAACATGAAAGCTCCAACTCAAACACCTAAAACACCTCAAACACCTCAAACACCTCAAACACCTCAAACAACACAAAAAACTCCAAAGGTAATAACCGCAACTTCAATGGTAAGTACTCCAAAAGAATTTGAAAAGGCTATAAGTAAAGATGGTATACAGACTATTAATATGAAAAAAAGTTTAACTATAAATAAAGAACTTGTAGTTAATGGTGAGTTTAGAAATGATAAAGCTCTTTTGGAACGCAAGATAAATCTATACAGTCAAGATAAAGTTAAGAACATAGGAGATAGATTTACTTTAGCTGTGCCAAAATTAATCATTAAAAGTACTCAAACCAGTATGGAACATGGAAATTTCAAAGGTGACCTTTATATTTCAGCAAATAACTTTCAGTTAATAGATACTAAAGTTGAGGGAAATGTATATTTTACTACACCTGAAGCTAAAAACACATGTAAGATGGATGCTAAAAGTAAAGTTACTGGAAAACAAGAATCAAGAAAATAATATAATATAAATGAATTCAACTATTAAAGTAAGAAAACATATATATGATTCAAATAAATAGAGGTTGATGAATTAATTCATCAACCTCTATTTATTTAATTTTTTAAAGTTTTAGATGATAAACGTTTAAACATTTTTACAATCTCGTTTAAGATTAAGGGCATAAGGGATAATATAGTTACGAAACCCCAATCATTCATACTCAAAGCATGAACACTAAATGCACTTGCAAGTGGTGGTATTGTTATTATAAAGATTTGAAGCATTAGGCCTAAGATAATAGATCCAATTAAATATTTATTTGAAAATAAACCTATTTGGAATATGGACTTCTTTTCATTTCTCATATTTAATGAATGAATAAGCTGAGAGCAACTAAGGACTACAAAAGCCATAGTTTGTGCATGTTCTAAAGCATCTGGTTTAAGACCTTTCGGGAATAGCGGGAATAGATTTAGATCACCACTATAGTATTTTGCACCTATTATAAATGCTGCTAGGGTTAGTATTCCAATTAACAATCCATTAAGAGCTAAACTTAAGATACCGTTCTTAAATAAACTATCCTTTGGATTACGCGGCTTATATTTCATTACGTCAGGGTCGCCAGGATCGATTCCTAGGGCTAGAGCTGGAAGTGTATCTGTAATTAAGTTAACCCATAATATATGGATGGGGCGAAGGGGAGATGCCCAACCTAAAAGTATTGCAAAAAACAGTGCTATAATTTCTCCAACATTGCAGGAGATAAGGAATATTACAGTTTTTTTGATATTGCGAAAAATGTTTCTTCCTTCTTTTATAGCAGCAACAATAGTTGAAAAATTATCATCCATTAATACCATATCGGCTGCACCCTTAGCTACATCAGTACCGGTTATACCCATTGCAACGCCGATATTTGCTATTTTAAGAGAAGGAGCATCATTTACACCGTCTCCAGTCATTGATACGATGTTTCCTTTGGATTTAAAAGCTTTTATAATCTTCACTTTATGCTCTGGAGATACTCTTGCGAATACCCTAATATTATCAATCCTATTATTTAATTCCTCGTCTGATATTCTATCAAGCTCAGTTCCAGACATAACGGCTTTGGAATCATTTGTAATATTAAGTTCTTTTGCAATAGCAAAAGCTGTATTTTGATGGTCACCAGTTATCATTACAGTCTTAATTCCTGACGCGTGACATATTGCAATAGAATCTCTAACCTCAAGCCTTGGTGGATCTATCATTCCAACGAGCCCAATAAGTATTAAATCACTTTCTAAAGAATCAATATCTACATGATTTGTTTTAAGAATTTTATAAGCAGCACCCAAAACTCTTAATGCATCATCAGACATGTTATTGGATATTGCTATTATGTCTTTTTTTATTTCAGGAGTAATAGGTACGATGTTACCTTTGATATAGGCTTTAGTACATATATTTAACAGATTATCAATTGCTCCTTTTGTCATTACATAATATTCATCATCATATTTATTTACAGTGGTCATTAATTTTCTATCTGATTCAAAAGGAATCTCATCAATTCGCGGGTGTTTTTTTTCTAAGTCATCTTTGAATATATCGCTCTGTGCACCAGCTACGAGTAGTGCGATTTCAGTTGGATCACCTGTTTTAGAATTTTCGGAGTAGGTAGAATCATTACATAAAATGAGATTTTCAAGTAGCAATTTCTGTTCTTTATCATTAAGATTTAAAGTCTCAATATTTCCTAGGGAATCACCTGCATAAAATTTTGTTATAGTCATTTTATTTTGAGTTAAGGTTCCTGTTTTGTCTGAACATATAATATTTACTGAACCTAAAGTTTCAACAGCAGGTAGTTTACGTACAATTGCATTCTTTTTAATCATTTTTTGAACTCCCATAGCAAGTACGATAGTAACTATTGCAGGGAGACCTTCAGGGATAGCGGCAACAGCTAAACTAATTGATGTAAGAAGCATTTCAAAAAGATCTCGCTTTTGAAGAACACCTACAACAAACATAAGAGCACATATAAATAATGCACCTATTCCAAGAAATTTTCCAAGCTGTGCTAGTTTTTTTTGCAGTGGAGTTTCGGTATCTACTTTTTCGTCTAGCATTTTAGCAATTTTACCAATCTCGGTGTTCATTCCAGTAGATACAGCTATGCCAATGCCTCTACCATAGGTTGCGAGCGTTGACATAAAGAGCATGTTTTTTTGATCTCCTAGTGGAATATCGTCGCCGGTTAATACAAGTGTTGCATCTTTATCCACTGGTACAGATTCTCCTGTAAGTGTAGATTCCTGAATTTTTAAATTTGCGGTTTCAAGTAGCCTTAAATCGCAAGGTACATATCGCCCAGCGTCAATAATAATAATATCGCCAGGTACAACTTCTCTAGATGGAATTTCTTTTACCTCTCCACCACGTTTAACTACGGCATTTGGCGTGGACAGTTTTTTCAATGCATCAAGAGCTTTTTCTGCTTTAGATTCTTGAATAATTCCGACGGTAGCATTGATAACTATTACGATAGCAATTATAACTGCATCGCTTGTTTCACCAAGAAGGGCAGAAATTACAGCAGCAGCAATTAAAATGTAAATTAGAATATCATTTAATTGGGCAAAAAACATAGAAAGTAATGATTTAGGTTTTTTAGTTTCTAACTGATTGAATCCAAATTTTTCTCTTTGGATTTCTGATTCCTTTTGAGAAAGTCCCATTTCTAAATTTGAGTTAAATTCTTTTAGAACTTCTTTTATAGTTTTGCGTGCAAACATGAATACCACCTCTTTTTATAGTATTTGTAATTATAGTGAAAATTATTAGAGACAAAAAAAACCTTTGCTCTATTAAAAAAATAGAACAAAGGTCTGGCAACATCTAGTGAGTTAATTATCCGGGTGTATTTTAGTACACCGTGATGACGGACAATTAAAAGCAGAAAAACTGCCCTCGCTACTCCCCTTTGGTACATTAAACATATCATATCATATTATTAGAAATGAAACAATAAGTATGTTAGGTAAACAAAGGCGAATATTTTAAGAAATCATATGGGTAATAGGCCATAAAATATAATGCCTAATATTCCAGAAATCATTATTGTTATAATTGGATTAAATTTATCAGTTAGTAGTAGTCCGAGTATTATAAATCCAATTATTACGCTTTTAATGTCTTTATAAGATTCGCGTCCTAGTGATAAGAATACAGAAATTAT
Source organism: Clostridium estertheticum subsp. estertheticum (assembly GCF_001877035.1). Lineage (NCBI taxonomy): Bacteria > Bacillati > Bacillota > Clostridia > Eubacteriales > Clostridiaceae > Clostridium > Clostridium estertheticum. Next base: position 3,944,102 of record NZ_CP015756.1, on the reverse strand, counting down.
AAGACCAATCATAGCGGGACGCATACCGGCAAGGGCGGCCTTCATTATATATGAATCTTTAAATTTTACAATATAATGGTTTGCAATGGAAACTAGAACAAAAGAAAATGAAATTACACCTAAGGTTGCAGCGATACTACCTGATATACCAGCCACTTTAAACCCTACAAAAGTAGCTGAATTTATGGATATTGGTCCTGGAGTCATCTGCGATATTCCAATAATATCAACAAACTCTTTATAGCTAATCCAATTATTGATTTTTACAATTTCTTTTTCGATAAGTGGAAGCATAGCATAACCTCCGCCAAAGCTAAAGGCACCTATTTTTAAGAAGGATAGAAAAATTTTAGTTAGAATACCCATTTACTTCACCTTCTTTCCAAGAAATATAACTCCATATAAAGCAGATAAAAGTATAACTATAACAGGACTTACTTTAAAAAATAATATGCTTGCAACTGACACTAAAGTTACAATAAGATTTGCATAACTTTTCTTTAGAGATTTTGATAAACTTACTACAGCTATAAGTACAAGCACTGGTACTGCAGCAGAAATACCTTTAAAAATTAAATTTACATAGTAATACTCACGAAATCTCATAAAAAAAATAGATATGCATAGAATTATAAAAAATGAAGGTAAAACAACCCCTAGAAGTCCAATGATAGCTCCAATTAGACCACCAATTCTATAACCAATAAATATGCTGCAATTAACAGCTAAGGCTCCCGGAAAAGTCTGGGAAATAACGACTATATCTAAAAAGTCTTCTTTTGAAAGCCACTTTTTTTTACTTACAACTTCAGTTTCAATAAGTGGGATCATTGCATAACCTCCACCGAAGGTAAAAGAACCTATTTTAAAGAAAGTCCAAAACATAATCAGTATTCTTTGCACTGCGACACCTCTTATAATTTAATTTGTTATAGTAAAAATCGTAATATTTATATATAATTATACTAATATAAACATAAATTGCAAATTCAGCTATTCTTTTAGGGGAAGAATTTATTTTTTATTGTAGCTATTTTTTTTGTGAAAGTTAGTTATAATATAAATAAGAATGTAAAAAATATAAAAAGTTTAATTATAACAATATAAATAATTGGAGGTGAAATAATCATGGAAATATCAAGAACTAGAAGAAATTCGACTATTTCAACAGATAAAAAACCTATTCAAAATAAAATGGACTTTTCTCAAAACTTTAGTTCTGCTAGGCATAATAAATCAGAGGAGCAGCTAAAGGATATGATGGATGATATAAAAAAGAAAGGAAATAGGTTAAGTACTACAAAATGTTATGCTGATGTTAAAGCATATAAAAACTTAATTAAAGAATACTTGCAGTCTGTTTTGAAACATATGTACGAGGTTAAAAAAGATATTAGTTTTTGGCAAACACAATATTTTATAACAGTAGATACTGTAGATGCTAAACTTGAAGAACTTACTCAAATGTTACTTAGTCAGGAAAAAGATAATCTTAAGGTAGCGAATACTATTGATGAAATTTCAGGTTTAATAGTTGATATATATAAGTGAAAAAGTATATATTACTCGTATCGCAATACGCGTAATATATATTTTTTTCTGTGTGTGAATAGATATTAAAGGAAAGAATTATAACTAGCGTCTGATGGCATTCTAAGATCGCCCCTTGGAGAAACACTTATTGTTCCCACTTTTGGACCATCAGGCAGTGCTGAACGTTTAAATTGTTGAGTGAAAAATCTCTTTATAAATTTATCGAACCACTTAATTATTATGATTTCTTCAAAGTCACCAATAAATGCTTGTTTTGCTAAAAATAATATTTTTTCAGGAGTTGCTCCTTGCTTCATAAAATAATAAAGGAAGAAGTCATGGAGTACATAGGGTCCTACTATGTCTTCGGTCTTTTGCGTTATTTTTCCACTTTTATCTTTAGGCATAAGTTCAGGACTTACTGGGGTATCAAGAATATCTAAAAGAATGTCTGCGACTTCTTTTGACGATTCTTTATCTGCTACATATTTGACTAAATATCTAACCAATGTCTTAGGAATTGAACAATTTACAGAGTACATAGACATATGATCTCCGTTATATGTGCACCAACCTAAAGCAAGTTCTGATAAATCACCTGTACCTATTAATAGTCCACCTTCCTTATTTGCAAGGTCCATAAGAATTTGAGTTCTTTCTCTTGCTTGAACATTCTCATAAGTCACATCATGTTTACCTACTGGATGACCTATATCTTTAAAATGCAAAAGACATGCGTCAACTATATTTATTTCTCTAAGATCAGTACCTAAATTTTTGCATAAATTTACTGCATTCAAATAAGTCCTATCTGTAGTCCCAAAACCAGGCATAGTTATAGTTATAATGTTTTTTAATGGTATTTTTAGTTTATCAAAGGTTTTAACTATAACAAGTAGGGCTAGTGTTGAATCAAGACCTCCAGAAATTCCAACTATTGCTTTATTAAGTCCAGTGAATGAAAATCTTTTAGCAAGAGCTGAAGATTGAATATTAAATATTTCTGCGCAGCGTACTTCACGTTTAAGTTGATCCGACGGAACAAAAGGATATTTATCAATATCTCTATCAAAAATGCCAAAATCCATATTTTCAAATTGAAAAGAAATTTCTTTTACTTCAAAAGGACATATGGAATTAGTATTTCTAAAACTTGTATTTTTCATTCTTTCACTATTCAACTTATTTATATCAATAATAGATGTAATAACTTCATTTTCTCTTTGAAATCTATTATTTTCTTTTAATAATAAACCATTTTCACCAATTAAAAGATGACCACTGAAAACTAAATCTGTAGAAGATTCAAAAACACCTGAGGATGCATATAAATAAGAACACATACATCTTGCGCTTTGAGATGATACTAAGGATTTTCTGTAATCAGCTTTACTAACTAATTCATTAGATGCAGATAGGTTGGCAATTATATTTGCACCTTGAAGGGACAAGTAGCTACTTGGAGGAATAGTTACCCAAAGATCTTCGCAAATTTCAAAACCAAATTTAATGTTGTCACAAGTAAATAATAGGTTTGTTCCAAAAGGAATGTCACTAGCAAAAGAAAGATCTACGGTTTTGTTTATTATGCCAAGGCCCTCTGCAAACCATCTTTTTTCGTAAAACTCAGAATAATTAGGAATATAGCTTTTGGGCACTATTCCTAGAAGTTTTCCGTTAAATATTATGTAAGCGCAATTATATAGACAATCATTAAAGTATAATGGAGAGCCAACAGCAATTAATATATCTTTATTTTCAGAAAACTCACATAGAGATTTAATTGCATCTTCAGATTTTTCTAACAATCGCTGTTGCGAAAATAAATCTGAACAAGTGTAAGCCGTTATACAAAGTTCTGGAAAAACTATGAATTTTGATCTTTCTGCGTAAGCCTGTTTAATACATTTTTGTATGTTAGTTAAGTTGAATTCTATATCTGCCACATTTACTATTGGACAAGCGGCAGAAACCTTTATAAAAGAAGTTTTCAAATTAATTCACGACCTTTCTTTGGTTTTCAAATATAGTATATGCAAATATTGCTTTATATAACAAATATTTAGTAGAATTATATCATTATTTTGAATACATTAGTAGAAAGGTCAATGATTATTTTACTAATGGTTAAAATATTAGTAATTATTTGAAATTATAATAAAAATTACCATGAAACGTATTATTGAGCAAATAAGAGTAAACATAGGGTAGATGGTAATAAAATGACAAAAATGAACATGGAAATGTACAATATATTAAAATAAAACTTTATAAAGTTTAGTATATACAATATAATGTTATTATAGCATTATAAAAAATTCATTTATTTAGTTTATAAAAAATGAATATTATTCATAAATAATCTATAGTAATAATATTGCTTTAAAAACATAATAAGGTTGTATTATAAAATTCATAAAAGTTATATAATTGGGATATAAATTAATAATGACATAAGCTGTTAAAGTTAATAATATTTTAGATTTTAAGGAGGTACAATATGAGCTGGACGCCGATGGTATTTTGGATAGTGGTTGCGGTGGCGGCATTAGCCATTGATATTACAACTAGTAGTTTTATGTTTGTATGGTTTGCTGTAGGAGCAGTTGGAGCAATTCTTTCTATTGGACTCGGTGCACCGATAATTGTGCAAATAATTGTTTTTGTAGCAATTAGTGGAGTGGTTATGTCTATAGGTTATCCTATAGTTAAGAAAACCATAAAAAAAACTGTGAAAAAAACTTTGACTATGGAAGAAGGGTATGTGGGACAAGAATTTACACTAACAAAAGATATTGATGAAAAAGGAAATGTTAAGTTTCAAGGGATTTATTGGACAGTTAAAAATGGTGGAGAACCTTTAAAAAAAGGTGACTTAGTTCAAGTTACTGGTATTGAAGGAAATAAATTATTAATATCTAAAGTATAAGTTATATTAAAATTTTAGGAGGAATTTATTATGATTATAGGTTTGATTTTATTGTTACTAATTGTCGTTATGATTTTAACATCTATTAAGATTGTTAATACTGGGTATGTAGTTCTAATAGAAAGATTTGGTCAGTTTCATAGGATATTAGAGCCAGGTTGGCATTTTACAATTGTATTTGCAGATTTCGTTAGAAGAAAAATTTCTACTAAGCAACAAATACTCGACATACAACCACAGAATGTTATAACTAAAGATAATGTAAATATATCAATTGATAATGTTATATTTTATAAGGTTATTAATTCAAGAGATGCAGTGTATAATATTGAGGATTATAAATCAGGTATTGTGTATTCAACTATTACTAATATGAGAAATATTGTTGGAGACATGACACTCGATGATGTATTATCAGGAAGAGATAGAATAAATTCTAAGCTTCTTGAAATAATTGATGAAATTACAGATGCTTATGGAATAAAGATTTTATCTGTAGAAATTAAAAACATTGTTCCACCAAGTGAGATTCAACAAGCTATGGAAAAACAAATGAGAGCAGAGAGAGATAAGAGAGCGTTTATTCTTACAGCAGAAGGCGAAAAACAAAGTCAAATTGAAAGAGCAGAAGGACATAAGCAAGCTCAAATATTAAATGCTGAAGCTGAAAAGCAAGCAAATATTAGACGTGCAGAAGGACTTAAAGAATCACAACTTTTAGAAGCAGAAGGTAAAGCAAGGGCTATAGAGACCATTGCAATTGCAGAAGCAGGTGCTATAAGAAAAGTGAATACAGCAATAATTGAGTCAGGTACAAATGAAACTGTAATAGCATTAAAACAGATAGAAGCTCTTACAGAAATGTCTAAAAATCCAGCTAATAAGCTTATTCTTCCAAATGAAATATTATCAAGTTTTGGTAGTATATCAGCAATAGGCGAAATGTTAAGAATGGATAAGAAATCTGAAAATAAAGTAATACCTACTAAAGAAATACAAAACAAAGCAATACCAAACAAATCAATGCCAAATAAATAATGAATAAAAATAGATATAAAAATAAAGTCTGAGAAATCAGGCTTTATTTTTATGTTTACTTTTCTTTGGTTTTGTTTTTTTCTGAACTGAGTAACCAAATTTACCTAAAGGTTTAGAATTAACACTAAAATATTCCCCATGAGAATAAGTAATGAGGTCTGCCATTTCAAAGTGTATTTTTCCAAGATCATCTATTAAAGTATTATCAACATGAGTATTTACTATTTCAGCTAAAAATAAATCATGTGTACCCAAAGGGGTAATGCTTTTAACTTTGCACTCTAAAGATATGGGGCAATCAGATATTATTGGTGCTATGACATCTTTTGCGTTGTCCATAGTGAAGTTCATCTCATGGATCTTATCTACTTGTTTACCAGAACGGACTCCGCAATAATCAACTTCACGAGTCATTTTTGATGTAGGCAGATTTACTACAAAGTCACCACTTTCTTTTATGTAATCATAGGAAAGTCTCTCAGGCCTTATAGCTACAGTTATCATCGGCGGTTTTGTACAAGCCATTCCTATCCACGCTACTGTAAAAACATTTATTTTACCTTCTTTATTTTTTGATGTAATTAATACTACGGGAACGGGATTTAACATTGCGCTACCTTTAAATATGGTTTTTATCATGTATTTTCACCTCTATATTTTGTCTCTTGTTTTTATATAACATTATATATTATACAATATCTTAAAAGATTTATATAGTCTTGAATGTTTGTTAAAAAGACTTTATAATTTTTACCAAATAGATTAGTAATAATTCTATAATAATATGGTATAATAATTATAAGAGTATTAATATAGGTGTGGTGATTTTATGACAATTATTGGAAAAGTGGTATATGATGCTTCAAAATTAGTTGGTAATACTGCAGAATTGGGTATTGAACTAACAGGAAATGTCATATCTTCTATTGCAGGAATTTCAGGTAAGGATAAATTGGCTAAAAATACGAAGAAGTATAGTGTTATACTTGGTAGGGTAGCTTCGAAAACTTCTAAAATAGCAGGAGCAGTAACAGCGGTTCTAATAGATAAAACCATTGATGTTACGGTGCATACTGCAAAATATATTGCTGAAAATGCGATAAATACAAACGTTAAGATTTATGGACAAACTGATGAATTTTATGATGAGGATAAATATATAGAGGTTGAATATAAGGTCTTAGAGAAATAAGGATGAATATGTTTAAAAAGATAGTTTAATGTAATATTAATTTTCAGAATTGTGTAATATTACTTTTCAAATATGTATTTTAGTGATATAATTTTATTGAGAGTAAATATGAAACATGAAATATGGCTAAAAAAAATGAGAGCCACACTATCAAGTCTATTAAGTAGTAGATTTAATTAGTGTGGCTTTTTTGTATTTAAAAGTATAATATAATCTTTTTCATAGATTATGCTATAACTAAAAGCATATATTGCTCTAATGCTTTCACTTCGCTAAATAAATTAAGAATTACTAGGCTAGTTCAAATACATTCTACACAACATATACTTTTGTTAGAACAATTCATGAAAAAGTAATTTTTACTTTGCAGAGTTATTTCTCAACATAAAAATATTATTTAATGTAAGAATAAAATAATAGGGGGGAGAGTATGATATCAGAAAATTTTACGTTTGAGGGTAAGGATGGTTTAGAAATATTTGTATACAAATGGATGCCGGATGTGGATATGAAGGTTAAGGGTGTGGTTCAATTAGCACATGGAATGGCGGAAACAGCATCTAGGTATGAAGATTTTGCAAGCAATTTAACACGAAATGGATTTATTGTTTATGCTAATGATCATAGGGGTCATGGGGAAACTGCGGGTAAACTAGAGATTTTAGGAGAATTAGGTGAGGATGGCTTTAATTCAATGGTTGAGGACATGCGTAGATTAAATAATATTATTAAAGAAGAAAATATGATTTTACCTATATTTTTATTCGGGCATAGTATGGGATCCTTCTTAACACAAAGATATATTTGTTTATATGGAAATGAATTAAAGGGTGCTATTCTTACCGGGACTTGCGGCAAGCGGGGGATTATTGTTGATATAGGAAGAATAGCATCAAAAGTGGAAATTATAAGAAAGGGAAGAAATGCTAAAAGCATTAATTTAAATAAATTGATTTTTGGAAGTAATAATAATTTTTTTAAACCAAATAGAACACTCTTTGATTGGCTAAGTAGGGACAACAAAGAAGTGGATAAATATATAGAAAATCCATACTGTGGCGCGATTTTTACAGCGGGCTTTTTCTATGATTTTTTAAGTGGACTTAAGAGTGCAGCAAATGCGAGGGAGATTAAAAATATTCCTAATAATTTACCTATATATATTTTTGGAGGAGATAAGGACCCTGTAGGAAAAAATGGGAAAGGGGCTTTAAAACTTTCTAAGACTTATGAGAAACATGGCGCTCGGGATCTGACTTATAAACTTTATAAAGATGGACGCCATGAAATGCTTCATGAAATCAATAAAGATGAAGTAACTAATGATATAATAAAATGGATTAATGCACATTTAATCTAAGCACTTTTTCATAGATTATGCTTTAACTAAAAGTATATATTGCTCCAATGCTTTCACTTCGCTAAGTAATTCTAAAATCTATTTTGTTTGCAGCTACTAAAAAGTACAAACTCGCATGCGCTCAAACATGTACTTTTGTTAGTATAATCTAAGAAAAAGAGAATATATGTAATATATCAGTGACTAATTTTGATGGCTTGTACAAAAAACAGAACAACCTTTTATTATTTTATCATAGTATGATGATAAAAACAGCAAAAGCATTATACTGTATAAATATTACAGATCAATATTAAATATAAAAAAATAAAAAAATTTATAAATATAGTTGTTGTGTGAGTGGAAATAAGCAACAAGTTATTATTATAGTTTACTAGTGTATGGTTATTTTTTCAATTATAGGATAATATAAATATATTATGTTGTTTTTTATTTTATATAGATTAATCTACCAAAGTTAGTTTTAATTCAAAAAATGAAAGAGGGAAATTTTAGTGAGTGAAGTACAAAAACTTAAAACGAGAGATCAAGTCGATAGTAAGTATAAGTGGAATGTTGAAAAAATATATGAGAATTCGTCAGTCTGGGAAAAGGATTTTGAAATACTAAAGGCTAAAGTACCAAATATGAAAAAATTCTCAGGTAAACTAAGTATCCCTGAGGAGTTATTATCATTTTTAGAAAGCAACGTAGAAATTGAAAGACTTTTAGATAAATTGCTTGTGTATGCACATTTAAGAGGAGACGAGGATACAGGCAAGGCTGAATTTCAAGTTCTTAAGAATAAGATTGATACATATGGCGCAGAAGTTTCTAGTGCAACTGCATTTTTTATTCCTGAGTTATTATCATTACCTGAGAGAGCAGTTGATGAGGCAATAGTTAAGGTTCCAAAGCTTAAACTATATAAATTTTATTTATCAGATATTATAAGTCAAAAGGACCATACACTAAGTGCAGAGGCAGAAAAGCTTTTGGCGTCTGTTAGTGATTGTTTAAGTGCGCCAGGAAATATATTTGGAATGCTTACAAATGCAGACATGACATTTCCGTGTATAAAGGATGAAAAGGGTAATGAGGTCGAATTAACTGAAGGGAACTATAGCAATTTTATAAAATCAAAGGATAGAAGGGTAAGAAAAGATGCTTTTGAAACATTATTTTCAACATATAAAGGATTTAGTAATACTTTAACAGCATCTTTAACATCTTCGATAAAGAACTTTATATTTAATGCAAAAACAAGAAATTATTCATGTGCACTTGAAAGTTCTTTAAAACCTAATAATATTCCAGTGGAGGTTTACGATAATGTAGTTGATACTATAAATAACAATTTATCCTCTCTTCATAGGTATGTAAGCATTAAGAAGAAGCTTCTAGGGCTTGATGAAATGCATATGTACGATTTATATGTGCCTATAATTGATGCAGAGGAAAATCATATTGAATATGAAGACGCAGTTAAAATAGCACTCGAGGGTATTAAACCACTAGGACAAGAGTATTTAGACATCTTCAAAGAAGGCATTAATGAGGGATGGGTAGATGTATTCCAAAATAAAGGTAAACGCTCAGGAGCGTATTCTTGGGGCTGTTTTGATAGTATGCCATACGTGCTTTTGAATTATAATTATCAATTAAATGATGTATCCACGCTTGTTCACGAAATGGGACACTCTATTCATTCATATTATTCAAGAAAGACTCAACCATATATATATTCAGGGTATGAGTTATTTTGCGCAGAGGTTGCATCTATAACTAATGAATGTTTATTAATAGATTATCAAATTAAAAATGAGAATGATAAAAAAAAGAAATTATTCCTAATAAATCAACAATTAGAGGGAATAAGAACTACAGTATTTAGACAGTGCATGTTTGCAGAATTCGAAAAGGTAACGCATGAAAAGATTGAACAGGGTAATCCGTTGTCTCCAGAGGACTTATGTAAAATTTATCATGATTTAAATGTGAAATATTTTGGACCTGATATGGTAGTGGATGCAGGAATAGATATGGAATGGTCAAGAATTCCTCATTTTTATAATGATTTTTATGTATACCAATATACTACAGGTTTTGCAGCTGCTAATTCTTTCAGTAAAATGATAACTAACGAGGGAGCAAGTGCTGTAGAAAGATATATAGGTTTCTTAAAGAGTGGTGGAAGTGATTATCCAATAAATATACTTAAAAAGGCAGGGGTAGATATGTCATCACCAAAACCTTTAGAAGATACTATAAAAAGATTTGATGAATTATTAGGGATGCTCGAGAAAGAAATGTAACAAAGGGGCAGTATATATTACTATAATTGCTAAAGCTCGTTCAAATGCAATTTTTATAATGAATTTAATAATACTATTTTCGCAGAATATTATGGGGAACTACTTAAATTCAAAGTTTAGCATTCAACTTAACATAAATTAGCCTATAGGTAGACTTTACACTGTCTATTCTATAGGTTATTTTATATTGCAACTACTTATGAAGAGGGTGAAATATAGACGGTTACTTGATTGTATAGTAGAGTCATAAGACATTTGTTTTACTTATTATGTGATAAATAACTAGGCAAAGGGATGAGTGGATCAGATGAATCTGTGTTAATATAAGTTTTAGGGTATGCGTCTCTATATTGAGTCGGAGTTATTCCTTCATATTTCTTAAATAATTTCATGAAATATTTATCATCTTTAAAACATAAAGTATAAGAGATTTCTTTAATGCTTTTTTCTGAGTTCAATAATAGTTCTTTTGCTTTATTTATCTTAATACTATTTATATATTGAAGAGTACTCATTCCAATATGTTTTTTGAATAATCTCGTTAGATGATCGGCACTAAAATTAGACTTCTTAGCTACCATTTGCACAGATATGTCTTTAGTAACATTTACTCTTATCCATTCTAATATTTGAAAAAATCTTTTATTTACTGAATTTTCTTTTGTTACTGACAAACTAAATGAGTTTATAAATTGTTGAGTTAATTCTATGGCAAGTTCAGATACTAAATAATCAGTTGATAAATGTGTATAATACAGTGAATTAGCTATATGTAAAATTTGTTTTATGTAAATGAACACTTTTCCAGTATCAATTAATGATAAAAAAGTTGGCAATAAAATATCTTCATGTAAACTTTCCGTATTTAATATTGAAATGATTTCTTGATAGATCTCAGATTTAGTTAATATTATCTCATTTGAAGTACATAAAAAATGAAGCCAGTAAAAACTACTACCCTCATCTGAGGGTGCATATCCGGAATGTAACATACCTGGGAGTAAAAATAAAACATCACCTGGATTTACTTCATACTTATCCTCATTTTGTTTAATATAAATGATTCCTTTAATTCCAATGATAATTTCATAGTCATTTTCTAGAATAAAAGATTTATGCTGCCAATTTTTTTCGCATATAAATTGACCAGATTTGTAATAAGAGAGAGGTACACTTACATTTGTCTTAAAATAGAGCATATCTGATTTCACCACCAAAAGTACGATTTTATTAGTTGTTAGATAAATGTAATCGATTTATAATTAGCGTATAAATCAATCATATAATAACAATCAACATTATACTTCCATAAAAAGCTTATGTCAATTGGTGCTAAGAAAGGACACTGATTGTCGTATTTACCATACCTTAAATATTGATATAGGAGGAGTTTAATAAATGCAAAATGAGATAAACATAAAAGATATTATTATTACAGATGATTTTTGGTCTAAGTATATAAGATTGGTTAAAGATGAAATGATTCCATATCAATGGAATGTGCTTAATGATGAGGCTAATATAAAAATTGATGCTGAGCGAGATGATGAGAATATTCCAATTGAAAAAAGTCATGCAATTGAAAATTTTAAAATTGCAGCGGGACTAAAAAGTGGTCATCATTATGGCTATGTTTTTCAAGATAGTGATGTTTATAAATGGCTAGAGGCTGTTTCATATTCTTTGATTAATGATAGTAACTCTGAACTTGAAAACATAGCTGATGGCGTTATAGACTTGATAGGACTCGCTCAACAAAAGGATGGATATTTAGATACTTATTTTACTATTGATGATAAGGAAAGAATGTTTAAACGTCTACTAGAAAGTCACGAATTATATTGCGCAGGTCATTTTATGGAAGCAGCAGCTGCTTATTATAGTGTTACAGGAAAAAGAAAGATAATAGATATTGCTTGTAATTTAGCTGATTGTATTAATAGATATTTTGGCCCAGAAGAGGGCAAGATTCATGGATATGACGGTCATGAAGAAGTAGAAATTGGTTTAGCAAAACTATACTCAGTAACTAAAGATAAAAAATACTTGGAATTAAGTAAATACTTTTTATATGAAAGGGGTAAAGATAGTAATTTTCTTAAAGATCAATTAAAAGATGATAATAATAAAACTTTTATACTTCCAGGAATGGGAAAATTACCTCAGAAGTATTTTCAAGTGCATCAACCAATTCTTAAGCAAGAAACTGCTGAAGGACATTCGGTTAGACTTATGTATATGTGCACAGCTATGGCAGATATAGCTTATTTAACGAATGATAAAGAAATGCTAGAAGCGTGCACAAAATTATGGAATAATATTACTAGTAAACGAATGTATATAACAGGAGGTATTGGTTCGACTGTAATAGGGGAAGCCTTCACTTTTGACTATGATTTGCCTAATGACACAATGTATTGTGAAACTTGTGCATCGGTGGGATTAATATTCTTTGCTTTTAATATGCTTAAAAACGAACCGCTAAGTTTATATGGAAATGTTATGGAAAGAAGTTTATATAATTCTACTATTAGTGGAATGGCACTTGATGGAAAACATTTCTTTTATGTAAACCCCTTAGAAGTTGATCCAGTAGCTAGTAAAAATGATCCAGGCAAAAGTCATGTAAAGGTAACTAGATCAGAATGGTTTGGATGTGCATGTTGTCCTCCTAACCTTGCAAGAACATTGACTTCTTTAGGTAAGTACATTTATACCAACCTTAATAACACAATATATACACATTTATATATGTCTAATGAAGTTGATATCTTAATAAATAATAATAAAGTTTCTATTAAACAAGAGACAAACTACCCATGGGCTGGCGATATTAAGTTTTCTTTAAATATTGAGAAATCAAGTAATTTTAGTATGGCTTTTAGAATACCTGATTGGTGTTATTCGTATTCTGTTAAAGTTAACGATGAAAAAGCGGAATATAAAATTGTAAATGGTTATATCTCTATTTTAAGAGAGTGGAATACATTTGATACAATAGAAATCCAGCTAGATATGGAAATCCAAGAAATAGTAGCAAATCCAAATATTAAAGATGATTTAGGTAAAGTTGCAATTCAAAGGGGACCTTTTATATACTGCTTAGAGCAAGTAGATAATGGTGAAAATTTGCATTTAATTAAACTACTTAAATCTTCTAGGTATGAATATGAATTTGATTCTAAACTCCTTGGGGGCGTTGGTAAAATTAAAAGCAAAGCTAAAAAACTAATTATAGATGATAGTTGGGAGGGACAACTATATAGAAGTGATAAAAAAAGTCCTATATATGAGGCGTGTGAAATTACATTTGTTCCATATTATAGTTGGGCTAACCGATCTGTAGGTGAAATGAGGGTATTTATAAACAAAGATTTATAGATTTTTAACAATTATATAAAATTATAAAATGTAATAGTTGCCATCATAATGACAGCTATTGCAATGGGGGGACCATTATGAATGTTAATATTGAAAAAAGTAAACCATTACCTAAAAAAACTAATAGATTACCTTTTTATCAAAGGCTTAGTTACGCACTAACTGATTGCGGAGGTAACTTGTTATATGTAGTAATAAGTACTTACTTATTATATTTCTTTACAGATGTATTTGGATTAAGTATTGCTGTTGCGGGGACATTACTTTTAGCAACTAGATTAGTTGATGCTGTTGATGCTCCTGTATGGGGATTTTTAATAGATCATACACACACAAAGTGGGGACAGAGTAGACCATATTTCCTATGGTTATGCGTTCCTTTTGCATTTTTTACTTGGCTTACTTTTACTACTCCTAATTTAGCTGGTACATGGAAAATAGTATATGCAGTAGTAACATATATTCTTGCAGGTGTTTGTTATACAGGTATTAGTGCTCCAATAACGGCTATATTGCCTAATTTATCTAGAAGCTCAGAAGAAAGGGTGGTTTTAAATTCGTATAGAATGGTTGGAGGAAATATAGGCGTTCTTTTTACTAATCTTGTTTTACCATTAGTAGCGATTTTAGGCGCTGGCAATGACAAAAAAGGATTTTCGTTAACCCTTGGAATCTTTGGTATAGTCGCTATAATAATGTTTTTAACAGCTTTTGTTAACTTAAGAGAAAACCATGTCAGTGAATTAAAATCAATTCCTATTAAAAAAAGTATAAGTGCTGCAAAAGGGAACTGGCCTTGGATTCTACTAGTTACTGCTAATTTAATTTTCTGGATTGGTAATAATGTAAGATCATCCTCATTAATATATTATTTTGAGTATAATCTACATATGAAATACTTAGTTTCTATAGTTGGGTCTTTGTCCGTATTAACAGTCGCAGGTATGATACTTATACCTTTTATGGTTAAGCTATCAAACAAAAGATCTGTAATGATTGGTGCTCTTTTAGTGGCCGCTATTGCTAATATATTACTGATGGTTGCATCCCATAACGTAAGTGCTGTTATTACATTCTATGTAATCGGTTCTATAGGATCTGGAGTAGCATGTTCTATGCCTTTCGCAATGCTTGCAGATACTGTAGATTTTGGAGAATGGAAAACAGGAATAAGAGCTAGTGGTTTCTTGTCCTCAATAGGTAGTGCATTTTGTATTAAGGCTGGTAGTGGTATCGGCGGATTTATCCCAGCACAAATCATGTCTTCTTTTGGATATGTAGCGAATAAAGTTCAATCAACCTCTTCTTTATTTGGAATTCAGTTTAGTTTTATATGGGTTCCTGCCATGCTATTTGTCCTAGCTACTATACCTATGATATTTTACGGAAAATATGAAAAAGGTGAGGCTCAAATTAGTAAAGAGTTGGAGAAAAGAAGAATGCTACACGTTTAAGAATATTGAGTAAATATTGATTTGTTATTTAACTAAAGGTTATTAGTATATACAAATAAAATTATCCAACATAATAAAAACTTCAGAGATTTCTCTCTGAAGTTTTTAGCAGTAATGGAACTAATTCGATCAGTTAAAATCTGCTACTGGTCTACCAAAATGAGGAGTTCCATCATCATTCCAGGTTAGTTTCTGTGCTCTTGCATGTCGGTTAGGATCATCAAGAGAATTCCCGTCTATTTCCTTATAATTTCTAGCATGATAAATCAGAATATCTGTTTGATTATCCTCTGAAACAGTGAAACTATTATGACCTGGTCCATACTGATTATTTTCATAACTTGTAGTAAATACTGGAACTGATGATTTACTCCAAGACAATGGGTTTAACAAGTCATTTGTATCGTCTGCAGTTAAAAGGCCAATACAATAATTATAGTCTGTAGCACTTGCGGAGTAGCTAATAAATATCTTCCCATTTTTCTTGATTACTGCTGGTCCTTCGTTTACAGAAAAACCTATGCATTCCCATGGATATTCAGGTTTTGAAATCATTACCTGTTTACCACTAATAGTCCATGGATTGCTTAACTTTGCAATATATAAATTAGAGTTTCCTTTTATATTAGGATCATTTTGAGGCCAAACCAGATATCTTACTCCGTTATGTTGAAAGGTTGTAGCATCTAAAGCAAATGATTCATAATTAGTCTTAAGTTGCCCTTTTTCTAACCAATGTCCTTCTAGTGGGTTAGGTGACAAGTTTTCAAGTACATATATTCTATGATCAAACATGTCCTTTTTAGGATCATTAACTTTTGCTGCTGCAAAGTATATATACCATTTATCATCTATAAAGTGTATTTCTGGTGCCCATATATATGCGCTCATTTCCCCATCCATATGTTTGCGCCAAACTACAGTAGGCAATATTGAGCCTAATTGCTCAATGGTCTTAGCTCTTCTTATTTCGATTCTGTCATATTCAGGAACGGATGCTGTGAAATAGTAATATCCATCAGAGTGTTTATATACAAATGGATCAGCTGCTTGTCGTACTATTGGATTTTTATATTCTTGACTTATTGACATAATATTCTCCTCGATTTAAAATAGATTTATCTAACCTTTTACTCCGCCAGCAGTTAATCCTTCAATGAAAGAATCCTGAAAGAGTAAAAATATAATTATAATTGGTAATACCGATAATACAGATCCAGATAATACAGCACTATAGTTATTCCCATAAGGTGTCATTAATGACATTAAGCCTACAGGAAGTGTAAACATATCATCTGTTCTCATTTGAATTAAAGGCCATATAAAACCATTCCAACTTGACAAGGCTGATAAGATTGTCATGGCACCAAAAGCTGGTTTCATTAAAGGTATCATAATTCTAAAAAATATCCCATATTCAGTACACCCATCAATTCTAGCAGCATCCATAAAGTCCTTTGGTATTCCTGAAGCAAACTGCCTGAAAAAGAATATCGAAGAAGCTGAGACTAGGAAAGGTAGTATTATTCCACTATAGGTATTTATAATATGAAGTGTAACCGTTAATTTATATAATGGAAGTATCAAAATTTCCACAGGGATCATCATCATAAACAATATTAATACAAATATTGTATTTTTAAATTTAAAATCATATACTGCGATTGCATAACCTACCATAGAAGAGAATAACAGCGAGAATACTGTACTTATTAAAGTGATTAGTACACTATTTTTAAACCATGTTAAAAATAAAATACTGCCGTCAGTAAATAAAGGAATATAATTCTTTATACTCATAATACTAAAGTCTAATTTTAAATTTAAGCCATAACGAAATAACTCTGTAGCAGGTTTAAATGAAGCCAGTAGCATTGCATAAAAAGGGAGTAATGCGAAAATGGCTATAATGATAAAAAGAATAACCATTAAAAATCCTTTATGAGAATATTTTACTTTAGATTTTGCTTTTACATTTTTAGGTTTTGTTATAAGTACACTTTCAGTTTTTGACATGACTATGCATCCTCCTTTTTAAATATTCCAAAAAATTTTAGTTGGAATAAATTTAAAGTTATTACAATAAGAAGTAATACTAATCCAGTAGCAGAAGCAAAGCCTAAATTGCCATTTTCAAAACCTTGCTGATACAAGTAACCTACAATTGTTAATCCAGAATCATTTTGTGAATGATTCTGCCAAAAAACAAAACTTTCAGTAAACATTGATAATCCGCCGTAGATACTTATTGTTAAAACATAAATAATTATTGGTTTTAAAAGAGGTACTGTTACATATCTAAATTTATTAAAAACATTTGCACCATCAATTTCGGCTGATTCATATAGTTCTGTAGGTATATTTTGTAAACCAGATAAGAAATATATAATATTTATCCCGGTCCAACGCCACATTGCGAGTAATACTAATAAAGGCATTGCCGTATTTTCATTACGTAGCCATTCTATTGGATTTATACCAAAAACGCCTAAAATTGTATTTAGTGGTGCACCTGGAGTTTCTCCAAAAATTAATCTAAAAACAATACCTGCAACAACAACTGAGGTGATAGCGGGCATGAAAATGGTAGCTCTAAAAAACTTTTTAGCTACTAATGCTTTTGAATTCAAAAACACGGCTAAAACTATAGGTATGGGTATCAAAAGTAATAAAGTCCAAAAACAATATCGTACACTATTCCAAACAGCAGTATAGAAATGAACATTAAGTAAATCTTTATAGTTTTTTAAACCAATAAACTTATTTTGACCAACACCAACAACATCTTGAAAACTCATAATGCATGTGCTTATTATTGGATAAAAAAAGAATATGAAAAATGAAAGAATAAAAGGTAACACAAAAACATATGGAGCATACTTTGAAGAATATAAAAACTTATTAACAATCATGTTTTGCTTTTTTTCCAAGTAGATTCCCCTCCAATTTAAATATTAGGAGATGCAAATCACATAAACAATTGCATCTCTAATAATTTATAGGTGACTAATTTTATTTGCAGCAGTTTTTTTATTTTTTACGTAGCTCATCTGCTGCTGCTTTTAAAGCGGCCTGTGGCGTAGCTGAATTTTGTTTTAATACTTTAAATAATACTTGAGTATCTAATAGGGTTCCAGCATTAGGGCTTTTTTCAATACTTACTGGAGTAGCTATTGAATCTTTTAATGGTAAAAGAACATTAAAGGCATCTTTACCATTTGAGAAATACTGTGTAAACTTGGTATCACCAATATTTGCACTTATTTTCTTCCATGAATCCCATCTAGGTGGATCAAAACCTTCTAGATTCCAAATGTTCTCACTAGCTTTTTCAGTTCCTTTTGCGAAGAACAAAAACTTCTTTGCAAGTTCAACATTTTTACCTTGAACTGGTACTGCTGTTCCTGTTCCACCTAATCCAACAGATAGATTTTTATTTCCAGTTGCAAATACTGGAGGTGCTTGTATTGCTATTTTACCTTTTAGATCAGGCATATTAGCTAAAAATCTACTTGTATACCAGAATGGCATTATAACCGAAGCAGCTCCACCTTTATTAAAAGCTCCATAACCTTCTTCAGTATCAGGTTGTCCACCAGGAGATATTGCAGCAATTTTATCTGTAAATACCATATCATGAAGTAGTTGTAGTGACTTTACTGCTACTGGATTATCCAAAGTGACGTTTCCACTTTTATCAAAGACATCTGAACCCTGTTGTCCCACCATTAAGCTAAACTCCCAATTTGCAGTCTGTGAAAGATATCCCATGTATTTTCCTGTTTTTGCTTTTATAATTTTACCAGCAGCTGTATAGTCATCCCATGTTTTGATTTTTGTATAAGCAACACCTGCTTTTTTAAAAAGTTCCTTATTGTAGAAAGCAACAGTAGTTCCTACATGTGTAGGTAAACCGTACACTTTTCCGCCTTTGCTATATAAATCTAAACGTGATTGTATAAAATTAGCTTTCTCAGGGGCTACAATATCACTTAAATCTGCTAATTGTGGGGTTCCTTTTGTAAAGTTTGGAAACTGACCAACCTCGATATCAGCAATATCTGGAGCTCCAACTCCTGATTTAACTGCGACCAATAATTTGTTATGCATATCAGTATAAGGATAAGTAGTTACTTTTAACTCAATAGGTTGATCTGGATGGGCTTTATTCCAACTCTTAGCAGCATCATTGTATAAATTAGAATGTAACCCAATAAATGTCCATAAATTTAATTTTGTTACTTCTCCGGATTTAGTACTTTGACCATTTGTTGCAGTTGAAGATTTACTACCACAACCACCTAAAACCATTGTAGCTGTAATCAGTGAAATAAGCATAAGACTAATTCTTTTTTTCATAAAATCCCCCTCCTAAATGTATTAAATAGAGCATTTAAATTGATCCTTCTATTTCCTCCTTTAATAAAGAATAATTTTATATTGTAATGCAATGGAAATAGAAATTTTCATAACATTTCAATTTCATTAAGAGTAATTAGGAAACGTTATCATAAAGCGAATTAACTACTAATATATTTTAAAATCAAGAATATTATATATTAATAGTTTTATGTTTATATTAATTGTTTTATAACTATAGTATGGTATTATTTACTTTAAAAGTCAATAATTTTTTTAATTTTAATTAAATGTTTCATATTTTTATAAACTAGTCTTCATTATTTGTGCAAAAAAATATAATTTTACTTATATGTATTTTATTGTTGACCTTATATACAAAAGAACTTATAATACAATTAATACTAATGTTAATATATTAATCTTATTATTAATCACTAAAGGAGGGTGTAATAATGGCCAATTTAAAAAAGGCTAAAATCATTATTAATGCTGATGTTAAGAAGGGTAAAATTAACAAGAATATTTATGGTCAGTTCTCCGAGCACTTAGGTAGATGCATATATGAGGGACTTTGGGTTGGAAAAGATTCACCTATTCAAAATACAAATGGAATTCGTAATGATGTAGTCCAGGCTTTAAAAGAACTTAAAATACCCGTATTAAGATGGCCAGGTGGATGTTTTGCTGATGAGTATCATTGGAAGAATGGCATAGGTAAACCTGAGTGTCGTCCTAAAATGATTAATACTCATTGGGGTGGTGTAGTTGAAAACAACAATTTTGGAACCCATGAATTTTTTGAGCTATGTGAGCAACTTGAAACAGAGCCTTATATTTGTGGAAATGTTGGAAGTGGCACTGTTCAAGAAATGAGTGAATGGGTGGAATATATGACATTTGATGGTGTGTCACCAATGGCAGAGCTTAGAGCGGCAAATGGACACGAAAAACCTTGGAAACTAAAATACTTCGGTGTTGGTAATGAGAATTGGGGCTGCGGTGGAAATATGAGACCAGAATATTATTCAGATCTATACAGGAGATATTCTACCTACGCAAGAAATTATCAGGGAAATAAGCTTTTTAAAATAGCTGGTGGTCCCAATGCTAGTGATTATAATTGGACAGAAGTATTGATGAGAGAATCTTCTAGTCTTATGGATGGATTGAGTCTCCATTATTATACAATGCCTTTCGGTTTCGATAATAAGGGCTTCGCAACAGTATTTGATGAGACATTATGGTTTAAAACTATGGAAAAAATATTATATATGGAAGAACTTATAATTAAACACAGTACTATTATGGATAAATACGATCCAGACAAACGTGTAGGATTAATAGTAGATGAATGGGGAACTTGGTTTAATGTGGAACCTGGTACAAATCCTGGCTTCCTTTATCAACAAAACACCTTAAGAGATGCTCTAGTTGCAGGAGTTGGTCTTAATATATTTAATAACCATTGCGATAGAGTGCAGATGGCAAATATTGCTCAAATGGTAAATGTTCTACAAGCTATGATATTAACGCAGGGGGATAAAATAGTATTAACGCCAACATACCATATATTTAAAATGTACAAGGTACATCAAGATGCTGAGCTTTTGTCTACATCACTAGAATGCGAAGATTATGTGAATGGGGATAAATCTTTGCCTGAGTTAAATGTGTCAGCTTCAATTGACGACAAGGGAATCACCCATGTATCTTTATGCAATTTAAGCCCTAATGATGAAATTGAAGTGACTACTGAATTAAGAGGACTAGTCTACTCAAAAGTATCTGGAACCATACTTGCAGCTGATGAAATGAATGCATACAACAGCTTTACAGATCCAAATAAAGTTGTTCCAAAAGAATTCAAGGCGTTTACAATTCAAAATAATAAACTTTCAATAGTTATGCCTAAAATGTCAGTTGTTGTACTTAATGTAGAGTAATAAGATGATAAAATGTAAAGCTTGCTCCGCGAGTGTGAGAGTTTCTGAAAATGATATTGATGATATGTTAAATATAATTGTAAGTGGCAATCAATTTAAGCTTATTGATCAGGAAACTTATGAAAAACGTTTGCATATTTGCTTTAATTGCAATTATCTAGAATATGGTACAACATGCCTTCAGTGTGGTTGTATTGTACAAATAAAGGCGAAATTAATGGAATCTAGCTGCCCTTATCCTCAAAAATCAAAATGGGAATGAAGTTTCACTTCATTCCTGTTTTATTATGTATAATATAGTCTAAAGATTAAATCTTGATCGTAGTTCCCAAAACCACTTCCAAAAACCGTTAGACCGCCTATATGCTTAGCATCTGCTGCCACTTCTAATCTTAATTTCCATTGTTTGCTCCTAATATTTATATCAGATAATTTAATATCTGAAATTTTTTCTCCATCAATAAAAGAACCTTTATCATTTATTTTAATGATTTTTAGCATCCCGTATTGATTTATATCGCTGTTCCACCAGTTTGGAGTATATTTTCCTTTTACATCAGCGAAGTCGCCAGGACTAGTCCACTCTCCAATTTTAATTCCGTTCATTACAAAAGAGATATCAGATGGCCAATTTTTGTTTGCACCGGGTGCTTCTGAGCCAATTTCCATAGATATTTCAAGTTCACTAGGATTTTGCGTTGTTAAGAGATAATTAGGCAATTTATATTCAACAAAACCCTGAGTAAACCATAGAATTTTTGCAGCTACTCTTTGTGAATCTAAAAAAGATCTTGTATCATCAAAATAACCTATAATTTTTTCAGTAGTTGCAAGACCACATGTTGGTGTGATTTCAAAATCAGTATATTGACCTACCAGAACGATATATTCATGATGGTTTAATCGCTTCTGGGTTTTTCTCGGAAAATCTATTATTATACCATCTAAAAGTAAAGAGCATATTTTCTGGACGCCACCCTTACTTTTGGTACGTTCACCTTTAACGATTCCAGCTTTTTCTAATTTATTAATGTGCATAGTAATAATTGCACTGCTAAGTTCTAGTTTGCTAGCAATTTCTTTTATATTTAAGGGTAGTTCGGAAAGAAGATTAATAATCTTAATTCGTACAGAACTATCTAACGCTTCGTAGACAGGAAGCCATTTTTCGCTTATATCGATTTTCATAATTATTCCTTTCACTATTTAATGATTAACATAATTATGAACTTGTTAATTATGATTGTAAAGTAATTAAATATTTAAACATTTATTTTATGATTATTTTGTTATGGTTTCATCTATTAGGTTTTGTTCATACACTACTCTTATATTTATTCCTTGATTGTAATTGCCAAAGTTCTTACCAAATAAAGTTAAACCGCCCTTATTCTTAGCATCTTCTGGAATAGATAATTTAAATGATAAATCGCTTTTGTAATTTAAATTAATATCATTTAAATCTGTATCTGAGATTTTAAGTCCATCAATAAAAGTTCCAAATTTATTAATGGACAATAATTTTAATAAACCATATTGATTCCAATTAGAGAACCACCAGGTAGGTGTTAAAATTCCTTTTGTATCAGCATAGTCGCCAGGACTTGTCCAACTGCCTAGATAAATATCATTTAGGTTAAAGTAAATATCAGAAGGCCATAAACTACAATTACCAGGTGCCTCGGAACTTATTTCCATAGAGATTTGAATTTCTGAAAATACTTGTGAAGGTTTTAGATAATTAGGTATTCTATATTCTATTGCACCTTTTGAAAACCATAAAATATCAGCATTGATTCTATCAGGGTCAGCAAAATAACTTGGATTATCCACTTCTCCTATCAAACTATCTTTTGTAGCTATTCCACAAGTTGGTTGTATTTCGTAAAAAGAATATTGTCCAATTCCAATTTCTAATTCATATGAGTTATCCATATCTTGTTTACCAATATCTATAATAAATTTATCTTCATGTAAATAACATATTTTTTGAATCCCATGTTTAGCGGTTAAAATATTAATTTTAATGATTCCACATTCTTCTAATTTTCTAATATGCATAGTGATTGCTCCATTAGAAAGCTTTAATTTTTTAGCGATATCATTCATGTTAAGTTGCTTATATTCTGATAAAAGATTAAGAATTTGAATTCTTACATCTGAACTAAGTGCTTTAAATATTGGCAAACTATCTTCAAGGTTTTTAATATGTATCATTATTTAGGTCTCCTTTATGAATTCATTCAATACATATATTATATAATATATGTATTGAAAATTATATAACTATTTTAGACTTTTTTAAAATGAAGGAACTATTTAAATAATGAATTAGTCATTTAGTAACTATTTAAACTAGATTCGAATTATAGGATAGAATAAATGGTATCTAATGGTATAATACTTATAAATAATTTAGAGTTTGCAAGAAAAGAATATTTAATAAAGGGAGTAATAGTTATGAAATCTATTCATAATCCAATTCTTGAGGGATTTAATCCAGATCCTTGTATATTAAAAGCAAAGGGAATTTATTATATTGTTGTTTCTACGTTTGAGTGGTTACCGGGGATAAGAGTTTACGAATCTAATGATTTAGTGAATTGGAATTATTGTACATCAGTATTAATAAATAAAGAATTAGTTAACCTGCAAGGTAATCCTACAGGATGCAGTATATGGGCACCTCATATAAGTTACTGCGAGGATACATTCTACCTTGTATATACAGATGTCAAAAGTACAAAAGTTCCATTTAAAGATGTGAATAATTACTTAATTACATCAAAAGATATTAAAGGACCTTGGAGCAATCCAATTTATTTAAATAGTTCTGGATTTGATCCATCTTTATTTCACGATGAAAATGGTGAAAAGTGGTTAGCAAATGAAATATGGGATTATCGTTTAAATACACATAATAAATCTGCTGGTATTATTATTCAAAAATTTGATTATGAAAAAAAAGAATTGATTGGGAAACCATATAAAATTTTTGATGGAACAGAATATGGAAAAACAGAAGCACCACAGATATATAAACATAAAGAGTACTACTATTTATTAACAGCTGAAGGGGGAACTGGTGAGGGTCATATGGTTACGGTAGTTCGATCAAAGAATATTACTGGCCCTTATGAATTAGATCCTAAGAATCCTATGTTAACTTCTAGAGATAATCATAATTTATATCTTAAATGTGCAGGACATGCTAGCTTAGTGGAAACAGATGAACACGAGTGGTATTTAGCTCATTTGTGTACTAGACCTATAATGGGCAAATATCCTATCCTTGGAAGGGAGACTGCATTGCAAAAAGTTATTTGGTCAAAGGATGGGTGGCTCAGACTTATTCAAGGTGGACATTCGCCTGCTACAGATGTTGAACTTCCAAAGAGTTTTAATGGAATTATTAAAAAAAAGGATAATAAATTCTTTGATGATTTTGACAAAAAAAATTTAAATAGTGAATGGAGTACTCTGAGAATATTTCCAAACAGTAGCTGGCTTAACAAACTTTCAGATAAATCCATAATACGTATAACTGGTGCTGAATCACCTCAGAGTACTTTTGATCAACATATCATTGCAATACGTCAGAGTGATATTAATTTTAGTGCAGAGACTGTAATTACTTTTAATCCTACAAATCACCTACAATTAGCAGGGATGATATTATATTTAGATACAATGAATTATATTTATTTATATCTTTCTTATGACGAAGAAAAGGGGATTATTGTTCAGGTAATGAAGGCGGTAAAAGATGATTTTTCTATCTTACCAGTTAAATTACCTGTAACTGGTAAGAAAGTAAAACTTTATATTAAAGTAAATGGAATTAATGCACAATTTAGTGTGGAAGATCAAGAAACAAAAGAATTTTTAGTAAAGGAAGATATCAGTTTTTTATCAGGAGGTTATACAGGAAATTTTATAGGACTTGCAGTCAATAATTTAGAAAAAAAGAATGCTTGCTTTGCTGATTTTGATAATTTTAAATATCAACCAGAGTAAGTTCTTTTACTTTATTTTTGTTTTTTAATATACCAGTATACAGGCAATCCAATTAAAGTGATAACAATTCCTATAAGTGCTTTTCTAGTATCAGTTAAAAGAGTACTTATAAGTATATATAAGCCTCCAATAATTCCGATTAATGGAACTATTGGGTAAAGTGGTACTTTATAAGGTCTCACTAAATTTTTATGTTTTGTTCTTAATATAAAGATACCTGCTACTGCCATTGTGAAGAAAATCCATAAAACAAAAACAACAAGATCAGTTAAGGCATTAAAAGAACCACTAAATATATAAAGACAAGCAAGTGCAGCCACAAAAATATAAGAGTTTAATGGAGTCTGATATTTTTTGTTAACTTTTCCTAAAAAGTTACTACAAGGTAAAAGGTTAGTCTGTGCCATAGCAAAAGGGATTCTAACTCCTGTCATTAGGTAACCGTTTAATGCCCCGAAGATTGATATTAATATACCGGCAGAAATAAATAATGAGCCAGATTTTCCAAGTAAAACGGATGCAACATCTGATGCTACTGTTTTAGAACTTATAACACTGGTTATAGGAATTACATTTATAATTGCTAAATTAAATAAAACATAAACTATTAAAGTAATGCTTAATCCTATAATTATGGATTTTGGTATATCTTTTTTAGGGTTTTTAAGTTCACCTGCCATATTACTTACACTTACCCATCCATCATAAGCCCAAAGTGTTCCAAGCACAGCGGCTCCAAAGCCAGCACCGGCAGATGTTGTTCCTACTGGCATGGAAAAATTATGGGCTGTTCCTTTTATAATGCCTAAAGCAATGATAATAAACAGTGGAATAAGTTTTGCAATAGTTGCGATGAACTGAATTTTGCTTGCAAGTTTAGTTGATAATACATTTGCAGTCGTAATAATTAGAAGCATTAGTATTGCAAATAATTTTTGCGAAAGTCCGCTCATGGGTACAAAATTAGTAGCTTGAGTTGCTAAAACTATTGCGAGGGCTGCAATGGATCCAGGTACATAAATAACCGTTTGTACCCAACCAAATAAGAATGCCCATTTTTCGCCATAAAGTACTTTAAGATATATAAAGATACCTCCGGTTTTTGGAATAGCAGCTGCTATTTCAGCAATAGTAAGGCCCGACGCTATAGTTATAATACCACCTGCTACCCAAGCAAGTATCCCCATAAGTGGAGAACCAGCATTTTTAAAGACTATTGAAGGTTTAAAGAAAATTCCTGAACCAATGACCATACCTATAACTATGGTAATGGCTTCTAGCGAGCCGATTTGCCTTTTTAAACTAGTTGATGCTTTCAAAATAGATCATCCTTTCTTCTTTAGTATTTTGTATACAATTAGCGAATAACTACATCCTAAAATTAAAATTATATTATTTGTATATAATTTTAATAGCAAACTTAGGTATAGTCAACAAAAGTTTGAAAGAGATTATTTTTAAGATTTTAACGACCCAGGAGATGATTTAATGGAAAATTGTAGGACATTAGAATATAAAGTTATATTTGCCCATATACATCTATTGTTATAATATATATATATGTTATAAAATTATATGTATTATAGTGAATAATTGGAGGAATGAAAATGAGATTGTTACTGACAAACGACGATGGTATAAACGCAAAAGGAATATATGCCTTAGCTAAAGAACTTGAAAAAAATCATGAAGTAATTATCGTGGCACCAGATAAAGAGAGAAGTGCATGTGGGCATTCGATAACCCTAACAAGACCACTTATTGTTAAAGAAACTAAGCTCAAAGGATTAAAAGCAAAAGCTTTTAGTGTAGATGGAACGCCAGCGGATTGTGTGAAAATCGCAATAAATAAACTTACTGATGCTAAAATAGATATGGTAGTATCAGGAATTAATAGGGGGTTTAATCTAGGTACAGATGTTTTATATTCCGGAACGGTTTCTGCAGCAATAGAAGCTACTATATATAAAATACCAGCAATGGCGGTTTCAGTAGAATTTGATGATAATACTGAAAATTATGATATAGCGGCTAAATACGCTAGAGTAATACTTCTTAAGGCTACCCAAAATAAAATTAATAATGATATTGTATTAAATGTAAATGTTCCTATGCTTGCAGAGAATGAAATAAAAGGAATTAAAGTGTGCAAAATTGGAAGTAGATTGTACAATAACAAATATGTAGAATCTATTGGAGAAAATAATGAAACTCAGTATCAGATTAAGGGCACGGCAAAAGATATTCATGAGGAAGATTCCGATACAATATATTTTAAAGCTGGGTACGTTACTGTAACGCCACTTCATTATGATTTAACTAATTTTGAAATATTAAATGATGTAGGTAAATGGTTTTAACGATAAAAAGCCAGGGTTTTTATCATTATATGATTAAAAACCCTGGCTTTTATTTTGTCTAAAACAAGTATTGTATTTTTGATCTACTTTTTTAATTTATCTAATAACTCGTCTACGGATATAGTAGATAAATTTATACCATCTAATGGTAATTCTTTTTCAATGGCAGATTTAAGAAGTGGTGACCTTCTAGCATCACCTATCACAATTGCGCCAATAATCTTATTGTTTTTTATAAATATCTTTTTATAACTGTTTCCATTAATATCTTCACATGATAATACTTTCGTAGAGTTTGATTCTTCTATACATCCCATAGAAAATAAAGAAATACCAAAAGCATTTAGCATTGTTACTGGAGTAATCTTTTCATATATAGCATCACGCCCCGAAATATTGTACCCTGCAATTTTTCCTTGTGATATAGCAATATTCCATAGTCCAATAACTTGATTATCAAATTCTGCAACATCACCTGCTGCATAAATATCTTTTATATTAGTTTCCATTTTATTGTTTACGAGTATTCCTCTTTCTCTTTTAATATCAGTCTTTAAAATTAGGTCCATATTAGGCTTAATACCTATTGAGTGAATAACTATGTCACATTTTAATTCTACATCTTCGTTTATAAGAATTCCTTCTACTTTATTATCAGTGCCTATTATTTTATTTACACAAGTGTTAGTTAATATTTGTATTCCACAAGATTGTATTTTACTTTTTAATATTTCGGATGCTTTATCGTCTAATTGGCGAGGCATAAGCCTTGGACATAATTCAACAATTGTAACTTTGATGTTATGCTGATGTAATATGAAGGCCATTTCAAGACCAAGTATTCCTCCACCAAGAATTATTACATTCGTGTTCTCATTAAGTTTCTCCTTAATATTTAAAGCGTCATTAAGACTCCGAAGCGTGTATACTCCGTTCATACCTATACCATCAATTGGAGGTACATTATTACTTGCACCGTTTGCAATTAACAATTTATCATAACTAAGGTTACTGCCATTAGATAAGGATACTTCATGTGAATTTGAATCTATACTTACCACTTTAGTATTAATTAATATTTTTACGTTATTTTGTTCATACCACTCTTTTTTTTGAATAAGTATGCTATTTTCCTCAAGATTTGCGAATAAACTTTTGGACAATTTTATTCTGGTATATGGATAAAATTTTTCTTCTCCAATTAAACATATATCTGAATCTAAATCTATTTCTCTAATTGCTTTAATAGCTGTTATTGCTGTAATGCCACTACCTACTATTATAATTTTTTTTGTTATTATTGTTTTAGCCATCGATATCACCCATTTCATTTAAGATTTATTTTTTACTTATGTACATTGTGAGGAAAATATTTTTCGTAATTATGAGTCATTCTTATTGATTTAATATCCTAATGTTATCTTACGCTTCATTTATGGTAATATGCAAGAAAATAATTCAGATATGTAGAGTAATTATATAAAATGTATTTTAAAGATTTAATTATTACTTTTTCTAAAGTATACTATAATCAGAATTTTTTGATATAATTAGCCTAAAGAAATTTTTGATGATTATCGAATATAAGATTTTATATTTGAGAGAAAGGAGAAATATATGAATATTAAAGAATTACCACTGATTTTTGATGGTGCTATGGGAACATATTATGCAAGCATTAAAGAAAATCCATTATCAAAATGTGAGCTTGCAAATATTTATGATAGAAATACCATATTAAATATACATAAGGAATATATAGAGGCTGGTTGCAAGGCTATTAAAACAAATACATTTGGTGCAAATAAAATTAGCCTTGAAAGTGATTTTAATGGAGTAAAAGATGTGATTGTAAAAGGATATGAAATAGCAAGTGAGGCAACAAAGGGCACTGATGTTTTGGTTTTTGCGGATATTGGACCAATCCCATTTTTAGAGACGCTGGATTTATGGGAGGCATATAAGGAAATAGTAGATTTATTTTTAGAACTCGGTGCAACGCACTTTATATTCGAAACTTTTAGTAGTGATGAATATTTACCTGAAATTTCTAAATATATTAAAGAAAAAAATCCAAAGGCGTATATTTTGATGGAACTTGCAGTTTCACCGGAAGGATTTACAAGAATAGGTATATCAGGTGAAAAATTTATAGAGAAAGTTTCTAATATATCAAGTATAGATGCTTGCGGCTTTAATTGTTTTTCGGGGCCATATCATTTACTAAAATATATTAAAACTCTTAATATAAAAAATAAAACAATCTCCGTTATGCCAAATTCGGGGTATCCAACTGTAATAAATAATCGTACGTTTTTTAATAATACTAAAGAATATTTTGCAAGGCAAATGTTAGAAATAGCAAAACAAGGTGTAGCGATAATAGGTGGGTGTTGTGGTACAACTCCAGAATTTATAAGGGAAACTGTAGCAAATATAGAAGGGCTATCTCCAAATGAAATTGTTCCAAGTATAAAGATCGAAAAAATTAAGTTTGAAAAACTTATAGTTGAAAATTCTCTTCTCGAAAAAATTAAGCTTGGTAAAAAGATTATTGCGGTGGAACTCGACCCACCTATGGATACGGGGATAGATTTTTTTATGAATAGTGCTAAAAGTCTTAAGGAGCAAGGCGTTGATGCAATAACTATTGCAGATTGTCCGGTTGCAAGAGTTAGAGTAGATAGTAGCCTACTTGCTTGTAAGTTAAAGAGAGAACTTGACATTACAACTGTTCCTCATATGACTTGTCGAGATAGAAACATTAATGCGACTAAAGCATTGCTTTTAGGCTTAAGCATTGAGGGAGTAAATAATGTTTTAGTGGTAACTGGTGACCCGGTGCCTACAGCTGAGCGGGATGAGGTTAAGGCAATGTTTAGCTTTAATTCTGCAATACTTGCCAATTACATTACTAATTTAAATGAGACAACTTTTTCATCACCTTTTAATATTTGTGGTGCCTTAAATGTAAATGCTATTAATTTTAGTAGTCAACTTGAACACGCAAAAAAGAAAATAGAAAATGGTGTAACTATGTTTTTAACACAACCAATTTTATCAAAGCAAGCTGTAGACAACTTAAAACAAGCACGCAGGGAGTTGCCTGCTAAAATCCTAGGTGGGATTATTCCAATTGTAAGTCATAGGAACGCTTGTTTTATGAATAATGAAATTTCAGGGATAACTGTTTCTGATGAAATCACGGAGCTATATAATGGTATTTCAAAAGAGGAAGCTACAATTCTTGCAATTAAGATATCTACGGATATTGCAAGAGAAATTTATGATTATGTAGATGGATATTATCTTATTACACCATTTAAAAGAATCGATATAATTTCTGAAATTATTAAGAGTATAGGTAATATAGGTAATTCTTAGAGTAAGAAAATAGCGAATTTAAAACTCACATCATGAAAAAACACATGATGTGAGTTTTTATTTTTTGTAATATTTAGTAGGTTGATAATAGAATAGTTATTAAGTGTCCCCCAACGTCAACCCGAGTTATCGCAGTGTTATCAAGGGTTAATAATACTAAAGTTATTAACTGTCCCATGATGTATTAACAATGGAATCACCAAGTAAAAAAATATTTTAAGAGAATGTTGACAAGTATTGTTGGGTATCATATAATAAACGTATGAACAACAATTCATATGTTCATATGAAAGGGGAATATAGATGGAGAAAGATATAGAGTTTTGTCATTGCGCAACTGTTCATGAAGATGAGATAGAGAAAGTAAGAAGATTAATACCGGAAGCAGAGACTTTATCAGATCTCGCAGAGCTTTTTAAGGTTTTTGGAGATAGTACAAGAATTAAAATTCTTTGTGTGCTGTTTGAAACTGAAATGTGTGTTTGTGATATAGCAGCTCTTCTTATTATGACTCAATCAGCTATTTCACATCAATTGCGTGTACTTAAAAATGCTAGACTTGTTAAGTATAGACGTGAGGGTAAGGTTGTCTATTATTCATTGGATGATCAGCATGTTAAACAAATATTTGATCAAGGACTTACACACATAAAAGAACTTAGATAATATTCTATTACATAAATAATAATTCATAATATAAAAGAACGTAAAAACTTTGAAAGCGAGGAGAGAAAATGGAGGATATAATAAGAAGGGAATTCATTTTAGAGGGTCTATGTTGTGTAAATTGTGCCAATAAAATTGAAACTCAATGTAGAAAGTTAGATGGAGTATCCGATGCGAATATAAACTTTATTAGTAAAAATTTGGTGATACAATTTCAAAGCGAGGATAAAATATCAGAAGGCATAGATGAAGCTAAAAAAATAGTTAAGAGGATAGAACCAGGCGTTAATTTTATACAAAGTGATGTCCATGGAGTTAAACATGAGGGACATGTCCATAATCATGATCATGGACATGCTGGTGGGGAAGAAGGAAATAATAAAAATAAAATTATACGTTTTTCTGTAGGTTTTGTAATTTACATTATAGCAGTTATATTAAAATTAGATTACTGGTTTGAATTTTCATTATATCTTATAAGTTATTTATTAATTGGTGGAGACGTATTAGTGGTTGCCATAAAAAATATATTAAGAGGAGAAATTTTTGATGAAAATTTCTTGATGGTAATTGCAACAGTGGGGGCATTTTCTATAGGGCAATTTCCAGAAGGTGTTGGGGTTATGCTTTTTTATCAAGTAGGAGAATTTTTCCAGGATGTAGCTGTAAACAAATCAACAAAGTCAATATCTGCACTAATGGATATAAGACCAGATTATGCAAATAAGAAAATCAATGATGAAATAGTAAAAGTTGATCCTGATGAGGTACACATTGGAGATATTATAATAGTAAAACCTGGTGAAAAAGTACCTTTAGATGGTAGTGTTATAGAAGGAAGTTCGTTAGTTGATTCATCAGCATTAACTGGTGAATCAGTTCCAAGAGAAGTAAATGCTGGCGATGAAATTTTAGCAGGCTGCATAAATAAAAATGGGTTGTTAACTATAGAGGTGAAAAAAGAGTTTGGCGAATCGACTTTAGCTAAAATATTGGATTTAGTTAAAAATGCTAGTAGTAAAAAAGCACCAACTGAAAATTTTATAACTAAATTTGCAAGGTATTACACACCGATTGTAGTTATAAGTGCGGTTTTACTTGCGGTGATTCCGCCAATTTTAATACCTGGTGCTACTTTCTCGCAATGGGTATATAGAGCATTGGTATTCTTAGTAGTATCTTGTCCTTGTGCACTCGTTATATCTATTCCACTCGGATTCTTTGGAGGAATAGGTGGAGCATCCAAAAGTGGAATCTTAGTTAAAGGTGGAAACTACTTAGAGGCACTTAATAGTGTTGAAATGGTGGTTTTCGATAAAACAGGGACTTTAACTAAAGGAGTATTTAAGGTTACAAAAATGCATGTTAATGGAGAATTAAGTGAAGAGGAATTATTAGAGTATGCAGCATTTGTTGAAAGTTATTCTAATCATCCTATTGCAATATCTATATTAAAGGCTTATGGCAAAGAGGTAAACAAAAAAGATATTGAAGATGTAGAAGAAATAGCTGGAAAAGGTATTAGAGCTAAAGTAAAAGGAAAATATGTCCTAGCTGGTAATTCAAAACTCATGGATAGTGAGAAAATTTCTTATACTAAAGGTGAAAATGTTGGTTCTATAATATATGTAGCTATAGACAATAAATATGTTGGTAATATTATAATCTCAGATGAGATAAAAGATGATTCTATATCTGCAATAAAAGGTTTAAAGTCTATGGGTATTAAAAAGATAGTAATGCTTACTGGTGATAATAAAGATATAGCGAATAATATCGGAAAAGCTCTTGGCGTTGATGAAGTTTACTCAGAACTCCTTCCACATGAGAAGGTAGAAAAGCTAGAGAAACTTCAAAATGAAAAATCACCTAAAGGAAAAATAGTATTTGTAGGAGATGGCATCAATGATGCGCCAGTGCTTGCAAGAGCAGATATTGGAATTGCTATGGGCGGTGTGGGTTCTGATGCTGCAATAGAAGCTGCTGATATAGTAATAATGACAGATGAACCATCTAAGATTGCCCAGGCTATCAAAATTGCTAAAAAAACAAAGAAGATTGTTTTGCAAAATATTGTATTTGCACTAGGTGTAAAAGCAGCTATATTGATCTTTGCAGTGTTTGGAGTGGCAAATATGTGGGAAGCAGTTTTTGGAGATGTAGGAGTTGCTTTGATTGCAGTTCTTAATTCAATGAGAGCTATGAAGTCTTAAATTTAAAACAGTAAAAAAAGTTAATAATAAGAAAAGTTGAAAACACTCTATAGGCCAGACCCAGAAGTCTGTGATATAGAGTGTTTTTTTTATATTATTGTGCTGAAGAAAAGTTATAATTTACAGAGTTATAACTATCCCATGTACTTGCATTGTTCTTGAAGGCCATGTTAAGCATGTAACTACCTGAAGGTATTGTTAAAGTAGTTGCCCATTGTCCATTTGCTTGCTTTGTCATTGATATATCTGTAGGTGATGTAAAGTTATTATATCCCCAATGAAGTGTCATTGAAGTTGCACTAGCTGCCAATGCTCCATTATAATATACTGTAACAGATTTAGTAGCAACTGGCGCTGGACTAACCTGTACTGGAACAGAACCTGACCATACTTGTAAGTGCCAATCTTTACTGCTGTTATTGTCATAGCTACTTCCAGCAGTAAAGTCAAAATCTAACTTTGTAGCTGTGGTAGGGATAGTTACAGTAGCTGTCCAAAAACCATCTGAACGTTTGGTCATTGTTGCATTTGATACACCTAGCCAACCATTATAGCCCCAATGTAATGAAACATTACTAGAATTAGCTAAAGATCCATTATAGTATACGGTAAAGCTCTTACCTTGTAATAGTGTACTGCTGTCATAGTCTACTTTATATCCTGAACTGGGGGTATAAGCAGTAGATGTGCTAATGACATATGATTCTGTATATACTGGTGATGAAACTCCTAGTGAATCTATAGCTATATACTTGAGAGTTAAGCTACTAGCTACATTGATTGCTGAAGTATATTTTGTACTAGCTGAAGTTGGAGTGCTTCCATCAGTTGTATAATAGATAGTTGCTGTTTTTGATGGTGTTAAAATTACACTTTGTGCAGTGGTATAATTTCCAGCTATTATATTTGCAGATGCAGTAAGTGTAGTAATTGGAGTACTATCATTGTATAAAACTATAATTGAATTCGCTGGAATGCTTCCAGATATTGTCCCATTTGATACTGTTAAAGTACAATTTGTTGTGCCTTTATTTGTATACGTTCCATTTGCTAAGTTAGTAGGAGAATTAACACTTGAACTTGAACCAGCGTTTACTAGTACTGTACCGATTTTTCCACGATCTATTAACATAGTTTGATTATTGTTTGTCCATCTTAGATATTCGGTTTGACCAACCATAGCATTATGGAACTTATTTAATGCTACAACGTCAGCATCTTTCCATAAAGATTCACCAATAGATCCGATTGCACTAGTTGGTCTATCAAAGAATAAAGGCGTTGTTCCAGCACGTGAATCAACAATAGCCCAACCCAGTTTCCTTTGCAAATCTGTTAAACTACGAGTAGAACCATCTTCATAAGTATCGTGAGTTTCAACAAAATCCACACTTGTAGTTGGATTTAGGCCACCCATACCACCTGCATTACTTAGGTTGTTTGAAGTGATCGCACTTCTTACACTACCACCATAGCTACTAGCTGTAACGTTCATAAATGTTTCATAGTCGGCAATACTGTCTACTGTTCCATCTTGTAATATTTCACCATATACAAATATATTTGATTTATTATGCAAATTTCCAAGAACATTAGTCCAATAATTTCCAGACCATGACTGACTTGCATCTAATCCTATATTTGTTTCAATATGCTTAGCTGCGTCAAAACGGAATCCAGAAGCCCCAGCGTCAATACATTGATTTAAAAAAGTAATTGCCTTGTTTTGAACTTCAGTGGATTGAGTATTTAAATCGGGCATACCGATACCTTTTTGTGTTACGTCATATCTGTTACTCCAATTTGAGCATTGTCCTAGATTATGATATAAACTTGAATTTTTGAAACTTGAATCAACAGAAGGATCTAATTGATCTTTATTTTCATTATTAGCCATATGGTTCATAACCACATCTACTACTACTGAAATTCCATAGGTCTTTGCAGTGCTACACAATTTTGTAAAATCAGATAAAGTTCCAAGTTGCGCATTTCCAACAGCTTGATTAGTTGGTTGATACAATAACCACCATTTAGTTGGATCAGTACTTGAGTCTTTGGTTCCTTGTACAGGTGAAACTTGAATGGATTTATATCCTGCTGCTGCAATATTAGGTAACTCATTCTTAATAGTATTAAATGACCAATCAAAAGCATGAAGTATTGCTCCATCTTTAGTGGTAGATGGTAAAGATGAAATGGTTGCAGCATGTACAACAGTAGAATTACTAGAAAAGTAATTCAGGTTTTGAAGTGGTGAGAAAGTTAAAGCTAAAAATAATCCAAAAGAAATTAACGACGAAATTTTTTTATTCTTCATAAATTCACTCCTCAATTTTTATTGAAAACCTGCCAATTTAATTATGCAATCTCCT
The DNA here is from genome assembly GCF_001877035.1 of Clostridium estertheticum subsp. estertheticum. Classification (NCBI taxonomy): domain Bacteria; kingdom Bacillati; phylum Bacillota; class Clostridia; order Eubacteriales; family Clostridiaceae; genus Clostridium; species Clostridium estertheticum. The sequence goes on along the minus strand of NZ_CP015756.1, from coordinate 3,907,601 downwards.
TTCTTTAATACAGCCATCATTATTATATAACGTTGCGCAAACGTTTGCAAGAGTGAAATGGATAAAATTAACTTTTTGATTTATAGAGTATTTTTGTTAGAAAGATACACTAGCAAATTAATTAAAGTATATTGACAAATTACCGATATATAGAAGATAATGTTAAAATAAGTAGACATATATTTTATAAAAAAATTATCGTTCGTCTTAATAAAGGGAGTGAAAAATTGATAACAAAACATAAAATAATTACAGTAAAAAACTTATTAGTAATTTTTACAATAGCTTTATTATATCAAATTCAAGTATCTGTTTATAATACTCGCGCTGCAGTGAATTTATCAGCAATTAGTCCCACCACCGTAACGACTTCTCAAGGGAACCAAACTCTAATTGTAGGGGGGCCAACCTTAAGTCTAAAAGCTACTGTATTACCAGCTAATGCTGCAAATAAAGCAGTAATTTGGAGTAGTAGTAATGATGATGTGGCTACTGTAAGTGCATCTGGAATCGTAACTCCAATAGGTGAAGGTACGGCGATGATCGTAGTTAAAACAGTAGATGGGGGTCATATTGATACCTGTATTGTTAAAGTAACAAAGAGTGATGTAGCAGGAATGACATTAACTCAAAACATGGTAACTTTGAAAATTAAGGGAACAACTACACTAATCCCCAAAATATTTCCACTAGATGCTTCAAACAAAACAGTAATCTGGTATAGTGGAAATGAAGATGTAGCTAAAGTGAGCGATAAAGGAGTAGTAACTGCAATAACACCAGGATCAGCAGGTATTATTGGAAAAACAGTGGATGGAGAGTACCGAGTTTATTGCTTAATATACGTGCCTGAAGAAGTAAACAGTATTACCTTAAGTCAAAACAATGTAAAATTTGCTTTAGGTGATACTCCTATTACGATATCAGCAAAAATCATGCCAGACAATCTCTCGATGAAGAGTATAACGTGGACTAGTAGTAATTATGGTATAGCTAATGTAGATTCAAATGGCAGGATAACTCCTATGTCTGGTGGATCTGCGACAATAACCGCAACATCAACTTATGATAAAACTAAAAAAGCTACGTGCAATGTAACTGTGAACGGACTTATAACGGACACTAAAGTACATGCATCAGGAATCACTTTAAATGAGCATGATAAACATTTAATTGGAAATATTCCTTTTACACTAAAACCGGTTATATCGCCAAGTAATGCTGTAAATAAGGCAGTAACCTGGAGTAGTAGTAATGAAAATGTTGCTACTGTGAGTGCTACAGGTGTCGTGACACCGATAGCTGAAGGTATTACATTAATTGTAGCAACAACTGTGGATAGAGGAAATATGGATGGTTGTCTCGTTAATGTTACTAAGCAGAATGTAACAGGAATGACTTTAACTCAAAAGAGTGCAACTCTAAAAATTAAGAGCACATTGACATTAAAGCCAGATATACAACCAGGTAATGCAACAAACCAAACAATAATTTGGAGTAGTGGAAATGAAGATGTAGCTAAAGTAAGTGATACTGGAATAGTAACGGCAATAACATCCGGCTCTGCAGGAATAATTGGTAGAACTGTGGATGGAGACCATTTAGTTTATTGCTTAGTTTATGTACCGGAGGTAATAAATAGCATTACCTTAAGTCAAAACAGTTTGAAATTTGATTTAGGGGACGCTGCCACAGTGCTGTCAGCTAAAATTTTGCCAGATAATCTCTCGTTGAAGGATATTACGTGGACTAGTAGCAATTACAACATAGCTGATGTAGATTCAAATGGTAGGGTAATACCAAAGGCTGGGGGAAATGCAGTAATAACTGCAACTTCAGTTTATGATAAAACTAAAAAAGCTACATGTAGTGTAACTGTTAACGGACCTATAATAGATACTAAAATACATGCAACAGGAATCACTTTGAATGAGCATAATAGAGATTTAATAGGAAATACTCCCTTTACATTAAAACCGGTTATATCGCCAAGTAATGCTGTAAATAAGGCAGTAGCCTGGAGTAGTAGTAATGAAAATGTTGCTACGGTGAGTGCTACAGGCGTCGTAACCCCAATAGCTGAAGGGATTACATTAATTGTAGTAACAACTGTGGATAGAGGAAATATGGATGGTTGTCTGGTTAATGTTATTAAGCAGAATGTAACAGGAATGACTTTAACTAAGAATTATGAAACTTTAAAAATCAAGAGTACATTGACATTGAAGCCAGACATATTTCCGGGTAATGCTTTAAACAAAGCAGTAATTTGGAGTAGTGGGAATGAGGAGGTAGCTAAGGTAAGCGATACAGGGGTAGTAACTGCATTATCATCCGGATCTGCTGGGATTATTGGTAAAACGGTGGATGGTAATTATTTAGTTTATTGCTTAGTGTATGTACCTGAAGTAATAGATAGTATTAGCTTAAATCAAAATAGTTTAAAACTTAAATTAGGTGATGCTGCGGTTACACTATCTGCCAAAATTATGCCAGATAATCTCTCGGTAAATGGTGTTGTGTGGACTAGTAGTAATTATGGCATAGCTAATGTTGATTCAAATGGTAAGGTAGCCCCAATGTCTGGAGGCAGTGCAGTTATAACTGCAACTTCAGTTTATGATAAGACTAAAAAAGCCACATGTAGTGTAAATGTAATTGGGCCTGTATCTGGGGATCTTAAAGTACATGCGACAAGTATTTCTATAAAACCAAATGTAAATCCAGCAATTGTAGGAACTCCATTTACATTAACTACAGTTATAAATCCAAGTAATGCTGTAAATAAGGCAGTAACATGGAGTAGTAGTAATGAGAATATAGCGGTAGTAAGTGCTACAGGTGTAGTAACACCAATAGCTGAAGGCATGACATTAATTATTGCGACTACAGTTGATAGAGGAATTATGGATGCTTGTGTTGTAAATGTAACTAAGCAAGATATAGCAAAAATGACATTAAATAAAAATAGTGAGACTTTAAAGATTAAGAGCACTTTAGCATTAAAGCCAGATATACTTCCAACAAATGCATCAAATAAAACAATAATTTGGAGTAGTGGAAATGAAGATGTAGCTAGTGTAAGTGATGATGGAATAGTAACTGCAATAAAGGCCGGAACAACAGGCATTATCGGAAGATCAGTTGAAGGAAATCATTTAGTTTATTGCATAGTTTATGTACCAGAGCAGGTAGATAACATTATCCTAAATCATAATAGTTTAAAATTTAAATTAGGGGATTCTTCTGTAAATCTGTCAGCTATTGTTACGCCAGAAAATCAAAAGGTAAAGCGTGTTACGTGGACTAGTAGTAATCCAATTGTCGCTAATGTTGATTCAAACGGGAGGGTAACACCAACTTCTGGAGGAACTACGACGATAACTGCAACTTCAATGGATGATACAACTAAAAAAGCTACATGCAGTGTAACTGTTCTGCAACCTGCAACTGGGGTTATTATAAATTAGATAGATGACATATATTAGATTAATATGAAAAAATTCATTTTCATATTAATCTTTTTTTATTAGTAAAAATAAAACTTAATGCAACTCCTCAGTAAATAATTTGATGTCTGTTTTGTCAGTAGATGCGCTTCCTACTGGAACAGCTTTGTAAAATTTGTTATTGACTTGGACGGCAATGGCGTCTTTAGTGTCTGTACCTTTTATTGAGCAAACACTTTGAAAAGAGACAATAAATTTTGCATCTTTAGGAATATCCTTTTTTATATTCTTTATCGTTAACTGGGCAGATGAATCAGTTTCCTTTTGTTCAAGTATACAATTATTTTTATCAATAACTGCTACTTGGTTAATAACTCCATTCCATCCCCCGATTTTAGATGGATCCAATGAAACATTTGAAATTTGATACATTACTTCTTTATAACTTATTTGAGTAGCATTTTTAGCATTGACCTTGCAAACAATTTTATCTTTAATTTGGTAATGCATTACTTTTTTAATTATAGTATCTTTTGCAAAATACCCTATTACTAGTGTACAAAACAAAACTGCAAGCAAAGGGATCAATATTTTTTTTGTTTTCATAATAAATCCTCCTTATTCATATGACTTTCTTCCTTCCCACTTTTTGAACCAAAATAAACTAATAGCGAAGGCTATACATATGGCAAATAACATGATAAACACTCCTTGCTTCGTATCAACCGCTACAATAGCACTTGTAGAATAATTGGCCCACTCTACAACGAGGTAATCGCAAAATCTTACACCCCATGCGCATGGGATAAAATGCCATACTCTATTTCCAAGACCAGTAAGCATTAGAGCAGAAATCAGACTTTCTGCAACTCCAAGCCCTGTAGAGGCACCCTTTCCAAATTGAAGACTTATGAACACATGCAAGATATAAAGAAATATGTTTCCAATCACTAATGCTCCTGCGGCTTTCAAGTAAAATATATTGGGCATTGTTTGGAATCCAAGTGCAAAGATTCCTACAGCAAGTATAATAGAAAAACTTCCCAATAAAAGTAAAACAATTAGCTTACTCAAATACGTGGTGTTTTTTGATTTTGTATTGCACAGTAGTGTTTGAAAATTTCCAGCTTGCTCTTCCTGCTCAATTACTATCCCGCTGATTATTCCTATCAGCAAAGGAAATGCAATTGCTAGGGTCTCCAGATACCCACTTATTTTTTTTACTGTGTCAAATGAAGATATTCTATAATACGCCAAAAACATGAATGCTCCTGCTAGTGGAATAAGTAAATGAATCCATGGAATAGAAGTATGTCTTAATTTGTAAAAATCCGATTTTATACACCTAAGTAAAGCAATCATATTAATTAACCTCCTCTTTTTCAAACCAATTAGCAGTAACAATCATTAGCAAAACAAACAGAATAATGGACAAAATAATTCCAATTGGAATCACGCCTGGATTTCGCAGTGGATCTCCTATGATTGCTAGCTCTCCATTTGGCAAAATCCCAAGAATGGGACACATAATACGTGTCGTCCAACTATAAGGAGAAATCCACCACATTGATGTACTTACAGCCATAACATTTAATACAGTTCCAACTCCAACGTTTATCAAAACTGTTCCTAGCATTCCAAGTTTCTTCGCTAAAAACATACAAAGTGGAATCTGCCATAAAGATGTAACTGCAATCAAAGCAGCTCCGGCAAGTGCACTAAAAGCCGGTACAGGCGTGATCCTTAGATAACTTCCTAAAAAAATTCCAACTATAAAAACCATACATGAGAAAGTCATATAAATCCCGTTTGTTAAAACTTTTGAAATCCACACTTTTTTTAAAGAAATTGGCAGACCAAATACAGCCCTATAGTGTAACTTTTTTTGATCCTTTTCGTTAGTCATTACTGCCATTATTGAAATATATCCCGGTAGTATCAGCGTGTACCACTGATTGAAGCTATTGGTTTCAAAATATCTTCCAGTCATAAATCCAACTAACAAAGGAACTATAGGTGCGATAAAAATCAGTTTTTTTATAAATGTTCTCTTACATTTCAAATTTTCAGCCTGTAAATATTTAAGCATTATAAATCCTCCATTCGGTTTTTTTTCACAACCTCTGTGAAGAGCACTTCCAAATCTTCTCCAGGATTAATTTTGCCGTTATACCCGAGTACGCCATTACTGATGATACCGATGTGGTCTGCAATCAATTCAACCTCACTTAATATATGGCTAGATAGAATAACTGTCATTCCCTGCGCTGGGAAAGAACGTATTAACTCTCTTAAATCTTGTATTCCAAGAGGATCCAGGCCATTTGTAGGCTCATCCAAAATTAGCAATTTGGGTTTATTTAGTAGTGCAATTGCAATTCCAAGCCTTTGCTTCATTCCCATAGAAAACTGTCCTGCTTGCTTTTTATTTGTGTCTTTCAAATCAACCGTTTCCAGTACTTCTTTAATACGAGAATCTGGAAGTCCTAAAAGAATAGTTCTAACTTTGAGGTTTTCTACCGCCGTAAGATTTTCATAAAGAGGTGGAGATTCAATTAAAACTCCTATATTAGAAAGATCATTCCTACTCCACGCATGATCCTCAAATATAATCTCTCCGGATGTTGGATGAAGCATTCCCGTAATCATTTTTAATAAAGTTGATTTTCCGGCACCATTTGGTCCTAGCAATCCATATACAGAATTTTTCTCGATGGATAATGAAATGTTGTTTACCGCACACTGCTTTTTAAAAGTCTTGCAAAGATTTTTTGTTTGTAAAATGTAATTATTTTTATTCATATTTATCACCCTTTCATTTAATATACTTTTCTAATAATAGGTAATTATAAGTATTCTATAAAGCAATTAAAAATAAATACCTCTCGTTAGCATTAATTGTTTTGAATGTATTTTATACTCTTAGTATACAAAGAATCAAAATACACCGCCATTGCTTCGGCTTACATTTTGCTCTTTCATCTTACATTTTTGTAACACCACAATAATTATTCCATTTTATATTTCCATTAATGTTAAAATAAAAAGCTTGCATTAATAGTAGATTTGAAATATAATTGGTATATACAACATAACAACATGTTAACTAGTGTTATGTAAATAAATTTAGTTGTAAGTGAGGAGGAAAATTTTGAAAAAAGTTTCGAAGGATAATCCTATACCACTTCATTACCAAATAAAAGAAATATTACAAGAAATGATTGAAAATGAAGTATTAAAGCCTGGAGATTCAATTCCAACAGAAAGAGAATTATGCAAAGTACAAGGTGTTAGTAGAATGACAGTTAATAAGGCTATTATGTCTCTTGTAAATGAGGGACTTATTTATAGGCAACAGGGCAAAGGGACGTTTGTGTCTATTGCAAAGGTTAATCGTGAGATTTCACTTCTTAAAGGTTTTAGTGAGCAAATGCAGGATAATGGTATAATATCAAAAACTAAAATATTATCTTTTGATATTATAGATGCCACAAAGCAATGTATGCTTGAACTTAAAATGCCGGAAAAAGAAAATAAAATTATTGAAATTAAAAGATTAAGATTTGCAGATCAGCAACCGGTAGCAATTGAAACAGCATGGCTTCCGTATTGCTTATTTGATGGAATGACAAGAGATATGGTAGAGGGGAAATCATTGTTTAGTATATTTCGTGAAAAATACGGATACTATCCTTATAAGGCTAAGCAAATAATTGAACCTATAATGCTTAATGAATATGACAGCGAGCTTCTAAATCAAGATAAATATGCTTTGGCGTTAACATTTAGGAGAACCACATATTTAGAAAATGGAACCCCAATCGAATATACCAAAGCAATATATAGAAGTGATAAGTATAAATATCAAATAACATTAAAATAAGTATGAAGTAAAGCAAAAATTATAATAATAAAAAAGACTAAAATATTTGATGGGGTGATTAATATTAAAGCTATAATTAATGGAAAAATTATTATGAAAGATAGAATTATTTATAATAGCGTAATAGTCTTTGATCTAAAAATTATTGGCATTATAGATAATGATAACTTCCATCAATATAAAGAAGAGTGCAGGGAAGAAATAAATGTTATAGATGCTAAGGGGAGATTCGTATCGCCAGGTTTTATTGATATTCATATTCATGGCAGTGGTGGTTATGATACTATGGATGCTACAAAGAAGGCCCTTAAAATTATAGGTACTACCATAGCTGAAAATGGAGTGACTGGCTATTTGCCTACTACAATGACTATGGAGGCCTCCAGCATATATAAAGCGTTAGATGTTGTTCGAGAAGAAATGGGAATAGAGACTAGGGGAGCAAAAATTCTAGGAGTACATGTGGAGGGACCTTTTATAAATGAAAAGTATAAAGGGGCTCAAAAGGCAAATAATATTGTAAAGCCCGATTATGATATTATAAAGGATTACTTAGATATTATTAAAATTATAACCCTTGCACCTGAAAAGGATATAGATCATAGTTTTATAAAAAAAGTAAAAGCTAATTCAAAAATTACATTATCAATAGGTCACTCTGATGCAAGTTTTGAGGAAGCTATGAAAGCAATTGATGATGGTATATCACATGCGACGCATATTTTTAATGCAATGACTCCATTTAATCACAGAAAACCAGGGATCGTAGGTGCAATTTTTACAAGTGATATATCCTGCGAGTTAATAGCAGATTTAATACATGTTCATCCTGCAATTTTTAATATACTAATAAATCTTGTACACACGGATAGAATGGTTCTTATAACAGATTCTATGAGAGCCGGATGTATTAAGAGTGGTGTGTCTGAGCTTGGAGGACAAAAGGTAATAGTTAAAAATGGAGCTGCAAGACTTGAGGATGGAACACTGGCAGGTAGCGTTTTGACTCTAAACAAGGCAATACTCAATATGCTGCGAAACAGTGATTTAAAAATTTACGATGTTGTTGCAATGGCAACAATTAATCCAGCAAAGGTAATTAATATGGATAACAAAAAGGGAAGTTTAGAAATTGGGTATGATGCGGATATAGCAATTTTTAATGATGATATCGATGTGTCTTTTACAATAGTTGAAGGAAAAGTAGTGTACGAAGCTTAAAAGTGATATTTTGAGTAATTTTATAAGGTGGTGCCAATATGAGAATAATAGTTGTAGATAATTATGAGGAAATGAGTAAAAGAGCGGCTTTAATGATAACAAGTCAGGTTACATTAAAACCGGATAGTGTTTTAGGACTTGCGACTGGAGATACTCCTTTAGGCATGTATGAGGAATTAGTTAAGTTGTATAATAAAAAAGAAGTGGATTTTAAAGAGGTCAGAACTTTTAACTTAGATGAATATTATGGACTTGACCCGGAAAATCCACAAAGTTATTATAGTTTTATGAACAAGAATCTATTTGATAAGGTAGATATAAGTAAAAATAATATTAATATGCCTGATGGCATGGTTAAGGATGTAAATGATTTTTGTTTGCTATACGAAAATAAAATTAAAACACTTGGTGGCATAGATATGCAAGTTTTAGGTATAGGTGGAAATGGACACATCGGGTTTAATGAACCAAATGTAAATTTTGAAGCGCAGACGCATTTAGTAAATCTTAATGAACAAACAATAGAAGCTAATTCTAGGTTTTTTAAGTCAATAGAGGATGTTCCAGTAAAAGCGATAAGCATGGGTATAAAGACAATAATGAACTCTAAAAAAATAATTCTACTTGCAAATGGATTAAATAAAGCTGAAGCTATAGCAAAAGCAGTTAATGGAAAAATTAATCCGAGTATTCCTGCTTCAATTCTTCAACTTCACAATGATGTAACTATTATTATAGACAAAGAAGCAGCAAGCTTACTATAAAATTAAAACACCCACTCTAGCCATTTGTGCAAGAGTAGGTGTTTTGTTTAATATTATGGATTAAATCAAATTTTTAAATTCATCATGTTTGTACAATAAATTATAACAATAAGTCATTATATCACTTCGTTTAATTATACCTATAAAAACACCGTTATCATCTAGAACGGGAACAAAGTTTTGATCCTTTGCTAACGATATTAAGCTCTCTATATCTGCATTAATTAATACTGATTTGTTTTTAACATGTCTTGGTATATCCCCAATTAAAATTTTATTTGTCTCGTTAAAACTTAAATTTGGAGTGTTCTTTAATTTCCATAATAAATCACCTTCAGTTAAAGTACCTACATAGTGACCAGATTCATTTACTAAGGGTACAGAAGTATATCTATGGTACTCCATTCGTTCTAAAGCTTGTCTCATTGTAGAACTTGGTTTTTCATAAATAACTTCATTTTTAGGTGTAAGAAAGAAAGCTATGTTCATAGTTCAACCATCCTTTAAAGTTCTTTATTTGGGTTTATTAGTTATTTAATTATAACATGTTTTATAGTCCTATATATTAACAAAATATTAAATTATCTCCTGGGTAGCTGTAATATTAATATGAGGAGGTTGTCTGCAGTTTTATTACAGTTTTACTTTTCCATTTTCCTTTTTTAAACCTGATAAGATAGAGCGTGCCACGAACTAACCAATCAACAATCATGCCTAACCATACACCTACAAGTCCAAATTTTAATACAACGCCTAGTAAATAACCTAAAGTAATTCTAAATAACCACATGCCTATAATTGAAGTTACCAGTGTATATTTTACATCGCCTGCACCTTTTAGCCCTGCAGGAAGAACAAAGGAGATAGACCATAAGGGGATACATGCTGAGTTTACTATAAGGACGGTTGAGGCTAAGTGTATTATTTCCTTATTAGTAATAAATAGTGATGTTACTTTTCCTGCAAATGGTATGAATATTAATGCTATAGCAATTAAAGCAAAAGTCGATAGTTTTGTAATATATGCGAGATCACTTCCTGCCTCTTTACTTTCTCCTCTTCCCATATGGTTTCCAACAAGAGCGGTGGCTGCAATACATAGTGAATTTCCTGGAACATTAAGCATCGTTGCAACTGAGCCAGCAATAGCGTTCGCGGCAACTGCTACAGTTCCCATATCTACTATATAAATTTGAGTGATTAACTTTCCACCATTAAAAAGTAGCGACTCTATACTCGCAGGTATTCCGATGCCAAATATGAGTTTTAATAATGACTTATCAAATTTGAACCCTTTTACATTTGTAAGTTTTAAAATTTTTGAACCACGTAAAAGTACAAATAAGATAATAATGCCTCCACTAACCCTAGCAATGGCGATGCCAAGGGCAGCTCCCATTATTCCCATGTGTAGTATATTTATAAAAGTGTATGTTAAGATTACGTTTATAATATTCATAAAAATACTGATTTTCATAGGAGTTTTTGTGTCTCCCGCTCCACGCAGAAGTCCATTCGATATCAAATCAATTGTTATTAGTGGATAAGTAAGTAAAGTTATGCCTAAATATGTATGGGCATTACTTATTACTTTATGGTCGGCTGAGCCAAATAACATGGCAATTAAAGGACCTTGGAATATAAACATTATAATAGTTATAACGAAAGTAATTATAAGTCCTGAAAATAGAGCTTGCTGCATTGCAGCATTAGCCTTTTTTATATTTCCTTGTCCAATAAATTGAGCTATAACGACCATGCCGCCAATTGCAAGGGCAGAAAAAAATGCTATAAAAATATTATTTACTGAATCTACCATTCCAATTGCAGAAACTGCTTCTGCTCCTATATGCCCTGCCATCATAGTATTTATCATACCAAGCGATATAACAAATAATTGTTCTGTTATTATTGGTATTGCTAAATTAAATACATCTTTTCGTATCCATTTCACGTAAACGCCTTCTTATCAAATTTTAAGTTTATTTATATTATAACATTATAATTCTTTCAATTCATATATTAATCAACTTTCATAGATTGTTAACTTAAGATAACCTGATATATTTTTATAGATATAGCAATATATATTTTAATTAATGGTAAAAAATTTTTTAATATACTATAATATATACAATAATGAATTATTGTGGTAATAGTTATTATGAGTCAAAAAGTAGGGGAGTGAGTGTATGATGAATTTTTCATCTGTTGATGAGTATAAAAAAGCAAATAGATTAGCTAAAGCTAAATATAGTGCAGACATATTAAGAGGAAACTCAGGACATATATCATCATTAGATAGTATTTTAAAGAAAATAGACATAGTAGCAGAAATACCCTTGGGCTTAAAAAATATTCCACTAAAAAAGATAGTAGGAACTTATTTCTATACAAGAAGTAGAGATTTCGCAAATAACTTTCTCCCTCTAGCTAGTATTTCTAGCGAGTTTGCTTCAAAATGGGAGGCTGTGTATGCTTATCATATTAAGGATGGAATAGATGACCCTATAAAAATATATGAGTACATGAATGAATTCTATGTTATGGAAGGAAACAAGCGTGTAAGTATACTTAAATATGTAGATGCTTATTCAATAGATGGAGAGGTTACTCGGCTAGTTCCTAAAAGAGATGAGAATGATTTAAATAATATAATATATTACGAATTTTTAGAATTTAATAATAAGACAGGCATAAATGATATTTGGTTTTCAAAGGAAGGTAGTTTTACTCTACTCGGTAAGTATTTAGATGAATATAACCCAAAGCTTTATTTATTTTCAAATAAATATAAGCATTTTATAAAAAATGTGTATTTCCCTTTTAGGAACACATTTTATGAATTAGGGGGAGATAAACTTGACATTACTACTGGAGATGCGTTTCTAGAATATGTAAAAATATATGGTATTTCAAATGAATTCATAGAAACAAAAAGAAAAGTAAGAGTTGAGAAATTTTTAGCTGAGCTTAGGATACTTACAAAAAATAATGCTGTTGATATTCAAACTGAGCCCTTTGATGTCCATAAGAAAAATGTTATAACATCAATTACAAATCTAGTGACGACCTCTAAAAAATTAAAGGTGGCTTTTGTTTTTGAAAAAACCATTGATACCTCAGGTTGGAGTTATGTCCATAACTTAGGAAGAATATATGCACAGCAACAATTGGGTAGTGAAATAGAGACTTTTGTTATAGATAACTTTAATGCTACCGATGATGAGGCTGACTATGAAAGGCTAAGTAAATTGTGTGAAGAGGATTATGATATTATATTTACTACGTGTCCATCGTATCTTAATATAACTCTTAGAGCGGCCCTTAAGTACGACAATGTTAAGTTCTTTAATTGTTCCCCAGTAAAAGCATATAGAAATGTAAGTACTTACTTTGGAAGGTCTCATGAACCAAGATTTTTACTAGGGCTAATAGCAGGCGCTATTACTAAATCAAACATAATAGGATATATAGATACCTATAATGAAACAGAGATTATAACGGGAATTAATGCTTTTGCACTTGGTGTTAAAACTGTAAATTCTAATGCAAAGGTTTTAATTTCATGGCTTAATCAAATGGGAGATGTAAGTCATTCAAAAGAATTAATGCAAGAACTTCAAAGTCGTGGAGCAGACCTCATAATGCAAAATGATCTAATAGCTTTAGGTAAAGGCTCAAGAGATTTTGGGCTATACTCGTTAAAATATAATGAAAATGAGACAAAATGGATACCCGAAGTAAATTATGCTTTAATTACATGGGATTGGGGTCAGTTTTATGAGAAAATACTTAGAAATATCGTAAATGGTAGTTTTAAGGGAATTTTTAGTACTGAATCTAAACGTGTAAGCTTTTGGTGGGGCATGGACTCGGAACTTGTGGATATTATATATTCTAAGCATAATGTTCCAATTCAAACTCAAAAATTAGTAGATATAATGCGAGAGATGATTATTGAAAACAAATTTCATACTTTTGCTGGGCCGATATTCGATAGGGCAGGGCAAATTAGAATAGATGATGGTGACATAGGAAATTATGAGGATATGTTATATATGGAATGGTTTGTAGATAATGTTGTTGGAGAAATTCCAAAGAATTGAACAAAATATTCGAAAGATAAGTAGGTGTTTAAAATTAAGGTTTTATTAGTTTCAGATGTTGAAGATGATTATATTTGGGAACATTTTGATCATGAAAGATTTAAAGATATTGAAATTGTAATTTCTTGTGGAGATTTGAAAGCAGATTATTTAGAATTTTTAGCTGATATGATTAAAGCACCTATATTTTATGTTAATGGTAATCATGATGGATCTTTCTTAGAAAAACCACCAGGTGGATGTATACCTATTGATGATAAGGTAATAGTATATAAAAATATTAGAATACTAGGACTTGGTGGATCAATTGCCTATAATAAAGGACCTTTTCAATATACGGAAAGGGCAATGCAAAAAAGAATTTCAAAATTAAAAATGTGTTTATGGAGAAAAAAAGGATTTGATATATTAGTAACACATTCACCAGCAAAAGGCATGGGAGATGGAGAAGACCCTTGCCACACCGGATTTGAAACATTTATAAATATAATAGACAAATATTCTCCAAAATACTTTTTCTATGGTCATCAACATTTGGATTATGGGAAAAAAGACAGGGTAAGGAGATATAATAATACTACGGTTATAAATGCGTTTAGATATCATATTATTGAAATATAAGAAGTATAAGAGGGTTGTAATTAATAGCCACATCTTGTATAAGCAGGTGGCTACTAATTACATATTAGTTGGTTTTATTTTTTTTGATCTTAAGAACTTCCATTTAGTCTCAGTTGTTATAATTGCAAGGAATATAGTTAAACATCCCAGTATCATTTTTGATGTAAATATTTCATGAAGCATTACAACAGATAAAATACAACCAAAAACTGATTCTAAACATAAAATAATAGCAGCATGGGTGGATGTTGTATATTTTTGCGCCACGTTTTGTACAATAAATGCAAGCATAGTACTAAAAACACCCAAATAGATAAGTGCAAATATTGTACCTGAATTTAATGATTGAGGCATTGGTTCAAAAATTAAAGCGGCTATAATTGAGAATAGTGCGCAAGCGCCTAACTGTATTATTACAAGCAAAATAACATCAACCTTTCTTGTAAAAAAACCAACGGAAACAATATGAGCCGCGTAAAATACTGCGCATAATAATGTTAAACCGTCCCCTAGGCCAATATGTATACCGGAATTTAAGGTAAGCATACCTATACCAATAAAACATAAAAAAGCAGATATTAGTGAAAAAGCATCTGGTCTTTTCTTACTAATTATCCAATAAAGAAAGGGGACAATAACTACATTAGTACCAGTTAAAAAAGCATTTTTACCAGCGGTTGTATATTTCATACCAATAGTTTGAGCAGCAAAGCCTAAAAATAGAAGAAGTCCAACTATAGTTCCAATAAATAGATAGTTTTTAGTAATATACTTAATCTTTTTTCTGAAAACTAATAACATGATTAGCACTGAAATACTAAAACGTATTGCCATTATATAAAAAGGGGAAACACTATCTAAAGCCCCTTTTACAGCTATAAAACCACCACCCCAAATAAATGCCACTATTAGCAAAGACATATCAGCGAGGACACTCTTTTTTATACCGGTAATTTTCATAGTTATCTCTCCTTTAAAAAATGGTCAATCATTGAATCTAAAATTTTTAATGTCTTTATAGCCTAAGGTACGAGATCTGTAATAAATAAGTCTTTTTCATTTTTTAAATCTATAAAAATCGAATCTACTGATATAAGAGGACTAGAAATATTATTTATATCTGTTTTTACTATTTTACCAATACGATTGTCGCTAAGTTTCACCATCTCTCCTGTGTAGTAATTTAACATTTGGTTTATAAAAGTAGTTAAATAATTATAATCTAGTGTAGCCATGCATTCATATTGCATTATTTCTAATACTTTAAAGGGGTTTTGTTTTTTACTATAGACTTTGTCTGATGTCATAGCATCGAATGTATCGGTAATTGCGATTATCTTTGCAAAAATATTAATTCTATCCTTTTTTAAATGAAGAGGATATCCGGAACCATCTAAACGCTCGTGATGCATAAGTACAGCGAGACTTACGGATTCGTCTAAATAAGGAATAGTGCGCACAAGCTCATAAGAGTAAACTGAATGCTTTTTTATTTCCTCAAATTCTAATTTTGTAAGTTTTGAGGGTTTATTTAATATTTTTTGGTTAACTTTTACCTTGCCGATATCGTGAAGAAAGGCTGCATATGTCAAAAGCGTTAAATCTTTTTGAGGCAAGTTAAGCCATTTACCTAATATAGAACTTAAAAAAGCAACATTTACAGAGTGCCGAGTTAGGTACTCATCTATATTTCTAGAATTTGTTATACTTTTTAAAATAGAAATGTAATCATTATTATTATCTAAAATTTCTTTAGACATAATTCTTATTTCTGTTAAGTCCAATTTGGAGTTTCCATCGATGTTATTTAAAAACTTGTATATGTTATTTGAAAAATTATTTAATAAAATTTCAGTTTTATTTAAACTCAGTTCGTTTGAATCTTGAACACTTGGGGTTAGGGTCTTTTCTTGATTCACATATATATATATAGTGTTAGATGGGTAAAATTCAATTATCTTTTTAATCATAATAGCATTTAGTGTAGTTTTTTTTGCAACTAAGGTTAGGCCGTTTAACATTAAATTTTCAGCTAAAATCATATTTGGTTTTAGATCATAAATGCTTATTCTTTTAACATTTGTTGTCATAAAGTTATCCCCCTTGTAGTTAATTTATATATTATGAAAATTAAGTAAAGTAAGTATCATTTTATATTATCGTCTAACAATCTACATACTTTAGATATTGCATACGAAAGTAATTTATGCTTAGCTTTTTAGTTATTGACATTAATAATTAACAAATTTATAATTAAACAAAGTAGAGTGAAATACTAAGAATTAGTATAATATCGTAAATGAAGAGGATTGAAGCGTTAATGAAGATATACACTAGATATTAAGAGGAGAGAGATAAAAACATGGAAATATATTTAGATAACAGTGCAACAACTAAACCTTATGAGGAGGTTATTGAGACACTCGGGAGTACTATGAGAAATTATTATGGTAATCCATCTTCAGCACATAGTTTAGGGTTTAAGGCAGAGCAAAAACTTAGGGAGATGCGGACGAGTATTGCTAAAAGCATAAATGCTAGTAGTGAGGAGATAATATTTACATCAGGTGGCAGTGAAAGTAATAACTTCCTTATAAAAGGGTTTGCTAAACCATCTTCGAATAAATTAAATGCTGATATAATAACTACTAAAATTGAACATCCAAGTATACTTAACACTTTTAAAGCCCTTGAAGATTCAGGAATAAAGGTTGCTTATATTGATGTAGATGATAGTGGTAGGATTGATATAGATGCTCTTATAGGAAGTATAACTAAGGATACTCAAGTTGTTAGTGTAATGCATGTTAACAATGAAATAGGAGTAGTGCAGGATATTGAGTTAATAGGAAAACTAATTAAAGGGAAAAGTAGTAGGGTTAAATTTCATGTAGATGCAGTACAAAGCTATGGGAAAATTTTTATTGATGTACAAAAGTCTAATATTGATTTATTATCTACAAGTGCGCATAAAATACACGGACCACGTGGGGTCGGATTTGCATATATAAAAAAAGGACTTATACCTACTAGCCTAATAAATGGTGGAGGTCAAGAAAAAAATTTAAGATCCGGTACAGAAAATCTTGCAGGTATTGCGGGTTTTGATGAGGCGGCACAGATAGTATTTAAAAATCAGCATGAAAATTTTAATAAAGTTTTAGAGGTAAAAAAATATTTTATAGAAAAACTTAAAGAGGTAGATGGTATTTTAATCAATAGTCCACTAGAACCTTACTTTACACCTTATATTTTAAGTGTGACCTTTAAAGGTGTAAAAGGAGAGGTACTTCTTCATGCATTAGAACAAAAGGGCATATATGTGTCTACAGGCTCTGCATGTTCAGCGAAAAGCCATAAAAGCAGTGAAATATTAAAAGCTATTGGTAGGAGTGAAATTGAGCAAGTAGGAACTATAAGATTTAGTTTTTCTGAATACAATAATAAAGATGAAGTAGACTATGTTATAATCGAATTAAATAAGTCACTAAAATTTTTAAGAAAAATGAATAAAAGATAAATCAGCTAAGGATTAGATGAAAATACAATTATAAGAAACGAGGAGTGTCAAAAGATGAGAAAATTAATACTTGTAAAATTTGCGCCGGAGATATTTTTAAAGGGGCTCAATAGAGGTAAATTTGAAAAAAAACTTAAAGATAATATAAAAAATGTAATTAAAGGATTAGAATACGAATTTGTTGAAGACCAAGGAAGATGGTTTATATACTCAGAGCAACTAGATACTATTATAAACAAGGTTAAAAATGTTTTTGGAGTAATGGAAGTATGTGAGGTTACGCAAGTTGAAGCTAACTTAGAAGAAATCGAAAAGCAAGCAGTTTTAGAAATGGTAGGTAGCCCAGCTAAAACATTTAAAGTAGAAACTAATAGAGCAAACAAAAGCTTTAAACCAGGATCTATGGATGTAAGTAGAAAAGTAGGGGGCTGCATATTAAAAAATAATGAAAACGTAAGTGTAGATGTGCATAATCCAGAATGTGTTATAAATATTGAAATAAGAAAAATGGCATATATTTATTCAAAACGAATAAAGGGCGTGTGTGGATTACCTTATGGAATGAATGGTAGCACTATGCTTATGTTATCGGGAGGTATAGACTCGCCTGTAGCAGGTTACATGATGGCAAGGCGTGGAGTAGAAGTGCATGCAGTTTATTATCATAGTCATCCCTATACTAGTGAGAGAGCAAAGGATAAGGTAAAGCAATTAACTAATATTTTAAAAGGATATACTGGAAAATTAACGCTGTATGTAGTTCCTTTTACTGAAATTCAAATGGAAATTATAGATAAATGCAGAGAAGATGAATTAACAATAATAATGAGAAGATTTATGATGAGGCTTGCATGTGCACTTGCAGATAAATATGGTATAAATTCAGTAACTACAGGGGAAAGCATTGGGCAAGTAGCTAGTCAAACTATGGAAGGGCTTGTAGTAAGTGATGATGTGGCTGATAGACCAGTGTTTAGACCGCTAGTAGCTATGGATAAGATTGATATTATAGAGGTATCAAGAAAAATAGATACTTATGAAACTTCAATTCTACCTTATGAGGATTGTTGCACAATTTTTGTTCCAAAACATCCCAAAACAAAACCAAGATTAGTTGAGATAACTAAGTCTGAATCAGTCTTAGATATTGATAAACTTGTTGAAAAGGCTATAGCTGACATGGAAATTTACAAATAAATTTATTCATGTTAATCAATAGATTAAAAGTATTAAATCAAATATTATGTAAATAATAATAGACGGAATACATTTTGAAAGGATGATTAATATGGCTAAGAAAGGTACAGAAAAAAGATCAGGTTCAAAAGATACAAAAGACAAAACTCAGAAAAAGAATCAAAAGGGAAATACAGTTAAATGATTAATGGTATAAAAATTTAAAGATGTTCTAACGAAAAATAAGCTAACAAAATGATTTATCATTTTGTTAGCTTATTTTAGTTTATATTTACATAAACATTGATTTATTTTTAAACATTTTAAGTTTAAAAGTAAAATGTTTATCTAAATAATTATTTACACCTTTTTTCATACAAAAATTATAAGCAGCAATAGAAATATATGACCATATTATGGCAATAACCCATCCTCCAAGAACATCTGTTGGATAATGATCACCAACATAAACTCTGCTAATTCCAACAAGAATTAAATATATAAGTAAAAAACCACTAATTAAATATGCAATTTTTTTATTTTTCATTCGTTTAATTATAAAGTAAATAAAAACAATACCTATAGCTGTAGAAATAGAGGAATGCCCGCTAGGAAAACTATAGCCATGAGCTTCAATTAATTGTATTCCAATGGGCCTAGGTCTTTTTATTATGTTTTTAAGCACTAAGTTGGTAAAACCAGTAACTCCAATATTAAATACACAACAAATGGCTTCAAGTTTATTATTGTAAAGATATAGTACAATAAAAACCAATGCGCTTATAAAAACCTGGAAAGTAGGGTCTGAAGATTTTGAAATAATAATAAAAAATTGATTCAATCCCAAATTCATAGAATTCACTAAATAATAAAGCATTTAATTTAATCATCCTCTCTATGTTATACTGAAAATTTATTTTATTAGAAATATTTAATTAATATATATTACATAAAACATATAAAATTATCAAAATTCATAAGTATCAATTAACATTATATCAAAATCAACAATTAAAAGATACACTTATATTGGTTGTTAATATAATTATAAAACATTATTTATATTGTATAATTGTGAATTTAACAAACAATGTTATTCAATATAATTTTATCGAATAACAATAAAAATGTATTGATTAATGATTAATATAGTAGTATGATTGAAATTGTAAAAAATATAATATATATAAGATATATTATATTAATGTGTTATTAACAATAATACTAAATTATGGAGGTAGGTTGAAAATGGAGAGTAAATATATCAAAGTATCAAAGGAAAAACAAATGCAAGAAATTATAATTATAGATTCGAAAATTAGCCTAAATGAAAAAAAATATACTATAGGTATAACAATTATTTTAGCAATTATTTATGATGTTTTTTTTACTAATAAACAAATAGGTATCTCGATTCCTATTTTTTATATTATGTTTATGTGCTTTTTCTTATGGAGTATTAGGGAGAAGGTTTTCTTTGAAAAAAATATTGGTTTAAATATAATTGTTCCTACATTACTACTTACATTAAATTATGCTATTCATTCAAATAATATTTTAAACTGTTTTAATGCAATTATGATATTGGTACTTATGACTCTAAGTACTATATTAATTAGGTATGATAATATAAAATGGGATTCTAAAGGGATAATATTAAAATCACTAAGCAGAGTAATTAAAGCTATTCCAGAAAATGCTTTAAAACCTTTTATATTTGTTAAACGAAGTATAAATGTGAAAAATGCAGAAAAAAGATCTATGAACAGAAATATTTTAAGAGGACTGATTATTTCCATACCATTATTAATTGTTATTTTAATATTATTAACGTCAGCAGATATGGTATTCAAGAATTATATAATAAATATTTCAAGTGTATTTGAGAATATAAAAGTATGGAAAATTATAAATCATTTGTTAGTTGTTATTATTGTTTTCTTTATTATATTTTCATATATATGGAGTTTTAAATATAATTACGAAGAGGAAGCAGCTATTAAAAAAAATGTTTTATGGGAGCCAGTCACTGTATTAACAATTATATTTATGATAAATATAGTGTACCTTTTATTTTCAATAGTCCAGTTTACATATCTTTACGGTGGGGCTAGTAACTTTCTTCCACTTAAATTCACATATTCACAGTATGCAAGAAAAGGATTCTTTGAGCTTTTTATTGTTACGATAATTAATTTTACAATATTACTCTGCAGTATGAAATATATCAAAATATATAACAAGGTTACAAATATAATATCTAATGTATTATTAACTTTACTTGTGGGCTTTACAGTTAATATGTTATTTTCAGCTCATTTCAAGATGTCTTTATATGAACAAATTTATGGATTCACATATTTAAGGATTTTTGTGCATATATTTATGCTTATGCTGTTTATGCTATTTATAGTAGCACTTATTGGTATTTGGAATAGAAAAATGAAACTAAATAAGGTTTTAATAGTAGTTGTTTTAATTATGTATGTCTTATTAAACTTTGTAAATGTGGATAAAATTATTGCTGGAAAGAATATAGATATATATTATAAAACTCAGAAGATAGATGTTCTTTATTTGGAAAATTTATCCTATGACGCTATTCCAGAAATAGTAAGACTTAAAAATGATCCTAATATTAAGCTAGCCAATGAAGTTAATAATTATTTAAAAAATGTTCAGAAGGATTTATCACAGAAGCGCTCTTGGTATGAATTTAATTATTCTAAATTTAAGGCTAGAAAGAGTATAAATAAATGAATTTTATTATTGCGATTTTATATAGGTTATTATTTTAGGGGAGGAAATATACAATGAAAGAAAAAATAAAAATAAATCTGCTAGGTTTTTATGACCTAGTTTTAGCATTAAGTGCTATTTATATTGGAGGAATGATGATAAGTTCAAGGGGTGGAATGTTTACCAAGTATCCAAAAGAATGGTTACCTAAAGTTCCTTTTGATAATTGGATCGTCCCTGGTATTATAACAATAGTATTATTTGGACTTGGAAATATTATATCAGCTATCTTAAGTTTTAGAAAAGGGAATAGTAAGTTCTGGGTAGTCTCTGTTATTATGGGTGTATTGTTATTTATGAGCATTATTACTCAAGTGATAGTTCTTGGGGAATGGTATATGGCGACGGTTGAATTTTTGATTTTAAGTATAGGTCAACTATGTTTGTGCATAGCTGCATTTACAAGGTAATAAAAAAATTTGGAGGTTACAACATATCCAAGGGCCCAAATAGTAACCTGTGGATATGTTGAATTATATTTACAAACTAGTACTAAGAAAGCTAAGGTTTATGATTAATAGTGAAAGCAGACTACTTATTATTCCTGATGTTGCTGTTTCAGATTCCATAGAGTAAAGTGCTTTGATATATTAAAGTCATATTTATAAATCGGTGTCACATTAAGCTCATTAATTCTCCCTTTACCTTCACTTTAAATTCTTTAGTAATTACGGATTTACCTTTAGATATTTTGGCTATTAGTGTAACATCTACATCATTATCAAGCGCATTTACTTTTCCTTTATTATCAAGAACACTAGGGGTACTTGAAGTCCATGAGATTTTTGTATCATAAACACCGGCTTTAGGTAATGTTATATCTACTTTCGCGCTACTTGGAATGTTATCTTGTAAACGACTAGCTTCATACTTAACTGTTTGATTATCCGTTTCCATCTTACTACCCCAAATAGATTGGTTATTGCTACCAATAGCGCTGAATGTAATTACCTTTGAGTTAGATTTAGATTCATCATTTTGTTTAAAGAATACCCCTTTATAAGTTACTCCACCAATAATCAACTTCATGTAATATGAGCCATTATTACTACTCCAAGTTCCTGTTACATCACCAGTTATAGTATTATTATTTTTTAAATTTACTGATAATGTACTGAGCATTGAAGCCCCACTATTAGAAGTACCATGATTAATAAATTCATAAGTACCAGACATTTCATTCATTGAATACCCATTTTTAGAAATAACATCACCATTATATTCATAAGGTGCTTCTATAGGCCATCCATCTTCATTTTTGAACATTTGATGTACTCTTACTTCATGGTCTTCTGTACCATTATCGAACCTTGTGTGATAAACAAGGTACATCTGGTTATCTGAATCAATGAATGAAGAATTATGACCACAAGATCTGTAGCCAACATCTAAACAACTAAATTTGTAATTGCCCATAAGTTTAATTCCAACTGAGGAATTATCTATTTGACTCTTTAATGCAGCATTATTTCCTGCGGCATCTACAAAAGGACCGTCTGGATTTTTTGATCTAAACATTCTTATATTATAACCACCTGTTGCACTTAAACCTGCATAAGTTACATATAAATAATAATATCCTGTACTATTATCATATACAACAAATGGCCCTTCACCTGAATCTGTATAGCCACCAGCTATTTTTGTTCCAAAATATCTGTCAATAGTGTTTCCGACTAAGGAAGTTCCTTCTTTACCAGGATAAATTGCCTTACCGGTGGTGTCGTCCATATCAAGTTCAAAAATTCCACCAGACCAAGAGCCGTATACCATATGAAGTTTTCCAGTAGTATCATAAAACAAAGCAGGATCTATTGCATTTGGAGAATTACTAGTATTGTAGGATCCATCACTTGTAAACCAATTAGGACTAGTACCTGCTAATTTGCCATTATTTATGAGTTTTTTAATATTTGTATTAGTATATTTTGTATCAATTACACTATTAGTATCATGGGCAGTTTTTTTAGTAAATCCAGAATACATAATGGTATCAACATAAGTATATGGCCCTTCAATCTTTTGGGATACAGCATATCCTATAGCTGAACGCTTATACGTAGAAGATGTGCAATAATACATCATATACGCGCCTTTTGTTCCATTGCTGTTTACATAGTTTTCGTTTTTGAAAACAAATGGAGCCCATACGGAATGTCCTCCTAAACAGTCACCATCGTTTTCACCAGCCCAAGCAAAAGAACCAGCTAAATTTTTTGATAAATCTCCAAATAATACATTACTAGGAGTAGTGTAGCTATTAGTGAATTTAGTCCAATTTTTTAAATCTGTTGATTTTGCTGCCTCGATATGAGAACCGAAAACATAATATTTGTTGCCATCTTTTACAATAGAAGGATCATGGACAGACACCCTGGTTTTAGCTTCTTTTAATGTCCCTATATTATTTGTCTCAGCCGCTAAAACATCGCTTGGTGAAGTTAGCATGGTGGCCATTATGGTCATTGTCATAACGCAGGATATCAATTTTTTAAACCGTTTACATTTCATTTAAAACCCCCTACTTTTATTATATAATTGTATCAAGATTAATAAGTATATATAAATATAAAATGTTTTATATTTATATAAAATAACTATATCACCACTTGTTCACAAAATCAATATGATTTTTAGTTAATTTTTACAATTTTAAATATCTTACTTTATAATTAATTGATACTAAAAAATAGGTGTGACATTTTATTTTGAATTTGTAAAATAATAATGAAAAAAGGATATTTCCCGGGAATTTAAAGTTATAACCATATATTTTTAGCGAAAAAAAACAGTAAGCATTATTAATTAAACTTACTTACTGTTTTCTTTATATGGTTTTTTATGACAAACTCAAAAAATGTTTTATTCTCTCATTGTTAGGATTAGTAAATAAAACTTCCGGAGTGGAGTTTTCTAATATCTCTCCATTTTCCATAAATATAATTTTATCTGATATTTCTCGAGCAAACTGCATTTCATGAGTAACTACTATTAGAGAGATTTTATCAATTGCAAGAGACCGTATTACCTTTAATACTTCGCTTACAAGTTTAGGATCTAATGCTGAGGTTGGCTCATCAAATAGAATTAAATCAGGATTCATAGCAAGGCACCTAGCGATAGCAATTCTCTGTTTTTGACCACCAGAGAGGGTGCAAGGATAAGCATCAATTTTATCCAATAAATCAACTTTTACAAGTAGCTTTTTTGCGATTTCTATAGCAGCTTTTTTGTCTATGTGATTTACTATAATAGGAGCCTCAATTATATTATCAAGCACAGTTTTGTGAGGGAATAAATTAAAGTTTTGAAATACCATACCTATTTTTTTATAAGCATTCATAACTTCGACATTATTAATTTTCTCTTGAGCATTGGCAATAGTAACACCATTGAATTCTATAAGTCCACTATCCATATGTTCAAGGGAGCTTATGCATCTAAGTAGTGTACTTTTTCCAGAACCAGAGGGGCCGATAATTGATATTACCTCGCCTTTTTTTAGAGTTAGGGATACATTCTTTAAAACCTGGTTTTCACCGTAACTTTTATTTATATTAGATATCTTAAGAAAATCCATATTAGCACCATCCTTTATATGTAGCGGGCTTTTTTATTCGTAAACTGAATATTTTTTTTCAAGCTTTTTAAAAGCCATTACAACTACAGAAGTAAATATTAAATATATTATTGCGGCAATAATAAAAGGGGTAATTGTAAAATCGCGAGTTACAATTTCTCTAGCAGCTCTTAGTATATCTTGAAGTCCGATTGCAGCGAGTAAAGCTGTATCTTTTATTAGAGTAATTCCCTCGTTACACATAGGTGGAATTATTCGTTTAAAAGCTTGAGGCAGTATTATTTTTGTCATAGTTTGTCTATAACTCATGCCTAATACTTTTGCAGCCTCATATTGTCCTTTATCTATAGATTGAATGCCGGATCTAAATATTTCAGTAAAATAAGCTCCGTAATTCAAAGAAAAAGTAAGAGCGGCTGCAACAAAAGGAGAAAGTTTTATTCCGATAATGGGTAGTCCAAAATATGTGAAAAAAAGTTGAAGAAGTAATGGGGTTCCCCTAAATAACCAAGTGTAGATGTCCACGGCTTTGTTAAGTACTTTTAAACTTGAAACTTTAATTAATGCACCTAGTATTCCAAGAGGTATAGAAAATATTATTGTTGCAACATATACCTCAATTGTAAGGAGACCCCCTTTTAGAATATAAGATGTAATGTCTATATAATTAGCCAAATATAACACTCCTTTAAAATAATCAATATTATTGTTAGTAACTCAAGCATCCTAAAGAAAGAATGCTTGAGTAGTAATTTACTATTTATAAATAATGTCTTTACCAAACCATTTTTTTGAAATAGTATTGGAAGTTCCATCTTTCTTTATTGCCTCTAGTTGTTTATTTATTTCTGTAGTAAGGGCTGTATCATTTTTCCTGATACCTACTCCATAATCTTCCACGCCTAGATTTTCATTAAGCACTTTATACATGCCAGTTTTTTTGCTAACATAGTATCTTCCAACTACCTCATCTACTACAACAGCATCGATACGCCCAGCGTTTAAATCGAGTAGTGCCTCTGTATTGTTTGAATATTTTTTAATTTCTTTTACTGATTTAGAAAGTGCAACATCCTTAGCAAGAGCGGTTTCACTGCTACTTCCAAGTTGTAATCCTACAGTTTTATCAGTCAAAGCATTTTTTTTGGATATCGTTGATTTGTTATTTACAATAATTATTTGTTTGTTTTGAACATATACTTTAGAAAAAGCAATTTGCTCTTTTCTTTTATCTGTTATGGTTAATCCATTCCATATAAGATCAATATCTTTATTGTTTAAACTCAATATAATGCCGTCCCATTCTACAGGTTTAAAGGTAACTTTAACACCCATTCGTTTGCCGACTTCTTTTGCCATGTCAATATCAAAACCTACTATTTGACCACTTTTATCTCTAAACCCCATTGGTGGGAAATTATCATCAAGACCAACTACTAGTTCTTTTTTAGCTTTTATATCTGTAAGTGAATTATCAGTCGTAGGGGTGTTTCCACAAGCAGTTAAAATAACAGTTGAAAGTATTGCCATCGTTAATAATTTAAATTTAATTTTCATTTTGAACACTCCTTTATGATTCCTATTAATATCATTTTACTTTATCACGTTAACATTGTAAAGCGAAAATTGAAAATAGTTGTGTAAATATTTACTTGACACTGAAATAACAAAGTGTTATTCTGAAATTGAAAATTGAATAGATCCTTCAGGGTAGGGTTAATTTCCCCACCGGCGGTATAGCCCGCGAGCCGAAAGGTAGATCTGGTAAAATTCCAGAGCCGACAGTAAAGTCTGGATGAGAGAAGGAGAACGATGATAGATATAAAAGATTTTTATTTATAAACTATATAATGTAGTTATAAAACACTTTTGTATTTTAATTCTAATATATTTAGTAAGCAGCATTTTATGATGTTTGACTAGATATATAATTAGCTTATTAGGCCCTGAAAACATTGTTTTCAGGGCTTTTATTATTTTATTTGAGTATATAGATTAAAAACAAAAAACTATAAAAAAATGTACTAATATTTAGAAGGAAATTGACAATATAATGTATATGACTTGGAATATATTACCTGGAGTGTCCTTGACATTAAGTATAAACTCTAATATACTTCGTGTAGTTGATAGTGATAATCATTTTCTTGCGATTGTACATATTTTGTTTTAAGATTTACATATATAGATAGGAAGGTGATAATTTGGATAATTATTATATGAAAAAAGCACTTGAATTATCTAAAAAAGCAGTTGGGTTTGTGAATCCTAATCCACTGGTTGGTGCTGTTATTGTAAAGGACAACAAAATAATTGGCGAAGGATACCATGAACATTTTGGCGGACCACATGCGGAAGTCAACGCTTTTAAAAATGCCACGGAGGATGTAGAAGGTGCAACAATGTATGTAACACTAGAACCTTGTGCACACTATGGTAAAACACCACCTTGCGCAGAGGCTATTGTTAAAAATAAAATAGTTAAAGTTATAGTTGGGATGATAGATCCTAATCCACTAGTTGCAGGTAAAGGAGTAGAAATCCTTAGAAAAGCGGGTATAGAGGTTACTACAGGAATAATTGAGAATGAAATAAGAAAAACAAATGAAATATTTATAAAATATATAACAACGAAAAAACCATTTTGCATTATGAAAACTGCAATGACATTAGATGGTAAGATAGCAACAACAACTGGGGATTCAAAGTGGATAAGTAATGAAAAATCTAGAGCATATGTGCATGAATTAAGGAATAGGGTATATGGAATTATGGTGGGAATTGGGACTGTTTTAAATGACAATCCAGAGCTTACCACAAGAAGAGAAGGTAAAATAAGCACAAACCCAGTAAGAATAATTATAGATAGCACTGCAAAAATACCATTAGATTCCAAGGTATTAAAATGTGACGAAAAAACAAAAACTATTATTGTTACAACGAAATCCGCAAGTGATACTAAAATCTGTGCTATTAAACAAAAAGGCGCCGAAGTTATTGTAACTCCTAGTGAAAATAAATGGGTAAATTTAAACTATTTGATGAAAGTACTTGGTGAGATGGGAATAGATAGTATTCTACTTGAGGGTGGAAGTACATTAAATTATTCTGCATTAGATGAGGGTATTGTTGATAAAGTTATTACTTTTATTTCCCCTAAAATATTTGGGGGAACTTCAGGCAAAACTACAGTAGGTGGAAAAGGAATAAGTCTTGTAAAAGATTCTATTATGTTGCAAGATACGCAGGTATCTAGATTTGACGAAGACATTATGATAGAAGCTTACGTCAAAAAGTAAATAATTAATTAATGGTTACAAGGGAGGTGAACGGATGTTTACAGGTTTAATCGAGGAAATTGGTAATATAAAATCTATAGCAAAGGGGAGTAAGTCTGGAAGAATTACTGTAAATGCTAAGGAAATTATGGGTGGCATGAAAATTGGTGATAGTGTTTGCACTAATGGAGTATGTCTTACCGTAACGGACATTAGCCAAAATAGCTTTAGTGTAGATGTAATGGCGGAGACTATGAGATGTAGTAATTTAGGAGGACTAAAACAAGGTTCACGTGTTAATTTAGAAAGGGCACTTAGGGCTAGTGATAGACTAGGTGGTCATATAGTAAGTGGTCATATTGATGGACTTGGAACCGTTGTAGATTTAACAATTGAGGAAAATGCCACATGGGTATCTGTGGAAACTTCTAGTGATATATTAAAGTATATTGTACATAAAGGGTCAATAGCAATTGATGGTATTAGTTTAACTGTTGCATATGTAGATGAAAATATTTTTAAAGTATCCATTATACCTCATACAAAGGGTGAAACTACTTTAGTAACTAAGAAGATAGGAGAAGTGGTTAACTTAGAAAGCGATATGATGGCAAAATATGTTGAGAAACTATTACAATATAGAGAAACACCAAAAGAGAAGAGTTCTATTGGTATGGATTTCCTTGAGAAAAATGGATTTTCATAAATTTTATTAGTATAGAGATAGTTGATATTACAGTATTGAAAATGATAGCAGCATTGAAAATGATAATAGCATCGCAGATGATAATGAATAAGGGGTGGAGAAATGTATAAATTTAGTACTATTGAAGAAGCATTAGAGGATATTAAAAATGGTAAAATGGTTGTTGTTGTAGATGATGAGGACAGAGAAAATGAAGGAGATATAATAATAGCTGCCGAGAAAGCTACTCAGGCAAATATAAATTTCATGGCAAGTTATGCACGTGGACTTATATGTATGCCTATAGTTAGAGAAAGGCTAGATAAATTAAATATAAATCCAATGGTTGCAAACAATACTGATGTACATGGAACTGCTTTTTCTGTGTCTATCGATGAAGTAACTGCAACTACAGGGATATCTGCCGCAGAAAGAGCATCTACTATATTAAAGGTAATTGACCCTAATGCAACTTCGAGAGATTTTAATAGTCCTGGTCATGTATTTCCTTTGGCATCTAAAGATGGTGGAGTACTAGAAAGAGGTGGTCATACAGAAGCCGCAGTGGACTTAGCAAGGCTTGCTGGGTTATATCCTGCAGGTGTAATTTGTGAAATAATGAATGAAGATGGATCAATGGCTAGGGTTCCACAGCTTATGGATTATGTAAAAATACATGATTTAAAGATAATTACAATAGTAGATTTAATTGCTTATAGAAGAAAAACTGAATGCCTTGTGGAAATGGTTACACAGGCAGATATGCCAACTAGATATGGACAATTTACTATATACGGATTTGTAAATAAGATAAATGGAGAACATCATGTAGCATTAGTTAAAGGTGATGTGAAAAAGAGTGATTCAGTACTTGTTAGGGTACATTCTGAATGTCTTACTGGCGATGCGCTTGGATCTATGAGATGTGATTGTGGAGAACAATATGATGCAGCAATGAAAGCTATCTCAAAAGAGGATTGTGGAATTATGCTTTACATGAGACAAGAGGGTCGTGGAATAGGATTAATTAATAAGCTTAAGGCATATAATCTTCAAGACAAAGGAATGGATACAGCAGAGGCAAATTTGGCTTTAGGGTTCCCTGTTGACATGAGAGATTATGGTATAGGTTCTCAAATATTAGAACTATTAGGTGCTACAAAGATAAGACTTATGACTAATAATCCTGATAAAATAACAGGCATTTCAGGTTACGGTATTAATATAGTTGAAAGAGTACCTATCGTTATGAATCATAATGAAAAAGATGAATTTTATTTACGAACTAAAAAAGAAAAAATGGGACATTTATATTAGTAGCTAAAAAACATAATGAAGTAATAATCAATAAATTAAAACATAATATATAAAATAATAAATTAATCGGAGGAATACAAATGAAAGTTTATGAAGGTCAATTAGTAGCACAAGGTTTAAAATTTGGAGTTATCGTAGCAAGATTTAATGAATTTATAGGTGGAAAATTATTATCAGGAGCACTAGACGGTTTAAAGAGACATGGCGCTTTAGAGGAAGAAATTGAAATTGCATGGGTACCTGGAGCTTTTGAAATTCCTCTAGTTGCAAAAAGAATGGCGAAGTCTGGTAAGTATGATGCTGTAATATGTTTAGGAGCAGTAATAAGGGGAGCAACATCTCATTATGAATATGTATCTGGTGAGGTTACTAAGGGAATTGCAAGTGTAACACTTGAGACAGGAGTTCCAGTTATTTTTGGTGTGCTTACTACTGAAAATATTGAGCAGGCTATTGAAAGAGCTGGTACTAAGGCAGGAAACAAAGGTTATGATGCTGCAGTGACTGCAATAGAAATGGCGAATTTATTAAAAGAGATATAAGGTAAAAGTATTAAATTTCTCCTATGACCTTGCAAACGAACTTGAAACTAGGAAATTTGGTTAAGTAATTCTAATCATTTACAAATATAATATTATCAACCTCTGGGTAGTTCTCTGGGGGGCGTAACAATTATTAATTGTTACGTGCTCACATTCGGCGTCCTGCCTCAGGTTCGCTAGCCTGGACCTCTGGGTAGTTCTCTGGGGGAAATAACAATTATTAATTGTTATCTGTCCTGGCAAGCTTACGATAATTTTATATATGCAAATGAAGAATTACTAAATCAAATTTTAATAGCTTCGGCGTCTTGTATTGCAAGTTCTTCGGAGAAATTACATACTGATATAAATACGATTTTAAATAGGCATCAAAAAGACACTTAGGGGTACATAACATTGTTATGTGCCCCTAAGTTGATTTGAAGTATCTGTATATACAATATACTACTTTAAATTTTGAAATTAGACTTAAATTATCTATTCCATTTTTCAAAATATATACATAAGATTCCATATGATGATATAATTTAACTAATAGGTATGGAGGTGCAACTTATGTTTAAAAAGAAATCTAATATAAACTTAGCTTTGATTCTAAGTTTATGCCTTAATTTTATGCTTATGTTTAATCTTGTTTTTGATAATAGACCTAAATCTGCAATGTTTTCTATTCTTTATGACTTAGTATGCCTCGTCATACTAGTAGCGGCAGTATTATCTTTTTATGTGCAGGTTAAAGAGGAAAAAAAGGATTAAGTAAGGTTACTGAAAAATATAAAATGGAGGGGGATACTGTTTTGAAAAAGAGGTATACACTTATTATAATTGGTGTTTGGTTAATTTTTTTACTTACTGCATGTGCGAAACAAGAGAGTAAACAAATGGTAACGCCATTTGAGAATATTCCAATGGCCTCAGCTAAAAGTATTGAATTTTCCAATTACACTATACGAAGTGAAAATAAAGAATTAGGTAGGACAAAAACAGTCACGAAAAAACAAGATATGGAAAGTATAGTGAAGTATATTAAAACTCTAAGTTGTACAAAAAGTACTCAAAAAGCAAATGGTGGCGATTATGATATTCGGTTAAGAGATGACAAGGGTAAATATATATATTCAATTCAAGTATCTAAAAATCAGCTTTGTTTGTATGAAAGGGGTACAGACACTACTATATCAATCTATGACTATAAAGACACAAAGCTTATTAATGAATTGGAAAGAGTATACAAGGATATAAATTATAAGGAAGTATTTATTATGAGAAAATAACTTATGAATTAAGAGAAGTCATTTAGCTTCTCTTAAAAATTGTAATATTAGGGCATTATAAGAAAAAAATTTATATGTGGATATGTTCTGGAAGCAGCCTATAAACCACATCTTTTCTTTCTACCATTATATTAATCTTTTCTTTTAACTCATTATTGTCTAGAATTTTTATTAGAAGTTCTTTGGTAGGGTTTACAGCTACAGGGTGACGAATTAAGTTTAACATTGTGAAATCTCCTGAAGTATCTCCATAAGCATAACTTTTATTCAAATCAATATTATACTTATCCACAAAGTATTCTATTGAAGCTTTTTTACTAACGCTGTCCCACATAGGAACAATGCCACCAGTATACATATTATGTTCGTTTAATTCATATTTTGTTCCCACGTAATCATCAAATCCATATTTTATAGACATTTCACGTACGAGCTCGATGGGACTACCTGATATGGTGATAATTATATGGCCTTGACTCTTATGCCACTTAATTCTATCACGGGTATAGGTATAAACCCTGTCTCCTTTTTGTTTTATAATTTGACTAGCGATAAACTCGATTTGAGACCTATGAAGTCCAATTATAGCTTCTGTATAAATATCAGCCATTTTAAGTAGGTAATTATCATAATTTCCTATTCGTTTATCCCATTTAATATAATAGGGTTTTACTTCTTTGTACCATTTATCATTTTCTATTAGTTCGCTTTTAATTAATTTTTTGAATACCTCTGTCATTAAACTTTCCCTATAAAGGGTGCCATCAATATCAAAAAAAGCAGCTATTTTTTTTCCCAAAGGGATCACCTCCAACATCAGTATAATTAAATATAGTAATTATGTTACAAGAATGTCTATAATTTTCTATTTCAAAGATATTATTCTTTTTTCAGTTATTATGAAATTGAGTGGCACATCATACTCATCAATTGGAACTTTATCAATTATTTGATAGTCATAAGCTATACCAATAGTAATCGTGTTTTTTGCTTTCATAGATAGAAATCTATCATAATAGCCAGCACCGAAACCAATTCTATTGCAATCTTCGTCAAATACTACACCAGGAACTATTATTAAATCTATATTTTCAATATTTGCCTTCATTAATATATCACATTTTGGCTCCATAACACCAAAGGTAGATTTAGTAAGATCAGTTGTAAGGTTATTTATTATAAAAGGTACTATTTTATGACTGGATTTTATGCAATATGGTGCAATCACCGTTTTATTATTGTTAAGGCACCAGGTAGCCAGTTTGTATGTATCCACCTCATTATTAAAACTTATGTACAACATTATGTTTTTACAATTTATAAATTGAGGTAGTTCCATAATTTTGTTCATAATTTTTAGACTAAAAGCGGATACATTATGATCAGGCATATTCTTTCTTATATTAAGCATGTTTATTCTTAAATTATTCTTAAGGTTATTTTCCATAAGTACCTCCCATAAATTAGTACATTATATATAGAAAACTTGTACTTCAAAAGTACTTAAATACTGTAAATTTTAAATTAGTATAACACATGTTTTTTATATATGCAATTTATAACATATTAAGGCGTTAAAAGGAGTATATTTTATAAAGGTCTCAATATTAATACATTAAAAGTTATAAATTGGGAAGTTTATAACTATAATACTTAGTGTATAAAGATATATAAGGAGGAATATTAATGGATTATTCAAAGCTAGAAGAGGTTATTGGAATAGGTTATGTTTGCGATGTGTCTAGTGCAAAAAAAGGAATTATTGATTTTCTTTCTGGTGAGGACACATATAGAGACTCTATATCAAAAGATAGATTTAATTCTTATAAAAAGGGGCGTGAAATAGCAGTAGAAATTGAAAATATTTTAAATGAAAATCAAAGGGATAATTAGGTCTAAATGAAAAAAATAGTACGAATTATTATGTCTTTATAATTATCAAAAAAAAACGTTGGAACTTTGTTTCAGCGTTTTTAAGTTTAGTTTATATCATATATAATTCAAAAAATAGAGAGAGATTATTTGAATTATATATATGGTATAATATATTTAAAGACAAGTTTGAGGCGGTGAGTTAACATAAAAAAATTACATAAAATTAGTTGTTTACTTCTACTATTAATTATTCCAACATTCTTAATATCTTGTGAAACAAATGATGAACCAGTTGAAAAAGAAACATATATGATGGGGACAATTATGAACTTTAAGATATATGGTAAAAATGCGGGAACAGCAACAGCGTTGGTTTTAAAAAGAATAAGTAATATAGAAAGTAAAATGTCTGTTAACATTAAAACTTCTGAAATTTCTAAATTAAATGCGAAAGCTGGAATTTCAGGACAAAAACTTAGTGAAGACACATATTCGGTAATAGAAAAATCAGTTCAATATAGTAAATTAACTGGTGGTGCTCTTGATGCAACAATAGAGCCAATTGTAGGGCTTTGGGGTATAGGAACAGATAAGGAGAGACTACCTTCAAAAACTGAAATTGATGATAAATTAAAGTTAGTTAATTATAAAGATATTGTTTTAGATAAGAAAAATTCAACAGTTAAGTTAAAACGAACAAATCAAGCGATAGACCTCGGTGCTATAGCAAAGGGATATACTGCTGATGAGGTTAAAAAGGTTTTATTAAATAATAAAATTAGTAGTGCTATCATAAATTTAGGTGGTAATGTTTATGCTATAGGAAAAAACGCCAAAGGGAAAGATTGGAATGTGGGAATACAAAATCCATTAAGTACACGTGGTGAATACTTGGGAACGATTAGTGTTACTGATAAATCAATAGTTACATCAGGCAACTATGAAAGATTTTTTATAAAGGATGGCATAAGGTATCATCACATATTTGATCCAAAGACTGGATATCCAGCTCAGCAAAGTCTTATAAGTACAACTATAGTATCAGATAAGTCAGTAGATGGAGATGCGCTGTCTACAAGTACTTATATCATGGGGCTCGATAAAGGTCTTAAATTGGTAGAGTCTATTAAAGGTGTAGAGGCTATTTTTGTAACAAAGGATAAAAAAGTATACGTTACTCCAGGACTTAAAGACAATTTTAAATTAACAAGCAAGGGGTTTACTTATGAAAAAGGGCGATAAGATAGTTGGAATAGTACTTTTAATTATTGTGTTAATAACAACAGGTGCTACTTTAATATACAAAAACTCAATTAAAGGTTCGGAAAATATTGCAGTTATTAAGCGTGCAGGCTCGGTAATTAAAACTATTGATTTAAGTAAGGTAGTAGAGCCACAAGAATTTACTTTAAAAACGGATAATGGTCATTATAATGTTATAGCGGTTAAACATAATAGTATTAGTGTAAAAGATGCTGATTGTCCTCATAAGGAATGTGTTAAAAGTGGATGGATTTCAAAGCCAGGTGAGATAATTGTATGCTTGCCTTATAAACTTATAATTAATATTCAGGCAGAAAAAAATGATGGCATAGATGGTGGGACATTTTAAAATTAAAAAGATGTAGGTGTAAATATGACAAAAACTAAAAGAATGGTTTTGCTTAGTACATTAGTTGCAATAGCTTTAGTTATTTATTTAATAGAAGCCCAGATACCGGTTCTATTCCCAGGTATAAAATTAGGTCTTGCTAATTCAATATCCTTAGTTGCATTGATTTTACTTGGATGGAGAGAGGCATTTCTAATAATGTTTTTAAGAACCTTATTAGGTTCTATATTTGGAGGAGGTATGCCAGCATTTATGTTTAGTCTTGCTGGAGGAATACTTAGTAATATAATAATGATACTACTTTATAAGTATCTAAAAAAATACATAAGTATACCTACAATTAGTGTTTGTGGGGCTGTATTTCATAATATAGGCCAGTTATTAGTAGCGGGATTTATAATTAATGACTTAAGAATATATGTGTATTTACCAGTGTTATTAATTGCAGCGATTGTTACAGGATACTTTATTGGGATTTTATCTAGTGTATTAATAAGTAGATTAGAAAAAATATTGCCCCGTTTATAAATGTTGTTAAAGTAAATATAACTATAAAAAATAAAAAAGGTTCAAAATAGAACCTTTTTTATCGTATATTAATACTATATTATTTTTAATTCTAACATATTTTAGCGTGTATTTTTGTGTCGAGCACATAGAATATGTATTTTATTTGAATAAAGGTTGTCTTTTTCATGAAGCATAAATTCTTGCTTATTTTTTTAAAATCTTATTTTTATAGTATAATAACTTATTAAAAGAAAGTATCTTAAACATAAACAATATGGAAATATACACTAAATATATAACAATTTTATAAGTTATATTTATAAATATATTACCAAAATCTATTGTGCTTATAACATACGCACCCAAACATACTGCCATGTTCATAATAATAGTTTCCCAATGCCATTTTATATAATAACATTTTTGTGCAACAATATATGTGGCTATAGAAGAAAATAAATAAGCTATTAGTGTTGTAAATGCGGCTGCGTACATCCCATACTTGGGGACTAATATGAGGTTAAGTACTACGTTAATAATTGCTGATATAGCTGTTACCGTTGCTAGAAAATTAGTCTTCTTTGTATAAAAAATACTGTTTACGCTCATATAGTAATATCCATGTACAATTGATACTACTGCAATTAGAGGGACTATTTTATATGCTACGATATAAATATTACTGTGAGCAAATATTAAAATTGCTTCTTTCGCAAATATAGCTAGTCCTAAACCTAATGAAAGTATTAAGACTGAATAATATTTTAATATATCCTCAAATATTGTTCTAGCATTATTTTTATCATCAGCTATAGTCTTAAAGAAGAACGGTACATATGCTTTGTTTATTGCTCCAACTAAGAAATCCAATATTGAGCCTATTTGATATGCTAATGAATAAATAGCCACCTCTGAAAGTCCTTTGTATTGTTGGAGAAACCACCTATCTGAAGCATTAATAATCCATCCACCAATAGCATGCGGAATGAGAGGAATACCATACTTTAAGCTTTCTTTTAAAATAGGTAAAGAAAATTTAAAACTTAGATCTTTAAATGTTACTACTAAATATACAAGCGCAAACACAAAATTACACCATATATACCCGTTTAAATTTCCTGCTGCTCCTTGTTTTAAGAAAACAATAAAATAAATACAAAAACCCACATTTAAAAGTGTCATTAGTATGTTAAAAACACCAAATCTAATTGCCTGTTCTTTCATCCTAAAAAGAGTTAACGGCATTATAGTAAAAGTAGAAAAAAAACAATTTACAATCATTAATTTAAAAAATGGGTTATATGGTATATCCTTGAATATTAAATTGCTAAGTCCTCGTCCAAATAGAATTAGACCAACACTTAATATCAAAGTATACGCAAATAAAAATATCCATAAAGTACTAATAAGTACCTTTCTCTTTTCCTCATCTTTATCGCTATAATAAAATCTATTTAGCGCTCCATTTAATCCTAATAAATATAATGTGGAAAATATAGATGTAATAGGCATTATTGAATCTACTATTCCCTTTTGGTCCGCACTTAAGTAATTCACATTTGTATATATTGAAATCATAAACACTGAGATTAATCTTGGTAATAAATCTCCGATAGTATATATTGCAGAATTTTTAATAAATTTACCTTTACTATTCATATTTTCTCCTGTTTGTTATAATTTATAGAAACTAAATTCAATTATTTATAATATCACTTAGTCTACGAAACACTTTATTATATACTTGTTACCTCCCAAAATTAAATTATAATATTTATGAGCCGTTCTAAGTTGTAACAGCTCACTTAGGCAGTTTAACAAATAATTACTTTATTTACAATAGGTTAATACATAATTGTATTTTTATAACTTTTTCCAAGTCAACTAGTGCATTAGGTATATTATTTCCCATACAGTATATTTGATTGAAAAATCTTGAGCTTAATATGGTATAATTATTATTGATGAATAAACTATATTTGCAAGGAAATGCATATTGAAAAGGTTAGGTGAATATGGAAAAGAATAGTTTGAATAACTTAGAGATTAATAGCGTAAATTTAGAGATTAATGAAGATATAATAAGTAGTTTAAAAACAGAAATATATAAAAGGAATGGGTTTAAATATAATTCTAATGTTGTTACTGTGCCTAATTACTTTTATAGGTTTATTGGTATAAAAAATAGTGAGAAAGAGTATTATGAAAATTTATATAGGTTAGATAAAGAATTAAGGAAGGTTGGTCCATCTTACATTAGATTTAGTGAAGGGCTTAATAAGGACATTAGTATAAGATTACAAAATGTATTAAATGATATCTGGATAAAGGTATTTTCGGCGGAAGTTATAGATGTTTCTTTAATTATAAATTTAATAAGTGATAATGGATTTTTCCCTCAGATTGAGAGCAAAGTTTTGCTCAGGCAAATTGAGAATAATTTGAAGGGTCTTATAGAATATTATATTAAGAGTAATGAGTTAATTAATAATGATGATATTAAATTAATTGTAAATTATAATATGCATTGGTTGTATACTTATTCTAAAGAATTATTCGAAAAATTTGATTATACTAGGATTAATCCTAAGATAATTTTTTATGGTGATATTTCAAAAGCAGAGGTATTTTATTTGATATTATTATCAACACTCGGTTGTGATATTTTATATTTTAATCCTGAAAATTCTGGGACATTTAAAGAAATCGATAAATTCAATTCCTTTTCTAGGGAGATTGTCTATAATGTAAAGGCCGAGATAAAACCTTTCCCAAGTAATATGGATGATAGGATTAAAACTACTGCATTTAGTGCGAAGGAGGAGCTTGATAAGACTTTATATACAGATGATTGTGGGTTTTACAGACCTTGGCAGTTTGCAGATTATAATGTTGAGGCAGTTACCCTTAATACTACCTATGAGGAAATATATATATGGATTAAGGAAAAAGCAAACTTAAGGGAAGGATTTAATGTTAAAGGATCAACTGTGGTTATACCAAATATTTTCTCTAAAATTTGTGGTATACATGAAAACATTGATATCTATTGGAAAGAGATTAACGGGGTAATAACCCAGAAGTTTACTAAATTCTATAATGAATTACCTATAATGGATGTTGTACATTTAGAATATGGAAAGTTTGATCAAGTATATCCCGATAATGTTTTTTCAAAGTTTAATACTACGGAAATGATTAATTCATCTTGGTGGAAATATAAAGATCTTAGGTCTGGACTTCAGAGGAATATGGCAGAAAAAATTAAAGATTTGTGCCTTAATCCTATAATAAAAAATGTTGAACATGAAGACTTAAGGGATTTACAAGTGGATATTTTTTCAGTATTAATAAATTTAGATAAGAAAATTTTAGAACTCTTGCAATCATTCGATTACCCAGAAGAGGTTCCAAAGATTGTGATTTATAATAATGAAGAAAATGGAAAATTATCTTTTGAAGATTGTATTATGCTTTCTTTTATGGATTCCATGGGGGTAGATATTATTATTTATAACCCTTCAGGATATAATGACATAGAAAATTTTATTGATCCTGAGCAGTATGACATTCATAGACTTGAGAATATTAGTTTTAAGTTACATTTTAAAAAAAATAGTGATAAGAAAAAAGGATTTTTTAAAAATTTATTTAATTCTTAGTGAATATATATAATCAGTTAATTTTAAAAATATATAAGGTGTAAAATAAGTCCCAATATATAAGAGGAGTGAAATTATGGAAAAAGTCGATCAAGTACTTACAATAGAAGATGAGAGCATTGAAAATGATTTAATAGAGAAAAGGGCCACAAGCATAATGCAGCAGCTTAAAACATCACCAGAAGTTATTCAAATTGCATCTAAAATAAATATTAAAGATGCAAATGCTGTATTAGAATTTGGTAATGAACCAGCACTACAAATATCAAAATTTGCAGATCAAATATTAAATTCTATCAAAACCAATAGCATTGAAAACTCGGGTGTTATGATAAAAGAACTTACAAGTATAATGAAAAAGTTTGATAAGCAAGATTTTGAGGAAGAAAAAACTGGATTTTTTGCTAAGATATTTAGTAAACCAAGTCAGGCAATTGACAAAATGATGGGAAAATATAAAACCATTGGTGGAGAGATAGACAAGATTTATACGCAGCTTAGTGTATATAAGAGGGAAATAAATAGCTCTAACTTATTACTTGAAAACTTGTATAATCAAAACTTTGACTATTATGGAGAATTAGAAAAATACATCACTGCAGGTAATATGGTCGCTGAGAAATATGAGAGCGAGGATATTCCAAAGCTTGAATCACTAGCTGCGGGTGGGGAACAAATAAATGTGATAAATTATCAAAATGCTAAAGAAACTGTTGAAATGTTAAAACAGAGGATATATGATTTGGAAATGGCTAAGATGGTATCACTACAGACGGCGCCTCAAATTAAAATGATTCAAAGGGGAAATTATAAATTGATATCTAAAGTACATTCTGCTTTTATAATAACTATCCCTGTATTTAAAAATGGAATAATTCAAGCTATTGCTCTAAAAAAGCAAAGGTTAGTATCAGATTCATTAGCAGAGCTTGATAGAACTACCAATGAATTATTAATGAAAAATGCTGAAAATATAAGAATGCAAAGTGTTGATATAGCAAAACTTGCAGGAGGAACAAGCGTAAAAATTGAAACACTCGAGAAAACTTGGAATACTATTATGCAGGGTATTGAGGAAACAAAGAGCATTGAAGATGAAAATAAAAAATTAAGAGAAGTTGGAATAGTAAAAATACATGAGATGACAGAAAAAATAAAACAGAAATCCTTAAGTTAATGATGAAGGATATAAGAAAGTAGAATAAACAAAACGAAAAAATTGAAGGTGATTATGTGGATTTATTTGAATTACAAGCGGAAAAGAACTTATTAAAAGAAGCACCACTTGCAGAAAGATTAAAACCAGGTAAATTAGAAGATTATGTTGGTCAAGAGCATATTTTAGGAAAGGGAAAACTTTTATGGAGAGCTATAAAAGCTGATAAAGTAACCTCTTTACTACTTTATGGACCACCAGGTACTGGCAAAACTAGTTTAGCTAAGGTTATTGCGAATTCTACAAAATCTAATTTTGTTAGACTTAATGCAGTAACAGACGGATTAAAGGAATTAAGAGAAGTGGTAACTCAGGCTAAGAATAATTTAGGAATGTACAACGTTAAGACAATATTATTTATAGATGAGATTCATAGATTTAATAAAGCCCAACAGGATGCGTTATTGCCCTTCGTTGAGAAGGGTACATTAATTTTAATTGGAGCGACCACAGAGAATCCATACTATGAAGTTAATAATGCATTAATATCTAGGTCTATGTTGTTTAAATTAGAACCATTAAATGAAGATAATGTTAAATGTATTATTTCAAGGGCGCTTGTTGATAAAGTAGCTGGCTTCGGGAATACTAATATTTGTTTGAAAGAAGATGCAAAAAATTATATTGCTAGCATGGCAAATGGGGATGCAAGACGTGCGCTTAATGCCCTGGAATTATCGGTACTAACAACAGATAGAGATATTGATGGGATAATAAACATAACCCTTGATGTTGCAGAGGAATGTTTACAAAAGAAGCATATACAGTATGATAAGAATAGAGATGAACATTACGATGTAATATCTGCTTTCATTAAAAGTATGAGAGGTTCTGATCCTGATGCTGCCGTGCATTATCTTGCTAGAATGATATATGCAGGTGAAGATCCTAAATTTATTGCAAGGAGAATCGTAATAGCTGCATCTGAGGATGTGGGGAATGCAGATCCTATTGCTATGGTTGTTGCAAATAACGCAGCGCAGGCAGTTCAGTTTGTTGGAATGCCAGAAGCAAGAATAATACTTGCACAAGCTGCAATTTATGTAGCATCAGCGCCAAAGAGTAATGCTTCTTACATGGCTATTAACAATGCGCTTAAAGATATAGGAGAAAAAAATATAGGAAGTATTCCTTCTTATTTAAGGGACCAAAACTATAAAGGTGCAAAGAAGCTGGGGGCTGGAGTAGGATATTTGTATCCACATTCCTATGAAGGAAATTATGTGAAGCAGCAATATTTGCCTGATGATCTACTTGAGGCCTGCTATTATAAGCCTTCTGAAAATGGATATGAGAAAAAAATTAAAGATCGGCTTATTATGTTGAAAGATAAATAAAAATAAAGTAGGTAATATAAACGATATTTATATTACCTACTTTATTTTTGTTACTTCATATTAATAAATTTTTCTATATCTAACTCAATAAGTTTTAGAGAACTTCTCCAAAATTCAATGGAATGAAGATCTA
This sequence comes from Clostridium estertheticum subsp. estertheticum, assembly GCF_001877035.1. NCBI lineage: Bacteria > Bacillati > Bacillota > Clostridia > Eubacteriales > Clostridiaceae > Clostridium > Clostridium estertheticum. The sequence continues at coordinate 3,865,038 of NZ_CP015756.1, read as the reverse complement.
TATTCATTATTTTTGCCACATCTACTAAATTGTTTTTCCCAGTAGCTGAAAGTAAAGCATTGTAATCACGAATAAATGAGTCTCCTGTTTTTAGATATTTTGCATATAAACCTTTTGAGAACAATAAGCCAAAGGCATAAGGAAAGTTGTAGAAATTACTGGAAGCATCGTAATAGTGAGGTTTACATACCCACATATATGGATGTAAAAAGTTTTCATCAAGACTCGAGCCATAAGCATCCTTTTGAGCTTTTAACATAATTTCTTTTAATTCATTTACAGAGAGTGAACCATTCGCGCGGCGTTTAAAAAGTTCGGTTTCAAATAGGTAACGACTTAAAATATCTACAATAACTTGAGCACTACTAGATATATCATTTTCAAGTATTACAAAGGATTCTTCACTCGTGGCAGTAGCTATTGCTGCATTACTTATAAGTGTTTCACAAAAAATTGAGGCAGTTTCTGCAATAGGCATAGGATAATCACTGTTTAATGCAGATTCTTTAGATAAACATAAACCATGATACCCGTGACCTAGTTCATGTGCAAGAGTTGATACGTCATTAAAACTTCCAGTGAAGTTAGACAAAATTCTGCTCTCTTTAATGCTATGCAAGTTTTCACAAAATGCACCACCTACTTTACCTTCCTTTGGAGCAGAGTCAATCCAGTTATGCTCAAAGGCATTATCAGCATAATTCGCCAGCTTATCGCTAAAGGCTCTAAAGTTTTTAACTATGAACACTCTTGCCTCGTCTAAGGTAAAGTGCATATTGACGTTTCCTAACGGTGCAAATAATTCATAAAAAGGAAGACCACTCGAATGTCCTAATAGTTCCGCTTTCTTTTTAAAATACTTTTGAAAAGAAGGAAGGCTTTCCATCATAACGCTTAGCATAACGTCTAAGGTTTCCTTATCCATTCTAGAATCTTCAAGTGTATTTTGCAGAACTGATTCATATCCACGAGCATAACTTAATGTAATAACTTCACCTTTGATGGAATTTAAGGCGGAAGCAGAGGATTCTGCTATTTTATCATAAGACTTAAGTTCTGATTCATAGGCATTTTTGCGTATATTCTTATCTTTGTCATAGGCCATATTTCTAACTATAGATAGCGGAAGTTTTTTATCTTCACCATTTATAGTAATATCAACTAGCAGATTTGAGGATAACACGTTTTGAAGTTTAGAACAGGCATCTGATCCACTATTTTTCATTTTAGCTATGAGTTCTTCCTCGGTATCACTAAGCAAAAACTTTGCGTTTTTAGCTAATTCTTTTAAATAATAACTATGTGATTTTAAAAGAGGGGAATCTTCAATTATAGAATTTAAATCTTCTATTGAATTTAACCATTTTGAAAATATAGTAGAAGGTCTAGCTAGCTCCGACAGTTTAAAAGCTATTTTTTCTGATATCTTGCTTGCAACCTCATTTTTTGTATCTACACTTGTGGATAACTCTGCATAATTATATAGTTTATTAACAAGATCATTAAATTTATTTTCGAAATCAATATAAGATTCTATTTTTTCTTTAGGATTATTTGAAGTTTTACAATTCTCTAGTGTCCATTCTTTTATATATTCTATGGAATTTTCAAAAGAAATCATATCATCTTTAAATTCTTTGCTCTCAAAGGACGTGTAAAGCTCGTTTAAACTCCATATCATATCAATTCCTCCGTTTACATAATTTTGTATAAAAAAAAAGCAGGAGTTCTCCTACTTTTTAGTTGAAAAAATATTTTTTGCAATAGTTAAAATATCTACTATGTATACTAAATATTTTTGAAAAGATTCTGTTGACTTAAGTGCACTGGCGGTTTTCTCAACGACTACTTCAGTAACATCTTTTACATTGTCAGTTATCTCAAACCAATTTTTAAATGTTTTTGGAAGTACTGATATTATCTCTTCAATATCATCTTCATTCCTCTTAATAATTGAATTTACACTTGTTATAGTTTTAATAAGCTTTAATAATCCTACTATAAGTATAATTAAAATTATTATACCAAGAAAAATTAATAAACCTTCACCTAATTTAAAAAAATCCACATACATAATAGCACCACTATTCCTTATTAAATTTGGTTATTTCTTATTTTTCTTATCAGATACGTCAGCTTGTCCAATAATTGCAGATATATCTTCTACTGTATCTTTTGTTTCATCAATTACTTCTGAAACTGTATCTTGACTTATTGCTTTTTTTTCATTCAAATATTCTGAGATTTTTGCTTTAGCATCAACTATACCGTCTTTAGCATCACTAACTTTATTGTCAATAGTTCCTTTAAGTACTATACTTTTTTCTTTGATATTGTTTTTAAGTTCTTTTGATGAATTAGCAATATCTTTTCTAGTTTCTTTACCAGATTTAGGTGAAAAAAGTAAACCTCCGATTATACCGCTAAGACTTCCAGCTGCGGCACCAAAAATTACCTTTTTCGCTGTTCTTATTTTTTCTTTTCTTTGTATTTCTTTTTTGCGGGCTTTAAACCAGTTTGTAAACATCATAATTTTTTCCTCCTTTAAAGTTGAAAATCTTATATACATAGTATACAGTATATACTATATGTGAGTTTTTGTCAATACGTAAAGAAATATGTAAAAAAAACATATTTATGAGTAAATTTTTACAAAAATATAGTGATAAATTAAGATAGTATTAAAGAAAAAATAAAAGAATTTATATAAAGACTTTTCTCTTTCTTAAAATACTAATTATTATTAAGGCAAAAAATCCTCCAATAAGTGCAGTTATAAGCTGAGGTATTCCCATAGTAATTACTAACTTGTTAATTATTTTAGTCGGAATATTTAGTTCGAATAGCGGAATAAGTTTTGATGCTGAAATAGATAGGAATATGTATTTTATAAAAGATCCAATTATAATCCCTAAATATTTTCCATATTTACCTCGTTTATTTAAAATTATAAAACTAAGCACAAATAATATGTTGGAAGTAATTATAAAGGGTATGAAAGGTCCTAAAGCACTAGCAAGTTGGCCGGTTAGATAGGCTAGTAGAGGGGTTAAAGAACCTACTAATACCCCATAAGTACCGCCACAAATTATAGCTGTGAGTATAAGGACAGCATTAACGGCTGGACCAACAAAAAACTGGCTTATACCTGGAAAGCTTTTTCCAACTACTTGAAATACTATAGCAAGCGCAAGAAAAAGGCTTGATTTTATTAAATTATTAACATTTCTATGTTTCATAATATCAACTCCTAATTGTTTTACAAATTAATTATACCATGATATACAATAAATTTTAATATAATTAATCATAATCTACTATTAATGAAGGTACTCAAAAATATGATGGAAGAATAATAATAATATATATAAAGTCTTATTATCGTAACATTTGTTACCGACTTTCAATGTATCCCAAAGTATAATAAAGGTAGTTCAGCGGATCGATTAAATTACTTATGCTGATGTTAAATAGTCAAATTATAAATTTTAATATATGGAAGATGATTATATAAGATTGTTGTCTATCCAAAAAAACAGGAGGAATTTACAATGGGTATGTTTTGTTATCAATGTCAAGAAGCTTCAAAGGGTACAGGCTGTACAATAAAAGGGGTTTGTGGTAAAACAGATGATGTAGCTAAAATGCAAGATTTGTTAATATATATTTTAAAAGGAATATCAATTTATGCTACAAAAGCAAGAGAACTCGGGGTAGAAAATAAAGAAGTAAACAAATTTGTAGTGACTGGTTTATTTATGACTATAACAAATGCTAATTTTAGTAAAGCTAGATTTGTAGAAGCAATAACTAAGGCATTAGAATTACGAGAAGTAATTAAAAAAGAACTTGTAAATGCTGGTGGAATAATAGATGCTAATTTACCTGAATGTGCAACATGGACAGGAACACCTGCAGAATATGAGAGTAAATCAATAGATGCTTCCGTCCTTAAAACAGAGAATGAGGATATAAGATCTTTAAGAGAACTAGTGACTTATGGTATCAAAGGAATGGCAGCTTATGCTGACCACGCATTTAATTTAGGATATGAAAATAGTGATTTATATGCATTTATGCAAAAAGGCTTAGCTCAAATTACTGATGACACTTTGTCAGTTGATGAATTAGTAGCGTTAACACTTGAATGTGGTAAATATGGAGTAGACGCTATGGCATTACTTGATAACGCAAATACTACTACTTATGGTAACCCAGAAATTACAAAGGTAAATATAGGAGTTCGTAATAACCCTGGAATATTAATTAGCGGACATGATTTAAAGGATATGGAAGAATTATTAAAACAAACAGAGGGTACTGGAGTAGATGTATATACTCATAGTGAAATGTTGCCAGCAAATTATTACCCAGCGTTCAAAAAATACACTCACCTAGTAGGTAATTACGGAAATGCATGGTGGAAGCAGAATTCAGAATTTGAAAGTTTTAATGGACCAATACTTATGACAACAAACTGTATTACCCCTCCAAAAGATTCTTATAAAGAGCGAGTTTATACTACTGGAGCATCTGGATTTGACGGAATGAACCATATAGCTGATGGAACTTTCGGAGCAGCTAAAGATTTCTCAGCAATAATCGCACATGCAAAGAAATGTAGTGCACCAACTGAAATTGAAAGAGGAGAAATAGTTGGAGGATTTGCTCATAATCAAGTAATAGCACTTGCTGATAAAGTCGTAGATGCTGTAAAAACAGGAGCAATTAAGAGATTCTTCGTAATGGCTGGTTGTGATGGACGTATGAAAGGCCGCGAATATTATACTGACTTTGCAAAAGAGTTACCAACAGACACAGTTATTTTAACTGCAGGTTGTGCTAAATATAGGTATAATAAATTAAAACTAGGAGATATTGGTGGAATTCCTAGAGTTTTAGATGCTGGACAGTGTAATGATTCATACTCATTAGTAGTTATTGCAATGAAACTGCAAGAAGTATTTGGATTATCTGATATTAATGAATTACCAATAACATATAATATTGCATGGTATGAACAAAAAGCTGTAATAGTGTTATTAGCACTACTTCACTTAGGTGTTAAAAATATTCATCTAGGACCAACACTACCTGCATTCTTATCTCCAAATGTTGTCAATGTATTAGTTGAAAACTTTGGAATAGCTGGAATAGGAAATGTACAAGATGATATAAAAATGTTTATGGCTTAAAGATTTAAGCAAACATCCTAAAGTGTTTTAGGGTGTTTGTATTTATTTAGAGAAGTTTCTTAATATTTTTACAATATTATATATAGTAATGTTATAATGTATACAAGAGTTTTAAAAGTTAATTTTTTATCAAACAAAAAATTACAAATTAAGTGTTAATATTCTGAACTTTAGAATATTTTAAAAAAACTATTGAATAATTGTAGAATATATTTTAAAATGTATAAATGGTAAGATAAAACTTGAAATCGGTTTTAATTATCTCCATATAAACTTTTGATCCTTATATTATTAGGTATGTTGCTGATTAGATCAGGCATGAACCAAATAAAATGCTAATAAGGCATCTTATTAGTTTATGTCTTTTATTTTAAAAATGAAAAAAGAGTTATTAAGCTGTTTTTGTAGATTTGGCTACTTTAATAGATTATAATAAATGTATTTAAAATATGTAACAATGAGCAAACTAATATTTAAATGATTAATTAATAATTGTTAGTTATCTTATAGAAAGGCGATTCTAAAATTCTAGAAATTAATTAAAGCAAAAGATAAGAGTAATTTATGTGTTTTAATCATTACTGAAAATGCAGAAGTGGAATCTGTAGAATTTGATTTAGGAAATGTAGATAAAAACAATGAAATTATTATAATAAGATTATAAAGGTAAAGGTGGTTACATTATGATAGAAAAGAAGGCGACAGTAAAAAATGAAACTGGAATACATGCAAGGCCTGCATTATCAGTAGTGAAAGAGGCTTCAAAATTTAAATCAGAAGTTCTTATAGTAAAAGATGGTAATGAGTACAATGCAAAAAGTATAGTAGCTATAATGTGTATGGCAGCCACTAAAGGTGATGAAATTATAATAAAAGCAAGTGGTGCAGATGAAGAAGCTGCTGCAGTTGCTATGGTGAAACTTATCGAGCAAGGGCTTACAAATTAGTAGGAAAAAAATTATAATCGAAAATATAAAAACAGGAATAACAGGAGGGTAAAATTATGTTAAAAGCAGTAGGTGTATCATTTGGAATAGCTATAGGAAAAGCATTACTTATTAACGATGAAGTAGTTGAAGTAAAGAAAATCAAGGTTTCGGATTCAAAGGGAGAGGTTGCTAGGTTTGATAATGCATTGAAAGAAGCAATTGTAGAGCTTGAAAAAATGGTTGAAGGTGTAAAGGAAAAACTAGGAGATGCAAAAGCAGAAATATTCGAAGCACATTTATGTATGCTTGAAGATCCAGAATTTATAGGTGCTATTCAAAAGAAAATTGATGATGAGATGGTAAGTGCTGAATACTCACTACAAACCGTATCTACAGAAACAGCTGCTGTTTTTGAAAATATGGATAATGCATATATGAAAGAAAGAGCAGTAGATATTAGGGATGTAAGTAAAAGAGTGATGAACATATTAATGGGAATAAAAGTTGCGTCTATTGCAGACATTCAAGATGAGTGCATATTAGTTGCAAGAGACCTTACTCCATCAGATACAGCGCAGATTGATAAAGAAAAGGTTTTGGCTTTTGTAACTGAAATAGGAGGAAGAACTGCTCATACATCTATTATTGCACGTTCTTTAGAATTACCTGCTGTTGTAGGCGCAGGTAGTGGTATACATAAAATTAAAGATGGTGATTTAATTATTGTAGACGGAGAAGAAGGTTTAGTTATTATTAAACCAGACGAGAAAACTTTGAATGAATATAAAATCAAAAGAGAAGAATTTATTGAATCTAAACATCAATTACTTAAATATGCGACAATGTCATCTATAACAACTGATGGCAAAAAAGTTGAAATAGCTGCAAATATAGGTTCAGCTGCAGATTTAGGAGCTGTACTTAAAAATGGCGCAGAAGCTATAGGATTATTTAGAACTGAGTTTTTATATATGGCAAACGATGCTCTACCAACTGAGGAAGAACAATTTGGAGAATATAAATCAGTTCTTGAAAAGATGAATGGAAAACCTGTTATTATAAGGACATTAGATATAGGTGGAGATAAAAAATTAGATTACCTACCTATGGACGAGGAAATGAATCCGTTCCTCGGATATAGAGCTATAAGACTTTGCCTTGATAGAACAGATATATTTAAAACTCAATTAAGAGCTCTAGTAAGAGCATCTGCATTCGGTAAGCTTAAAATCATGTTTCCTATGATATGTAATATTCAAGAGCTTAGAGCAGCTAAGAAATTACTTGAGGAGTGTACAAAAGAGCTTAAGTCTGAGGGAGTAACTTTTGATGAGAAAATAGAAGTTGGTATTATGATAGAAATACCATCTGCTGCAATAATATCAGATGTATTGGCTAAAGAAGTAGATTTCTTCAGCATTGGTACTAATGATTTGATTCAATATACTTTGGCAGTAGATAGAATGAACGAGAAAATATCATATTTATATGATTTTTATCATCCAGCTGTGTTAAGACTTATTAAAATAGTAATAGATAATGGACATAAAGCCGGAATAACTGTAAATATGTGTGGTGAGATGGCAGGAGACGCAAACCTTATCCCTGTACTTCTTGGATTTGGACTAGATGAATTTAGTATGAGTGCAGCTTCAATATTAAGAGCACGTAAAACTATTACAAATTCTAGCTTTAAAGAATGTGAAAAACTATCAGCACCAGTACTTACATTTGGTGATGCAGATGAAATAAAGGATTATATAAAGGCTAATATAAAAGCATAAGATATATTAGCTAATTATTCTAAAGCAATCTATTCTTTAATTAAGGATAGGTTGCTTTTTTATATGAAAAATATATATAATATCTCTTATAGAAGATTTATAAAAAGGGTGAGATTATATGACTAAATTTAACGAAAAACTTATATTTCATATAGATGTTAATTCAGCATTTCTTTCTTGGAGTGCTGCGAAGATGATAAAGCAAGGAGAAAAGACCGATCTGAGGGCTATTGCTGCTGTAATAGGTGGAGACGAACAGTCTCGAAGGGGGGTAGTTCTCGCAAAATCTATGATAGCTAAAAGGAGTGGAATAGTAACAGGGGAGAGCTTATTTACTGCAAGAAAGAAATGTGTAAATCTTGTAGTTGTATCACCTGATTTTAGGTTATATGAAAGCTGTAGTAAGGCTATGAGAAAAATATTTGGTGACTATACACCACTTATTGAGAAATTTTCTATAGATGAGTGTTATTTAGATGTAACAAGTTATAATACGTCTAAAGAAGCAGCACTAAAACTTGCATATGATATTAAAGATAGGATAAAGAAAGAGTTAGGGTTTACAGTAAATATAGGTATGTCAGATGTTAAGCTACTAGCGAAAATGGCATCTGATTTTGAAAAACCGGATAAGGTGCATACGCTTTATAAGAATGAAGTAGAAAAAAAATTGTGGCATCTTCCAGTTGGAGAGCTTTTCATGGTTGGGCGTAGAAGTGTTCCAAGGCTTAATAATTTAAATATATTTACTATAGGAGATTTAGCAAAGTACGATGCTCAATTTTTAAAATATCATTTTAAAAGTAGTGGTAGAATGATGTGGGAATATGCAAATGGAATAGATAATAGAGAAGTAAGATCGGATAAACGAGAGCTCAAAGGAATAAACAATTCAACAACACTGGCAAATGATATTAAAAGTAAAGATGAGGCTTATATAGTATTGTTAGAATTAGTTGAACATACGGCTAGTAGATTAAGAAATATAAAAAAGTGTTGCTACTCTATTTCAGTAACTATAAGAAATAATGAATTTATTGATTATTCACGTAGTACTACTTTAAAGAGCTCTACGGATCAAACGCAGGAGATATTAAAAACGGTAAGGACTCTTTTTGATGAATTGTGGAAAGGTGAGCCCATAAGATTACTTGGGGTTTCTCTTAATAATTTATGTGATGATAATTTTAAACAAATATCAATTTTTGATCTTGATAATACTAGTGATGAAAAGAAAAGAAGTATAGATAAAACTATAGATAGTTTGCGCAATAAATATGGCGAAACTGCAGTTATGAAATCAATATTACTAAAGAAAAAATAGTGTACTTAGTTATAAATAAGGAATCCCATTACAAGTTATTGTTCTAAATTGTAAAAAGTAATATAAAATAGTTATGAGTATTGTTTTATATTGTATTACTGAAAGCAATACAGCGCTAAAAGTGATACATTGTTGAAAACAATACAGCACTGAAAGTGATGACTTATGGGGGTATGAAAATATGGATAACAGAGCACTAATACCTTTATATACTAATGGAGATATGATAAATAATTTATATACGGTTGTAATTGAGGAGTTTGCAGAAATAAAAAGTGAAAGTACAAGGAAGCTGTTAACGATTAGTACAAATACACCATTATATGAAGCTACCTGTGGTAAAATAATGGAAGGTGACTTAAATGTTCAATTTTTAAATGAATTTACATCACAGAAAATTGAAGAGAGAGTTTCAATTGTAATAACAATTCTGTCAAGATTAAAGAATATGTTAAATGAGCAAAATATGTTAAAGGTCATCACGAGTGAAAGCGATGTGGCAAATATTAAGGAATTTGATTTTGTTCAGTTCACTTGCGAATTATATAAAAATCCAGTATTAGAATATATAGAAGATATAATTAGAGTTATGGAAATGCAGTTGGCATTTTCACCGGAGCCACTAGAAAATGGGGATGAAAGTGAAGAACATAAAGTTAAAAGGCAAGTCTTAAAAATCTTAAAAGATGATATGGAAGTCTGCAAAACTGAAAAATGTATAAAGTTTATTAGTAGTAATATTGGTGATAGTAATACAAAAGTTATAGTGCCACTGGAGATAAAACATATGGCAGATAATTTGGATTATATTGAAGGTGCCAGAATTACTGTTCTTGGTAAGGTGGTAAGAATTCCAAATAAAAATAAAACTGAAATAAATAACAATGATTTGCTTAGTGGAACTTATTTTGATTATTTAAATGAGGAGTATTTTAAAGAATTTAAAAACAGGTTTCTAAAAGATACAACTTTAATTAACGATTATGATTCAAACAATCTAGTAATTGACGGACCTGTAATTGAGATTATACCAATAGCAATGTATATTTAAATTGTAATAAATAAACGGAAAGTAATATTGGAGGAGTTATGTTTATACCAAATGATGTAAAAGTAATTTTGGATACTTTAAAAAATAATGGATATGAATCTTATATAGTGGGGGGCAGTGTACGTGATGCTACAATCGGGAAAGATGTTCCTAAAGATTATGATATAACTACTAATGCCCTGCCAGAAGAGATAATTAGAATTTTTGATAAGACCGTTCCAACGGGAATAAAACATGGGACTATTACTGTTATGGTAAATGGAGAGGGCTACGAGGTTACAACTTACAGAATAGATGGTGAATATCTAGATAATAGAAGACCGAGTGGTGTTACTTTTGTTTTAAATTTAAAAGAAGATTTAGCAAGGCGTGATTTTACAATAAATGCTTTAGCGTTCAACGAGGTGGATGGTCTTATAGATTGTTTTGACGGTATTTTTGATTTGGAAAATAAAATAATTAGATCTGTAGGTGAACCTAATAAAAGATTTAAGGAAGATGCTCTAAGAATGCTTAGGGCTATTCGTTTTGCAGCCTCACTAGATTTTGATATAGAAGAAAAAACTATGATTGCTATAAAAATGAATTGTAACCTTATATCAAATGTAAGTACTGAAAGAATTAGAGATGAATTATGTAAAATGTTAGTATCTAATAAAACTACAAAAGCTTTTAAATTACTTGAAGAAACTAAATTATTGCAGATTATACTACCAGAACTTCAATTAACAGTAGGATTTAATCAGCAAAATCCTCACCATGACAAAGATGTATTTTCCCACATATTAGCTGTAGTAGAAAAATGCCCACCAGTTCTTAACATAAGAATGGCAGGATTACTTCATGATATCGCTAAACCAGATTGCTTTATTATTGATGTGAGTGGGATAGGACATTTTTATGACCATGATAGAAAGGGAGCTAAAATAGCAGGTCAAATACTTAGAAGACTTAAATTTGATAATGAGAGTATAACTGAAATTGAAATTTTAGTAAAGGAGCATATGAATATACTTACAAAGCCAACAGCTATTTCCGTGAAACGTCTTATTAATAGAACTAGTATGAATTTAGTCTTTAGCCTTTTTGCATTGCAAAGAGCAGATGCTTTAGGGTCACGGTTTCCACAAATTCGATTAGATGAAATTAATAGAGTGGAGAAACAGACGATAGATATTATAGAGTCTAAAGTCCCTTTAGCTATAAAAGAACTAGCAGTAAACGGTAAAGATTTAATGAATGAATTTTCTATTAAGCCAGGAGCTCAGATAGGAGTTATGCTGAAATTTCTTTTAAACATAGTATTAGAAAACTCGGAGCTTAATACTAAAGATAAACTTTTATCTATAATTTATAATAAGTATTATAAAAATTAAAACATCCAAAATAATTAGATGAAAAGTGACACCCTAACTTCAATAGTTGGGTGTCATTTTTTTATCAACTTTCACGTTTTAAACTCTTATTTCACGTTACGCAGGAGAAACTTCATACGAATCTTATTCTTATTTTTTATTCTAGGGAGATTTCATTTTGAGTTATTATAAATATTTGGTATAAAACATTAAATTAGGAACAAAATAAGAATGCACGTAAAACCAAATTGTTAAATTACATGAGAGAAGGTATGTATATGAAAACTAATGAAATAATTACTGTTCTAAATGAAAATGGTGATAAAGTTGATTTAGAACTAATTGATGCTATTAAAATGGATGGAACTGATTATGTAATAGTTGGACCTAAGGATTCAGATGAGGCATATGCCTATAAGTCAGTTGTAGTTAATGGCGAAGTAGAATATAAATCAATAGGTGAGGGCGATGAGTTTAAAAAAGTATTGAAAAAGTATAGCGAGCATTAATATTGCAGCATATAAGGGATGATTGGTGTTTTTTAAATCTATAATAAACAATTAGGAGGTTTCGTATGAAGAGTCGTGAAGAAGCTAGTAAGGATAATTCCCGTAATTATATTAACAAAGACATAAAATCAAGAAATCCACATTCTAAAAATCAAATTATTCAATCCATTGAGGAAAGCGCATATAATGATAGTGTTTTTACAACTAACAAAAGTGAGTACGGTGGAAACAAGTCAGAATAACTAATAAAGAGATATTAATAAAAAGAGCAAGCGTTTGTTATCTAAACTAAAATAGTATATAGTTTAGATAAGATAACTTGCTCTTTTGTTGTAATAATAAAAAATTATGAAATAAAATAATAAATAGAAAGGAATTAGTGCATGGTTAAAATGTTTGAAGAATTTCAAAAACATCTAATGGAGGATAAAAATCCGTCTTTATATTTTGATGAAATTATAAATAATAAAGATATTTACACACTATATCCGTATACATTATTGAGAAATCTGATTGAGACTCCACAATCACCAGTTCACCATCCTGAAGGGAATGTATGGAAACATACAATGTTAGTTATAGATAATGCTGCAAAAAGGAAAGAATTTAGTGAGAATCCGATTGCTTTTATGTGGGCTGCTTTATTACATGATTTAGGGAAAGCACCTACTACAAAAGTTAAAAAAGGAAAGATAACATCTTATGATCATGATAAAGTTGGTGCGAATCTTAGCCAAGAGTTCCTTTGTGCACTTACAAATGATGAAGCACTAATTAATCAGGTGACAGCTTTAGTTAGATGGCATATGCAAACTCTTTTTGTAACAAAAAATTTACCATTTGGAAATGTTAAAGAAATGGCTGCAGATATATCTATTAAAGAAATTGCTTTGTTATCTGAGTGTGATAGACTTGGCAGAGGTGGTATGAATGACACTAAAATCTGCGAGGAAAAAGAGAATATCAAATCTTTCATTAAAAAGTGTGAATCGCAGTTGTTGTCTTCTAAGTAATCTAGATAAATTCATATATCATAGTATGTTCTACCATAAGTGTATATATTGTTAGAACAGCATTCACTTCACCTTGTAATTCTAAAATTTATTTTATTTATGTCTGCTAAAAACCGCAAACTCGCTCCGCTCAAACATGCGGTTTTCTTACGCAGATATAAATAAAATAAATTAAGAATTACTAAGGTTTGTTCAATTGCTGTTTACACAATATATACGCTTATTGCCGAATTACTATTTTATTGGAATTAACAAGATTATCAGGATGCTTCAAAAGAACCATAGCCTTTTAGTCTATGGGGATAGTTATGGAAGAAACGGATGCTTTGGAATATGAGAGAATGGAAGGGAATTATCAGGATATTTTAAAAGAACCATAGCCTTTTAGGTTATGGGGATGGTTATGGAGAAAAGGGTGTTTTGGTATATGAGAGAATGGAAAAAGATTATCAGAACGCTTCAAAAGAACTATAGCCTTTTAGGCTATAGGGGGTAATTTGAAAGACTGGGAGATGAGTTTAGTGGAGTATGAGGGGATAGTGTATAGACCGCCTAGTGAGGCTTATAGTCTTATTGTACAGGTTACTATTGGGTGTTCACATAATGGATGTACTTTTTGCGGGATGTATAAAGATAAGAAGTTTAGGGTACGTGAATTAAAAGATATTATATCTGATCTTGAGCAGGCTAAGTTAGATTATGGGGTAGTTAAAAGAATTTTTCTAGCAGATGGGGATGCTTTAGTTTTAAAAACTAGTGAATTAAAAATAATTTTATTAAAAATTAAAGAGTTGTTTCCGGGGTGCGAGAGAGTGGGGGTTTATACTACGCCGAAGGACATTTTAGCAAAGTCAGTAGAGGACCTTAGTTTGCTTAAGGCTCTGGGAATTGGTATTTTGTATCTTGGAGTTGAATCTGGAAGTAATGAAATATTAAAGAGTATAAACAAAGGTGTAACTGCCCAAAATTTGATTATGGCAGGTAGAAAGGTTAAGGAGAGCGGTATAAAATTATCAACTACTCTGATTTCGGGTATAGGCGGCAGAGAAAAAATCAGTGAGAATGCTATAGAGTCTGCGAAACTTATAAGTGCTATAAATCCAGATTATGTTGGATTTTTGACTTTAATGTTAGAAAGCGGAACCCCTATTTATAAAGATATACAAAATGGTATCTTCCATGTATTAACTCCGGAAGAAGTAGTTCAGGAGTTAAGGGAATTCCTTGAAAATGTAGAAGTTACTAATTGTATTTTTAGAAGCAATCATGCTTCAAATTATGTATCGCTTTCTGGAACGTTACCAGTTGATAAAGATAAGTTACTTTCGGATATTGATATAACACTTAAAGGCAAACATGGATATAAACAAGAGGAATATAGGAGACTATAATTGGATAGAAAGAGATTTTATCTATATTAAAAATAAAAAAGGTGCTGATATTATGAAAGAAAAAATTCTTGAATTACTTAAGGCCAGTGGAAATGATTTTGTGTCGGGTCAAAAGATTAGTGAGGTTTTAGGAGTTAGTCGTGCGGCTATTTGGAAACATATAAAGGTTATTAAAGAGGATGGTTACGAAGTTGAAGCTATTTCAAGAAAGGGTTATAGAATAATCTCATCACCTGATATACTCACCTTTGAGGAGATTAAAAATCATCTAAATACAGAGTGTATAGGTAAAAATATTATTTACTGCAATTCTATAGGGTCAACAAACACTAAGGCCAAAGAGCTTGCGGAAATGGGGAAGGAACATGGCACAGTTGTTATAAGTGAAGAACAAACATTAGGACGTGGAAGGCTAGGACGAAATTTTTTATCACCAAAATATAAGGGTATATGGATGTCACTTATACTTAGACCTAATATACTTACAGAAAATATATCAAAGATAACACTTCTTGGAGCAGCAGCTGTTCAAAAAGCTATTATGAAAATGGGGGTTAAAACAAGTATTAAATGGCCTAATGATATAATTCTTAATGGTAAAAAAGTATGTGGTATATTAACAGAAATGAGCGGAGAAATAGATCATGTAAATTACTTAGTTATGGGAATTGGAATCAATGTAAATCTAGAAAAAGAAGATATTACAACTGATTTAAAAGATGTAGCTACGTCAATTAAGATTGAAAGTGGTAAACTTATGGACAGGAAGTTACTTCTTGCTAACATTTTAAATATATTTGAAGAGTTATATAACGATTTTGTAGAAAATGATAGTATAAAAGAAACTTTAGAGATATGTAGAAAAAATTCGGTCCTTATAGGTAAAGAGATTAAATTAATAAATAGAGGAAAAGTAACAATAGCTAAAGCAATTGATATAAGTGATAAAGGTGAATTAGTTGTCGAGAATTCTAGTGGCAATGTTGAATATATTGTATCAGGAGAAGTATCTATTAGAGGAATGGATGGATATAGTGATTAAAATAATTTAAATCTATATTTTTATATGGACATGTTGGCGAGGTTAACGGTATAATATGTTTATTAAGTTTGAAAGGAGAATTGTCATGGAAGAAAATAAAGTTATTACGATGCTCGATGAAGATGGAGAAAAGGTTGATTTTGAAATAATTGAAATTATTGAATTAGATGAAAATAAATATGCATTGCTCGCTCCAATAGGAGAAGAAGATGATGCTTTCGTCTATAAAATAGAATTAGTAGACGATAAAGAACAATATATTACAGTAGAAGATGAGGAAGAATTTGCAAAAGTATTAGAAGAATATGAATCAACATTTGAAGAATAAGTAATAGGCCAATAGACCATTTGGGTTTATTGGCTTTTTATTGTAGATATTAAATAACTATTATACAATTTGAGGAGGAAAAGTTTTGAATTTAGTTGCGGTTGATATGGAAGCACTTATAGAAACAATTTCGCATGTTGATGATAATTTAGGGAAAAGTTATCTAGATTCAGTTACTGGCGAGGTTATATATATTCCAACAGAAGTAAGTTTAGCGTTAGAAAATGGGACATTGGAGGAAAATACCTTCGATAATTGGTTAAAAGAATTTGTTAATGTTGCGACTCTCATTAATGAGGATAAGGCAAATAGGTACTTAATTACTCCACTAATAGATGATGATTTTTATATAAAAGCTATGAAGGAATATGTTAAAACTAAAATCAGTAATTCTGATTTGAAATTAGAATTAACGGAGGCATTAAAAAGCAATGAGCCTACAAAAAAGTTTAAACATATTCTAATGGATAAACAAAATACAATGGATGTATGCGAAGACGATGAATGCACTACGGATGAGTATTATAAATATGAAGACCATTGTATAAATGAATTCATTATAGAGTGGTTAAAATCAAACCGTATTGAACTAAAATATTTAAATTAAATTATAATGTTATCAATGGATTTATGGGGGTAAGTACATGTTAGTATATCAAGTAGCAATAAGGCTTGCGCTTGCAGTTTTAGTCGGTGGTTTAATTGGGTATGAGAGAGAGTTTAAAAATAGACCAGCTGGGTTTAGAACACATATATTAGTATGTCTAGGTGCGGCAATTACTTCAATGATACAATTATACTCTATTCAAGAAACAACTAATATGATTCTGCAACATCCAGAGCTCCAATCGGCTATGAAAGTAGATATTGGAAGGCTGGGAGCACAAGTTATAACAGGGGTAGGTTTTTTAGGGGCAGGTACTATTATACATGATAAAGGATCAATAAAAGGGCTTACTACTGCAGCGAGCATATGGACAGTTGCTTGTATTGGTCTTGCTATTGGACTAGGGTATTATACTTTAACGATATTATCAGCTATATGTGTTTTTATAGTATTAGTATTTCTTAAGACTTTTGAGAATAAGCTTTTTAAAAATACTAATGTCCTAAAATTGGAAATCCAATATGTTAACAAAAAAGACATGGTTGAAAAACTAGAAAAATATTTTGACAGTGTTAGCATAAAAGTTAAAAATATAGAATTTGTGATTGATGATGAAGAAGATGAAAATGAAACTTCAAAGTACAGTACAACGATGTATACAATTTTAGCGCCAAGATATATTAAGAGTAGTGGTATTGTGCAAAAGTTATGTGCTTTTGAGGAAATCTATAAAGCTGAAATAATGTAAGGAAGGATTCTAATATTTCAATTTATAAACAAAATATATTAGACATATCTCAATCAATAATATATAGGTTAAAGTATAAAGTAGTTTTTTGAATTTGTTCATAGTTATCACCCCTTATATATTGTATGTTAGAGAGTGGGGTAACATAATTAAAATACAAAAATATTGTGTATAAAATTAGCAAAACAAAAAGAGTACCCATAATAGGTACTCTTTTTGTTTTGTTAAAATTATCTTCTAGATTTAGCAACTTCAATATTTACTTTTCTACTATTTAATCTCTTACCTGAACTATTATTTAAAATAGCATCAACTAAGTTTGAAGGTACATCTAAGAAAGAAAATTTATCTAAGATGTCAATACGACCAAGTTCAGTTTTGTTAATATTAGCAGTTTCACATAAGAAAGCGATAATATCCTTAGTCATAACTTCATCCATTCTTCCTATAGATAAGAATAGTCTAACAGTATCAGATGTTGTTGTTGTAGAATCATCTGCATAGTTATAGTTAACTTCTTTATCAAAAATAATTTTTATTAAAGAAGCAGCTACATCTTCATCACCAAATTCTGAAATAAGATTTTGTCCTAGTGGAAGAAAGCTTTCATATAAATTTTCTTTTAGAACTAATTTTATTTGATCTATAATAGTATCTGATTTAGCAGCAAAAATATCTGTTATAGTAGGTACAGTTTTTTTGTTAATTACACTTTTAGTATCACGTTCAATTTGTCTTATAGCTGATAATTCACGTCTTGTTATAAGATTATATGCTGTACCTTCTTTACCTGCTCTACCAGTTCTACCAATTCTATGTATATATGATTCGCTATCTTGTGGTAAATCATAATTTATTACATGAGTAACATCCTCAACATCGATTCCTCTTGCAGCTACATCAGTTGCAATTAAGAAGTTTAAATTACCTTCTTTGAATTTCTTAAGAGTGTTCATTCTTTGGCTTTGTTTCATGTCTCCGTGCATACCTTCTACAGTATAACCTCTAGGTTGTAATGCATCAACTAACTCATCTACACCTTTTTTAGTTTTACAGAATAGTATACAAGTTTTAGGAGCATCAACATCAAGAATTCTACATAATGATTCAAATTTGTTTTTATTATTTACTTCATAATAATATTGCTTTATAGTAGAAACTGTTAAAGATTTCTTTTCTATAGCAATAATTTTTGTTTCTGGATGCATATATTTCTTTGACAATATTTTAATAGCTCTTGGCATAGTAGCTGAGAAAAGTAAAGTCTGTCTATCTGAACTTAAATTACTTATAATACTTTCAATATCTTCAATAAAGCCCATGTTTAACATTTCGTCAGCTTCATCTAAAACAAGAAACTTAGCATTTGCAAGTTTTAAAGTACCCTTTCTAATATGGTCTAGTAATCTTCCTGGAGTTCCAACTACAATATCTACTCCTCTTTTTAGAGCGGATATTTGTCTATCGATAGATTGACCACCATAGATTGGTAATATCTTAATTCTTTCATGTTTTGCAATTCGTGAAAGTTCTTCAGCAACTTGAACAGCAAGTTCTCTTGTTGGAGACATTATTATTGCTTGAACTTTACCATTTGATTTTTCCATTCTACTTAAAATGGGTGCACCAAATGCTAATGTTTTACCAGTTCCTGTTTGAGCCTGACCTATGATATCAAAGCCAGCAAGTACTACTGGAATAGCTTTTTCTTGGATATCAGATGGGTATTCAAATTTTAAATCTTGTATAGCGTGTAGTACAGATTCGTTTAGTCCTAATTCATCAAACTTAATTTTTTCCATTAATTAAAATTCCTCTTTCTTCTCATAAAGTATCAAATACATCTATTATTACAATTTTCTATACAAAACAATAAATATTAAACTAAAAAAGCAAAATTAAATTGCTTTTCATTATTACTTTAAAAAACTCCTCAAAATTGAGTTCTTTTCAATAATATAAATAAGAGGTAATCCAATTCCATAACAGCAGACTAATTCTCCCCATGCAACTTGCAGCATACAAAGTAAAAGGGGCATGTCCTTGACATATAAAAGCTTTAACAGTATGCCTATAACAAAGGCATTTACTAGCACAGCTGGTAATGGAGCAAGTATTTTTTTAAACTTTAGTTTGCTCTTACCAATATAGTAAGTTAAAATTGCGGATATAAGTGTTGCAAGGGAACCGAAAACCATATCCATAATACCTAGTGGACTTATAATATTAGAAACTATACAACCTATTAGCAATCCTGGAATAGAAAAGGATGCGAAGTAAGGTAGGATAGTAAGCCCTTCAGCTACGCGATATTGAATAACTCCAAAGCTGAAAAACGATAAGCTTAGAGTTAAAGCCGCATAAATAGCAGCCACCATTGCTGCAAAAACGATTTTTCTTATTTTTACAGACATAGTTCCTTCATTTAATTTAATATTCAATTTTGTGCCTCCATAGTTTTAGTTTAAGACAGGATGGTTGCGAACTGTCTATGAGTATTTGACTCGAACTTTAATTTTAGTATATAAATCTTAATTAGTCAATAGCTTTTGATATAATTCACAAAAAAATGTGCTTTAAATTGGTTAAGAATATAGTTTAAAGTAGTTAAAAGTATGATATAGTTAAACAACATATGCGGTTTACTTAAATGTATCAAATTATTTTTAAAATTAAGGTTTAAATTACCTCTTGAATGTATTAATATTGTGTTTTAAGATGATAATTAATAATATAGTTTTAGGTTAAAGGAGAATATGATGATTAAAGAAATTTTTAACACAAAACAAACAGAGCTAAATAATGGTATAAAACTTATTACTATTAAAAAGGATAGTCAAATATCAGCAGTTCATGCTGGAGTAAATATAGGTTCACTTTTTGAAGAAAAAGATGAAAAAGGAATAGCACACTTTATTGAACATATGCTGTTTAAAGGTACGCAGGTTAGAACAAATGAGAAACTAAACAGTGATTTAGAAAATTTAGGTGGAGAATATAATGCTTATACTGATTTTAATTCTACAGTATATAGTGCGACGGTTTTAAATGAGGAATTAGAGAATGCTATAACACTTATGGGGGATATGATTTTAAACTCTACTTTTCCAATTGGTGAAATTGAAAAGGAACGAGGCGTTATATTATCTGAAATTAGAACAATTAATGATGATATTGAAGATTTAAGTTTTCAAAGAGTTAATGAAATCGCGTTTAAATATAGTCCGCTTAGGGAAGATACTATTGGAAATGAAGATATTATAAAAAATGTTACAAGGGAGCAACTTGTTAAGTTTTATAATAAATATTATTTGCCCAATAATTCTTTTATATCTATTGTATCCCCATTTGAACATGAAGACATAATAAATATTGTAAATAAGTGTTTTGGTAATTGGACTAGAAAGAAATTTGATAAGAAAAAAATAGTAACTGAAAAACAACAATTTATAAAAAAAATATCATATAAAAAAGAAATTGAGCAAAGTACAATACTTTATTTATATACATTTAATGGATTATCTAAAGACGAGGAACTAGCACTTAGAATATTAAATTTTAAGTTTGGTGAAAGTTCTAATTCTATATTGTTTAGAGAACTACGCGAGGAAAGAGGATTGTCCTATGATGTTTACACTCATTTAGATACTTCAAATAATGTTAAAACTCTTTATATTTATACCTCGGTATCAGAAAAAAATGTTGATGAGGCAATCCTTGTAATTGATACTGTAATTAAAGACATCGAAACTGAGAAAATAGTTTTTGATGATAATACAATATCTTTAATGAAAAAAATAATGAAAACTGCCATTGCATCAACACTTGAGGATTCTACGGATCTTTCAAATTATGTACTTCATCAGGCTATGGATAACGAAGATATATATCAATTTACTGATGATATAAAAAACATGGGAAATGTTAAAAGTGAGGATTTATATAATGTTTCTAGAAAAGTATTACAAAAACCAACAATTCACATATTTTTACCAGAAAAGAGAGGCTAATATTGAGTAGTCTTATTACAAAAATTGAATTCCAAAAGAAGAATAAAGCTAGAGTTAACATCTATATGGATGGGGAGTATGCTTTTGCATGTGATGCTCAGCTTGTTTATATTCATAATATAACTAAAGGTAGAGCCATGGACAAGGAGAGCCTTGAAAGTATAGTTAATGAAGATAATTATATAAAAGGAAAAACTTGTGCACTTCATTTTTTAGAAAGAAGCTTTAAGTCAACAAAGCAAGTAATAGATAAATTAACGATGAAAGAATTTGATGCTAAGACCATAGAACGGGTAATGGACTTTCTAAGGCGGTATGATTTTATTGATGATAGTCTATTTATCCAGTTATATATAAAAGAAAAAATTAGATCTTGTGGTAAAAATAAGATTAAGTTTGCCTTATTAAAAAAATTTCTACCTAAGGAATTGATTAATGAAGAACTTAATAAAATAACTAGTGAGCAGCTATTGGAAACAGCTTTAAAGTTAGCAAATAAAAAGATTGTAACATTATCTAAGAGTGAAAAAGACCACCAAAAACTATACAAAAAAACATCAGATTATTTAGCCCGTAGTGGATATGATTACGAATTAATTAGAAAAGTTATGGATGAAATCGCCAGTGATGACAAGGATGATGACCTTGTAGAAGGTGCACCTTTAGGGAAAGGTGAGGTGTATGAAGATACATCCGCACAAGATTATAATAAATTGTACGAACTAGCTAGTAAAAGGTACAATATATTAATTAAGTCAGAGACTGATAAGAAAAAAATATACAAAAGGCTTTACGATTATCTTTTAAGGCGTGGTTTTAGGTGGGAACAAATCAAAAAAGTATTAGGAAATTTGATTAATGGTGTGGAAGATGAATAGATATGAGGTGAATTATAACTTTAGTTTATCTCATCCTCAAAATATAATAAGTCGGAGGAAAAAGATGATACGAATTAAAGCAGGTGATAGTATTGTTTAGGCAACCCGTAAGTATGATTTTGTTATTATTATTTATATACCCAATAATTAGAGGGTTTATATCTAAGTTTTCATCGGAATATTTAAAAGGATCTATTGAAGGCGTCTTTCAAAGCTTCTCTTTTTTGTTTTCTTTGTGTTTAGGAATTTATTACACTAAAAAAATATTTATTCAACATGATGAAGGCATGTATGCAAACATATATAAAAATATACCGCCAAAGGCTATAGAATTTATTAATAGTAGTCCATTGGTAATTTATATATTGCTTATGCCACTTTTGATAATGATAATTTACAGCATCATAACTTTTGTTGTTAATATTATTGCTCATATCACTCTTTATCCTTTATTTGATACTATAGAGAATAAGTTAAAGAAAAAGAGTATTTTATTTAATAGAATTGTTGGTGCAATATTTCAAGTGCCTAAAGCAATTTCTTATGTAATTGTTATTACTTTTGTATTGAATTTTATGTCACTTCTCAATGTAGCGGATACATATAATAAGTATTTGGAAGAATCACAAGCATACAATTATATATCAAAGGAAGTAGTAATTCCTCTTACTAATTCGAAACTTGCGAAAAAACTTCCTAATATCGTTAATAATTCATTTACGATAGTTGTGAAAGATCCTTCTACACTTGCGCCTAATGTACAAAACAATAGGAAACAGGGTATTGTTTATTACAACGGCATTACACTAGAGCAAGGAGTTAAGTCTAATGATGAGATAAATAAGTTCGCTATTAACTTAGCTCAAGGTAAAGATGGTACGAGGGATAAAGCCAAGGCTATATACAAGTGGGTAGGTAGTGAAATAGTTTATAGTGACGAAAAAGCAAATAGAGTATTAAATAATGATACACAAATGACATCTGGAGCCATCCCAACTTTTGATTCTAAAAGTGGAATATGTTTCGATTATGCATGTCTCTACGTCGCTATGTGCAGAGCTAACAATATAAAGGTTAGAATTATAACTGGTCAAGGGTTTAATGGAAGTAATTGGGTTAGTCATGCTTGGAATCAAGTATATATAGCAGGAGAGAATAAATGGATTAATGTAGATCCTACATTTTTAATTGGAGGAGACTATTTTGATACTAAAAGATTTACTATAGATCATAAGCAAGAGAGCATAGCTGGAGAGTGGTAAAAGAAGAGCTACCTAAAATTATAATGTACCCTATAGGGCAGACGGATTTAAAAAAGTCTACCCGGTAGGGTATTTTTATGTATAATAAAGAAAAGTATAATAATTTAAATTAGATATATACAAGGATGGTGGAAATTTAAATGAGCAACAAAACATTTACAGAAAAAGATGTAGCAATACTAGCTAAAAACAAAAATGTTAAAGCAGTAAGTATGAAGGGAATTACATATACAGATGAATTTAAACGCATTTTTATAATAGAGAACGAAAAAGGAAAATTTCCAAGGGAGATATTTGAAGAAAATGGGTTTGATATAGATATAGTTGGGATTAAACGTGCTAAATCATCAGGATCTCGCTGGAGAGCTGCATATAGAAATGAAGGTATATGTGGACTAAATGATGCAAGAAATGCGAATACTGGAAGACCAAGAGTGAGAGAACTTTCCGCAGACGAAAGATGCGAGCGCCTTAAAGCCCAAATTAACTTGCTGAAAGCTGAGAATGAATTGTTAAAAAAAATCGACATCCTAGAAAGAAGGCTGATAAGCAAGAAATAATCTTAGTAGCACAGGAAAAATTTATTCTTATAAATTCACAAATCGAAAAATATAAGCTCAAAAATATGCTTACCCATTTATGCAAAATTACGGGTGTATCTCGTTCTGGATATTACAATTATTTCTCTACTAAAGCTCTCAGCCGTAGGCGCCAACGCGATAGGTTGGATGAAGCAGTAGGTGAAATTGTACTAAATGCATATAACTTTAAAAATCGTAAAAAAGGAGCTAGACAAATAAAAATGACATTAGAAGGCGAATTTGGAATCGTATACAATTTAAAACGTATTAGAAGAATAATGAAAAAGTATGGTATCATTTGCCCCATTAGAAAAGCGAATCCATATAAACGTATGATGAAAGCTACAAAGGAGCATACTGTTTTAAAAAATCTATTAAATAGAAATTTCAAACAGAATATACCTGGAAAAGTATTGCTTACAGATATAACTTATCTATTTTACGGAAAAAGTAAGAAGGCATATTTATCTACGATTAAGGATGGATCTACAAATGAGATTTTGGCATACAATGTGACTGATAATTTGAGATTAGATATCGTAACAGACACTATACATAATCTGAAAAAGAATAGAAAAATTAAATTGCCTAAAGATGCATTTATACACTCAGATCAAGGATTTCATTATACGAATCCGACATTTCAAAAGCTAGTAAAAAAATCTGGTTTAGGACAATCAATGTCAAGACGTGGAAACTGCTGGGATAATGCTCCACAAGAATCATTCTTTGGCCATTTCAAAGATGAGGCATACATAAAATCATGTGAAACATTAGAACAACTAAAGCAAGAGATTAAGCAATATATGATCTACTATAATAAATTTAGATATCAATGGGGTCTAAAAAAGATGACTCCTGTTCAATACAGAAATCATCTTCTCAAATCAGCATAGACTTTTTTTAAAATTGTCCTTGACAAGGGGTACACATTAAATTAGGTAGCTCTTTTATAACTTTTTAATAATAAATTAATTGCCTTTTCACAATCTTCATCATCATTATTTAGTGACCAAGCGGTATTAAAATAATATAATGCTTTTGGTTTGTTAAAACACATGGCATAACAGTAAGCTAAGTTGAAGAAATATTTGCTTTCACGGCGAAGAGATATGGCAGCATGAAATAAAGGTATTGCATCTTCATATTTTTTTAAGTGAATATAACATACTGCACTGTTATAAAGTGCGCCAGCCTCATTATCTTTCATTTCAGCAGCTTTTTTATATAGAGATATTGCTCTATTATAATCTTTAGTATTGTAAATATCGTTAGCCTTTTGAAAGTATTCCATTATTATCCTCCTTATGATTCGTAAAAGAATTACAAATTTATTATCCTAAATCTCATGGAAATAAAATTAATATTAGATCATTATTAATTTAAATGAGACTAATATGGACAGTATTTATATTGAATTGGTCATTCAATATAAATACTGTCCAAGGGTTTTAATTTATATTCACTATAAGTAAAATTTCATTTATTTTTAAAAACCACTTTTCTTTCAATAAATGCCACCACTTCATACATAAGGTAAGCGAGTATTGCGAGTATTACTATGCTCATCATTACCATATCTAGCTCGGAAACTTGACCACCATAAATTATTAAAAAACCTAGGCCTTCTTTAGCTACTAAGAATTCACCCATAATTACACCAACCCAAGATAGGCCTACGTTTATTTTAAGTGCAGAAATGAGAGTAGGAATAGAAGCAGGAATAATTAGGGTATTTAATATTTGAAGTTTTGAGGCACCAAAGGTCTTTAAAAGTTTTATTTTATCTTCATCAACTTCTCTAAAACCACCTAGGATGCTTATTATAGTTACAACTATTGATATTAAAAGAGCAATTACTATTATTGCTTTTATACCATTACCTACCCAAAATATAATAATAGGTGCAAGAGCTACTTTAGGCAAAGCGTTCAACACAATTAAATATGGGTCTAAAACTTTGGATACAAAATCGGACCACCACAATAGTACTGCGATAAGGGCGCCTAAAATTGTTCCAAGTAAAAAACCTGCTATGGTTTCAAAACATGTTACCGAGATATGAGTTAAAAGTGTTCCTTCATTATATACTTGTATAAAGGATGTAAACATTTTCGAGGGCGTACTTGTTAGGAATGAATCTATCCATTGGAGTCTGCCAGCTATTTCCCAAAGACTAAAAAATGTTATTAATATTATTATCCTTGTGAAAATAATAATGTGTTTTCTCCTTTTTACGTCTTTAATATATTTTTTCTGTTCATTGCTTTCAATCAGCATTATTATTCAACTCCTTCCAAATTTCATTGAAGTAAATACTAAATTTTGGAGCTTCTCTACGTTTTAACGGATAAGAAAAGTTTTCACCAAATTCTAGTGTCATGTGTTTAACAATTACAGCGGGGCGTTTAGAAAGGATAATAATTTCATCGGACATAGCGATAGCTTCTGCAATGTCATGCGTTACCATTATCGTAGTTTTTTTCTCTTTTTTTATAATTTCATAAACCTCATCACTAATGTTTAATCTAGTTTGATAATCTAAAGCTGAAAAAGGTTCATCTAAAAGAAGTAATTCAGGACTTAAAGCTAAGGTTCTAATTAAAGCAACCCTTTGCCTCATGCCTCCAGATAATTCTCTAGGGTGATGGTCTCTAAATTCCCAGAGATTATAACTTATTAGAAGTCTTTTTACTAATTCTTTATTGGAAGCTGTAATAGAATGGTTAATTTTAAGGCCTAGAAGTACATTGTCCCATATAGTTAGCCAGTCAAACAATTGATCCTTTTGAAACATATATCCGATTTTTAAAAAACTTACGCTATCGGTACTACTATTGATTTTAATTTCTCCAGATGACGGAGAAATTAAGCCTGCTATTATATTTAATAACGTAGATTTTCCGCAACCAGAAGGCCCTACAATACTTAAAAAGTGACCTTCTTGTACACCAAAGGAAATATCTGCTAGAGCAGGAGTTTCTGCAGTTAAGGAGTGGTAATTCATACATATATTATTAATTTCTACTTTAATCACTTTATCATCCCCTCAAAGTTATAGTTTAGTATATGAGGGCTTATATTGTATTGTTAACGAACATTTTAGAAGATGATGATAAATGTTGTTAAATAAAATTTATACTTATTAGATATTATAGGAATAGAAAATAATTGACATTAGTTTCTAAAATAATTAAACAAAAATAGGTTGAAAATATCATATTTATTGAGTTATAATGTTATATACTAGTCTAATAGTTTTTTTAAAACGTTGTTGATATGTAAAATAAATATTAGAATGATATAATTAATGGAAAGAATATGCTAATAGGTCGCGATTTTGAGAATAAATTATGTTTTTGAAGAATAAAAATATATAAACTTAAAATAGGATATATGAAAGAAAAATTTTATAAAATAATGGGTTTATATCAAGACGCATAAATATATATAATAGATTTTAGAAGCAAAAATAAATCGAACTTGCGAGGAAAGAGAAGATGATTATGAAAAATATATTACACGTTGGGTTAGACGTAGGATCTACTACTGTTAAGATAGTAGTGTTAGATGAGCAAGAAAAAACGATTTATAGTAAATATCAAAGACATTTTTCAGATATTAAAAGTACAATCGCAGAGCTTTTAAATGAAGCTTATAATAATTTTTCAGAGGCCGATATTACTATAGTTGTAACGGGATCTGGTGGACTAGCATTAGCTAAATGGATGAATATACCTTTTATTCAAGAAGTAATAGCAAGTACTTATGCAATAGAGAAAATTATACCTAGAACTAATGTAGCAATAGAACTGGGTGGAGAAGATGCAAAAATAATTTATTTTGATGGAGGAATAGATCAAAGGATGAATGGATCTTGTGCTGGAGGTACAGGGGCATTTATTGATCAAATGGCATCCCTTCTCCAGACAGATGCAACTGGACTTAATGAATTTGCCAAGAACTATAAGACTATATATCCAATAGCTGCTAGGTGCGGCGTTTTTGCAAAAACAGATATTCAGCCATTATTAAATGAAGGTGCTGCAAAGGAAGATATTGCTGTGTCAGTTTTTCAGTCAGTAGTTAATCAAACCATTAGCGGACTTGCATGTGGTAGGCCAATTAGAGGTAATGTTGCATTTTTAGGTGGACCATTATTTTTCTTGTCTGAGCTTAGACAAAGGTTTATCGAAACTTTAAAACTTACAGAGGATCAAGTTATCTTTCCAAAAGATTCTCAGTTATTTGTAGCAGTAGGTGCTGCAATGTCTTCAAAGGATAATAGTACTATTTCATTTGAACATTTAAAAAATCAGCTTCCCAAATTGATGGAAGCGACTAGTAATGATGTTCGTAGATTTAGGCCCCTTTTTGCAGATGATAAAGAACTACAGGTTTTTAACGAAAGGCAAAGCAAGTATAAGGCTAAAAGACGTGAACTTGAAGGGTATACTGGAAATTGCTATTTGGGGATAGATGCTGGTTCTACAACAACTAAAGTTACACTTATAGATGAAGAAGGGGCAATTTTACACTCTTTTTATGGCAGTAATGAAGGTAATCCATTAACTTCAGTTAGAAAAGCACTAAAACATATATATTCTATAATGCCTAAAGGTGTTACTATTAAAAATTCCGCAGTAACAGGTTACGGCGAAAAACTAATAATGGCAGCATTAAAGGTGGACATTGGGGAAATTGAAACCATAGCTCATTATAAGGCAGCAGAATTTTTTATGCCTGGAGTAGATTTTATACTAGATATTGGTGGACAGGATATGAAATGTCTAAAAGTAAAAAATGGAGTAATTGATAGTATAATGTTAAATGAAGCTTGTTCATCTGGTTGCGGTTCTTTCATAGAAACATTTGCTCACTCTTTAAATATGGAAGTAGCAGAATTCGCAGAGGTAGCATTAAAGGCTAAAAGGCCAGTTGATTTAGGTTCAAGGTGTACTGTATTTATGAATTCGAGAGTTAAGCAGGCTCAGAAGGAAGGGGCTTCTGTAGGTGATATATCTGCAGGACTTTCTTATTCGGTAATAAAAAATGCACTTCAAAAGGTTATTAAAATAAGAGACCCAAAAGACATGGGCAAAAAAATAATAGTTCAAGGAGGAACTTTTTATAATAGTGCCGTACTTCGCGCTTTCGAGATTATTTCAGGAAGAGAGGCTGTAAGACCAGATATTGCAGGTTTAATGGGCGCATTTGGTGCATCACTTATTGCAAAAGAAAGGGATGAAGAAGGCAGAGTTTCTACATTATTATCGTTAGAACAATTGGATAACTTAGCTATCGAGACGACCATGGGAAGATGCAAGCAGTGTGCTAATCAATGCGTTCTTACAATTAATAAATTTGATAATGATCGAGAATTTATATCTGGTAATCGATGTGAAAAAGCACTAGGGCTTAGTAATAAAAAAGAGGAAATACCTAATGTCTATGATTATAAATATAAAAGAATATTTAATTATATTCCACTAAAAAAAGAAGAAGCGCAAAGAGGAACAATAGGAATTCCAAGAGTGCTTAATTTATATGAAAATTATCCGTTTTGGTTTACGTTCTTTACAAATTTAGGATTTAGGGTAGAGTTATCCCAAAGATCATCTAAAAAGGTATACGAAATGGGAATAGAAACAATTCCATCAGAGTCTGCTTGTTACCCTGCTAAAATTGCACATGGACACATAATGAGCCTTATAAATAAGGGCATAGATTTAATATTTTATCCTTGTATTCCATATGAAAAAAAAGAACGAAAAAATGCTGATGATCATTATAATTGTCCCATAGTAACTTCATATCCTGAGGTAATAAAAAACAATATGGATATATTAAAGGAAAGAAATGTTAGGTTCCTTAATCCATTTATTTCTTTAGATAATGAGAAGGCGCTAGATAAGAGATTAGCAGATGAATTAGTTAGTTTTGGAATTAGCAAAAAAGAAGTTGTTATAGCGGCTGAACTAGCATGGGCTGAAACTGAAAAGGTTAAATTAGATATTAGAAATAAAGGTGAGGAAGTTGTAGAATATATTAGGAGAACGGGGAAAAGGGGTATTGTACTCGCTGGCAGACCTTATCATATAGACCCAGAAATTAATCATGGGATTCCAAGCGTTATTACTGACTTTGATATGCCTGTACTTACAGAGGATTCCGTGGCTCATTTAGGCGTTATTGAAGGGCCTTTAAGAGCGGTAGATCAGTGGGTTTATCATTCTAGGTTATATGCAGCAGCAAGTTTTGTATCAAAGGAGCCTAATATTGAACTTATTCAACTAAATTCTTTTGGATGTGGACTTGATGCAGTAACATCAGATCAGGTTGCACAAATACTCGAAGATAATGGAAAGATATTTACAACTTTAAAAATTGATGAGGGAAATAATTTGGGAGCAGCAAGAATTAGAATTAGATCTTTAAAAGCTGCACTTTATGAAAGAGATAAGAATGGAGTTTTGTTAAAGAAAGTACAAGAACCTGATAAAAAAATTATATTTACAAAAGAAATGAAAAAGAAACATACGATTTTATGCCCACAAATGTCGCCTATACATTTTCAATTTTTACAGGAAGCATTTAATTCATCAGGATATAATTTGCAAATATTGCCATCAGTGGATACTAAAGCTGTAGACGAAGGTTTAAAATATGTAAACAATGATGCATGTTATCCTACAATAATAGTTGTTGGGCAACTAATTGCTGCTCTTAAGTCAGGCAAATATGATGTGGAAAATACATCTGTTATAATCTCTCAAACCTGCGGAGGGTGTAGGGCAACAAATTACATTGGATTCCTTAGAAAAGGGATTAAGGACGCAGGTTTTCCTCAGGTACCAGTTATATCTTTAAATGCTGCTGGACTCGAGAAAAATCCAGGTTTCAAATTTAGTTATCCAATAATTAAGAAATCATTTATGGCTTTAGTTTATGGTGACTTGCTTATGCGAGTACTATACAAAGTTAGGCCATATGAAGTAGTAGAAGGCTCAGCTAACTTGCTTTATGAAAAATGGGTAAAAGTATGCAAGATAGCGGTAGCAGAAGGAAAGAATAAAGAGTTTAAAAACAATATAACTGGCATTGTCTCTGAATTTGATCTTTTAGAAATTAAAAATATTATTAAACCTAAGGTAGGACTAGTTGGAGAAATCTTAGTTAAATTCGATCCCATAGCTAACAATAATATTATAGATGTTATTGAAAAAGAGGGTGGAGAGGCAGTTATGCCAGATTTAATAGACTTTTTCTTATACTGTGCTTATGATGCTGACTTTAAATATAAGTATTTAGGTAAAAGCAGAACTGATAAAATAATAAACAATGTGGCTATTCAATATATAGAAAGTTATAGAAAACATATGAAATTAGTTCTTGAAGGGAGTAAAAGATTTACAGCTCCCAATACTATACAGGAATTAGCAGCAAAGGCATCACCTATTATATCACTTGGTAATCAATCAGGAGAAGGATGGTTTTTAACAGCTGAAATGATTGAACTTATTGAAAGTGGCACAAAAAATATAGTTTGTGTACAACCTTTTGCTTGTCTTCCTAATCATGTATCAGGTAAAGGAATGATTAAGGAATTAAAGAGAAGAAATAAAGGAGCTAATATCACTGCTATAGATTATGACCCGGGTGCAAGTGAGGTAAATCAAATTAACAGAATTAAACTTATGATGTCTATTGCCTTTAAAAATCTTAAGAGTGAAGAAGAAATAAAAACTGCTTTTGATGAGGCAGCTAGTGACAAAAAGGAAGATTAATAATCCAATGAAGGTTCTACATGTAGGCTGTTCTGATAGTAGAGCATTCATTAACATACTCTAAGTTTATTACATGTTTTCACTTTCATTATTATAATTTATACTTTGCATAGTTATAAAGATAAAAAGTATATATTGCCACAATGCGTTCACATCACCAAGTAATTCTAAAGTAAAATAAGAATTATAAGGATTGTTCAAATGCATTATACGCAATATATACTTTTGTTAGCATAATCCAAGAAAAGTATCAAAATTATCATTATTGTTGATTGGGAGTAGGAGGGGGACTGAGAGACCTATTATAATAGGCTTTCTATTCCTTTTTTCTTTATATGAAGGATTAATCTAATGCAGAGTATTATTAGAATCACAAGTCCTATATTAGGAATTACTAAATTGTTATTGATTACCATGAAAAATATATTTTTACTCACATTTGTAATATCGGAACCAAGTATACCGATTATTATCTTTCTTAATACGTAAAATCTATTTGGGATTAGTATATACATTATTATAAATAGTATTGATGCAATAAATAAAAACGTAGAGGTAATAGTAGTATTATAATTATTTTTCAAATTAAGAGTTACTTTGTTCATTACATATTTAGTAATGATAACAGAACACGATGTTAATAATATAAAACTCAAAATATATATCCAATTAAAAATATATGTATTAAGTAAAGAAAAATTATATACACCTGTAGTAATGCTTCTAACAATTAAAATAAATAAGGACATAAATACTTTTTCGATTATGAAGAACTGTATATTAATACTGATTATATTTTTAACCTTGTTTTTATTATTATTTACTTTTTTATTTACGAATATAAATGAAGTAAGTGTAACCACTATAGCCATGTCTATATAATAAAATATAGAATCAAAAATTTGGCTAAAAAATGTTACATATGAAAGAATAAAAATAAAAATGAAATATACTAAGAACATGCTTAATAAGTATTGAATCCGTTCTTTAATTGTAAAATCAATGTACTTATTATGTGAAGGTAAATTTTTTTTAATACTATTTCCTATAAAGTTGCTTTCACCAAAGTCTCTAATTGATAATTTAATTGCATCTTTTTCAGACAGTCCTTTATTTAAATATTCATTTTCTAAAAGCATGAGGTGGTCTCTAATCTCAAATTCCAAATCTTTTTTATCGCATTCATTTATACCTCTCTCGTCTAAAAGTTCTTTAATATAAGCATTAAATGTGTCCATATTACTCCTCCTTAAAAATATTAATTAAACTCGTTACTTTATTCCATTGATTTATTTTTTCATTTAATGTTATTTTCCCTTCGTCAGTAATCTTATAATATTTTCGTTTACCTGACAGTTCATTTTCTTGCCAGTACGATTCTACTAGTTTTTTTTCTTCTAGTCTCTTTAATGCAGGATATAATGTACCTTCTCCCATAGCATATGTACCCTCGCTTTTACTCTTAATACATTTTGCAATTTCATAACCATAGGTATCTTGATTATTAATTATAGAAAGTATAAAAATATCAATGCTACCCTTCATTATTTCTTTATCCATAAAGTCACCTCCATACATCGTATTACTACTTAAAATTAGTTTACCACCATGTACATCGTATTACAAGGGTGGTGAAAAAATAAATATAATTTTATCTTTATTTAATAATAAATATAAATTATTATTATATGGTTTAAAATCAACAAATGTAACATAAGTATATTATTAAGGTACATTAAAAAAAGGCATCAATGATAATATTTTTATATGGAACATACATTACTTATCCCCAGGAGATGATTTAACAATATGCGATCCAATATTATTGAGGAGGATAAATGGTGGTCAAGGAAAACAAAGAAAGGGGAATGTGGTTAACAGTAATTTTATTGGTATTAATAGTAGTATATAGCTTAAGTATACTAGGTAATTTATATTCCTTTTCAAGACAACCAGGAGGATTAATGAATGCCTATGCATTAAGAACAATAATTTTAGATGTAATTCAACTTACAGGTTTTATACTAATATTTAGATGGAAAAGGTTAGGCTGGTACTTATATATATCTGCTTGCTTGATTTCAATAGTAGTAGGTTATATAACTTCATCTAGTTTTATATTAGGTGCAATTATGTACATGGTAGTTATATTAATATTATCATTAATGTTATATTATTTTATATGTCCAATATGGAATAGTGTAGTAAAAAAACACGGTGATCTAAATTCCTTATTTATGGAAATATAGTTGTATATCTGTACTTAATAAGTGTTATAATGTAATTAAAGATATTACTTAGTAATAAAAATGAAAGGGGATAATTATATGAATAAGGAACAAATGGACCAAATGCATGCTGGAAAAGGATTTATCGCTGCTTTAGACCAAAGTGGGGGTAGTACTCCTAAGGCACTTTTGCAGTATGGCATTTCGGAAGATCGTTATTCAAATGACGAAGAGATGTTTAGTTTAGTACACGAGATGAGAACGCGTATTATAATGAACCCTACATTCAATTCAAAGCATATTTTGGGTGCTATTTTATTTGAAAATACTATGGATCGTAAGATTGGTGATAAGTTTACTGCTGATTTTCTTTGGGAAGATAAAAAGGTTGTGCCTTTTTTAAAGATTGATAAAGGGCTGGCTGAACTCGAAAATGGTGTTCAACTCATGAAGCCGATTCCAAATTTGGAAGGACTCTTAAAACGGGCCAGTGAAAAAAACATTTTTGGGACGAAAATGCGTTCAGTCATTATGGAAGCTAATTCGGAAGGAATTCGAAAAGTAGTTGAGCAACAGTTCGATATTGGAAAGAAAATATTTGAGGCTGGGCTAGTTCCAATTATTGAACCAGAGGTTGATATTCACAGCGTAGATAAGGAAAAATCAGAAAGAATATTAAAATCTGAAATTTCTAATCAATTAGCACTCCTTGATAAAGACGTCAAAGTAATGCTTAAACTTTCAATACCAACAGAAGATAACTTCTATCATGATTTAATGGATAATCCGCATGTTGTACGTGTTGTGGCTTTATCAGGAGGGTACACTCAAAGTGAAGCAAATGAAAAACTTACGCATAATCATGGACTGATAGCTAGTTTTTCCCGTGCATTATCGCAAGGATTGACTGCAAAGCAAACAGATAAAGAATTCAATTTGATGTTATCCAATTCAATTGGAACAATTTATGATGCATCCATCAAATAATGTAGATATTTATTCTGAAAGTTACTCTATTAAATTAGTCTGTTATAAGAGTATAAGAGAACAATGATAGTTTATATTTTCTTATATCGGCAATCAAGACTGTACTTAAAATAGTGCAGTCTTTTTGTTATGTCATTAAAATTATTTTATATAACAGGAGTAGTGCATGTTGTTTCAATATATAATTATGGTTATAATAAAGAATATATGAAGTAAAGATGATATGTATTTTTAGTGAAGAATGAGGTGAAAGAAAAAGTGGAAACCGAGAATATACGGAATTTTATAAACAGTTCATCGCTTGGTGTTTATGAAAAATACATTATAATTAGAGGTAATCATAAGTATTTGGTGAAGTCAGGAAGAGGAAGCGCAGAAAAAGAAAGCTCGATATTGGAACCAGTAACGGAGTGTATTTGCTATGAATTGGCGAAATTAATGGGAATGGATTGTGCAGAATATACATTAGAAAAAAGAAATGGTAGATTGGTTTCAGTTTCAAAATGGTTTTACAATGAAGAAGAGGAACGATTTTATAGTGCCAACAGGCTGATGAGAATATTGGGTATATCTAGAGAAAATTTATATGAAAAGTTAGTTGAGAATTTTCCTAACATAAAGATGAATTTAAATAATATGATTATTTTTGATTATATTGTAAATAATACAGACAGGCACTTGAAGAATTTTGCGTTTCTTGAAAAGGATGATAAAATAAGATTTTCACCTATTTATGATAATGGATTATCTTTAGGTTCACATTTAGATGACGATGATTTAATAAATGAAGATATGGATGATTTGTTATTAGATTCAGACTACGCTAAATGCTTTGAAAGTAGCAATAAAAAACAATTAGGATTGGTAGATAAATATAGTTTAAATATTGATATTGATTTTGAGCAAATAATAGATAAGTACAAAAGGTATTTTAGTGAAAAAAGAATTGATTTTATTTTGCAATTATTGACAGAAAGAATAAAGGATGTGAAAATATGCTTCCCAAATCAGTGATTGAAACAGTTGAGCTTATGAATAAAGATTATTTTTTAGGAGAATTGTCCTACGATATAGTGTCAGAAAAATATAGTTTCAGGAGAAATAAAGAAATTAATGATTTAAAGTTATATCCAGCAGAATTTTATGGATTATTTGATGTTAAAGAAATAGAAGTGCAAAGTGATGTTATTAGAGAATTTATAGTTGATAGGATAATACCATATAATCGTATGAACTTGAGTAAATATCTTAAATATTATGACATGGAATTTTGGGATGAATGGGAACTGTTTTTAAAATCAAAGGGAATGTGTTTTTTGGATCTCTTTTGGATAAGAAAAAATAGTAAAGAAACGTATAAAAAATGTCATATTAAATTTACTAATTCCGTTAGAGATGATTTATTAACAGAGGAATATTTTTTAGAAAATTAGGTAGGATTTTATATTGTAATATAATGGCACAAGTAGATTTAAATATTCTTGTGTCTTTTTATTTTTTTTGAAGGTGCTTTAGTGGAAAATTTGAATACAATCTTTAAAGTATCCTTAATTGTAAATATAATCTCAACATCTTGTAAAATGGTATAATTAGCATTATAAATATAAAATTAGGAGATTAACTATGAATAAAATTTTAATAATAGAAGACGATTTAAAATTAAAAAAGTATATGCAGGAATATTTAAATGCTTATGATTATAAGACTATTCTCTTAAATGATTTCGACAATGTATTAGAAGATGTTCAGCATATAGAGCCTAATCTTATAATATTAGATATTAACCTTCCAACCTTTGATGGTTTTTACTTTTTAAAAATTATTAGAAATAAATCTAATGTTCCAGTAATTATTGTTTCAGCTAGAAGTGAAGAGGGCGAACAAATCAGAGGAATGGAGCTTGGGGCAGATGATTATATAACAAAGCCTTTTGGTATGGGCATATTACTTGCAAAGGTAAATGCTGTGCTGCGAAGAACAAATAATGTGGTTACTACTGAAGATTTTAATATTTGCGGATTAACTTTGAACAGCGATAGTATGAGGCTAGTGTTTGAAGAAAAGATAGTGGACCTTAGTAAAAATGAATACAAATTACTAAAGTTATTTATGAGTAATTGTGGAAAAGTTATAACTAGAGAAGAATTATTAGAAACATTATGGGATGACACGGATTTTATTGATGATAATACATTAACAGTTAATATAACTAGGGTTAAAAAGAAACTTAAAGATTTGGAAGTCGAAAATTCAATTGTTACTAAAAGGGGAGTGGGATATGTGTTTAACTAAATTAATATTAGTGGTTTTGAAAAAAGAAAAAGCTGCCATAATTATATATTTACTAAATACGATAGTTTTAGTGAGTTTTTATTATTTAATATTTAATAGTAGAGAAATTATATATCCTATAGCTGTAAGTTTGTTTTTCTTGATGATTTTCATTATTTATAAAACTATTGAGTATAACAATTTCTATATAAGCCTTGATGAAGCTAAAATAAGTCCGAATTATAAGGGGAAATTTGATAATAATGTAGGAGTGTTTGAAGTTATCAATGAAATACATGATAACTATATCAATAAGTTTTATAAAATGAAAAATAGAATAAAGGAAAGAGATACCCTTATGGCTCAATGGGTGCACAATATGAAAACATCTATAACAGTTATTGATTTAGCTTCTGAAAAGGGACTAAATCATTATAAGCGGTGTCGTAATATTGACGGTGTATCTTCTGAAATACCATTAAAAAATTTAGAAAATAGTGATTTTCTTTATGATATATTAGAAGAGAATAAGAAGCTGCAGGATAACTTAGAAGAAACTCTTAATTTGTTTAGATTAGATGAATTTGCAAAAGATTATATTCCTGAGAAAGTTAACCTAAGGGAGCTCGTAAATAGTGCTGTTAATAATAAAAAAAGAGAATTTATATATAGCAAGGTATTCCCTAAGGTTATTATAGATGAAAAATATTATATATACACAGATAAAAAGTGGTCAAAGTATATGTTAGAGCAGATAATAACTAATGCAATAAAGTATTCAGAAAAAGAAAATAGCTACGTTACATTTAGTTTAGTGGAAGAGGATAATTACATAACATTATTTGTAGAAGACAAAGGAGTAGGTATAAGGAAAGAAGATATATCAAGAGTATTTCAGGCTTTTTTTACTGGTACTAATGGCAGAAATAATAGAAAATCATCAGGGATTGGACTATATATGGTTAAGCTTGTAGCTGATGAATTAGGTCATAAAATCCATATAAAGTCTAGGGTAGGAAAAGGAACTATAGTAGAAATTAGCTACCTTTCAAAATTGTAAGGTTAAGTAATGTTTTTCAATTAGAGAATTACGATACTAGATTTATACTTAAATTACAATAAAGGAGTGGATTTATATGGAAATATTACAAATTAAGAAACTTACTAAAGTTTATAATGCTTTTAAGGATGCAAAGGAAGTTATAGCACTTAATGAGATAAGTTTTAATGTGGACAAGGGTGAGTTTATAGGCATAATGGGACCTAGTGGAAGTGGGAAAACTACATTATTAAATATATTATCTGGTATAGACAAAGCTACCTCAGGAGAAGTTCATATTAATGGACAAGATATTATCAAAATGAAAAAGGATGAGCTAGCCTTATTTAGAAGAAGGAAGGTTGGTTTTATATTTCAAGATTTTAATCTTTTAGATAGTTTAAATGTTAAAGAGAATATATCATTTCCTTTAATAATAGATAAAGTTAATCCCCGGGAAATAGAGAAGAAAGTTAAAGATATTATGAAGTACCTAGGTATAGAAGAGCTACAGAAAAAGTACCCTTATAATATATCAGGCGGAGAAAAACAAAGAACCGCAGTTGCTAGAGCACTCATATGTGAACCTTCAGTTATATTTGCAGATGAACCAACAGGTAATTTAGATTCAAAGTCTTCTAAAAATATAATGACAACTTTTAAGAATATGAATGAGGAAAGAAGCGCTACAGTAATTATGGTAACTCATGATGCATTTGCAGCATCTTTCTGCAAAAAAATAATTTTCATAAAGGATGGGGCTATAAAATTAGAGATAATATCAGAGGGTGATAGAAATAAATTCTTTGATAAAATACTAGAAGCTCAAAGTGTTATAGGAGGGGAGAAATAATGACCTTTTCTTCTATAATTATAAAGAATATTAAGTTTAATTTCAAAAAATATATAGCTTACTTTATAGCTAATAGCTTTATTATTGCTGTTTTGTTAATGTATGGTAGTTTAGTGTTTAGTAAGGAATTTACAGAGGGTTCTAAGGCTACTGGTTTAACGGATAACGTAATGACTACGTTGATGATCATGATTGTATTTTCAATTGTCTTTATTTCCTATACAACTATATCTTTTATAAGATATAGGGGTAAAGAATTTGGAGTGTATTTGACTTTAGGGGTTACTACTAGGGATTTAAGGAAGATATTATTTATTGAAAATATTCTAATATTATTTGCATCGCTGGTAGTGGGCATGATAGTTGGAACCTTGTTTTCTAGGCTGTTTTATATGGTAATAGGCAAAATACTTTGGATTGATAATTTTACACCTAGTCTGAATATAAAGACCTATTCTATGTGTTTAGCTATAGCCATAATTATTTTCTTAATAAATTCAATGTTTCAGCTGATATTTGTAGGAAGGCTGTCCATAATGGAACTTATAAAATCATCTTCTAAAGCGGAGGTAGGTAAGAACAATTTTATAATTGGGGCAATAGCTTTGATAGCATTAATAACAGCATTGTATCTCTTTCCTAAAATAGTTAACCAAGAAATATTTATAGGCAGTGAAAGCGCACTGCTCATAATTATTATAATAACAATAATAGCACCTTATTTCATAATAGGATCATTAATATCTATGGTAAATATAGTGCTTATGAATTTTAAAAAGACATACAATAAGAACCTTTTAGTATTATCTAGTGTGCAGCATAAATTTATATCTTATAAAAGTGTTATTTATTTAGTTTTAATATTGGCAGCAGCAGCTATTACTTTAATAAGCATGACATATAGTATGTATGCCACAATAGAAAAAGATACAAACAATAGATATCCTTACGATATTAGCTTTATCCAAAATGATAAACTTAATAAAATATCAGAACAGGAGATTAAAAACATATCAAAATCTAGTGGTGGAGAAATAAAGCAATATAAAATTTTAGAAAACATAGATCTTATGGATTATAGAGCTTATGAAGGTAAGGTTACAGTAGGTAGAAATATTGCTGTCATAAGTGAGACCAATTACAATGATCATATGGGGACAAATGTGGTTGTTAATAAGGGGGAACTACTACAGGTACTTAACTCTCCTGCAAGTAATAAATATAAAGATAGTGACGTAATTATTAATTTCAATGATTTGTCTAAACAAAAAGAACAAACGTCAAAGTTTGAAGAAGGCAATAATGTAACACGGATAGATGATTTTTTAGCTGCTATGGATAAGGATAGCTATATATATGTTGAAAAAAATAAAAAGAGATACACAGAAGGCAAATATACTAACGAATCTTATTCATTGGATTATTCAAGGAGAACAGCTCTTATAATTAATGATAATGATTATAGAAGAATAAAGGAGAAATTAGGACCACAGGTTGTTTCTTATGACCATTTAATTAAGTTAAAAGACCCTAAGGATTATAAAAGTTTTAATGTTATTTCAAGTGAATTAAGAAGATTAAATCACGGAGATGAGTCTTTAAAACCAGAATTTAAACAGCAAATTTTAGAAGAAAATATAAAAGAAAATGGCTTTATGCTTTTCTCAAGTTTATTTTTAGGAATGATGTTTTTAATAGCCAGTGGAGTGGTATTGTATTTCAAGGTGTTAACCGGTGTTGATGAAGAAAAGGAAAGGGCAAAAAAACTGGTTCAATTAGGTATGACAGATAGTGAGGTATCAAAGGTTTTAACAAAGGAACTAGCAATAATTTTTTTTACCCCAGTAGTTTTAGCTGTCAGTTTAATAACATATTTTTTATCAATAGTATTTGGAGTTGTACCAAATGGAGATTATATGTTTAATAAATCACTTATTGTGATTGTAGCTTATATAGTTTTACAAATGGTAGCTTTCTTTATTACAAGGGAGAGGTACACTCGGGAAGTAATTGGGTAGCATTATTTTCTGATTCGTTTATGGAATATATATTATTAGTAGTATAATTAAGCAAATATACTATTTCCTAGTAGTAAAATATTGTTTTATATGTATGAAAATAAAAGTACTAGGGAGTGATTAAAAAGGAGCAAAATAAATGAGTGAAGAGAAAATAATTAATACAACAAGAGAACCTAATACTATTAATACTATTTATCAAGATTTGATGAGGCTAGGCATAAATGGCAGTGATATTTTATTAGTTCATTCATCATTGTCAAAATTAGATTGGGTTTGTGGCGGCGCTCAGACTGTAATAACTGCATTAAGGAATGTTGTGGGAAGTGACGGAACACTGGTTATGCCAGCTCATAGTGGAGAATGGAGTGACCCTGCGCAGTGGAGCAATCCACCTGTACCAAAAGAATGGATACAAACAATATATGATAATATGCCAGCATTTGACCCTGAAATCTCACCAACACGAGGAATGGGGCGTATTGCAGAATTATTTAGAACATTTCCTAGCACTATACGGTCAAATCATCCACTTGTATCATTTAGTGCAAATGGAAAAGAGGCAATGCATATTATTGAAAATCATCCATTAACTCCACAGCTTGGTATGGATTCACCTCTTGGCAAAATGTATAATTTAAAAGCAAAAGTTCTTTTACTAGGAGTAGAATATAATTCTTGCACCAGTTTTCATCTTTCAGAATCACTTATAGATGAAATGTCTAAAGAACGTGTGGGTGCCACAATATTTGAGAATGGTGATAGGTGCTGGAAATGGTTTGAGGATTATGAGTATGATACAGAAGATTTTATGTTAATTGGAAAAGACTTTGAGAAGAATTATAATGTACAAAAAGGCATGGTTGGTAACGCACAATGTACGTTATTTGAAATGAAAGATGGAGTTGACTTTGCTAAGTCATGGTTAATTAAACATAGATTTGCTACTAGATTGATATGATTTATTTGCATAAGTTATTAATTTAAAGTTTTTTCTTGAATTATGATATAACAAAAAGTATATATTGCTATAATGCTTTCACATCGTCAAATCATTCTAAAATTTATTGTAATTACAGATGCTAAAAAATACAAACTATGCTCAAACATGTATTTTTATATACGCATATGTAACTAAAATAAATTAAGAATGACTACGACTTGTTCAAATGCATTTTACGCAATATATACTTTTGTTAGCATAATTTAAGGAAAATATTTCAACATCACATTTTTTTAAAAATCCATGTTTAGTTTTTAGATCACTTTGTTTTAATGTCATGCAAGATTGTCTCCTTAGGTGACAGATATATATAGAAGTATGAAATTTTTCCGGAAGTGCCCTAAAATAAGAAGTGCTGAAACATTGAAATTTTATTTAGAAATTCTTGTTTTGCTAATATTAAATTCAAAGGATACGTATCATATTAGCAGCCTACCGGCTAAAAGATTATTTGTGGAGATTATGGATATAAATTATTTTTTTATCTGCCAATCATATTAGAGATATATTAAGATAACTTCATAATAGGATACATTACGACAAAATAATAACTATTTTTATACGCTAAAAAAAGTATATATTACGTATAGTGCATTGAAGCGAGCTTTAGAACTTTTTGTTTTGACTTTGATTGTAAGGGTCGCAGGAAGAATTTCATTAATTGTGAAGGTTCAGTATTTATGTGTGTGAAAGATAGTGTATAATGAGTTTTACAGAAGCTTAGTTTGTGTAGTGAAAATTTACGTAAACAGCCCAGGACGGGCTGTTAGCACTTTTGAGACAGGACGTCGAATAAGTGCGTTAGGAAATATTTCACGGAATAAACTTAGATTCTGTTAACGAATGGCCTACTATCAGAACACCATAAATGTCGAACCTTCACAATATTGTTTTATCTTTATTTTATAGTTGTTACTGCTTTTTTACTAAATGTAGTGTTAACTATTGTATCAAAGTTAGGTCTCGTTGGTATTAGTGATGCTTTATAGGATTGAATTATATCCATAAGTTTTGTTAAGTTTTCGGTTGTTAATGTTGGGTTTGTTGAGAAGGCGTTTATATTTCTGTAGTTTTTTATAGATGAAATAAGTACAGCTTCATCTGTACCAGGGAAGTAGGACTTTATTGAGGTAATTACATCTTTGTCAGAATTACTATTAACCCATTTTTGACCCTTGTATATTGCATTAGTGAACTTCTGCAATACAGCTGGATTTTCTGTTATATAAGATTTTGTTGCAAAAAAACAGGTATATGGTATGATTCCAGCAGAATCGCCGACTGACGCTACAATATTTCCGGAATTATTATTGCTTAATGTACTAGCTGTTGGTTCAAAAAGAGCAACATAATCACCTGTACCGGCTTTAAAAGCACCAGCAGTAGCTGTGAATGCAAGGTTTGTAATAAGGT
Source organism: Clostridium estertheticum subsp. estertheticum (assembly GCF_001877035.1). NCBI lineage: Bacteria > Bacillati > Bacillota > Clostridia > Eubacteriales > Clostridiaceae > Clostridium > Clostridium estertheticum. The sequence continues at coordinate 3,821,432 of NZ_CP015756.1, read as the reverse complement.
TTACGTCAACTCCAGGATTTATACCATGATTTTTTAAAACATATTCAAGAGCCATTTCAGGTACCCCACCAGGCCTTCCGCCGATTAGAGTTTTGCCCTTTAAGGATTCCCATTTAAAGTTTGCTTCAGCTTTTTTAGATACTAAGAAAGAGCCATCCTTTTGAGTTAATTGTGCAAAAATAACTGGGTAGTCTGTTCGTTTTTGATTGTAGATGTAAATAACTTGTTCTGGCCCTGCAAGACCAATATCTGAAGCTTTGCTTAAGACTTGTTGCATAGTTTTGTCGGCCCCTTGACCGGTAGAAAGATTAATATCCAGGCCTTCTTCTTTAAAAAAACCTTGAGATATAGCCGCATACATAGGAGCGTAGAATATAGACCGGACCACTTCATTTAATTTTACTTTTACGAGAGGAGTGGTCTTAGTTTTTGGTGTACAGCCAGAAAATAAGGTAGTTACTAATGCAAGGGAGAGAAATATAGAAAAAATCGACATTTTTTTAATTTTCATAAATACCTCCATATTATATAGTAGTTATGATTATATAATATGAAAAACAAAGTATATGTGACATTTTATATTTGGGGTAAGTTATAAAATTTATAACATTGACATATAAAAATTAGCATGTATAATGGAAATTAAATAATATATAACAATTAAACAATATTATATGGTATAGTTATATAACAATTAAAACATATTGTATGGTATAGTTATAGGACAATTAAAACATATTGTATAATAATATATAAAAGCTTAGATAAAGAGGAGTAGGGGAAAATTAGTATTAAGAGAGAAAGATCCATAGGCTGTAAGATCTTTTATATGAAAAACCTTGAAGGTTGCTTTGGAGCTTCTTAGCCACATTCATGTATTATGAATAGAGGGTATAAGGCGGTTTTCTTAATCGTTAAATTATAAAGAGCCTGCATTTTGCAGGAAAAAAGGTGGTACCGCGGAGCTTTTCGTCCTTTTACAGACGAAGGCTCTTTTTTTATTGTCTAAAAATTGGCGCTAAAAAAATCAATTTAATTTAGGAGGAGTTAATTATGGAAGAAAACAACAATATTGATAAAAATTACAATCCAAAAGATTTTGAAGAAAGACTTTATGCATGGTGGGAAGAAAAAGGTTTTTTTACACCAAAAGTTGATAAAGACAAAAAACCATTTACAATAATGATGCCTCCACCAAATATTACAGGAAAATTACATTTAGGTCATGCTCTTGATAATACTCTTCAAGATATTCTAATAAGAACTAAAAGAATGCAGGGGTATAACACATTGTGGCTTCCAGGCGAAGACCATGCTAGTATTGCAACAGAGGTAAAGGTTGAAAATGAACTTTTAAAACAAGGTCTTAAGAAAAAAGAAATGGGAAGAGAAGTTTTCCTTGAAAAAGTATGGGATTGGACTAATGAGTATAGAGCAAAAATAAGAGGTCAAATAAGAAAAATGGGGTGCTCTGTTGATTTTACCCGTGAAAGTTTTACTATGGATGAAAATCTAAATCATGCAGTAAGAGAAGTTTTCGTTAAATTATATAAAGATGGACTTATTTATAAGGGAAATAGGATAACTAACTGGTGCCCAAAATGCATGACTGCAATTTCAGATGCTGAAATAGTGTTTGAAGAACAAGAGGGACATTTTTGGCATATAAAATATCCAATAGTAGGAAGGTCTGAATTTTTAGAAATAGCTACTACAAGGCCAGAAACTATGCTTGGAGATACAGCTGTTGCAGTAAATCCTAAAGATCCTCGTTATACACATTTAATAGGTAAAACAATAATGCTTCCACTAGTAAATAGAGAAATACCAATAGTTGCAGATGATTATGTTGATATAGAGTTTGGAACAGGCGCAGTTAAAATCACTCCAGCACATGACCCGAATGATTATCAAATAGGTAAAAGACATAACCTTGCAGAAATAGTAGTTTTGAATGAAAATGCAGCTATTTGTGAAGGGTACGGAAAATATTCAGGCCTTGATAGATATGAGGCAAGAAAAGTAATGGTAGAAGATTTAGATAAGGCTGGACTACTTGTTAAAATAAAAGATCATGCTCATAATGTAGGTACTCACGATAGATGTAAAACTACTGTAGAGCCAATGTTATCTGAGCAATGGTATGTTAAAATGGAATCTCTTGCAAAACCAGCAATCGATGCAGTAAGGGAAAAGAAAACCAAGTTTGTTCCTGAAAGGTTTGAAAAGACATATTTCAATTGGATGGAAAATATTCAAGATTGGTGTATATCAAGGCAATTATGGTGGGGGCACAGAATACCAGTATGGTACTGCAAGGATTGTGGGGAAGTTATAGTTTCTGTTGATGCTCCAACAAATTGTAGCAAATGTAATAGCACAAATCTTAATCAAGATAAAGACGTTCTTGATACTTGGTTTAGCTCAGCATTATGGCCTTTCTCAACACTTGGTTGGCCAAATAATACAGAGGATTTAAAACAATTTTATCCAACGAGTGTTTTAGTAACTGGATACGATATTATATTCTTCTGGGTTGCAAGGATGATATTTTCAGGCCTATATAATTTAGGTGAAGTACCATTTGAAACAGTAGTAATGCATGGAATGGTAAGAGATGATCAAGGAAGAAAGATGTCTAAGTCACTAGGAAATGGAATTGATCCATTAGATGTAATAGATCAATATGGTGCAGATGCATTAAGATTCTCACTTGCAACAGGAAATTCACCAGGAAGTGATATAAGATTTTATGAATCAAGAGTTGAAGCAGCTAGAAACTTTGCTAATAAAATTTGGAATGCATCTAGATTTGTTATGATGAATAATAATTACGAATTGATGGCTAAATACAAGGATAGCAAAAACTACACAGTTGCAGACAAATGGATATTATCAAGAATGAATACTGTGACAAAAGAAGTTACAGAAAATATTGAGAAATATGAAATAGGAATATCACTTCAAAAAACTCATGACTTTATGTGGACAGAATTCTGTGATTGGTATATAGAACTTGTTAAACCAGTATTATACGCAGAGGATTGTGAAGCTAAAGGCATAGTATTAAATGTATTGAACAAAGTATTAAAAACCGGGCTTAAATTACTTCACCCAGTTATGCCATTTATAACAGAAGAAATTTATACTCATTTAGAGAATGAATATGAATCTATAACAATCGCTAAGTGGCCTGAATTTGATGAGTCGCTTAAAGACGAAAAATCAGAAGAAAAAATGAACTATATAATAGAAGCAATAAAAGATGTAAGAAATGCTAGGGTAGGAATGAATGTAGCACCTTCAAGAAAGGCTAAAGTATTTATATATGCTATAGAGGCAAAAGAAGCATTTGAAGAAGGAATGGTATACTTTCAAAAACTTGCATCAGCAAGCGAAGTGAAATTTTTAGAATCTAAATCACAAGCACCAGAAAATGTAGTTACAGTAGTAACTAAAGGTGCTGAAATCTACATGCCATTACTTGAACTTGTAGATTTAGAAAAAGAATTGGAAAGATTAAATAAAGAAAAAGATAAACTTAAAAAAGAAATAGATAGGGTAGAGAAAAAACTTTGCAATGAAAGATTCACAGCTAAAGCACCGGTTGAGGTAGTAGAAGAGGAAAAAGCTAAAGGTGAAAAATATAAAGAAATGTATAATTCAGTAATTTTAAGTATAGAAAATTTGAAATAGAATTTTATTTAAACTTTATGTATTTTGCAAAAACTATAGACTAGACATTACTTAAATGTCTAGTCTATAGTTTTTGTTGTAGTAAGAAAAATTTGGATGAAAAGATTCAATATTTTCAAAAAAAGAATATTGAAAAAAAAGAATAAAAAAGGTTCATGTCATTGAAGATTATGAAAGATATTAACAATAATAAAAAAATATGAAGTTTTCACTTGATTTATATTAATAATGTGGATTAAGGAGGATAAAATTTAATATTATCTGATAATAAAAATGAATAAATATACATAAAAACATTATTAAATAATAATTTTATGCATAATCAGTGATGAATATGAATAAAACATTAACAATATACAAATGAATTATAAACAATATAAAGGAATATGATATTAAATTGAAAATATTATATTGACATTTATTTATTTGTTTGCTAGTATTCTAATAATATTAAATATTACAAAAATTAAATTATTAATCTATTTCTCATTCAAAATTGAGAGAGACTGGACATATGAAGCTCGACAGCTTATATTTTATTTGAATGATGTTATTATAAGTATATTTACTTATAGGATGCGAAGCTGAATTTTGTACTGTTTTTCTTTGATTTTATTGAGAGGAAATTTCATTTATTTAGAAGTAATTATTTATTGATTAAAGGGGGACTATTAATGAAAAGCAAGAAAATTGTTTCAGTACTAATTGTAGCCTTAGTGTTAAGTGTGGCACTAGCAGGTTGCGGAGCTAAAAGTGGAGATAGTGCAGGTACTACAAAATCAACAGAGGCTAAGCTTGATGCCGATCAAACTGCAAATGTTTTAGGTTATGATTACACATCGCTTGATCCAGCAGTAGTTAGTGATCAGGAATCATTTACTACACTTACAAATGTTGATGAAGGACTAATGAGAGAAGTTTCTAAGGATGGTAAAACTGTAAATATTCTTGCTGGTGCTGATAAGATGACAGTTAGTGCTGACCATAAAGTTTACACTTTTCATATAAGAGCTAGTAAGTGGTCTGATGGAAAGGCAATTAGAGCTCAAGATTATGTATACGGATGGCAAAGACTCGCTAACCCAAAAGTAAGCCAAGATTATCTAGGAATGCTTAAGGAAATGGAAGTTAAGGGTGCAACTGAAACAGGAGTAGCTAAACCAAGTGATTTAGGAGTTAAAGCAATTGATGACAATACATTTGAGGTTACACTTAATGAACCAAATGCTTATTTCGAAAGTACATTAAGCTTTAAGGGATTAGTTCCGCAAAGAGAAGATATAGTGAAAAAATTAGGGGATCAATATGGTCAAAATTTCAAAGGTATGGTTTATAATGGAGCATTCGTAGTATCAGACCATGTAAAAAACGCTAAGGTTGTTTACACGAAAAATGCTAATTACTGGGATGCGGCTAATGTTAAGTTAACAACTGTTAATGCTTTAATAATTGATGAGCCAGCTACTTACAATAAAATGTTTGCTTCTCAAGAACTTGATATGATTAAAGGAGACACTGATTACACTGCTGCATTACAAAAGAAAGCAGAAGCAGGGGAAATTTCATATTTCAAGGGTTATAATCCATCAGTATATTATTATATTTTTAACAATAAAACTAAAGCATTATCAAATGCTAGTGTAAGAAAAGCACTATCACTCGCTTATGATAGACAAGTACAAATAACTACAGTATTTAAACAACATTATGTTGCTGAAGGTTTAATCCCTAGTAAGATAATGCTTGGAAAAGATGAATATAGAACAGTAGTACCAGAACCATTAAAAGCTGTTAAAGATGATCCAAAAACACTTTTAGCTGCGGGATTAAAAGAAGCAGGTTTAAGTCCAGATCCATCAAAGATTACTTTAAAATTATTAATGAAAAAAGCAACTTCACTTTCAACAGCTCAAGCTCAGTTTATTCAAGCTCAATATAAAAAAAATCTTGGAATAAATGTTTCAATCACTTATGCAGTAGATCAACCTTCATATTTTAAAGCTAGAACAGCTGGTGAATTTGATATTTGTGCTGGTGGTTGGGGAGCTGATTATAATGATGTTATTTCTTTCTTTAATGTATTTACATCGAAAAATGGAAATAACAATGGTAAATATAATAATCCAAAATATGATGCTTTAGTTGCAAAAGGAAAAACAGAATTAGATACTACTAAGAGATTAGCTATATTTAAAGAAGCTGAAGAGATACTTGTAGCTAAAGATGCTGCAGTTTCTCCATATTATTATATGGCAACTAATTCATTTACACAAAATTACTTAAAGGGAACGTACGTACCATTATTTAGCGCTTGGTTTGACCTTAAAACTGCATATATTTCAGGTAAATAGTAATTAGATTTTAATCAACACTGCAGCGAAGCTAATTGGGCTTTGTTGCAGTGATTTTATGATAGGGGGAAAGAATTTGTATGGCTAAATATATAATAAAGAGGATTGGCTATATGATCATAACACTTTGGATTGTTGCGACTATTACATTTGTGCTTATAAATGCTATACCAGGAGATCCTATAACTGCCTCCGCAGGTAAGGTTCTTGATAAAACAGTAGCTGCAGAAATTATGAAAAAATATCAACTAGATCAACCAGAGTATGTAAGATATGGTACATATATTAAGAGTTTAGTACACGGGGACTTAGGAATGTCAATACATTACCCAGGCCAGAAGGTTAATGATATTATTTCAAAAGAATTTCCAGTGTCATTAAGATTAGCTCTTCAAGCGGTAGGCATAGGACTTGTTTTTGGAATATTTTTAGGGATTATTGCGGCGTTTAAGAGAAATACATGGGTAGATTATAGCGTAATTTTCATTGCACTTATTGGAGTTTGCGTTCCGGGTTTTGTTTTAGCAATTATTCTGCAATATGGCCTTGGAGCAAAATTTGGTTTAAAAATAGCGGGATGGTCCGATAGCAGTCTATTCAATATATATAGATACTCATTATTGCCATCCATTGCACTTGCTATGGCTGGACTTGCATCAAATGCAAGGTTTATGAGGACTTCAGTGCTTGAAGTAATTAATCAAGACTATGTTTTGACTGCAAAGTCAAAAGGTGTTGGTAAGGTCTCTTTAGTATGGAAACATATTATAAGAAATGCCATATTACCAGTAGTTACAATGATAGGACCTAGAATAGCATATGTAATCACTGGTTCTTTAGTTGTAGAGAGCATATTCAGTGTGCCGGGGCTTGGTAGAGAATTAGTTTCTGCAATTTCTAATAGAGATTATACTGTAGTTATGTCATTAACTGTGTTTTTTGCTTTCTTGTACATTGTTTCTTTACTTATTGTAGATATAGTTTACGTTTTAGTTGATCCTAGAATTAAATTAACTCAAAGGAAAGGGTAAGGAGAGAAGGCATGAAAAAATATAGCAAAGATTTATTTAAAATTATAGGGTATTCGAAGAAAGATTTAGATGTTATGGTAAGACCTAATGTAAGTTATTGGCAAGATGCATGGAGAAGACTTAAGAAAAATAAAGTTGCTATGCTTTCTATGGTGATTTTGATAATAGTTATAATTATGTCAATTATAGGACCAATGATTTCATCAGTAAATTATCAAACTCAAAATTATGATATTTTAGATAAAAGTCCAATGGCAAAACATTGGTTTGGAACTGACAATTTAGGAAGAGATATGTTTGCAAGGTTATGGATGGGCGCGAGAGTATCATTAAGAATTGGGTTTATTGGTACTTTGATTGAACTTCTTGTTGGATGTGTATACGGCGGTATATGTGGGTATTTTGGTGGAGCCATAGACACAATACTTATGAGAATAGTTGAAATAATTGTAAGTGTACCATATCTTATTGTTGTTATTTTGTTGCTACTCGTATTACCAGCAGGAGAAGGAACAATAATTATTGCACTTTGTATTACTGGATGGACAGGTATTGCTCGTTTAATTAGAGGACAGGTTATGCAACTTAAAGAATCAGAATATGTTTTAGCTGCTAAAGCACTAGGTGCTAGTCCGACTAGAATTATTGGAAAACATCTAATTCCTAATACAATTGGAATTATACTTGTTTATATGTCTATGGATATACCTGCTTTTATTTTTGATGAAGCATTTTTAAGCTTTCTTGGGCTTGGTATTCAATCACCTAAAACTAGTTGGGGAGCATTAATTTTTGCTGGTCAAAGTCAGATGATGTTTCATCCTCATGAATTTATATTCCCAGCAATAGCAATAAGTGTAACTATGTTAGCATTTAATTTACTTGGTGATGGTTTAAGAGATGCTCTTGATCCAAAACTTAGACAGTAAGGAGGGCGAAAAAGCATGTCAAAGTTACTTGAAGTTAAAAATTTACGAGTTTCGTATCATACATATGCTGGAGAAGTTCAATCTGTAAGAGGCATAAGTTTTGAAGTAAATGAAGGTGAAACTCTTGCAGTTGTTGGAGAATCTGGTTGTGGAAAAACAGTAACAGCGAAGTGTCTTATGAGATTAATTCAAACTCCGCCGGGTGAGATCAAAGATGGTTCTGAAATATTATATAAAGGCAATGATATTTTAAAAATGAATAAAGAACAACTAAGACATTTTAGGGGTGCTGAAATTAGTATGATATTCCAAGACCCTATGACTTCTTTGAACCCTACTATGACTATTGGAAAGCAGATAGCAGAAAGTTTAATTATCCATAGAAATATGAAAAAACACGAGGCCATGGATGAGGCTATAAAGATGTTGAAACTTGTTAATATTCCAAATGTAGAGAGAAGGGCTAAACAATATCCACATGAATTTTCTGGCGGAATGAGGCAGCGTGCAATGATTGCCATTGCACTTGCATGTTCTCCTAAAATTCTTGTAGCAGATGAGCCTACAACAGCACTAGATGTTACAATACAAGCGCAAATAATGGATCTTATAAAGGAGCTTCAGAATAAACTAGGTACAGCTGTTGTCTTAATTACACATGATCTAGGTGTAGTTGCAGATGTTGCAGATAGAATTCAAGTTATGTATGCAGGTAAGATAATTGAGAGAGGAAATACGGATGAAATATTCTATAATCCGAAACATCCATATACATGGGCACTTCTTCAATCAGTTCCTAGATTAGAAACTGGTCATAAAGATAGTTTGTATTCTATTAAGGGAACGCCACCTGATTTGGTAAAACCACCAGTTGGTTGTCCATTTGCTCCAAGGTGCGAATATGCTATGGAAATATGTAAACAAGAAATGCCAGAAGCTACTATAATCAATGATACTCATGAAGTTTTATGTTGGTTACAACATCCGAATGCACCTAAAGTAGAAGTGCCATTTGAAATTGGGGGTGCAAAATAATGGCTGAAAATAAAAGCGAAGATTTAATTATAGTAAAAAATTTAAAAAAATATTTTGAAGTTGGTAAAAACGAAACACTTAAAGCTGTTGATGATGTTTCCTTTACAATTAAAAAAGGGGAAACATTAGGGCTAGTTGGTGAGTCAGGCTGCGGTAAGACCACCTGTGGGAGAACTGTAATGGGTCTGTACCCAGCAACATCTGGAGAAGTAATTTTTGAAGGCGTAAATATCCATGGACTTAAGGGAAAAGCTAAAAGAGACTTTTGTAGGTATGCACAAATAATATTTCAAGATCCTTATGCATCTTTAAATCCTAGAATGACCGTTGGAGATATTGTAGGTGAGGGTATAGATATTCATAAACTCTATACAGGAAAAAAGAAAGCAGAAAAAATTCAGGAAGTACTTCAACTGGTTGGGTTAAATAAAGAGCATGCATCTAGATTCCCACATGAATTTTCTGGTGGTCAGAGGCAAAGAATAGGTATAGCTAGAGCACTTGCCATAGAGCCTAAATTTATTGTATGTGATGAACCTATTTCTGCTTTAGATGTTTCTATTCAAGCTCAAGTAGTTAATCTATTAATTAAGCTTCAAAAGGAACTTGGTTTAACTTATTTATTTATAGCACATGATTTATCTATGGTTAAACATATATCTGATAGGGTAGGTGTAATGTATTTAGGAAAGCTTGTAGAACTTGCTCCAAGTGGAATTTTATATGAAGATCCATTACATCCATATACTAAGGCGTTATTATCAGCTATTCCTGTTGCTGACCCTATTGAATCTAAAAATAAAAATAGGATAATGCTCGAGGGAGAAGTTCCAAGTCCGATAAATACTAAACCTGGGTGCGGATTCCGTCAAAGATGCAAATACGTTATGGATTGTTGCGAGGATGAGACACCAGAGCTAAAAGAAATAAAACCAGGACATTCTGTAGCTTGTCATTTATTTAAATAATTTTCGAACATATAATTAAGAAAATGTAATTGGAAGAGTGATATCATAATTATCGCTCTTTCTCTTTTTTTATCTAATCTACATTAGTATTTGGTACAATAGGAATAAATACTATATCTATTTATAACAAAAGGTTGGTAACTGTTTCTAAGTTAGTATAGAATTTAATAGAAAGAAGTTAGTTTTGAAAGGAATGATAAACATGAATTATGATGAGGCTAGGTCTTATATAACAAATACAGCTAAGTTTGGTAGTAAACTTGGGCTTGATAGAACTGAAAAATTATTAGAACTTTTAGGAAATCCACATAAAAAATTAAAGTGTATACATATTGCAGGGACTAATGGGAAAGGTTCAACTTCGGCAATGGTGAGTAGTATTCTTGTGGAAGCTGGTTACACGGTAGGGTCATATATTTCACCATTTATTGAGGAGTTTGAAGAAAGGATACAAATAAATAATAAAAATATTTCTAAAGATGATTTAAGTGATATTATAACAGAGGTTTCTAAGGCTGTAGAAAAGGTAGTGGAACTTGGATATATTAATCCAACAGAATTTGAAATTATAACTTGTGCTGGATTTTTGTATTTTTATAAAAATAATATAGATTTTGCGGTTATAGAAGTAGGGCTTGGAGGAAGGCTTGATTCAACAAATGTAATTACACCCATTTTAAGCATTATAACATCCATAAGTCTTGATCATACTTTAATACTCGGAGATACTTTGGAAAAGATAACTTATGAAAAGGCAGGCATCATAAAGAAGGGAGTCCCTGTAGTTGTGTATCCACAGGAAAAACAAAGTTACGATGTAATAGAAAAAAAATGTAGAGAAAAAAAATGTCAATTAATAAAAGTACCAAGAGATTCGGCTGTATATTTAGGCAAAGAGAATTTAAAGCAGGTTGTCAGTACATTAATGGAAGGAAAAGTGCCTTATAACCATAATGCAATAACTCAAAAAATAGAAATTAAAACTTTAAATAATGATTATAGTATTGATTTAGCACTTTTAGGTAAGCATCAATTACTAAATTGCTCGGTAGCAGTACATGCTATAGAGGCTCTTATTGGGCAAGGCGTTATTATTAGTAAAGATAATATAATAGCTGGGCTTATAAACGTTGTGTGGCCAGCGAGGCTTGAGGTGATGAATAGAAGGCCTTTAGTTGTTATAGACGGTGCCCATAATATAGATGGTATTAAAAACCTTACAGAAAGCATTGACATGTATTTTAACTACAATAAGATTATATTAATTCTAGGAATTCTTGCAGATAAACAAGTTGAAGAGATGATAAAAACTATAGTTCCAAAGGTATACAGAGTTATTACTGTTACTCCTCACAGCGAGCGTGCAGAGCTTTCGGAAGAATTAAAAGTTCAAGTAGAAAAATATACATCAAAGTGTGAGTCAATTGAAGACTACGAGTTGGCTTATAAAAAAGCATTGAGCTACTGCGAGGATGATGATTTACTATTAGTGTCAGGATCTTTATACATGGTGGGAGATATGAGGAAAATAATACGAAATGTCCATATACAATAAGCTTTAAATAAAAAGACAAGGCTAATATTATAAAATATTAGCCTTGTCTTTTTATATATTAATTAAGCATTTGCAACGAATTCTTCAAGAGCTAAAGCTAATTGGTCAGGACAAGAAGTACTTTTGTCTCCGCATTTAATACCTTTAAGTTTTTTTATAGCTTCCTGAACATCCATTCCTTTTACTAAGGTTGAAATTCCAAGTAAATTACCTGCACATCCTCCTGTAAAACCAATTTCAGTTATTTTATTATCAACTATTTCAAAATCTATATTTCTTGAACAAACGCCTTTTGTCTTATAACTATACATATTTTATTCCTCCATCTTTCGAGAATTTATTAATCATACTAATTATTATATACTATGAAGTGTATTCTTTTCAAGAAATTAATTTTTATTAAAACATTGTTAGCATATTATAACTATTTTCATATTATGGTTATGAGGAGGTGAGGAATTTGAGAAACTTGTATGTATGTAGTACTTCATCGGATTGCATATCAAAGGTTAACCTAGATTTGTTTATAGAAGAAGAAAAAATATATTTGGATAAACAAAATCTCAAAAGAATTGGTCCTCATGGTATATATGTTTATGAAAATAAGATATTAACAGCTAATAGTTATGATAATAGTATTTCTATTGTTAATACTTATAATTATGAGATAGAGAGCTATTTTATAGGCATGCACTGTAATGATTTATCCGTTTATGATAATAAGGCTTATGTTATCTGTGGAGACTCTGATGATATAATAGTTTTTGATTTAGAGAAAAAAAACATTGTAGAGGCAATTCCTTGTGGTAATTCACCCCATAGTATTTATATTTGCAAAAAAAAGGACCTTATTTTAGTAGCAAATATGAATAGTGACAGTATAACATTAATAGAGTGTGCTCAGAATGGAAATATTAAAGAAATTAGGGTAGGAGCATATCCTACTAAAGCGGTAATTACTCCAGATGGAAATTATATTTTAGTTTGTGAGAGTAATATAGGTATGGACAATAAAGGATGCATTAATATTATTTCATTAAAAAATTGTAATGTATTAAATAAAATACCTGTTGGGAATTCACCTGTGGACATGTATTTTAATGGGGAATTTTGTTATGTATCAAATTTTGGAGATGGTACGGTGAGTATATTAGACATAAATAAATACAAAGAGATAAAAAGAATTGAAGTTGGAGGAATGCCTAGAGGAATACTTGAGGATGAAAAATATTTGTATGTAGGTGACAATTATAATAATTTGCTTTTTAGAATTGACAAAATAACAGAAAACAAAAAAGTCATTTCTATTGGCACAGAGCCTACAGGAATGACGCTTCTATAAGATGAAAAAGCTTCGATACGAAGGTTAGAAGCTTCAATAAGAAGATAAAGCTTCGATACGAAGATTAATCATCTATAAGAAGGTTTATTATTTTAGCATAAAGTTTAGAGGGTTCTTTTCTCCATTTGGTGCATAGATTTTGCGCTTGTTTGTTTGATGTTACACTAAGTTTAATATCTATAAGTGTAAAACTGTCTTCAGAAGCAATTAAATTAACTAAATAGTTGTTATTGTTTTCTATTGTATAATCAGCACTAACTGTTAATTCTTTCTTGATGTTTTCAATATGAGCTTTTAAATAATTATCAATAAGCCCAATCTTCTTTTCAGAAATTCTTTCTTTAAATAAGGATAGGACATTATCACCTTTTTGTGAAATGACCAATCTATGTTTACCCTTTTGCTCAGTATGCTTAATCAGGTTAGAAGCAATAAGTTCTGCAATATATTGTTGCAGGGTAAAATAATTTATAAAATTATTTTCTAAAATAATTTGTGTTATTTGAATATTGGAAATAGGGAGCTTTATTTTATAAAATATATAAAGTAAAAGAAGCTTATTTTCAGCTAATTCTAAAGCATCTTCAAACATATCTGTCCCTCCTTGTAATTAGCCTAATCAAAAACATTAGTGAATTGTCTTTTTTATGTAAAATTAACTATAAACAGTATAACATAAAAAGCACTGAAATAATTCGGTGCTATTAATTTTTATGTTTTATTTAAATTTTTATAAAATACAAATTATTAAGTTGAATTATACATATTTATTGAGTTTTAGAATATAAATTTAAAGTATAAGGTAGAAGGGGAGAATAGGATGGTATGAGTTACATAAAAAAAAATTAATAATATTTTGTATGATCTTCATCGGAGTTTCTACGGTTATAGGAATTTATAATTTTAAAATTAAGGGTGCATTTGTGGGATTACAGCGTAAATTACCAATTTACAATGTAGATACTAAGGACAAAAAAATTGCGATTTCATTTGATGCAAGTTGGGGCGATGACAAAACAGATGAGATATTAAAGATATTAGATAAGTACAATGCTAAAGCAACATTTTTTGTAGTGGGGGCATGGGTAGACCAGTATCCGGGTAAGTTAAAAATAATGTATGAGAAAGGGCATGAAATAGGAAATCATTCTAATAAGCATCCTATGATGACTAAAATATCTAAAGAAGAAATGATTAAAGAAATAGATACGACAGATGCTAAAATAATGGATATAACAGGAAAGGGAACAACACTCTTTAGGTGCCCATCAGGGGAATATAATAACTTAGTTGTTGAAACTGTAGAAGCTACGAATCATTATTGTATTCAATGGGACGTAGACAGTATTGATTGGAAAGAACAAGGAGCAGAAATTGAGTATAATAGAATAATAAAAAATGCCAAGCCAGGTTCTATACTTTTATTTCACAATAATGCAAAATATACACCTCAAAATTTAGCTAAAATTCTACAAAATTTAAAGGATAAAGGATATACATTTGTGAAAGTATCAGACCTTATATACAAAAAAAATTATTATATAGATGCAGCGGGAAAACAAATACAAAAATAAAATTTAAATGTATTGAAATTCAATGCGTATTTGTATTATAATGGGAATACCAATTAATATTAATTATGGAAAAATAAATATAAAAAAATTATTTAAGTATTAGGTATATTACATCAGAAAAATGAATACTTATATTCTAAGGAAAGTCTAATAAAAAAAACTAAGGGGAAAGAGGGATTATGATGGATAATGTTATGTTAAACAATAAGATTTATTTAGAAGGAAAGGTAGTATCTGAACTAAAATTTAGTCATGAAATGTATGGTGAGGGGTTTTACGTATTTGATTTTGAAGTATGGAGACTTAGCGAAACAACTGATATCTTAACAATAACAATTTCTGAAAGACTAATAGCAGGAATCGATATTAAGATAGGAAATGAATTCATAGTTGAAGGTCAACTTAGATCTTATAATAAATTTGTTAATGGATCTAATAGATTAATATTAACAGTATTTGCTAGAGATATTAAAATATGTGAAGAACGCAGTAAAAATCCAAATCAAATATTCTTGGATGGTTATATATGTAAAAATCCAGTATATAGGACTACTCCTTTTGGAAGAGAAATTGCTGACATGCTTTTAGCGGTCAACAGATTGTATAATAAATCCGATTATATCCCTACAATTGCTTGGGGAAGAAATTCTAGATTTTGTAAAAGTCTTGAAGTAGGAGATAATATAAGAATTTGGGGAAGACTTCAAAGTAGAGAATATCAAAAGAAATTATCAGATGATGAAGTTATAAAAAAAGTTGCATATGAGGTATCTATATCCAAAATGGAGAAAGTTAACAAAGATGGTGAAAGTATAGTAGAATCAAATAATATAGTAGAAGAAGAGCAGAGCTTTGAAGTTTTAGACGTTATATAGTATACAACTTTAGCTTTAGTAATCCTTTACTGATTTTATTGTAAGATACGTTAAAAACAGTGCACGCTTGAATACATGTGAGTTTGTACTGTTTAGTATCTTCCATTCATTACAGGTAAAAAGAACTTATACTATATGATGATTATATTTAATAAGTATAGTTAGTAAAAAAGAGCATATGTTACGGTAAATGCATTTGAATAGGCTTAGTAATTCTTACTAATTTTAATTAATAATACGTTAAGAAAAGTACATGTTTAAGCTTCTTAGCATTTACATTCCTTATAGGTTAAAAAGAATGTATATTGAGAAAAGATTGTATTTAATAAGTTTAGTTAAAAAGAGCATATATTACGTAAAATACATTCGAACAAGCGTTAGTAATTCTTTACTGATTTTATTGTAAAATACGTTAAGAACAGTACATGTTTGAGCGTATGCGAGTTTGTACTGTTTAGTATATTACAATAAAATTAGTTTAGAATTACTCAGCGAAGTGAGATGAATTTGTAGTAATATATGCTCTTTTAATTTACTCTATTTTCTTAAATCATCAAGTAATTTAGTTTTGTCTTTAGTTTTACTGTCTACATTTTTTATTATTTTTGCTGGAGTTCCAGCAACTACAACATTTTCAGGGACATCATTTACAACTACGGATCCGGCTGCAACTATAGAGTTTTTACCAATTTTTACTCCTTCGAGTATTACGGAATTTGCTCCAATTAAAACATTGTCTCCGATCTCACATGGACTTTTGCTTGGTGGTTCAAGGACTCCTGCGACTACTGCGCCTGCACCTAAATGAACTCTTTTACCTAGTTTCCCACGTGCACCAACCACAGCATTCATATCTACCATAGTTTCATCACCAATTTCAGCACCTATATTAATTACAGCGCCCATCATAATAACAGCATTTTTACCTATAGTAACCTTATCACGTATAATTGCACCTGGTTCAATTCTTGCATCTATATTTTTAAGGTCTATTAAAGGAATGGCAGAGTTTCGTCTGTCTTGTTCTAGTTTGGATTTTTTAATCCTGTTTTTATACTTTATTAGAAAGTCTGACACCTCTTCACTTTCTCCAAAAAGTATATAGAAATCTCCACTACCAAAGTTTTCTATATTTCCAAACTCACATTGTGATAAGTCCCCATCAACATAAAGTTTAATTGGGGTAGCCTTCTTAGCTTCTTTTATGTATCTTGCAATTTCATAAGGGTCTGTTAAATCATAATTCATCATAGTAACTCTCCTTTCGTATTATAAGTATTAAGCCAAATTATTTTTTTTATGCATTTTATTTTGTTATACATAATGTAAATGATATAACAAAATCTACATTAAATAAACAAAATGTTATCAATATATCAGAATAATTAAAAAAATACTGATTTTTATTCTATTATATAGTAAAATACTTATAATGCAAACACTAGAAAAGGATGATATAATGAATAATTTATTTTCAAACAACGTAAATAGAGTAGAAATCTCTGGAATTAGAAAATTTTCCAACAAGGTTACAAAAGTACAGGGAGCAATTTCACTTACACTTGGGCAACCTGATTTTCCGGTTCCTAAAAATATTAAAAATGCCATGATTAAAGCTATAGATGATAATAAAACTGGATACACAACTAATGCTGGTATTCCAGAACTTCGAAATGAAATTTCTAATTTTTTGAAAGAAATGGATATTAACTATTTAGCTGATGAAATAACGGTAACTGTAGGTGGAAGTGAAGCGCTTTTATGTATATTTGCAGCATTTTTAAATGCTGGCGATAAGGTTTTAGTGCCTACTCCAGCTTACCCGGCCTATGAGAGTTGTGTTAAGATTTTTGGTGGAGAAGTAATTAATTATAATCTTAATGAAGATTTTACCATTAATTTTGATCAAATAACTAAACTTATTGAGGAGGAAAATCCTAAGCTTTTAGTTATGTCTCATCCATCGAACCCGACTGGGGCAATATTATCATGCTCCGAGCGTGATAAACTTGTTAAAATATTAAAAGAGAAAGATATTTATATAATAAGTGATGAAATGTATAGCTCATTATGTTATGAAAAATATTATTCTTTAGCTCAAATTGATGAATTAAAAAACAAAGTAATTCTAGTAGGTGGATTTTCTAAGATGTTTTCAATGACAGGGCTTCGCGTAGGCTATGTTTGTGCAAGTAAATATATTATGGATAATATAATGAAAGTACATCAGTATAATGTTTCATGTGCCACTTCAATATCTCAATGGGGCGCATATGAAGGATTACTTTCTTGTAAACATGATGTGGATAATATGAAATTAGAGTTTGAAAAACGAAAGGAATATGTATATAAAAGATTAAAGCAAATGGGGATGGATATAACGCTTCCTAGAGGTGCCTTTTATATATTTCCATCTATAACTAGATTTTCTATGAGCAGTGAAGAATTTTGCAATAGATTGTTATATGAAGGGAAGGTTGCTGTTGTGCCTGGTTCAGCTTTTGGCACAGGCGGAGAGGGGTTTATAAGAATTTCATATTCTTATAGTTTAGAGGTGTTAAAAGAGGCTTTAGATAGAATGGAAAAATGGATTGCAACGTTATCACAGTGATTTATGTAGGTAGGTTATACATATAAAAAAGCCTTGGAGCGGAGAAGTATCCGTTTCAAGGCTTTATTTATTAAGGGCTAAAGTGACATATTAACAACATCATCCATGTTGTATAGACCTTTATCTTTTCCATATATAAATTCACATGCTTTAAGTGAACCTATAGCGAAAACATCTCTTGATATGGCAGTATGCTTGATTTCAATACATTCGCCTTTTCCTGCAAATATAACTTCATGATCACCTATAATGTTTCCACCACGAATAGCATGAATACCTATTTCTTTAGGTTGTCTTTTGCTTGAGCCATCTCTGCCTTTAACGTAGAACATGTCATCATTTATAGAATCCTTAATAGTATTTGCAAGAAGTAGAGCAGTACCACTTGGTGCGTCAACTTTCTGGTTATGGTGTTTTTCTATAATTTCAATATCAAAATCTTTATAAAGCATTTTACTAATATTCTTGAGTAAATTATTAACGATATTTATACCTATAGACATATTTGCAGAATGAAATACGGGGATTTCTTTACTTAGAGAATCAATCCTTGATAATTGCTCTGGAGAGAACCCGGTAGTACAAAATACAATAGGAATATTTTTTTCTTTAGAATACGTGCACAAACTATCTAAAGCATCCGGTCTTGAAAAATCTAGAATTACATCTACATCAACTTTACATTTTAATATACTGTCATAACATGGGTAGTCTAAATTAGATGAATCTCTATCAACACCCGCAACAATTGATATTGTAGCAGAATCTTTAGCCATTTGAGAAATAACTTTTCCCATTTTTCCATTGCAACCGTTTAAAAGCATTTTAATCATTAGTTTTCCTCCTTTAAAGGGATATTATATGATTTTAATTCTTTTTTTAGAAATTCTAAATTATTTTCGTACATTTCACATAAAGGTAGTCTTAAAGGCCCAACACACATTCCCATAAGATTCATAGCTGTTTTCACAGGGATAGGATTAGTTTCTATAAATACTGCGTTGTTAAGAGGAAGGTACCCAAGCTGAATTTCTAAAGCTTTTTCATGTTCACCATTAAAATATAACTCGCACATATTATGCATGTCTGTAGGAATTATATTTGCGAGAACAGATATAACTCCAATAGCGCCTAAGGAAAGTATAGGTATAACTTGGTCATCGTTACCTGAATATACATCTAAGTTATCCCTACATAGTGCTTTAATTTGAGCTATCTGACTTATATTCCCACTTGCTTCTTTAATTGCTACAATATTTGGTATTACGCATAATTCTAAAAGTGTGGTTGGATTAATATTCATACCTGTTCTTGAAGGAACATTATAGATAACGATTGGTGAAGTGACACTGTTTGCAATTGCTTTGAAATGTTCAATTAAGCCCTTTTGAGTAGTTTTATTGTAGTAAGGTGTAATAACAAGTAATCCGTCTACTCCTATTTTCTCTGCCCATCTACTCATACTTATTGCATCGGCAGTGCTGTTGCTACCCGTACCCGCAATTACTGGGATCCTCTTATTAACTAAATCAACTACAAATTTTATAGTTTCTTTTTTTTCTTGTTCAGTCATTGTAGAAGCTTCACCAGTAGTGCCACATACTATAATAGCATCTGTCTTGCTGGTAATGTGCCATTCTATTAATTCTTCAAGTTTCTTAAAATCAACTCCTCTTTCGTTAAATGGAGTGATTAGTGCAACGCCAGAACCTTTAAAAATACTCATAAGATTACCTCCTCATAGTTATATGGAAAATAATAATCATTAACTATATAACTATTTTATATTTACTACTATATATCTATTAATTTAGATCGCTTTTAGTGAAACATTTCGTTTTGTTAACTCATAATAAATTTAAAGAAGATACGAATACTCACTAAAATATTTTTCTTTATTATATTATATAGCCCATATGTGAAAATATATATACTTTTTTTAAAAAAGATGAAAATCACCCATTTTAACAAATAAAAATTGATAATATTAAAGAAATAATATTTGCTTTTTTATCTATTATGAATAAAAAACCTCTGAATTGTAAAAAATATAGTATATTACAATTATAATTGGGAGGCACATTATGGGAAAGACACCTTTAAAAAAAGTTATAAAAGCTAAATTAAAAACAAATAAAGAGTTAACTAAGAATGAAATGCTTAGAGAGACGTTAAAATATGAAATAGCAGAAGAACTAGGGTTAACTAGTAAAATACATGAATGTGGTTGGAGTGGATTAACAGCAGAAGAAACAGGCAGAATTGGAGGATTAATGACAAAAAGAAAAAAGAGTATAAATTTACCTAAAAACAAAGATTTTTAAAGATATTTAATAAAATACTTTGGACAATATTTGGTGTATAGGGTAGTATATTATATACCAATATAGTTTTAACGACATTTCAGAAGGAAAGTTTCCCATTTTAATAAGTGGAATTAACTACCTTAGCGGAATAAAACTTCAGTGGGAGTATAAATCTCCTTCTGAAGTCGTTAATATGCAGCTCCGCAGGAGATGATTTAAAGAAGAAGTTTTTGGAAAAGGAGAAATGTTAATATGGACTGTTATAAAGAGTTTGCTCGCATATATGATGAATTAATCAATGCTGATATTGATTATAAAAAATGGGCAACTAACATATTATGTATTTGCAAAGAATATGACCTAAATATGGAGAGTTATTTAGATTTAGCCTGTGGTACAGGAAATCTTACTATAGAAATTGCAAATTCATTTAAAAATATATGGGCAGTTGATTTATCTAGTGATATGTTAAGCCAAGCAGAGAAAAAAATGAGGGAAGAACTCATAAAGGCAAAATTTGTATGTCAAAATATTTGTTTACTTAATTTAAATAATAAGTTTAATCTTATAACTTGTTGTTTAGATTCTAGCAATTACATATTAGAAGAAGAAAATTTTAAAAAATATTTATCAGGAGTTTATAATTTATTACAAAATGATGGGTTATTTATTTTTGATCTTAATTCTTATTATAAGCTGACTACGGTGCTCGGCAATAATATTTATAATTACGATAGTGATGATGTAGTCTATATTTGGGAAAATTATTTAGAAAATGATATAGTGGAAATGAATTTAACCTTTTTTGCTAAAGAAGGACAAGTATATAGACGGTTTGATGAGACGCACTTAGAGAGGGCTTATAAAGAAGAATATGTGGAAACCCTTATAAAAGAAATTGGGTTTAAAATAATTAAGAAAATGGATAGTTATGAAGATAAAGTAGTAAATGATAAAACAGAAAGAATATGTTATGTACTAAAAAAATGATTTTATGGGAGGCTAGTATATGGATAATTTAGTTAGAGCTACTGCAAAGGAAGGTCAAGTTAGAATAGTTGCAGCAATAACTACGGAATTAGTAAATGAGGGAGTGACCATGCATCAATGTGCTCCTACAGCAGCCGCTGCGTTTGGTAGAATGCTAACAGCGGGTACACTTATGGGCACACTTCTAAAGTCTGAGAAAGACAGTTTAACACTCCAAATTGATGGAGGTGGCCAGGCGAAGGGAGTAGTCGTAACAGCCCATGCTGATTCAAGTGTAAAAGGGTACATAGGAAATCCGAATGTGGATTTACCTGCAAACACTCTAGGAAAACTTGACGTAGGTGGCGCAGTGGGTAAAGATGGTTATTTAAGAGTTATAAGAGATATGGGGTTAAAGGAACCATACATAGGTCAAGTACCAATACGCACAGGCGAAATTGGAGATGATTTAGCATATTACTTTACTGTTTCAGAGCAAACACCCTCTGCTGTTGGACTAGGTGTTTTAGTTGACACAGATATGAGCATTAAAGCTGCAGGAGGGTTTATAATTCAAATGATGCCTGATGCCGACGAATTTTTGGCTGATATGATAACATATAGACTTGAAGAAATCCCATCTATAACTGATTTTATAGCAAAAGGTATGAGCATTTGCGAAATTTTGGAATTTATTTTTGAAGATATGGAATTAAAAATACATGAAGAGGTTAAGCCGATGTATAAATGTGATTGTTCTAGAGAAAGAGTTGAGAGGGCATTAATAAGCATAGGCAAAAAGGATTTAGAAGAAATATATAACGATGATAAAACAGAAGAGCTTAAATGTCATTTTTGTAACAAAAATTATGAGTTTAATCATGAGGATATTGGGAAATTACTTAAAGAGGCTAAATCTTAAATAATAATTATGTTTTTAAATGGTGATATAGGAAAATATATTGAAAATCGTAGATAACTGGAGATAATTCAATTATCTACGATTTTAATTGATATAATCCTAGATAGAGACTATATTTGGGGTTGACAGTTCCAAGGAAATTTTATAATATAGTAAAGTAATGATCGACGAAGTTGCAAGTAATCAAGTATATAAAACAATTAACACATAAAAGTGTTGACAAGTTTTATGAAATGATATACAATACAATAGTTGCATTAATACATGTGGGAGCATAGCTCAGCTGGGAGAGCATCTGCCTTACAAGCAGAGGGTCATAGGTTCGAACCCTATTGTTCCCACCACATATGGCTCAATAGCTCAGTTGGTTAGAGTGCCGCCCTGTCACGGCGGAGGTCGAGGGTCCGAGTCCCTTTTGAGTCGCCATTAAAATTTAATAAATTTTAAAAAGCATTATGGCTAAATAGCTCAGTCGGTAGAGCAGAGGACTGAAAATCCTCGTGTCCCTGGTTCGATTCCGGGTTTAGCCACCAGTGTTGCGGAAGTAGCTCAGTGGTAGAGTGCCACCTTGCCAAGGTGGACGTCGCGAGTTCGAATCTCGTCTTCCGCTCCAATTATTTAAGGATCTCATAAAATGGCGCTATAGCCAAGCGGTAAGGTCAAGGTCTGCAAAACCTTTATTCCCCGGTTCAAATCCGGGTGGCGCCTCCAAAATATTAAAAAGTAGTCTATATACTGATATTTCAGTATATAGGCTATTTTTTTTATTGTATAAAATAGAATGTGAAAGTATTGTAGATTTTTTATTATATTTTTAATCTTTTTCGGGGGATTTCCTATTTTTATGTTACTAAATATATGAAAGGACTTGAAGATATGGTAAATTAAGAATAGTTATAGAAAATATACTTTAGGATTAGAAGTAGTTAGGTGGAAAAAATGATAAAAAATATTTTTAAAATGAATAAAGAAAATTTTAAGGAAATATATGAAAAAAATTTTAATTATGTTTATTCTTTTGTATTTTTAAGACTAGCAGCAAATAGAGAGGCTACTGAAGATATAGTTCAAGAGACATTTATCAGTGCTATGAAAGGACTTATAAACTACAAAGCTACAAGTTCATATAAAACTTGGCTTTGTGGAATAGCAAAAAATAAAATAATGAATTATTATAGAGATAATATTAGGAAGGAGGGGCCTAATTATGCAGAAGAACTGAATTATCTAGTAGATAACCAAGATGTTGAATTTATGGTTATCAATTTGGAAACTAGAAAGGTGATTTTAGAAACCTTAAATAAATTAAAGCCTATTTATAAGTATGTTCTTATTCTCAAATATATAGATGACTATAGTGTAAAAGATATTTCAAAATACTTATGCAAAACTCCAAAATCTATTGATGGCATATTACAAAGAGCGAAAATCAGTTTTAAAAAAGAATATAACATGATAGAAGGGGATGAATTATATGATAAAAGAGGATGAAATTTTTAAAAAAATGTTTAAATCAATAGATGTAGAAATTGATCCACCAGAGGGAACAAAAGAAAGAATATATCAAAAACTTTGTTATAATTCATATCAAGGCAGCTTTTGTTATTTATCTCGTCTTTCTTGGATTCCTGAAAAGATTTTTAAATTAGCGATTCAATTATGGATTTTGTTATACATATATATGACTGTTTTCACTCCAATTATTACAAACTAATATTTACAAGGGGGTTAAATTAATGAAGAGTTTAAAAAATATTATCAAAGAGTGGCTATTACCAATACTTGCAGTAATAATTTTGGTGGTTTTAATAAATAACCTACTATTTTTCCAAGTTAAGGTTCCATCGGGATCAATGTATCCAACTATAAAGGTAGGAGATAGAATTCTTGTTACAAAAGTTTATAATAAAGCGAAATTGAAAAGTGGAGATATAATAGTTTTCAAATCTGATGAACTAAAAGAAGTAATGATAAAGAGATTAATAGGACTTCCTGGAGATGAGGTTGTTGTGAAAGATAAAGGGCGTGTATTTATAAATGGAAGTGAAATTGCTGAGCCGTATGTAGTAAATAAGGAAGATTTAGATATAAAATTTAAAGTTCCAGAAAATAAATATTTGTTTTTCGGTGATAATAGAGCAAGTTCATTGGATGCTAGAAAATGGCAGAATCCATATATAGATGGGAAGGATATAAAAGGGAAAGCACAGTTTATTACATACCCATTTAAGAGATTTGGGAAATTTGTAATAGGCAATGATGCTCTTAATCATTAGGATTGCTGTAACATGTTATTCCTTATTTTTTCTTGAAGAATCTCAAAACAATAATATGGAATACTAGATTGACTATGATAAATAATTTTCTTATAGGATGTTAACAAAAGTATATATTGTGTAAAAGGCATTTGAACTACTTAGCGAAGTGAAAGCCTTAGAACAATATATACTTTTTGTTTTAGCATCCAACTAGGAAACATTTAGTTCGCGTTTTAATCTCATATTTGGAGCAGTGCAGGAGAAAGTTCTTACGGATGCACTTTTATTTTTTATTAAATCCTAAAAATGCTGCCACGATCAACAAGCTTGCCATCTCTTAAAAACACAGGTTCTACCTTGTGTTTGTTTAAAAAAGCTAAGACCTCTTTTCCGTATAAATAATAATCTAAGTGACCATAAAAAGCTAAAACATTATCTTCGATAAGACCTGTTGCGCCGCCGATAAAACCGTAATTAAGCCCTGGAAGAAGAATATCGCCAGGAGGAATTAATAATACATCTATCTTTTCAATGTTTAGAGCTTTGGCAATAGTAACATCGCTAGTTATAATTGCATGATCATTTACAATACAAGTAGAACATTTTGTATAACCTTGTTTTACATTCACTAATTTTTTATCTTTTGAAACCAATAAAAGATTCTCGTCAGTAAAATTAATGGAGTGAACAAAAAGATTACGTATGCTTAATGAATTTAGACATATATTATAAGGATAATTTGTTTTTAAAGCTGATTTTGATTTACAAACCTTGTAATTTTGTAAAACTAGGGTTTCTATAAAGTTACTATTCATATCTTTATGTACTACAATAGCATTTCCACAAATATGTAAAAGCATATCGGGGTGACCACATACAGCATCATATAAAAGATTATTCGGAGGGCAAATAAGCAAGTTATATCCTTTAGAAATTAAACATTTTTTTTCATCATTATGAATTCTAAAATCTACAATAATATTTTTCATTGTGAACCCCTATTTAATATATATTTTATTATATATATTTTATAACACAAAGTTATTATGAATTGCAATATGTCGATAATTGTTTAATTTATTTTGCATATACATTAATATTACACACATACTACCGTAATAAGAAGGGAGTGTGCGAAATGCTTTTATTAACCGTTGTATATAATAGGAGTATGGAATACATTATTGACGAGATAAATGCGATAAAAAAATGTTTTGAATATAAAAAAACAATTTTAGGTGTATCTGAAAGCATAGTAGAAGATATGCATTTTATTAAGTTCTTTTGTAGTGATAACAATATATGTGATAGTAGTATCAAAGCATTTAATTTGAATGTTGCAAATATGTTATATAAAATAGTAACAATAGAGTTTTGCAAAAAAGGAATAAATGATTTCCTTACTGAAACATATTTCTTTCTACAAAATGATGAAATAAAACAAGTTAAACCTCGGATACAAAAAGCATTGTTTAATGAGGGTGAAATATCTGGTCCTAATATGGTATATTGTATAAATAGAAAAAATGTTATTATTGATAAAATAACAAGATGTATAGAGGAAAATAATGAAATTAATATAAGTGGATTTTTAACATTCAGGTCAAAAGAGCTAAATGCGGATCTAGAGAGTATAGTTGACAAAGTTGTAGAGGATTATATGGTGGAAAAAGAATATAATGAGTTTATAAAACTTCTTAAATACTTCGTTGATATTCAAGAGAGCAAGGTAGATGAAGTTAATATCCTAATTGAAAAAGATGGCAATTATTATTTAAGAGATAAAGAAGGTAATAATTTAGTAGAAAGTATGATGGGTGAGTTACCAGATGTTAAATTTGATTCAATAAAAAATCAAGAAGAACTTATAATTAGCACCATGATATCTAGTGCTCCTAAAAAGGTGATTATACACTGCGTCCAGCATTGTAAAAATAAGGAGTTAATTGAAACAATAAGCAAAGTTTTTACAGACAAAGTTTATTATTGTGATACGTGTAGTGAATGTGAGAAGATAAAAAATGGAGTGTTAGTATGAGGTAATTATGATATTATAGTAAAAAAGGTTGTATATGTGTGAAACAATTAAACCATATCAGTATAAACAATTCAATGATAGATAAATTATAGTTGACAATTAAACAATATTATAGTAAAGTATAAATTGTTGTGAATGAAATATAAATAAATATTTTGAAGTAATATTTTATATAATAGAATTATTTTAACAAGAAGAAACAGCCGTTTCTCACCTTACAGCATAGCTAGTTAGGTTAATTAGTAATTTAAATTGTTACTATTAAGGACGGCATTCGTGTCGTCCTTTTTATTATTGAATAATATAAAAAATTTAAGCAAGTACACCTAGGAGGTGAAAATTATTAGTAAAAACAAAAATTTTATGATGAATGAAGAAATAAGAGATAAAGAGATAAGAGTTATTGCAGCAGATGGTTCTGCACTTGGCATTTTAGATACTAGGGATGCAATAAAGCTTGCAGAAGATAGTGATTTAGACCTTGTTATGATGTCACCAACTGCAAAACCACCAGTATGTAGAATAATGGATATTGGTAAGTTTGAATATGAAAAACAAAAGAAAGAAAAAGAAGCTAAAAAGAAACAAAAGGTTGTAACTCTTAAAGAAATACGATTGAGTGCAACAATACAAGACCATGATATTTCTATTAAGGCTAGCAATGCTAAAAAGTTCTTATTAGATGAAGACAAAGTAAAGATAACTGTAAGATTTAGAGGAAGAGAAATTGAAAATTCAAAAGCGGGGCATAAGATATTAAGATCTTTTGTAGAAAAAATCGGTGATGTTTATATTGTTGAAAAACCAGCGAGACAAGAGGGAAGAAATATGATAATGATTTTAGCTCCCAAAAAAGCATAACCGAGAGGAGGAATTTTACATGCCTAAAATGAAAACACATAGAGGCGCAGCAAAAAGATTTAAGAAGACAGGGTCAGGAAAGCTAAAAAGAGCAAAGGCTTTTACAAGTCATATATTAACAAAAAAGAGTCCTAAAAGAAAAAGAAATCTTAGAAAAACAGCATATGTTTCAACAACTCAAATAAAAAACATGAGAAAATTATTACCATACTTATAAAAAATGGTGATTAGGAGGTATATTAAATGGCAAGAATTAAACGAGCAGTTAACTCTCGTAAAAACCATAAGAAAGTATTAAAACTCGCTAAAGGCTACTACGGTGGAAGAAGTAAGTTATTTAAAACAGCAAATGAAGCAGTAATGAGAGGTTTAAGAAACGGATATATAGGTAGAAAGAGAAAGAAAAGAGATTTTAGAACACTTTGGATAGCTAGAATAAATGCTGCTACAAGATTAAGCGATCTTTCATATTCAAGATTTATGAATGGTATGAAACTTGCAGGCATAGATATTAACAGAAAAATGCTTTCTGAAATTGCTATAAATGATCCAAAAGCTTTTGCTGAATTAGTAGAAGTTGCAAAAAAACAATTAAAACTTTAAAATTATTTATCTGAAAATGTAGCCTTATGGCTGCATTTTTTATTGTATTTTGACAAAAATATGTTAAGTGCTATAATTAATGAAATGTAATTATAAAAAATACTATTTTGAATAATTAAAGGTGTAGAGGTGGCTAATTTGGAATTAGATCTTAAAAATTTAAAAAATAAAAAAAAATATACTCCAGTTCAGATACTTTCATTAGGTTTCGCTATAGTAATACTTGTAGGTGCGATACTACTTAGCTTGCCGATATCGTCTCAAAGTGGTGAAATTACACCATTTATAGATTGTATATTCACTTCTACATCTGCTGTGTGTGTTACAGGTCTTATAACCCTAGATACGGGAACATATTGGACTTATTTTGGGAAAACTGTAATAATGCTCTTAATAGAAACCGGCGGACTTGGATTTATGTCGGTTGCAACTTTAGCTTTTTTCTTTTTGGGAAGGAGAATAACATTAAAGGAAAGGCTAGTAATGCAGGAAGCTATGAATGTAAATTCATTACAGGGGTTAGTAAAAATGATCAAATATGTATTGATATTTACATTCTCAATTGAAGGAGTAGGAGCCGTGCTATTTGCAACACAATTCATTCCTGAATTTGGAATTGTCAAGGGGATTTATTATAGTGTATTTCATGCGGTTTCTGCATTTTGCAATGCTGGGTTTGATTTGATGGGGAATTTTAAAAGTGTTACTGCTTATGCTAATAATTCTGTAATAATACTTACAATTTCAGCATTAATTGCAGTAGGTGGATTAGGGTTTTATGTTTGGGTAGAAATTTATAATTCTAAGGGAAACAAAAGGTTATCACTTCATTCTAAAGTAGTTATTTATTCAACAATAGTGCTAATTGTCTCCGGTGCAATTCTCATGTTCATTTTTGAAATGAATAATCCGGGCACTATGAAAGGAATGTCTTTGAAGGGTAAAATTTTATCTTCAATATTTGCATCAGTATCACCTAGAACAGCTGGGTTTAATTCTATTCCATTAGACAAGATGACTAGTGCAGGAAATTTTCTAACGATAATATTAATGTTTATCGGTGGGTCTCCTGGTTCAACGGCTGGTGGAATAAAAACGACTACTGCAATTGTGCTTTTTATGACGGTAGTATCTGTAGTTCGTGGACGTGAAGATACTGAAATACTTAAGAGACGTATAAATAAAGAAGTTGTGTACAAATCCTTAGTAATAACTGTTCTTGGACTGGGAATTGTAATAGCAGTTACAATGGTGTTATCAATTACGGAGCCATCCAATATTCCTTTTGAATATTTTTTATATGAGGCCACTTCAGCATTTGCTACAGTTGGATTAACCCTTGGATTAACTACAAAACTAACAATAGTCGGGAAGATAATAATAACGCTTACCATGTATGCTGGAAGAGTGGGACCGCTTACTATAATACTCGCATTAGCTAAAAGAAGAAGCGGTAAATCTGGAACTATAAAATATCCGGAAGGTAAAATTTTAATTGGATAGGAGTGGAAGTAATGAATAAAAAACAGTTTATTGTTATAGGACTTGGAAGATTTGGAACAGCAGTTGCTGAAACATTATATGCTTTGGGAAACGATGTTTTAGCAGTTGATTCTGATGAGGAGGTAGTTCAAAATATTTCAGATTCAGTTACTCATTCAGTTCAAGTTGATGCAAATGATGAAAATAGTTTGAGAGCCCTTGGTATTCGTAATTTCGATTGTGCGGTTATTGGTATAGGTGATAATATTCAATCTAGTATTTTGGCAACAGTATTGGCTAAAGAATTGGGAGTAAAATATGTAATTACAAAGGCAACAAATGCATTACATGCTAAAGTATTATATAAAATAGGTGCAGATAGAGTTGTTTTCCCAGAGCGAGATATGGGTGAACGTGTTGCTCATAATTTAGTGTCATCAAATATATTAGATTATATAGAATTATCGCCTGATTATAGTATTGCTGAGGTTGTGAGTCCGATAGAATGGCATAACAAGACACTTAGAGAATTAAATATAAGAGCTAAATATGGAATAAATGTAATGGCTATAAAAAGAAATAATGATGTTGATGTTTCTCTATCAGCCGATAATATTATTGAACCTGGAGATATTATTGTGGCTATAGGTAGCATTGAAGAATTAAATGCATTAGAAAATTTAGTTAAATAAGGGGTACTTCGTTTGGAATATATTCAGAGTAAGGATAATTTATTGATTAAAGATATTAGGAAATTAAAGGAAAAAAGGTATAGAGTAAGTAGTAATATGTTTTTAGTTGAGGGTTTTAGATTTGTAGAAGAGGCTCTGGACTCAGGGTTTGAAGTGGTACATATATTTATAAGTGCTAGAGGCGAGGTTAAATTTGAGAACTCCAGTATGAAAAATAAGCTGCAGGTAAATACTAAAGTTTATGGTGTTAGTGATAGTTTATTTAAAAATATTTGCGATACAGATAATCCACAAGGGATTATTGCATCGGTTAGAAATAAACCTGTAGAAATCAAGTATGACAATGGATTTTATATGTTAGCAGATAGGATTCAAGATCCAGGAAATATGGGAACTATAATTAGAACTGCCCATGCTGCAGGGGCCCTGGGAGTTATACTTACAAAGGGAACTGTGGATATTTATAATGAGAAAACATTAAGGGCTACAATGGGTTCTATTTTTAAAATACCTATTATTTATGATAATGATTTATCACTAGTTAAAAAACTTAAAAAGAGTGGATTTAAATTAGTAACTAGTTCACTCGATACTGATAAAAACTTTTATGATATAGACTTAAAAGGCAAAATTATTATATCAGTTGGAAATGAAGGAAATGGAATTAGTGATGAAGTTTATGAGATATGTGATTTGAAAATTAAAATTCCTATGCCTGGTGGTGCAGAATCATTAAATGTAGCAGTAGCATCATCGATTATGATGTATGAAGTTGTAAGACAAAAAAATATTATATAGTTATAAATTCATAGTTGAAATTTTATGTAGTTATGGTTATAATGTTTTGTATACTTTCATAAATTAACGAAGAATAATAAACTGTGATGGAGATAGTAAATATAAAAATGTTTACAGGGATAAGAAGCCTTAGATTGAGAGCTTCGAAAATAATTTTTATATTGAAGTTCACTCTGGAGTTCTAACAGTGAAATAAAGTAACTGCTAGCGGGTAGAACCGATAAATTTATCTAAGAGGACTATTTATTAGTCAATTAGGGTGGTAACGCGGATATTCCGTCCCTTTATTGGGGATGGTTTTTTTTGTTTTATAAAAAAATGTAAATATATTACACAAATATGAAGGGAGTTTTCATTATGAAAGAAAAGTTGGAAATGATAAAAGCTGCAGTTTTAGAAGAATTAAAAGGAGCAGATATTAAAACAGAATTAGAAAATGTTAGGGTTAAGTATTTAGGGAAAAAGGGTGAACTTACGCAAATATTAAGGGGTATGGGTAAGCTATCAAATGAAGAAAGACCAGTCATTGGGAAACTAGCAAATCAGGTTCGTGAGGATATTGAATCAATTATAACTAAAGCCTCAGACAAATTAAAGCAAGCAGAAAACGAATTAAAGCTAAAAAGTGAAGTTATAGATATATCTATGCCAGGAAAAAAACAAACAATAGGTAAAAGACATCCACTTGAGCTAACACTTGAAAAAATTAATGACATATTTTTATCTATGGGATTTGTAATAGAAGAGGGTCCTGAGGTAGAAACAGATTACTATAATTTTGAAGCATTAAATATACCTAAAAACCACCCTGCAAGGGGAGAGCAAGATACTTTTTACATAAATGATAGTGTGGTTTTAAGAACTCAAACATCACCAGTACAAATAAGAACTATGGAATTGCAGAAACCACCTATAAAAATGATTTCACCAGGTAAAGTTTACAGGTCAGATGCAGCAGATGCTACTCATTCGCCAATTTTTTATCAAATTGAAGGATTAGTAGTAGATAAGGGAATTACATTTGCTGATTTAAAGGGAACGTTAGAATTATTTACGCAAAAGATGTTTGGAGATAAGATGGAAACAAAGTTTAGACCACATCACTTTCCATTTACAGAGCCTTCAGCTGAGATGGATGCTACTTGTTTTGTGTGCAAGGGTAAAGGATGCAAGGTTTGTAGTGGAAGCGGTTGGATAGAACTTTTGGGTTGTGGAATGGTTCATCCAGATGTTTTAAGAAATTGTGGAATTGATCCAGAAGTTTATAGTGGTTTTGCTTTTGGATTTGGGCTTGATAGAATTACAATGCTTAATTACGGAATAGACGATATTCGCGCACTTTATGAAAGTGATATGAAATTTTTAAAACAATTCTAAATTAATAATTATTTGGTAATTATATAGTTACAAGGGGCGAAACAATTAATACTTGTTTTGTACTAACACAAATGCTAGGAGGATATATTATGAAAGTTCCAGTTAAATGGCTTAAAGATTATGTCGATATAGATATTTCACCACAGGAGCTCGGTGACAAATTAACTTTGTCTGGTTCAAAAGTTGAGGAAGTTATTATTTCGGGTGCTGAAATTCAAAATGTTGTTACAGGAAAAATAATAGAAATTGTGAGTCATCCAGATGCTGATAAATTAGTTGTATGTCAGGTAGATATAGGACTTAGTGCACCAACACAAATTGTTACAGCAGCTACCAATATGAAAGAAAATGATATTGTACCGGTAGCACTTCATCAATCAACGCTACATGGAGGAGCAAAAATAAAGAAAGGCAAACTTCGTGGTATATTATCCAATGGTATGTTCTGTTCTGAGGAAGAACTTGGAATAGCTGTGGATGAACCTGTAGAGGGGTTAATGATACTACCAAAGGATACACCACTTGGTAAAGATATAAAAGAAGTATTAAATCTTCAAAGCGTTCTAATAGATTTTGAGATAACTTCTAATAGAGCAGATTGTCTTAGTATTATAGGAATAGCTAGAGAGACGGCCGCAACATTAGGCACAGAATATAGAAAGCCAGCTCTTGATTATAAAGCTACTGCAGGGGAGAATGTAGAGGATATCTATAAGGTAGAAGTTAAAGATGAGTTATGCAAAAGATATATGTTAAAGGGTATAAAAAATGTAAAAATTGAGCCATCACCGCAGTGGATGCAAGAAAGACTTATAGAAGCTGAAATCAGACCTATTAATAACATAGTAGATATTACAAACTTTGTTATGGTTGAGCTTGGTCAACCTATGCATGCATTTGACGCTAGGCAAATTACTACTAATAACATAGCCATCGAAAGAGCGAGTAATGGTGAAAAATTTATAACATTGGATGAAAAAGAAAGAGAGTTAGATGACAGTATATTAACCATAAAAGATGGAGATAGAACTATAGGACTTGCAGGTATAATGGGAGGTCTTAATTCAGAAATTAAAGAAGACACCACAAGTGTAATATTTGAGGGTGCAAATTTTGATGGAGTTAATATAAGACTTGCATCGAAAAAATTATTGTTAAGAACTGATGCATCTTCAAAATTTGAAAAAGATTTGGATCCTAATATGGCTGAAATGGCAATTAATAGGGCTTGTCATTTAGTAGAAGAATTAGGTGCTGGTGAAATAATGCAGGGGTGCATAGATGTATATCCTAAAATAATTAAATCTCATACTTTAGAAGTGGATATAAATTGGATTAATACTTTCCTCGGAACAAATATATCTAAATATGATATGAAATCATATCTCGATAGATTAGAACTTACTACTGAGATAATAGGTAATTTTTTAATTGTACAGGCGCCAACACATAGATCTGATATTAACATTAGAGAGGACATTGCAGAAGAAATAGCTAGAATATATGGTTACGATAATATACCATCTACATTACCTAATTGCGAAACTTCAAAAAGTGGGAAAAGTGAGAAGCAAAAGTTAGAAGATAGAGTAGTTCTTTCTTTAACTGCAAGTTCACTTAATCAATCAATAAGTTATTCTTTCGTAAGTCCTAAAATATTTGATAAGCTTTTAGTACCAGAAGAGAGTGAATTAAGGAAGGTAGTTACTATAAAGAATCCACTAGGTGAAGATTATAGCATAATGAGAACTACGACTATAGCATCTATGATGGACTGCTTATCAAGAAATTATTCAAGAAATAATGAAGAAGTTAGGTTGTTTGAGATAGGTAAGGTTTATATACCTAGTGCTGATTTAGATAAGCTCCCAGAGGAAAGAAATATATTAACAATAGGAATGTATGGAAATGTTGATTATTTGGATTTAAAGGGTGTCGTTGAAAATGTATTGGATAATTTGGGAATAAAAAATGCATCATATAAAAGGGAAAGTGAAAATCATACTTATCATCCAGGAAAAACATCAAATTTGTATGTGAAGAGAGAATTTGTAGGCGTGGTTGGAGAAATTCATCCGAGTGTTTCAGAGAACTATGAGGTGTTACCAAGATGTTATGTCGCAGAATTAAACTTGGATATATTATATAAACATACAGATTTAAATAATAAGTATAAATCACTTCCAAAATTTCCTGCTGTTACAAGAGATATTGCTCTTTTAGTTGATGATGAAGTTTTAGTTCAAGACATTGAGGATGTAATTGTAAAGCAAGGTGGTAATATTTTAGAAAGTGTTAAGTTATTTGATGTATATAAGGGTAAGCAGATAGCAGAGGGTAAAAAAAGTATAGCCTATGCTATAGTTTACAGAAGGGCAGATAAGACATTAACTGACGATGAGGTAAATAAAGTACATGAGAAAATATTAAGAACTTTAGAAAATAAAGTTGGTGCAGAACTTAGAGAATAGCAAATAATTAAAACTCCCTTAAAGTAAGGGAGTTTTAATTATGTAATGCATATTTCTTATTAAGTATACTAAGTTATTAATTGTTTGATTTGTATGATTAATTTCAAAATATTGGTTTTATTAAAAGTTATATTGTGGTACAATGGGATTAACTAATCTGTCTAAGAGGGTGTTTTAGATGAACGTTGTAACAATAAAAATAAATGGTATTGAATATAATTTAAAGGGTGATGAAAGAGAAGAATATTTACATATGGTAGCCAGTTATGTTGATAAAAAGATAAAGAATATAATGGGAAATAATGAAAAACTTAGTACCTCTTCTGCAGCAATTTTAACGGCTTTAAATTTAGGTGATGATATGTTTAAAAGCAATTCACTTTGCAAGGAACTATCAGCTAAGGGTGAAGAATTAGATAAACATGATAAGGAATTGACAGTTAAGTTGGAAGATTTAAAAAAACAGTTAAGCCATATGGAAGATTACAATCAGGAATTGCTTAATAAATGTAAACATATAGAAAAAACTGAATATGTAAAAACCCTAGAGCAGGAAAATATAGATATGCAACATCAATTAGAAGGTATGAAAGAGATCAATAAAATTTCTAGTGAAGAAAATAGAAGCATTAAAACAGAAAATAAAGAAATGAAATTTAAGCTTCAGTCTTATAAGTATAAGATAATTGATTCTCAAAACAAGTTGATAGAATATCAAATTAGTTTGGCTAAACAAAAGAAAATAAACAATCCTCTTTTAGTTACACGTAAAAAATAAATTTTATTTAAGATTATGTTTAAGGTGTCGCCGCAAGGCGACTTTTTTAATGATAGGGACTAAGAATACACAAACAATTTATATCTTTGGATAGAGGAATAATTTTTAAAAAAATTTCCACTATACCTTAGCTATTTATTTAGTTATAATTAAAGCATGGTGTTATGCCATGAAAAGGATGGTACATATATGAATTTGTTAACAATAGAAGAAGTGAGTAAAAGTTATAGTGAGAGAATACTCATTGATAAAGTATCACTAGGTATAAGTGATGGAGATAAAATGGGATTAATAGGTGTTAATGGTACTGGAAAATCAACTTTTTTAAAAATAATAGCTGGCTATGAAGTCCCAGATGGGGGCAGAATTATAAAGGGCAATAGGGTTAATATAGAGTATTTATCTCAAAATCCTGAGTTTGATTCAGAAGCTACAGTACTTGAGCAGATTTTCAAGAGTGATACTGATGTTATGAAAGTCATAAGGGAATATGAGGTAGTTTTAGAAAAATTACAAGAGAATCCAGAAAGTGAATCTACTCTAAATGCATTAATGAGGCTAAATGATAAAATGGATGCATGTAATGGATGGCAAGTGCAAGATGATGCTAAAATTATTTTAACAAAGCTCGGGATAACTGATTTTAAGCAACGTATAGGTGAACTTTCAGGTGGGCAAAGAAAGAGAGTAGCTTTATGTAGTGCACTTATTACTCCATCAGATCTACTCATCTTAGATGAGCCTACAAATCATATGGATAATAAAATAATTGATTGGTTAGAGAAATTTTTAAACAAAAGAAAAGGTGCTCTACTTATGATTACTCATGATAGGTATTTTTTAGATAGAATAACAAATAAAATTCTTGAACTAGACAAGGGTAATTTATATAGTTACGATGGTAATTATTCTGTATACTTAGAAAAGAAAGTTGAGAGAATGGCTTTAGTGGATACACTAGAGAGAAAAAGGCAGAGTTTGTTTAAAAAGGAACTAGCGTGGATAAGACGTGGAGCAAAAGCTAGAAGCACAAAGCAAAAGGCTAGGATTGACCGTTTTGATGAACTCAAAGATGGAAAAGTAGATACTTCAAGTGACAACTTAGAACTATCTTCGGCATCTACAAGGCTTGGTAAAAAAATTATGAATGTTGAACATATATATAAGGCATTTGGTGAAAAAAAATTAATTGAAGATTTTAGTCATATATTCACAAGGAGAGATAAGGTTGGAATTATAGGGCCTAATGGAATGGGGAAATCTACTCTAATGAATATTTTAAGTGGAGTACTAAAACAAGATGCAGGGCTCGTTGAATGGGGCGAAACAGTGAAAATTGGATTTTTCCATCAGGAAAATGGTGAGATGAATGAAAAACTTCGTGCAATTGAATACATAAGAGAAGGTGCAGAATACATATCTACAGGTAGTGGAGAAAAGATTACAGCATCGCAAATGCTTGAGAGATTTTTATTTGATAAAAATACGAAACATTCCTTTATTTCTAGCTTATCAGGTGGAGAAAAACGAAGGTTGTATTTATTAAGAATTCTTATGGAAGCTCCAAATGTATTATTTTTAGACGAGCCAACTAATGACTTTGATATTCAAACACTAGCGGTACTCGAAGATTATTTAGACGGATTTAATGGTGTTGTTATAACTGTATCACATGATAGATACTTTTTAGACAGAGTATCTGATAAAATATTTAGTTTTGAGGGCAATGCAAAAATAGTACAATTTGTTGGAAACTATACTGATTATCAAGAATATATAGAAAAAAATCCCGAGGTGCTAGAAGGTAATAATGAGGTGAATATAGAAGAAAAAAAGGAGCTTGATAATAAAGAAGTTGCTATGGATGATAATCAAGACATTAAAAATGATAAGCCTTTGAAGTTTACGTTTAAAGAAAAAAAAGAATTTGATGAAATAGACGCTGCAATTGAGCAGAAGGAATCAGAACTTGTAGATGTTAATAAAAAAATTAACGCTGGTAGTAGTGACTTTGAATATTTGGAAGAACTAGTTAAGCTTCAAAAAACTATTAAAGTAGAGACTGAATATTTAATGAAGCGTTGGACATATTTAAATGAATTAGTAGAAAAAATAGAATCTCAGAAAAATAGTTAAATCATCTCTTTCGGAGTTGAATATTAATGACTTCAGAAGGTAAATCTCACACTTGTAGAAGGGTGAGATTTACCTTCTGAAATGTCGCTAAAATAATAAAGAAGGTATAACCTGTGGATAAAAGTAGAGACATAAAAATATCTGTGCGTAACTTAGTAGAGTTTGTACTAAGAGCTGGGGATTTGGATATGCGGTTTATGGGAAGCAGCAGGGCTGTAGAGGGTACCAAAGCACATCAAAAGATTCAAAAAGAAAATAGTGAAAAGTATTCTGTCTTGCTTTCCGAGGAATATTTATCTGAGGTAAGTTTAAAACATATAACAATACATAATGATATTACTATTGTAATTGATGGACGAGCCGATGGTATTCTTATAAAAGATGGAAAAGTCACCATAGATGAAATTAAAACAGTTACTAAAGATATAGAATTTATAAAAGAAGACTACAATAATCTCCACTGGGCTCAAGCTAAGTGTTATGCATATATATATGGGATACAAAACGATCTTACTCTTATTAATGTTCAATTAACATATTATGAAATAAGTAGTGAGAAAACTAAGCGATTTATTAAAGCTTTTTCAATTAATAAACTCAAAGAGTTCTTTGATGAAATTATTTCTAATTATTTTATATGGGCGAATATTACAAATGAGTGGAATATGAAGCGTGACATGACTATAAAAGATTTAAAGTTTCCTTTTGATAGTTATAGGGAGGGACAAAGAGAACTAGCAGTTTCTGTATACAAAACAATAGTAGAAGGCAAAAAAATATTTGTGCAAGCTCCCACTGGAATAGGTAAAACTATATCTACATTATTCCCAAGCATTAAGGCCATTGGAGAGGGGCATACCTCAAAAATTTTTTACTTAACTGCAAAAACTATAACAAGACAAGTTGCAGAGGATGCATTTGATAAAATGAAGGAGAGAGGCCTTGAGTTTAAGACCATTACAATAACTGCAAAGGATAAAGTATGTTTTAGTAAGGGCAGTGCATGTAATCCAGAACAATGTAAATTTGCAAAAGGACATTTCGATAGGGTTAATGATGCCATTTTTGATATATTGAAGAATGAAAATACGTTTAGTAGAGATATAATTGAGATGTATTCGAATAAACATAATGTATGTCCTTTTGAATTTTCATTAGATTTAACAATATGGGCTGATTGTGTTATATGCGATTATAATTATGTATTTGACCCTAGGGTCTACTTAAAGAGATTCTTTACTGATAACAAGGGCGATTATACTATATTGGTTGATGAAGCTCACAACCTAGTAGATAGGGCAAGAGAGATGTTTTCATCCCAAATTCATAAAAAGTTACTTCTACAATTGAAAAAAGATATAAAAGGAAAAAATGACCAAATGTATAAAATATTAAGTAAGTTAAATTCTTTTATGTTAAACATGAAAAAAATGTGCAATGAAGATGGGTATTATAAACAAGAATCTGAACCCGTAGAAGTGTATAATCTTCTTACAAGGCTTACTAAGATATTAGAAATATGGCTAACTAAAAATGAAAAATCTGAAATATATGATAACTTTTTAGAGTTATATTTTAATTCACTCAGTTTTATAAGAATAGCTGAACTATACGATGATAAATATATAACTTATGTAGAAAGTTTTGATGATGATGTAGTGTTAAAAATATTTTGCCTAGATCCATCTAAGCTTCTAAGAGAAGCATCCAAAAGAGGGCGATCGGTGATATATTTCTCAGCAACACTACTTCCTCTATCATATTTTAAAGAAATTTTAGGTGGACAAAGCGAGGATTACAATTTAACGCTAAATTCCCCATTTGATAAAAACAAACTTAAAGTTATGATAGCTAAGGATATTTCTACTAAATATAATAGGAGAGAAAATAGTTACCCCAAAATAGTAGAATATATATATTCTGTTATAATAGCTAAAAAGGGAAATTACATGGTGTTTTTTCCGTCATATAAATATATGGAAGTTGTTTTTAATAGGTTTTCGAAGATGTATCCAAGTGTGAAAGTTAGTATTCAAGTTAATGCAATGACTGAAGAGGCTAGGGAAGAGTTCCTTAAGGATTTTAATAGAGATAGTAAAGATAATATTCTAGGGTTTGGAGTTTTAGGTGGTATTTTCTCAGAAGGAATTGATTTAAAAGGTGACGCATTGATTGGCGTTATAATCATTGGGGTAGGGCATCCTATGATTTGCTTTGAACGTGAAATTATTAAAGATTACTTTAATAATAAAAGCAATTGTGGGTATGAATATTCTTATATGTACCCAGGTATGAATAAGGTACTACAAGCAGCAGGAAGAGTGATTAGAACAGAAGAGGATAGAGGAACTGTACTTTTAATAGATGATAGATTTCTTAATCAAAGGTATAGAAGACTATTTCCAAAAGAATGGAATAATTATCAAATAATTAGTAATAATATTCATGTAAGTGAAGAAATTTGTCATTTTTGGAAATAATACATTTTAAAATAAAAAAACTTGAGCGAATGCTCAAGTTTTTTTTATACTTAAAGTTTATCTATTAATATATTGGGGGGGGATAAAGAAAGGAAACCTAATTTATTTATAACAGCTACAAATACATCTACATAAAATATTTATATCCATGAATACGATAATAGTTCATTAATAGGACATAAATAGTTTCCTTTTATTATGGGGGTACTTAAGTTTTGCAATTAATGTCGAAATAAGAACTATCTTTTGTGTGTATATTAATAATATGTTTCGACTTATTTCTTGATTTAAGAATACCATGGATTACACAAATAGTCAATAGAATTATTAAAAGTTTAATTTAAACAAATTTAAAACTGAAAATAACGAAAACATTCGACAAAATATAAGGAATATAGAATTTAAATAAGCAATTAGTTGTCAGCAAGTATCTTTTACAGAAAATTAATAATGATTAAAGCTTTATAGTGATAGACTATATGAGAGTGGCAATTTAGAGATTGTTATCTATTTAAAAGTATAATAAGGAGGAATAGTATAAATGTTTGTTAAATCTTCTAAAGAACTTTATGGTTGGGATAGATTTTCAAAAGTAACCTTATTGCTAGGAATATTTTTGATTGTAGCTAGGTCTTGGATTTTAGCATCGACACTTATTATCTATTCAATTTGGAGAAGTAGGTCAACTAACATGTCTGGAAGAAATAATGAAAAATTTGTTTATGAAAATATAGAAAGAAATTTTCATTATAAAATTAAAAATTTTAGACAAAGTTTTAAACAAAATATAAAAAATTTTAAGATTAAAATTAAAAAATATAAGCCATTAGAGCAATTAAAAGAAAAAAGAAATTATATGATAACTTATTGTCCCAAATGTAGACAGAAATTAAGAGTGCCAAAACGCAAGGGCAAAATTATTGTAACTTGCTCAAAGTGTAGTAGCGAGTTTAGGTTAAGAACATAAAAAAAGATATCCTTATAAGGGATATCTTTTTTTATATTATTTTTTATTAGGCTTGTACCTAGTTTAGGAAAAAATATCCTAAATTATTTACCTGAACCTAATTCAGCAAGACAATCTTTACAAATGTTTTT
The DNA here is from genome assembly GCF_001877035.1 of Clostridium estertheticum subsp. estertheticum. Taxonomy (NCBI): domain Bacteria; kingdom Bacillati; phylum Bacillota; class Clostridia; order Eubacteriales; family Clostridiaceae; genus Clostridium; species Clostridium estertheticum. The sequence goes on along the minus strand of NZ_CP015756.1, from coordinate 3,780,196 downwards.
GCCTTTATAGTTTACAACATCTCTTGCATTTTGACAGAAAATACAAGCTGGTTCATATTTTTTAAGAATGATTTGATCACCATCTACATAGATTTCTAAAGCGTCCTTGATATCTATATCTAAAGTTCTTCTTAATTCTATAGGAATAACAATTCTTCCAAGTTCATCCACTTTTCTTACAATACCTGTTGATTTCATTTAATTTCCTCCTCGAACATCTTTCGACTTATTTATAATTAAATTGTAGCAAATAATACATAAAACGTCAATAGGTTTATGAAAATATTTAAAAAAAATAATAAAAATTAGCAATCATTTACGTATTATGCAAAAAAAATATAATGCTATGTCATTTTAAACATTATTATACTATCTTATACAACATACAAAATAGTTTAATTATTACAATATTCATAATAGTTTTCAATTAGTGTAAGATTTTATGGGTAAAAAAAAGACTATCTCAAAGTAATTTTTAATCACTTTGAGATAGTCTTTTTAAATATAACTATCTAAAATTGGTAAATTGTAATGCAATATCAAAATCCTTTGATTTTATTAAAGCCATCACTTCTTGTAAATCATCAAGATTCTTACCACTAATCCTTAGTTGGTTATCCATAATTTGTGCTTGAACTTTAATTTTACTAGATTTAATTTCTGCAATTATCTTTTTAGCTTTTTCTGTGGAAATTCCTTTTATAATTTTAGCTGTTTGTCTTGCAGAACCTAAAGTAGCAACATCTTGTTTACCAAGGTCTAATGCTTTTCCAGATATTCCTCTTTTAATCAATTTCGCTATAAGAACTTCTATAACGGACTTTAATTTAAAATCATCATCAGAAATTATTTTAATATCTTCTTTACCTAACTTGATTTCAGTAATAGTGTTTTTAAAATCATATCTTTGTTTAATTTCCTTTAATGCTTGATTTATTGCATTATCTACTTCTTGCATATCTACATCGGATACTACGTCAAATGAATGTGCAGTTGCCATAATTAAAAACCTCCTCTAAATTTATGTAACTTAATTCGAATCTCTTAATTAATAGTAGGTTAATAGTTTGTAAATGTCCAGTAGTTAATGAGTAAAGATTAAATTTTTAATATTAGGGCTATGTAACTAAGGTATATATATAAATCAACGATATATTTAATGAATAGAAAATAATGTTTTTATAAATATTTATAAGGAGAAAAATCAATGGAAGTAAATAAAACAAAGAAGCCTAGCAAATTAAAGAATATTGAAGATGAAAAGGAAATGAAACCAAAAGTACCTTATATTAACCAACATTTCATCTTTAATACATTAAATAGTATATTATCACTTTGTAGGCAAAATCCTGAAGAAGCTAGGAATGTTGTTCTAGAACTTAGTAATTATTTGAGATTTAATTTTAATGTAACAGATGAAAGTATACTATTGCAGGAAGAAGTAGAATACATAAAATCATATTTATATATTCAAAAGGTCAGATTTGGAGATAGATTGAATTGTGAGTATTACATAGAAGAAGATATAAATTTTTTAATACCTAAAGACTCATTATACAATTTAATAGATAACTCAATTAAACATGGAATTTTAAAAAAAACTCATGGTGGTACTATAACTTTTATGATTAAAAGGCAAATGGAAGAAATAGTAATAAGAGTTAAAGACGATGGTGTTGGAATGGATCAGTTTCAAATAGAACAAATATTAAATGGTGAAAATCAGGGATCTACTTCAAACCTAAATTCATTATATAAAGATTTATATAATGCCAAGTTGGAAGTGATTAGTACATTGCTAATTGGAACATATACAACCTTGTATATACCTATTGAATATATAAAATTTGTTTGATTTATTATTATATATCTTGACAAAAAAATTAATTATAGCATTGAATTGACAATATTTTTATAGCGAAGTAAAATTGTAACAATGCATTATTACGAGTATGATGAAATTTTAGTATGGGTGGAGGTTTATATGTTAAGAGTAGTTTTAGTAGATGATGAACAATTATCTTTGGATGAATTAAGTTTCATTCTAAGTAGAAGGAGTGAAATAGAAATTATAGGTAAGTTTTTAAGTCCCTTAACAGCTTTAGAATTCATAAAGAAATCTAAACCCGAAATTATTTTTTTAGATATAGAAATGCCAGAAATTGATGGTATTACATTGGCTAAGGAGATATGTAATTTGGATTTTTCAGTGAATATTATATTTGCCACAGTATTTGATAAATATGCTATAAAAGCTTTTGAAATTAATGTTATTGATTATGTTTTGAAACCATTTTCAGAGAAAAGATTAGCTCTCACTATGGATAAGATAGAGGGAAGTCATAATTGTAGTAAAAATATACGTTTAGAACAAAGAGTGCTTTTAGAACAAAGAGTTCTTTTAGAAAAAATATCAAATGCAGGTATGGTAAAGTTAGCACTTTGGAAGGATGAATGTATTTTTCTTGTACATCCACAAGACATATTATATTGCACAGTAATTAATAGAGAAGTGTTTGCATTTACTAGAAAGGCCACGTATACAACAAATTATACGTTAAACCAATTAGGAAATAAGTTGATTAATCAGAACTTTTTTAGAAGTCATAAAAGTTATTTGGTAAATCTAGATAGAATTTATAAAATAGTACCATGGTTTAATAGTACTTTTGTACTTCAAATAGAAGACTGGAAAGAGGAAGTTCCTGTAAGTAGACACTACGTTAAAGAGTTTAGAAGAATACTTAATATGTGATTATTGTTATTTATGATAAGAGATGAGAGGTATAAATGAAGAAAATATTAATAGTAGATGATGAAGTTAATAATAGATTATTACTAGAGGAGATACTCGAAGATTTTAAAGAGAGAGATGTAGAAATACTTTTAGCCGAAGATGGAAAGCAAGCTTTGGATATTATTAAAAGAGAGATGCCTAGCTTGGTATTTTTAGATATTATGATGCCTACAATAAATGGATATGAGGTATGTAATATAGTGAAAAAAGAATTAAAGCTACAAGGTATATATATAGTGCTTTTAACAGCCAAAGGGCGAGAAGATGACAAATATAGAGGAAGACAAGTAATGTGCGATAAGTACATTACTAAACCTTTTCACTTTAATGAAGTTTTAGCTATAGCTGAAAATGTTTTGGGGATAAAAATTTTATAGATTTACTCTTATGTTTTTAAAATAAAAGAGTAAGTCTATTTTTACATTTATATATAAGTCAAATTCAAAGTTCATCATCATAAGGGTACAAAATCCTTAAAATAATGTTATACTGTTGTAAGCAATTATTACGTATGAGAGGAAGAAATATATGTTGCGTGAAGCACAAGAAAAATTAAAAAAGTATTATGGATATGATAATTTCAGAAAAGGACAAGAAGATGTAATAGATAGCATATTAAATGGGAAAGATACATTTGCTGTAATGCCTACAGGAGCAGGAAAATCAGTGTGTTATCAAATACCTGCTTTAATGCTAGAAGGGGTAACACTTGTTATATCACCACTTATATCGCTTATGAAGGATCAAGTGGATACCTTAAATAGTATAGGGATAGCTGCAACATATATAAATAGCTCATTAAGTATTAATGAAGTGAATGAAAGAATTGATAAGGTAGCAAGCGGCGAGTTTAAACTCCTTTATGTTGCACCAGAAAGACTAGAGTCAGACTTTTTCTGTAATATGTTAAATAGATTAAAAATATCGCTTTTAGCAGTGGATGAAGCTCATTGTGTATCACAATGGGGACATGATTTTAGGCCTAGTTATGCAGCAATTTCTAGTTTGATTGATAAATTATCACAAAGACCAATTATAGCAGCATTTACGGCCACGGCAACGCAGGACGTAAGAATAGATGTTATAAGGCTATTAAAATTAAGAGAGCCTGATGTCTATGTAACTGGTTTTAATAGAGAAAATTTAAGCTTTACGGTTATCCGTGGTGAAAATAAAAGAGATTTTGTAATGAAATACATTGAGGACAATAAAGACAAAGTGGGGATAATTTACACAGCTACAAGGAAGGAAACAAATAATCTTTATGAGCTGCTACATAAAAAAGGATATAATGTAGGTAAATATCATGCAGGACTAAACGACGAAGAGCGAAAGCAAAATCAGGAAAAGTTTTTGTATGATGATATCAACATAATTATAGCTACTAATGCTTTTGGTATGGGAATAGATAAATCAAACGTTAGATATGTAATCCATTATAATTTAACAAAAAGCATGGAAGCATATTACCAAGAAGCAGGACGCTCCGGGCGTGATGGTGAGCCAAGTGAATGTGTATTGTTATTTTCAGCGGCGGATGTCCTACTCCAAAAGTTTTTTATAGAACAAAGCACAGTAGCACCTGAAAGAAAAGTAAATGAATATAAAAAACTTCAAGCTATGGTGGATTATTCACATACGACAAGATGTTTACGAAAGTTTATTTTAGAGTATTTTGGGGAAGAAAATGTTCAAGATAAATGTGATAATTGTAGTACCTGCAATGATGAGAGTGAACTTGTAGATATAACTATAGAGGCACAAAAAATATTCTCTTGCATCCTTCGCATGAAGGAGAGGTATGGTACTTCATTAATTGCAGATGTTCTGCGTGGATCTAAAAATAAAAAGGTCTTGGAACTTGGATTTGATAAATTATCGACCTATGGGATAATAAAGCAATATACGGTGAAAGAGATAAGAGATCTTATAAATGTGCTTACAGCAGAAGAATATTTGTCACTTGCAGATGGGCAGTTCCCAGTGGTTCATTTAAAAGAAAGAGCAGTACTCGTACTTAAAAACAAAGAAAAAGTATATCAAAAAGTTGATAAAAAGAAAGCAAAAGTTGTTAAGGACACTGGTTTATTTGAAATATTGCGCAGCTTGCGTAAGGAAATTTCTGAACGTGAAAAAGTTCCACCATATATTGTATTTGCAGACAGTGCACTAAGAGAGATGAGCGAATATTTCCCAGTAAATGAAAAAGAAATGCTAAACATAAAAGGTGTAGGGGAATCTAAACTTAATAAGTATGGAGAGGAATTTATTCAAGTTATTAAAAAATATATGAATGAAAACAATATAGAAATTAAGACAGAAATACTATATAATGAAGAGGATGGCGGTAAAACGGAGAGTGCGATTGAGCGAGACCCTAAAAATGAAGACAAGGTGCCAAGTTATATTATTACATATAACATGTATAAGGATGGTAAAAGCATAGAGGAGATAATAAGCGAGAGGAAACTTAAAAGCCTGACAGTGCAAGAACATATATTTAAATGTGCAGCTGAGGGTTTTGATGTTAATTTAGATGATTTTATTCCAAAAAACCAGGAAGCACTTATCCTTGAGGTTATAGCGAAAATCGGAGCAGCAAAGCTCAGACCTATTAAAGAAGAATTACCAGAAGAAATAGATTATCTAGCTATAAAAGCAACAATATTTAAATACGCTAACAATAAGATTTCTTAGAGAAAAGGAGAAAACATGGAAAAATTATTTAATGAACTAGGATTAGAACAAAATCTTATAGAAGGTCTTATTAAACAAGGCATTGAAAGTCCTACAGAGATCCAAGTAAAGGCTATACCAATGGGACTTGATGGCGCGGACATCATAGGAGAGTCAGAAACCGGTACTGGCAAAACTTTAGCTTACTTATTACCTATATTTCAAAAAATAGATGTAACATCAAAGGATATTCAAGCAATTATACTTGCGCCAACTCATGAGCTTGCAATGCAAATATATAAGCAGGTGGAATTGTTATCAGTTAACTCAAGGAGTGAAGTTAGATCAACTAGTATAATAGGAAATGTTAATATTAAAAGGCAACTCGAGTCCCTTAAGCAAAAACCTCATATATTAGTAGGCTCTGCTGGAAGAATTTTAGAACTTATAACAATGAAGAAACTAAAATCACACTTTGTCAAAACTATAGTAATAGATGAAGGCGACAGGATGATAGATGAGAATAACATAGATGGAGTAAAGGCCATAATAAAAACTACACTTCGTGATAGACAGATAATGCTATTTTCTGCTACGATTTCACTTAAAGTAGTTGAAATTGCTAAAACTTTAATGAAGAATCCCGAGGTTATTAAAGTAGGAGATAAAAGTGTTGTAAACCCAAATATAGAGCACATATATTTTGTAGTAGAAAGAAGAGATAAAATTGAGCTTCTACGGAAACTTATAAGTGCTACTAAACCTTCTAAGGCAATAATATTTATAAATAAAAGTGATGAGGTAGAGATTACAACTTCAAAACTTAGATATCATAATTTAAAAGTAGAGGGAATACATGGATCATCTGAAAAAGAAAATAGAAAGAAAGCACTTGAAGATTTCAATGAAGGCAAAATCCAACTCTTAGTGGCTTCTGATCTAGCAGCTAGGGGTCTTGATATAGTAGGAGTATCCCATATATTTAATCTTGATATACCAGAAAACTCGAAAGACTATTTGCATAGAGTAGGTAGAACAGGAAGAATGGGAGAGTATGGCCTAGCACTATCAATAGCTGTAGAGAGAGAACTAGATCTTATTAAAAACTATGAAAGAGATTTTAATATAGAAATTACTCAAAAAGAAATCCATAGGGGGGAGATTACTGAACCCCAAATTATAGCTAAAGATAGGAATGCAAGCCATAATACTAGAACTGATAATAAATAGCAATAGCCTAGTTTCCTTGCATGTGGTATAATAACTTAGTGGTTTATGATATAATTAAATTAAAATTTTTTGTGAAAAGACTACATATGGTATGTGTGGAATTTTCAGTTAATATGGAGGTATATATAAATATATGATTAGTACAAATAATATAAGTTTAAGATATGGTGCACGTAAATTATTTGATAATGTTAATATAAAATTTAATCCTGGTAATTGTTATGGATTAATTGGCGCTAATGGTTCTGGTAAATCAACATTTCTTAAGATATTATCAGGCGAAATTGAAGCAAATACAGGTGAAGTTTTCATAACACCAGGAGAAAGACTTGCAGTTTTAAAACAGGATCATTTTGAATTTGATGAAAATGAAGTTCTTAATACAGTAATGATGGGACATGTAAGATTGTTTGAGATAATGAAAGAGAAGGATGAATTATATGCTAAATCAGATTTTACGGATGAAGATGGAATTAGAGCTTCAGTACTAGAAGGTGAATTTGCAGAACTTAATGGATGGGAAGCAGAATCAGAAGCTTCAACACTACTCATGGGACTTGGAATAAATGAAGATCTTCAAAATAAAAAAATGAAGGAACTAACAGGATCAGAAAAGGTCAAGGTTCTTCTTGCCCAAACACTATTTGGAAAACCTGATATTCTATTACTAGATGAGCCTACAAATAACTTGGATATAAAATCTAAAAATTGGCTTGAAAGTTTCTTGCTAAATTTCGAGAGTACTGTCATAGTTGTTTCTCATGATAGACATTTTTTAAATAAAATATGTACTCATGTTGCGGATATAGATTTTAGTAAAATTCAATTATTTGTTGGAAATTATGATTTTTGGTATGAGTCTAGTCAGTTAGCCCTTCAAATGGCTAAGGATCAAAATAAGAAAAAAGAGGAAAAAATTGCAGAACTTCAGAACTTTATTGCAAGATTTAGTTCTAATGCGTCTAAAGCAAAGCAAGCTACTTCTCGTAAAAAGCAATTAGATAAATTGACTTTAGATGATATAAAACCTTCTTCTCGTAAATATCCGTTTGTTGGTTTTAAACCGGAAAGAGAAGCTGGAAATGATTTATTAACAGTTGAAAATTTAAGTAAAACTGTGGATGGAGAAATTCTCCTTGATAACGTATCTTTTATAGTTAGTAAGGGAGATAAGATTGCATTTACAGGAGCTGATGAAATAGCTAAAACTACATTATTTAAGATATTAATGGGAGAGATGGAGCCTGATAGTGGTGAAGTTAAATGGGGAATTACTACAACTCAAGCCTATTTACCAAAAGATAACACTGAATATTTTAATGGAGTAGATTGTACATTAGTTGATTGGCTTCGTCAGTACTCTGAGGATAAGGCTGAAAGCTTTATTAGAGGTTTCCTAGGTAGAATGCTTTTCTCAGGAGAAGAAGCTCTTAAAAAAGCTAGTGTGTTGTCTGGTGGAGAAAAGGTTAGATGTATGTTATCTAAAATGATGCTTAGTAATGCTAATGTATTAATTCTTGATGAACCTACTAACCATTTAGACTTAGAGTCTATAACCGCTTTAAACAATGGATTAACTAGCTATACTGGAACCATGCTACTAACTTCTCATGACTCACAGCTAATTGCAACAGTTGCAAATAGAATAATAGAAATTACTCCTAAGGGATTAATGGATAAAATAATGACCTATGATGAATTCGTAGAAAATGATGAAGTTCAAAAAGAATTGGAACTTATGTATAAATAAATAAATAAATAAATAAATAAATGAATGAAGGCACTTCTAATAATATTATTAGAAGTGCCTTTTTAAACTAACTAAAAGAATCCGCCAAAGCCACCGCCGCAGCCACGTCCACCACGCCCGCCGATGCCGCCACAACCTAATAGTAATAGAAGTATCCAAATGCCACTGCCAGCTCCGCAATTACCGAAGCCACCACCACATCCATTTCCACAGTTATTTTCACAGTTGCAAACTGGTTTACAGCAACTAACAGGTTTACAGCAACAATTATTGTTATGTCTATGACTCATATAAACAACCTCCTTATTTAGTAAGTAAAAGTTTAAGAGTTTACTAAAGTAAATTAATCGGGCACTCTAATAAGAATCTTATACTTTAACTTAAGTATTAGGCTAGCTTAGCATTATAGGATCACATAGAGGCAATGTAATTCCTAATGCATATTTGTGAAATTAATTAAGTTATAGGTGTACTTTAATATATTCCACAGCTTATCAAGTGTGAATGTAAATCTTAAGCAAATTAATCATAAAATTTTATAGTTTAAAGTAAAGAATAACATAAATTAATACTATGATATTTACAATATTATCCTAAAAAAAGGGTTTATAAAATAAATATAGAATATAGTAAGTAGCATATAAAATTTTTATAAATGGAGGTAAATAATATGGAAAAAGATAATACTCTAGCTTCTGATAAAAAAGCTACTAGTGAGGGAACAGAAGAGGCAATAACAATAGTGTCTGATGTCACAAAAGAAAATGTTGAAAAGACTATTAACGGGGTAAAAGATGTTGCAAAAAATGTTAAATCAAAAGCCAAGAAGGTAACTACTGCTGTAAAAAAGACAGCAGCTAAAAGAACAATATCTAAGAAAATTGATGTTGGTTTATATGTGCAATATCAGGGTAAAGAGATTTCAAAAGGAACAATACTAGAAGAAGTATATAAAGAATGGACAAAATCTCATAAGATTACAGAACTTAAGACTTTAGATGTATATATAAAGGTTGAAGAGGATACAGCCTACTGTTTGGTAAATGGAGAAATTAAAATAAATATTAAATTATCTTAATATAAATTCACTAAAAGTAGAGAAGGCTTAGTGGGGCCTTTTTTGTTTTAAATGTTGAGTTCATTTAAATATATGAAAAACCATGTACATTATTTAAATTTTATGATAGATTGAAAGTAGGATAACACAATATATTAGGAGGGATTTTAATGTTAAAGGAAAGACTTAACAAAGTTTTGAAAATTATGGCAAAAGATAAAATACCTCAAATGATAGTTTCTGATCCTGCGGCTATATTCTATCTTACAGGGAAATGGATTTTATCTGGAGAGAGAATGATTGTGCTCTATATTAATTTAGATGGACAAAATAAATTGTTTATTAATGAGTTATTCCCTATAAATGAAGATTTAGGTGTAGAAAAAATATGGTTTAATGATACTCAGAATCCAGTAGAAATTCTTGCAAAAAACATTGATAAAGATGCGCCAATGGGTATAGATAAAAATTGGCCAGCTCATTTCTTAATAAAGTTAATGAAGCTCAAAGGCGGTAGCACATTTGTTAATGGATCTGAGATTTTAGATAGGGTGAGAATGTGTAAGGATGAGAATGAAAAAGATTTAATGAGAGCGGCGTCAAAACTAAATGATATTGCTGTTGATAAAATGATAAAACTCATTCCTAAAAAATATTCTGAAAAAAAGATGGGAAAGTTACTTTCAGATATATGGGATGATATGGGCACTCAGGGACATTCGTTTGACCCAATTATAGGTTATGGTGCAAATGCTGCTGACCCTCATCATGAAATGGATGAGTCAAAAGTTAAAGAAGGTGACAGTATAGTTATTGATATCGGATGCAAAAAAGATTCATATTGCTCAGATATGACTAGGACTGTTTTTTATAAAACAGTATCAGACCACAGTAGAGAAGTTTACAACATTGTTAAGGAAGCAAATAAAAGAGGAATTGCCAAAGTTAAAGCGGGAGTTAGATTTTGTGATATCGATGCTGCGGCTAGAGAGTATATTACAGAGAAAGGTTATGGAAAATATTTCACACATAGATTAGGACATTCAATAGGAATAGAAGTACATGACTTTGGAGATGTTTCCGCTTCGAATACTGATAAAGTTCAGGTAGGACAAATTTTTTCAATTGAACCAGGTATTTATCTACCAGGTGACGTTGGGGTTCGTATTGAAGATTTAGTAATAGTTACTAAGGATGGTTGTGAGGTATTAAACCATTATACAAAAGACTTAATTATTGTAGAATAGGGTAAGATATATTTATAAGTTTTTATTGGAGGAATAAGTATGTTAAATATAGGTTGTCATTTATCGGTATCTAAAGGTTATAAGGCTATGGGGGAAGATGCTCTTAGCATAGGAGCAAATACATTCCAGTTTTTTACTAGAAATCCTCGTGGTAGTAAAGCAAAAGATATTGATCCAAATGATGTAGTGGCGCTTCTCGAAATACTAAAAGAAAACAAATTTGCTACAATTCTAGCACATGCTCCATACACATTAAATGCATGCTCTGCTGATGTGAAAACAAGAGATTTTGCAAGAATGATTATGGAAGATGATTTAAAAAGGATGGAATTTTTTCCAAACAGCTTTTATAATTTCCATCCAGGAAGTCATGTAAAACAAGGTACGCAGATTGGAATAGAATATATTATAAATATGCTAAATTCTATACTAAAGCCAGAACAAACAACTACTGTACTTCTTGAAACAATGGCTGGTAAAGGAACAGAAGTAGGTAGGACTTTTGAAGAATTAAAACAAATACTTGATGGAGTTACACTAGATGGGAAAATGGGTGTATGCTTTGATACTTGTCATGTATATGATGCTGGTTATGACATAGTTAATAATCTAGATGGAGTCATAAATGAATTTGATAAAATTATAGGTCTTGATAAGTTATATGCAATTCATTTAAATGATAGCAAAAATCCATTTGAAAGTCATAAAGATCGTCATGAAACAATAGGCGAAGGATCTATCGGAATAGAGGCGATTACTAGAATTATTAACCATCCGAAGCTGCGACATTTACCATTTTATTTAGAAACACCTAATGAATTAGAAGGACATGCAAAAGAAATTAAGATGTTAAGAGAAGTTTACATAGACTAATAATGTAGAAAATTTAAAATAAAATGCACTTATTTACTTAAGCAAAATGTTAGGTAAATAAGTGTATTTTTTATAAGTGTATCTTTAACTTATCCCAAACTTCTGAGAAATTTTCAAATTCTATAAAATCTTTGTTTTTTTCTTTCAAAAGATTTACTAATTTTCCTTTAGCGAAAACAGCGTCAGAAATTAATGCAGGTTTAAGATCAGGGGTACTATCACCGGCATAAAAAATTTTTTTATAATTAACTTTTAATTTTTCAACAACAATTAATTTATCAATGCCATATAAGTCTGAGTAAAATTCATCATGTTCATTTAAATCAAAGTGAATTCCATTGTCTTTGAAAACACTCTTATTTGAATAAACATCTACCCCTTCTATATGATTTTTTTCAAGTACCTTATCTATGTAATAATTTGTTCCTGCACTTATAATAATAAAATCTCCACCAGCAGCTTTAACCTTATCAATGAAAGCAATAGCGGTAGGATCAAAGGCAATATTTAAAATATCTTCGAGAAGCTCTTCTTCATTTCTATTAACGTTATTAAAAACATAGTTCAAATATTCTCTGTCCTTCATTTCTCCATTTTTCCAAGACTTAAATATGGGTGAAAGTTCTTCTTTATAGTATGTATCAGATAATATTTTATAAAAATCTTTTTTAGTAAGGGTTCCATCAAAATCGGATATAAATGCAAAATCTTTCATTTTATTAATCTCCTCATAAGCTTATTGTAGAGTTAGTTTGTACAGCTCCAATAATAGTATAACAAAAAAACGAAGATATGTAATGTTTGATAGTTATCATATATGATGTTATATAATCTCAGTTAGTGTAGAATTATTAAAAAATGTATTTTATACATAAATATATTAAATAGACAGGCAAAAGAGAAATCTCTTGCCTGTCTTATTTTTTTATTAATTACATTAAGTTAATTTCAAAATTAAATAATAAACGTAATAGCAAGGAGAAGCGTCAATAATAGAGGTAGAAGTATGAGCGGAGCATATAGTTTGTTATAATGAGCAAAAATGGATGCAAGAACATTTTAAGCGAGCTTTATCGAAGCTGTAGTAAAATCCTAATAGGGATTATAATCTCTTTATGCGATATTGCAGTAAATAGCAAAAATTAAAAGATTTAGTTTTATTAAGGGAGGATGTATATGGTTGGGTTAATAATAATTATAATATTGCTGTTTCTTTATTTGTTTTATGCACTTTTAAATCCAGAAAAAGTTTAACGACATTTCACAAGGAGGTCTATTAAATGGATGTTATACAAATTATTATACCGTTAATTATTTTCGTTTTAATTATTATTCCTTTAGGAAGATATGTCTACTATGTTCTAAGTGGAGAAAAAAGTTTTGTAGATCCATTGCTTAACAAAGTTGATAATTTAATTTTTAAAGTAACTGGAATAAAGAATGAGGAAATGAACTGGAAAACATATATCCTCGCAATAATAATATCAAATGCAATAATGTGCTTATGTGCTTATATTATTTTAAGAATACAAAATTTACTCTTTCTAAATCCTAATAATATAACAGCAATGAAACCAGATTTATCATTTAATACAGCTATAAGTTTTATAACAAACACTAATCTACAAGGTTATGCTGGAGAATCAGGAGTATCTTATTTAAGTCAGATGGGAGTAATGACCTTTTTAATGTTTACATCTGCATCTACTGGTTTTGCTGCTGCAAGTGCATTTATGAGAGGAATTATTGGCAAAAAAAGGACACTTGGCAATTTTTTCGTAGATATGACAAGAATAATTACAAGAATTTTACTTCCATTATCAATATTTGTTACAGTGATTTTAGTATCGCAAGGAGTACCTCAAACTCTTGCCCCTAATAAAACTATAACAACAATAGAAAGTAAATATCAAGATATTGCAATGGGACCAGTTGCATCCCTTGAATCAATAAAGCATATAGGAACAAATGGTGGAGGGTTCTTTAATGCAAACTCTGCACATCCTTTTGAAAATCCAACGGCCTTTTCAAATTTAGTTGAATTACTTTCAATGATGGCATTACCTGGAGCATTAGTTATTGCCTTTGGATTAATGCTTAAAAATAAAAAACAAAGCTTAATGATTTTTATTACAATGGGGGTCCTACTTGTAATGATGATTCCTATTATATACATGTCAGAAAAAGCTGGAAATCCGAATTTAGCCCATGTTGGGCTAAGTCAAGTTATGGGTAATATGGAAGGTAAAGAGGTTAGATTTGGAATCGCAGCATCAGCATTATTTACTACTATTACAACTGCTTTTACCACTGGAACTGTGAATACTATGCATGATTCACTAATGCCACTGGGAGGAATTGTACCATTATGGAATATGATGCTCAATGTAGTCTTTGGTGGTAAAGGTGTAGGTTTTATGAATATGATGATGTATGCAATAATCACAGTATTTATTGCAGGGTTAATGGTTGGACGGACACCTGAATTTTTAGGTAAGAAAATAGAAGGTAAAGAGATAAAACTGATTGCACTTGCAATACTAGTGCATCCATTTATAATATTATTTCCATCGGCTGTGGCACTTTCAACAAAAATGGGACTTAGCTCAATAACAAATTCGGGCTTTCATGGACTAACTGAAACAGTTTATCAATTTACATCGGCGGCGGCCAATAACGGTTCAGTATTTGCAGGTTTCAATGGAAACACAATGTTTGCGAATACTACAACTGGTATTGTGATGCTCCTTGGAAGATATTTATCAATAATAATACTACTGGCTGTTGCAGGTTCTCTTGCATCTAAACATGCTGCTGCTGAAACTATGGCTACATTTAGAACAGATAATAGCATATTTGTAGTGATTTTAATTAGTGTTGTAATAATAATAGGTGCTTTGACATTCTTGCCAGCACTTACACTCGGACCTATAGCAGAACATTTAATGCTAGGTCATTAGAAAGGGGCTTGGATATATTATGAGTAAGAAAAAAATTATAACTGGGGATATACTCAAAGATGCTATTAAGGGTGCTTTTATAAAATTAAATCCTAAATACATGATGAAAAATCCTGTAATGTTTGTAGTTGAAATTGGGTTTGTAATAACTTTATTTCTAACCTTTTTCCCATATGTATTTGGTGATAAAGGTGAAAATATTAGAGGATACAATGGACTTGTATCATTTATATTACTTATTACAGTTCTGTTTGCAAATTTTGCTGAAGCAGTGGCTGAAGGAAGAGGAAAAGCTCAAGCCGAAAGTTTAAAAAAGTCCCGAACGGATGCAATTGCAAAATTATTAGATTCAAAAGGGAATTTTAAATTAATAAATGCTGCTAAGCTAAAAAAGGGAGATATAGTTCTTGTTGAGACTGGTGATTTTATTCCTAATGATGGGGAGGTAATTGAAGGACTTGCATCAGTTGATGAATCTGCAATTACTGGAGAATCGGCCCCTGTACTTAAGGAATCAGGTGGTGATTTTGGATCTGTAACAGGTGGAACAAAGGTTGTTAGTGATTGGCTTAAAGTTGAAATAACAGTAACTCCGGGAGAATCATTTTTAGATAAGATGATTAAATTGGTTGAAGGTGCTTCAAGGAAAAAATCGCCAAATGAAATTGCGTTAAGTACGCTACTTGTAGCTTTAACAATAATATTTTTAATTGTTATAGTAACTTTATATCCTATGGCTAACTACTCTAAAGTTACTATTCAGGTATCCACACTTATAGCACTACTTGTTTGTCTTATTCCTACAACTATCGGAGGACTTCTCTCAGCAATCGGAATAGCAGGAATGGATAGAGTAACAAGATTTAATGTAATTGCAATGTCAGGTAAAGCTGTCGAGGCTTGTGGAGATGTAGATACAATGATTCTTGATAAAACTGGAACAATAACTTATGGTAACAGACTTGCAGCTGAATTTATACCGGTGGGAAGACATACTTTAGAAGAGCTTAGGACTGAAGCTTTAATTTCATCTATAAAAGATACAACTCCAGAAGGCAAGTCAGTAATTGAACTTGCAAAGAAACAAGGAGTTTCAATTAATGAAGATGATTATAAAGATGCTGAATTTGTAGAGTTTACGGCGCAGACAAGAATGAGCGGTATGAACCTATCAAATGGAGTCCAAATTCGAAAAGGCGCATCAGATTCTATAATTAAATATGTGGAGAAAATCAATGGAAAAGCTCCTACAGATTTAGAAGCTGCTGTAATAAGAGTTGCTAGTGCCGGTGGTACACCACTTACTGTTTGCGTTGGAAATGAGATATTTGGTGTTATTTACTTAAAAGATACCGTAAAACCTGGTCTTACAGCAAGGTTTGCAAGACTTCGCGAAATGGGTATTAAAACTATTATGTGTACTGGAGATAATCCTCTTACTGCAGCAACTATAGCAAGGGAGGCTGGTGTAGATGATTTTGTAGCAGAATGCAAGCCAGAAGATAAAATCGCTGTAATTAAAAAAGAGCAGGATTTAGGTAAGCTTGTTGCTATGACAGGGGATGGAACAAATGATGCCCCAGCACTAGCTATGGCAGATGTAGGAATTGCAATGAATAGTGGAACTACAGCAGCTAAAGAAGCCGCAAATATGGTTGATCTTGATTCAGATCCTACAAAAATATTAGAGGTTGTAGAAATTGGTAAACAACTCCTTATAACAAGAGGAGCGCTCACTACTTTTAGTATAGCAAATGATGTAGCAAAATACTTTGCAATTATTCCTGCTATGTTTGCAGTAGGAATAGCACGGATGAATGTACTAAATATTATGGGATTATCAACGCCTCATAGTGCTATACTATCAGCTTTAATATTTAATGCTATAATAATTCCAGCTTTAATTCCTATAACAATGAAAGGTGTAAAATATACACCAATGAAATCAGAAGCCTTACTTCGCAGAAATCTATTAATTTATGGATTAGGTGGACTTATTGCTCCATTTGTAGGAATTAAACTATTAGATTTAGCAGTTACGCCGTTACTTAGAATTCTAAACCTAGGATAATCTGAGGTTTTATATGAGGAGAGATAGAAATGAAAGATATGTTAAAAAAATCGGTATTATTAAGTGTGGTACTCTTTGTTATATGTGGTTTAATATACCCCCTAGCTATGACTGGAATAAGCCAAGTGTTATTTAATAAAAAGGCTAATGGAAGTATTGTTAGTTTTAATGGGAAAGAGGTTGGCTCAGGGCTTATAGGGCAAAGTTTTACTGATAAAAGGTTTTTTCGCTCTAGAGTTTCAAATTCTAATTATAATACCTATACAAAAGCAGATTTGAAGCCTGATAGTAAAGGTAATATTGCATATACAGGTGTAACTTCTGGGTCGTCTAATCTTGGCCCATCAAATCCTGTTTTAATAGATAGAGTAAGAAAAGATATGGGTGATTTTTTAAAAAGTCATCCTGGGTTAAAAGCAGGAGATGTACCTACTGATTTGTTAACAAGTTCTGCTTCAGGACTTGATCCTAATATTAGTCCCCAGTCTGCTAAGATACAGGTATCAGCTGTTGCAA
The DNA here is from genome assembly GCF_001877035.1 of Clostridium estertheticum subsp. estertheticum. Taxonomy (NCBI): domain Bacteria; kingdom Bacillati; phylum Bacillota; class Clostridia; order Eubacteriales; family Clostridiaceae; genus Clostridium; species Clostridium estertheticum. The sequence continues at coordinate 3,763,019 of NZ_CP015756.1, read as the reverse complement.
AGGCTACTAATATTAGCTCAACAGATTTAAATAATATTATATTAAACAATACACAAGGAAGAACTTTAGGCATATTTGGGGAACCAAGAGTGAATGTATTAAAAGCTAATTTAGATATAGCTAATATATTAAAAAGCAAAGGCACACTTTAAAAAGGAAAATATTTATTATATAATGTAATTATTTTAGTACAATCTTAGATTTATGTGAACAATAAAATTAATGAGGTAGGTGAATAATATGAAAAAGGTTTTGGTAATAGACGATACAAAAAATATAAGAATGTTATTAACCACATGTCTTGAACTAAAAGGTTACAAAGTTCTTACTGCGGATTCCGGTAAATCAGCTATAGATATATTAAAAGAAGAAAAGCAAAGTATTGATATAATATTTTTGGATATAAGAATGCCGGAAATGAGCGGAACTGAGGTATTAAAGATAATCCGCGATATGGGTTTTAATTGTCCCGTTATTATTATGACTGCATTTGCTACGGTAAAAAATGCTGTTGATTGTACAAAACTTGGAGCTGCAGCTTACCTTCAGAAACCATTTTCGCCAGATAGAGTTACTTCTGTTTTAGAAGAAATATTTACTTCAAACGAAAACCTTGATAAAAGTTTTGTTGAAAGTTCGAAAGATTTAGAAGAAGAGATATTAATAGCAAAATCAAAGAAGTTGCTTGAAGAGGGAAAATTTGAAGAAGCACATAATACTTTAAAAATAGTACTCGGAACAAACCCTTATAACAAAGAAATTTATAATTTAATAAGTGAGGTAAATAAGAACTTAAATAAATTTGATGAAGCAGAATTATTTAATAATATTTATGAACTATTTAATGATTCACATATTTAAACATAATATAATGATTATACAGAAATTATATTGATAATGAAAATATGTTTAGGATGTGATAGTAGATGGAGGCTTATGAAAAAGAAAGCAGAGGAAAGTTAAAAATATATATTGGTGGTGCTCCAGGTGTGGGCAAGAGTTATCAAATGCTCCATGATGCTAATGATATGAAAAAAAGCAATATAGATATTATAATAGGTATAATAGAAACTTATGGAAGAGTGGGAACAGAAGAACAAATAAAACATTTAGAGATTCTTCCTTTAAAAGAAATAAAATATAAAGGAATTAATCTAAAAGAACTTGATATCGATGGAGTTATAGCACGAAAGCCAGAGTTTGTTATAATAGATGAGTTAGCACATACTAATGTGCCTACATCTAGAAATAAAAAGCGTTTTGAAGATGTTCTAGAAATATTAGATAATGGCATAAATGTAATGACGGCGGTTAATATTCAGCATTTAGAAAGTCTAAATAATCATGTTAGTAGAATGACTGGAGTTAAGGTTAAAGAAACGTTGCCAGATAAAATTATTGACATCGCAGATGAAATTGAAGTTGTAGATGTATCGCCTGATGCACTCCGCGGGCGAATACAGGATGGGAAAGTTTATTCAGAGGATAAAATTGAGGCTGCATTGCATAACTTTTTTAGAATAGGAAATCTAACCGCATTAAGAGAACTTACCTTAAGAGAAGTTGCAAATGAAGTGGATGAAAAACTTGTAATATACAAGAATAAAAAGAAGGTAGCTGGATTAATAGGAGCGCAAGAAAAAATATTGGTATGTGTTAATCTTAATTTTAATGCAGAATACTTAATTAGGCGCGGTTATAGAATGGCAAAAATGCTAAAAGCAGAATTTTATGTTCTAACTGTAAGTAAACATTATAATTATGGAATAGAAGAGTCAAAGAAATTAGAAGAATTAAAAAAGTTATGTGAGAAGCTTGATGTGGAACTTAAGGTGGAAAGATCAAAACATCGTGAAAGACCTATTATTGAGTTTGCAACAAATAATAATATAACTCAGATAATTATAGGCCCATCTGCTAGAACTAGATTTCATGAGATTTTAAGGGGTTCAATTGTTAGGACAATAATGAGAGATACCAAATATATTGATGTGCTTGTGGTTGCAGATCCCGTTCACTAGAATACAATTAAGGGGTATATTGAATTTAAGGGGGTGTGTTTTATTAAAACATTAAAAAGCAAAATTGTAACTATTAATGTGTTTTTAGTTTTAGTTATAGTAATGATTGGACTGCTCTCAAGCTTTAACATATACAGAGTAGGTGGAAAGATAGATGGATTAATAACAAATAATTACAAGAGTATCGATGCTTCAACTAAAATGACTGAGGTTATTGAAACTCAAGATAAGACAATTCTTAGATATATTGCTTTTGAAAATAAAAGTGCAATAGATATTATTTATAATAACAATGAAGAATTTTATAAGTGGCTTAATATTGCAAAAACTAATATAACTGAAGTTGGTGAAGCGAGTAACACTAATAAAATAAGTGAGGACTATCTTCTGTTTGTTAAATCTTTCTCAAAATTTCACGAATATCAAACTTCTCACACAAACCAAGAGAATATGAAATTTTACAATTCTAAAATTTATCCCTCTGTAGTTAAGGTTAAAGCCGATTTGGGAATTTTAGCGAAACTTAATGAGAAAGCTATGTTTAAAGGGAGGGATAATGCAAAAAGTAATGCATTAAATGCAATGCATTTTATATTACTAATTTCATCCATAGCTGCAATTATAGGATTAATAATATCGCTTATATTTACAAATAAGTCTTTAAAACCTATATATCTACTCACTGAAACTATAAAATCAGTTAAACAAGGAGAAATTAATAAACAAGCACCTGTGATAAATGAGGATGAAATTGGAATGCTTGCAATGGAATTTAATAATATGACAAATAGGCTTTACGAATTTGAGCAGAGTACTACCGGGAAGTTACTTTCAGAGAGAAATAAATCTATTGCAATTGTAAAAAGTATAACAGATCCATTAATAGTACTTGATGCTAGTTATAAAATTCAATTATTAAATGAGTCTTGCGAAAATATTTTCGGAGTATTAGAACAAAATGTAATTAATAGTCATTTTTTAGAGACCATTAGAAATATGGAATTATATGATTATATTTTTTGTGTGGTAGACAATAAAGTTCCGATTACTGAAAAGATAATAAGCCTCAAGGTAAATGATAGAACTTGTTTTTTTAATATTATAGTAACTGTAGTTTATGATAAAGAGAATAAAATTAATGCTATAGTGATACTTTTAAAAAATATAACAGAATATAAGGAACTTGAAAAGGTGCGTACAGATTTTATAGCTACAATTTCTCATGAATTTAAAACTCCACTTACTTCGATTATGATGGGTGTAGGCTTAATACTTGAGAAAAATTTAGGATCTATAAATAAAAAACAGGAAGAGCTTTTAGATACAATAAAAGAAGAGACTGAAAAGCTTACAGATCTAGTTAGTGATCTTCTAAGACTTTCAAAGATACAGTCGGATCAAGCTGTATATAATATAAAAGCATATTCGATAGCTGAAATTGCAAATGATTGTGTTAAAAATTATGAGGTACAGGCAAGAAATATAGGAATTACTTTATATAATAGTGTAGAAGTTGATTTATATAATGTAATTGTAGATAAAGAGAAAATAACATGGGTATTAAATAATCTAGTTTCTAATGCTATTAAATATACGAATTCAGGTGGGAAAATAACTATAGGTGCATTTATAGATGGAGAAAAAATGAAAGTTTTTGTTAAAGACAACGGTAAGGGAATTCCTAGAGAATATCATGAGAAAATATTTGAAAAGTTTGTTAAGATAAGTGCCTATGATACAGAATTTTTGAGTTCGGGGATTGGGCTTTCTATAGCAAAGGGAATTGTAGAAGCACATGATGGAACAATTTATTGTGAAAGTGAAGTTGATAAGGGGAGTAATTTTATATTTACGTTACCTATGGAGAAATAAAAATATTAATAGTAGGGATAATATAAAAAGAGTGGGGGTAGTTCAAATTGTGAACTACCCCCGTTATATATGTGCTTTTAATATTTCTTGTTATTCATACTAATTAAGATTTTTTGGTGCATAATTTACTTCGATTTTTTCGATTTTACCGTCTTTAGTCATAAAGACAACTTGCTCAAATATTTTTCCGTATGTATAATATTTGAAGAGTGAGCTTGAATCTACTTTAGTAGGCTTGCCATAAGCGGCAGTAACTTGAGCTAGAGTAGATTTCTGGGAAATTCCTTTTGGTAATTCTAGATCAATCACTGCACCGTTATTGTAGTACTCAATATAAGTTGCAAAACAGTATTTTAGAGGTTGTCCCTTGTCGCTATAGTTTTTAATTTGAGTTCTTAGCACCTGATTGTCTTTTCTTAATTTAACGCCAACGGTACTAGATTTTGCTGGAATAACTTTAGAACTAGTTGATTGAAGTACCCAACCATTTTTTATTAGCTCAGTAATAGGTACTGGTAATTTATAGAATTTGCCGCCATACTTAACTTGAAAAGATAATAAATCTTTGCCTACACTTGAAGGTGCCTTATAATTTTTAACAGCTTCAGGAATGTTTGTATCAGTTGATTTAGCTGCTGCTTTTGCAGGTGGTGCTAAATTTTCTAACTTAATAGAATATACCTTCTTAGTTTTAGTATCTATTGAAATCTCATAATTTGAATAGGTACCTGATTTATAGGTTAGTTTAATCCGTGTATCTCCATTATATTGGCTTGAAGCTTTACCAAATGCTGCAAGTACTTCAGCGTTTGTAGAACCGATTGTAATTCCTTTTGCAATGGAGATAGTTGTTCCCTTTTTTATATTTTCTGAATCTATTGTAATTGCACCAACAAGACATTTTGAAAGTGGTAATACATCTGTCCCAAAATTTGCTATACTTATCATCATTGTTTGTTCGCCCTTTTTCAAGGATACTATCTTATACTTATTTGGTGCCAACGTACTTTTAAGAAAATCTTCGCCTACCCATCCGTTTTTTTCAAAGGTAGAAAATGCAGCTGGAAGAGAATATGAGATACCATTTATTAATACCTGATATTGATATAAATCATTGGATATGGCTACGGAAGCTGGTTTTGCGGTAGCTACTGCTTTTTTATTGTCTACAGTTGTAGCAGGTACTGTTTTATTTGCAACTTTTTTAGAACAAGCTGTAAATGATAAAACTAGTACAATTAGTGATAATAATAAAATCTTTCTTTGAGCTTTCATTCGTAAACATCATCTCATTTCTTTTATTTAAAAAAGTGATATAATTACAACAATTTTATCTAAGGGATAGACCTCGATAAATATAACCCCACATTTTGTGGCGAAAATTTAATATAATTATTCGCATTTTTACAGGCAAGCTTATACAAGCAAGACCACATACTATATTACCAAAGTTAATCAATAAATACAATCAGTGTAAAAAATGAATAAGTTTATAATATACAAGCAATTACTTATTTTAGAGTTTTTCATAGAAATGCATATAGTCCAGAGAAAGATAAGGATGTTGCAATGTTTTAGTGTATTTTTTTTGCTTTAAGAATTATAATATTATAAAAAGGAGTTTTATAATGAATATACAAATAAGATATTTATCGAAATCAGGAAATACAAAAAAAGTTGCAGATGCTATAGCTAAAGAAGTAGGAGTCGTTGCAGAGACGATTGAAAAAGCAGTGCCTGGTGATACAGATATTTTGTTTTTAGGAGGAGCTATGTACTGGGCAGGAGTTGATAACAAATTAAAAAAGTTTATACTTGGATTAGATTGTTCAGTAAAGAAGGTGGCAATATTTAGTACAACAGCAGTTGTAAAATCTGCTTACCCAGAAATAAAGAAATTACTAAGGGCTAAAAATATTTTTGTATATGATAATGAATTTCATTGTAAGGGAGAATTCTTAAAACTTCATAAAGGAAGACCAAATGCTGATGATCTAGAGCTTGCAAAACAATTTGCTCGCGACATTACAAGTATAAATAACTTTAGATAAGCTTATTAAAGAACGAAATTTAAATATTAAAAACATGAAAACAAATAATTAATCATATTATATCTATAAGCTCTAGTAGGAGGAACACTGTGTTTTCCATAAATAGTTTATTAGATATGATAGGAAATATTACATTTTTAACAGCTTATATAACTGGTACTAATTCATTTCCTCAACCACTAAGTGAGGAAGAGGAAAAATATTATTTAACAAAGTTTGCGGAGGGTGATTTATTAGCTAAAGGAACACTCGTTGAACGAAATTTGAGACTGGTTGCACATATAGTAAAAAAATATTCCTACCCGGGAAAGGATGTAGATGATCTCATATCTATTGGAACGGTGGGACTTATAAAAGCTATTGATTCCTTTAATATGAATAAGGGAATAAGACTCGCTACTTATGCTGCAAGGTGCATAGAAAACGAGATACTCATGTTAATTCGCAGTAACAAGAAAATAAAAAGGGAAGTGTATCTGCAAGACCCTATTGGCAAGGATAAAGAGGGAAAAGAGGTATCACTTATGGATGTATTACGTAGTGAGGAAGACTCTATCACCGATATAGTAGAGAATAAAATACAAATTAAAAGGCTTTATAGTAAGATAAATGTAGTTTTGAAGGAGAGGGAAAAAGTAATAATTCAAATGCGTTATGGATTACTTGATGGTAAACCTCGAACTCAAAGAGAAATAGCATTAATACTCGGGATTTCGAGGTCATATATATCTAGAATTGAAAAGAGAGTACTTAAGAAGTTGAATAAGGAATTAGGTAATAATATTCTAGAATAAATGAGTTTACACAATAATATTAGGGTAGTAATATTAATATTACTACCCTAAATTAGTTATGAAAGTAACTGAATTACAAGTGGATTTACTTTTCTACTATCATATTTACCTTTGAGCTTTGGCATAATAGCCTTCATAACTTTTCCCATGTCACCTTTACCCTTGAAACTATTTTCAGCAATAACCTCTGCGATTATTGCTTTTGCTTCATCTTCAGTGAATTGCTTTGGCATATAAACAGAAAGCATTTCAATAGATATTTCTGATTCAGATATGATTTCTGTGTTATTAGCTTGTTTTGCATAGTCGAGAGTTTCATGTAATTGTTTAATTGTTTTTTCAATAATACTCACGAGGTCGATTTCTTCAATTTCTTTCTTTGAATCCATTTCTTTAGTTTTAACGTCAGCCATTAAAGTTCTTAAAGTAGTTAGTCTTATCTTATCCCTACTTTTCATATATTTAATAATATCGTCTTTTATTGTTTGTTTTAACATATGCATTTACCTCCTAATGATTTAGTATGATTACAAATTTTTTTTGTAAAAGCATACCGTATATGTACATTATACTCTTATCATAGAGGAAGGTCATATATATTTTATTTATTAAATATTCTTTGGAGAATTCCTTTTTTTCTATGGAGAACTTCTTCGGCTAATGCTTTATTCCTTTGTTTTTCAAGAGACTGGTTTAGTGTATTGATTAATTGGATATCGTGTTCTTTAATGGTTTGAGGCAGGGATAATACAATTTTATTTTTCTCTTGTTCTTGTTTAAAAAGGATCTGTGTATTTTCTAATAATTTATTAATATCATAGAGTTGTCCGTCTTTTACATTTAATTGTTGTTTAATAAATTCAATGTCATTTTTAAGTGTTTCAATCATATCTTCTTTTAATAAATTTACTACGTTAGATGCAACTACAGTAGCTGCTACTTCTGATTCGGCGGTTTGATTATATTTTAGACATTGTTTAATTGCTTCTAGTCCTTTCTCATCTACACAGGTTTTGCCATTGTGTGTTATTAAAAAAGGTTTTACTTCAGGTAGTTTCATTTTAGCATATGCAGTTACTTTACTTATATTTAAATGCTTAGCAATTTTAAATGCATCATAAATCATAGTATGCGCCTCCTAATTATATATAAGAAATATTCTCCAAATATTTCCAAGTTCCTCTTTTTAGGAGAAATAAATAATTAAATACTTAAATCATTATCTGTTAAGGCGCTATATAGGTGATCACTTAACTTTTTTTATACCTACTCTAATTACTTCAGCTTTTAACTGATAGCTATCATTTGAAATTAATTCACGATTAATAACATTACCATTTTGGATTGTATTCTTATATGTTCTTACTTTATATCCAATCAAAGGAAATTGTTCTTGGACAATACTACCAACTGGAAGAGTAGCATCATCTATATACTGAGTAGGGCCAGGCTGAACAGCAGCATATATATCATTCACAAGAGTATAAGACTTATTGGCTAAACTTGAATTAGAATAAACATTAAAAGTTAATATCTTATTGTTCACAATACTCTCAATAAAAACAGGATATCCTAAGGTATTAGTAAATTTGTAGTCTAAATTACCCCAATCTACTGTTGCATCCATACCTAGTGGTATATAAGTTGAGGGTATGGAATGATGGTTCCTCTCAGTAGAATTAATGTTTGACCTGAGTATGGCATTATATAATGATGTAGATACTTGACATATTCCGCCACCATAATCGGAACTTACTTTGGTACCAATATCAACGGGTGCTGGCTGATAACCTTTGTCGGCTGTTCTTTCACCTACAGTGTCGTTGAAACTAAAACTTTCTCCAGGCATTAGAATAGTTCCGTTAATACTTTTTGTTGCAAGGGTTATATTAGTGGATCTGCCATATGCTGAAGTACTAAAATCAGAAGAGAAACTTGAAAGTTTTGTGTTGACAGTTTGAAGCTTTTCTTTCGTTACAGTTGCTAAAGTAGTTTTAATCTCTGCGCTTACACTAATATCCGCAGGGCTTACGTCACCATTTAGTTTACTTAAGATTTCCTTTTTTAGTTTATCATCCATAAGTGTAGATCCTTTTGTGTCGGGTGTAACAATGAAGGTATCACCATTCATATAAATGCTTGCGTTTTTAGGAGTGCTATTAATTTCTTTTTTCATATTAGAAATTAGATCTGTTAGAGGTTTGGAATCATAGGTGAATTTCATTGTAATTACCTTGCCTTCAGATTTTCTAATCAATTTATATTTTTCGTACAGCGATAAGTTTTTACCGTAATTAAAAGCCTCATTAACTACCTCATCAATATTATATTTTGCATTCATCTTTGCAAAATTTAACGAATATGTCTTCTGCGGTGTTTTAATATTTACGTTTTTCTTTAACATAGTAGATTGATATTTCTGAGTTACCATATCTTTTGCTTGCACAAGTGTTTTCCCGGATATATCTAATTCACCGATTTTAATACCTGGGTATACAAGGCTTGTCCATTTTTTTGTATTATAATTAACATATGCATAAAGTCCACTAGTTCCCAAAGCGACTATTAATAGTAAGATTATCATTATTTTTATACTTTTTCTCATAAGTTTTATTATTCCTCCATATTTTGTTAAGTTTTTATTGTATAAACATATAATATCAGTATATCATTTCAAAAGTATACATTCTTATCACCAAACCTTTTATACTCATTTATCATACATTGAATTATATCATAGATATAGGCATCTAAATATTGTTTAATATTAAACTTTTACAAATAGATTAAGCATGAGAGATAAATATAATTGACGCAATTTACAAAATATTTGAAATATAGAAGAAAATGGTGTAAAATCCATATATAGATTAAATGACCGTAAAAGTTTTAGGTATTTATATGAATATAGAAAAAATTTGTATTTTGATTTATAAATTTGAAAAACCTAAAGATGAAAGACATGAGGTGATTGTATGAGATATAAAATAATGGAGAAATTTAAAGATTGCAAAATAGGTACAAAGATAATAATATATTATTTTATAATTTCTGTAATATCAATAACTCTTAGTACTTTTATATATCAAAATATAAATAAAAGGATAATGACGAAAAAGGTTAGTGAGATGGCGGTACAAACATTACAAACAATTGATTCTAATTTAAAATTACTAATATATACAGTTAATAATGAATCTAAAATTCTTTTGTCTAATCTGCATTTTCAAAACATTTTAAAAAATGGCGATGAACGGTTTAATTATAATAGTCAAACTGCGGTTAATAGATATTTGACAGAATTTATACAATCAAATATGTCTATATCATCTGTTTATGTTTTTGATAACTATGGTAACAGATATTTTGTGGATAAAAAGGTTTATAAGTCTTTTAGTCTTAATGATATAAAGAATACTTACTGGTACGACGAGCTTCAAAAAGCACAGGGTGGATATATAATAAAATTTAATGGTGGGGGACTATTTAATCAAGCAGATCAGAAATTTGTATCATTTATTAGGATTATAAATGATTTAGAAAGTCAGAAGCCTACTGGAATAATGGTAATAAATATTCCAGAAGATGCAATATCTAATTCGTTTAAAAATATTACTGGAAATAATGACGTAGATATTATGTTAAAGGACGAGAATGATAATGATATTATCCATTCAAAGGAGTTGACAGAATATAGTATTAGTGAAGATATTAAGAAAAATCTTAAGAAAAATCTTAAGAATGAAGGAAAGGGTGATCATTATTACTTTACTGAAAGGGTAAATGGCAATAATTATATTATCTCTTATTTAAAAACTAATTTAAATTGGACAATAATTAGTAAAGTTCCATTTAGTGAGATTTCAAAGCAATCTAATATATATATGCTTGTTATACTTGGAATGCTTTTGTTAAGTGGTATTATGAGCTTTCTTGGGTTGATATTAGTATCTTCTAGTATAACAAAACCTATAGATAAATTAATAAAATCTATGAGAGCCGTTGAAAATGGAGAATTTAAAAAAGTAAGTGTAGGCACTGGAAATGACGAAATAGCAAAATTAAAAAATGTGTATAATACTATGATTTGTAAAATAGAAAATTTAATAGAACAAATTATGCTGGAACAGAAAATAAAGCGGAAGGCTGAACTAAATGTTCTCCAGGCTCAAATAAAGCCGCATTTCTTATATAATTCATTTGATGCAATAAGTTGTTTAGCGTTAGAGGGTAAGAATGATGATGTATATAAAATTATAAAGGCATTGGGTAATTTTTATAGAACGAGTCTTAGTAATGGACGTGAAGTAATATCTGTAAGGGAGGAACTTCAGACAGTCAAAAGTTATCTTACAATATTACAAATAAGATATGAGAATTTATTTGTAATTAATATGGATATAGATGACCGTTGTGATGAATATAAAATATTAAAATTAGTTCTGCAACCAATAGTTGAAAATTCAATTTATCACGGAATAAAGCCTTCTAGGAGAATGGGTAATATATTTATAAGTACATATCTTAAAAATGATTATGTTGAGCTTATTGTTGGAGATGATGGTGTCGGAATAAGTGAGGATAAACTTAATAGCATAAGGAAACTAAATACAGCAGGAATAGGTCTTCGTGGTACAATGGAGAGATTGAATATTTTTTATAATGGAAAAAGCAAATTAGAAGTGGAGAGTAAGCTAGGATTTGGTACGAAGGTGACAATTCGAATACCTATAAAATAGGAGGAAAACATATGGGTAATAAAATTATAAAAGTTTTAATTGTTGATGATGAACATTTAGTAAGGACTCTACTTAGAAGATGCATAGATTGGAACTCCATCGGTATGGAAATTATAGGAGAAGCGACATCAGGAGAGGATGCAATAGAATTAGTAAATAAGTATCAGCCAGATTTGGTTTTTACAGACATTTGTATGCCAGGTACTGATGGCATTGAATTTGCTGATTTTGTAATGAAATCATATTCTAATGTTAAGATAGTTGTTATTTCAGGTTATGATGATTTTAAGTATGCTCAGAGGGGTATCAGAGCAGGAATAAAAGAATATTTATTAAAACCTATTGATGATGAGGTTGTATTAAAAACTGCATTAAAAATGAAAGTGGAAATAGAAGAAGAACGTGAAGTGATGTCCGAAAATAATATTATTAAAAAACAGTTTATTGAAAACCTGCCTTTTTTAGAAGAAAGACTTTTTAATAGACTCATTCATCCAAACATAAATATTGTTGAAGTAGAGAGGCAGATGGATTATTTAAATTTTAAATTTGGACATGAAAATTTTCAATTAGCAGTTATAGAAATAATACTCGGAAATGAGGACAATTATACAAAAAAAGAAAAGATATATGATACTAAAATAGTGGATAAACTAGAAGAATATTTTCAAAAGTATACGGATATATATATTTTTTTTGATGATAATTACAATATAGCGATTATAAATAATGGTGATGAAATTAGTTTCAAAAATGCTTTAGAGAATGTTGAGGGTAATATATTAAAAAAGATTAAATGGAATTATAGTGTTGGTATTGGAACAACAAAATATAAAATTGAAAGCATAGAAAAATCGTATAATGAAGCAGTGACGGCTTTAAATTACAGAACGATTCTTGGAAAAGATTCTGTGATTAAATATGATGATATTAATTTCAAGAAGGAAACAGTAAAGAATACTATAATTAAAATTGATGATAAACTTGAATTATACTTCTTGGCTGGATCAGGAGAAATGATACAAAAAACTATTGATGATATCTTCAAGAATAAAGATATTATTATCAATACGTCAATAAATAAGGTGAAGGAATATGCTTTTAGTTATGTATCTACAATTTTTGAAGCCTTAAAGGAACTTAATATTGATATAAAAGAGCTTCATTCAGGTAAATTTGATATATATAATGATATATATAAACTTGATACAATTCCGGATATTAAGAAATATATAATAGAGATGAGTTATGATGCAATAAAGGTAATAAGTTATCACAAGAATAGAAAATCAAATAAGCTTATTGATGATATAACTAAATATTTGAAGTTAAACCTGGGAAATAGTGAACTGTCTTTATCGAAGGTGGCTCAAATATTTTTTATTAATCCAAGTTACTTAAGTAGGATGTTTAAAAAAGAAATGGAAGTGAATTTTATGGAATACATAGTCAAACTTAGAATTGATAAGGCCATAATGCTGCTAAATAGCACAGATTTAAAGGCATATGAGATTGGTGATAAAGTTGGTATCGCAGATCCTAGTTATTTTAGTACAAGTTTTAAAAAATATACCGGAATTTCAGTTAGTGAATATAGAAAAGTTAAACATTAAGGTAAAGATATCTAAAGAAAAAGTAAAGATTTTTAATTCATATGAAAACGTTTAAAGTATATTATTAACTTATTCGGTTACACAATGTAATAATATATATCGAGGGGGAACTAAATGAATAGAAAATTTATGAAAATCTCATCACTGCTATTAACAATTGCATTAACTTCAACTCTTATGGCTTGTGGAAATAAGACTACGTCAACTACCCAAACGGGTTCAAATCAAAAAATAACATTGAAACTTTGGCACATTTGGACATCCGATACTGACTCAAATAAGCAAAATGTGGAAGCTGTAATAAAAGAATGGAATACTGCAAATCCTAATGTGCAAATTGAAGCAGAGGGTACTGAAAATGAGGCATACAAAACAAAAATAAAGACGGCTATATCAGCTAACGAAGCTCCAGATATATTTGTAACTTGGGGAGCTGGTTTCTCTCAACCATTTGTTGATGCTGGAAAGCTCCTACCTTTAGATGATTACTTAAAGGATGGAACTAAAGAAAAGTTATTAAATGGAGCACTTACTTATTTAACATATAATAAAAAAGTTTATGGATTACCTTATGCAAATGATATCGGTATTTTCTATGTTAATAAAGAATTATTTGATAAGAATAATATAAAGATACCTACAACCTATGATGAGTTATTAGTTGCGATTAAGGCATTTAAATCTAAGGGAATAACTCCTATGGCTGTTGGAGAAAAAGATAAATGGCCAGGAATGTTTTATTATGATGCCTTAGCACTTCGTGAAGGCGGAGCTAAGCTCAGTAATAGTGCTTTGGCTAAAAAATCTTCTTTTGAAGATCCTACTTTTGTAAATGCATCATCTAAATTAAGTAAACTTGTGGATGCAGGTGCTTTTAATTCTGCGGCTCTTGGACTTACTCGTGATGAGTCTGAAGTACCATTCCTTCAAGGAAAGATTCCGATGTATTATAACGGAAGTTGGCTCGCAGGTACTATTGATCAGGGTAAATCAGTGGTTAAAGGCAAAGTTGTTGCTATGAACTTTCCGGCTTTAAGTGATGGTAAGGGTGGAGCAGATGAGGTTCTAGGTGGTGCTATTAATGGATTTGTGGTTAATGCAAATACAGAGCACAAGGCAGAGGCAGCTAAAGCTGTTAAATTTATAGCAGAAAATATATCAAAGAAACTATATACCACAGGTGCTGGAATACCGACTTGGAAGGTTGATGTTGATGAATCAAAGATTGCTCCTTTAACTAAACAAATATCAGTTATAGCTAAAAAATCTACAGGAAATGTTGTTTGGTGGGATACTTACCTTAGTGGTGCAGATGCAGAAGTTCATAAGGACTTAGTTGCACAGATTTTTGGTAAACAAATAACACCTGCAAAATTTGCTAAGCAAATGCAGGCTATCAATAAGAAGTAGATAAAGATAAACTCCTCCTAATTACAGAAGTAAATGCAATTGGGAGGAGTATTAAATTGAAATATCATAAAATGTTAAGGAGGAAACGATACATGGATAAAATTCTAAATAATAAAAAAGCAATATTTATATTTGTTTTTCCAGCTATGTTATTGTTTATTATAGCGGTTATACTTCCTATTATAATTTCAACGTACTATAGTCTGCTGGATTGGAATGGAATTGGAAAAGCATCATTTGTTGGATTAAAAAATTATACAAGTTTATTTGTGAATAATACGGATGGCTTTATAAAATCAGTTCAAAACTCATTTATTCTAGCTATTCTATCAGTAGTTATACAATTACCCTTAGCACTTATATTGGCTTTGATTTTAGCTAGAGGGATTAAGGGTGAGGGATTCTTTAGAACTGTTTACTTTATACCAGTAATAATATCAACTGTTGTTATTGGTCAACTTTTTATGAAAATATATAATCCAGATTACGGAATGTTAAATATTATTCTTAAGAATATTGGTCTGGGTAAATATGAAAATGCTTGGTTAGCAGATACGAAAACAGCATTATTTGCAACTTTTATACCAATTATTTGGCAATACGTTGGTTACCATATGCTTTTAATGTATGCTGCAATTAAATCTGTTTCAGGGGATATATACGAGGCAGCAAAAATAGATGGAGCATCTGCTTTCACTATGGCTACCCATATAACCATTCCTCTTATTAAACCAATATTGCAGGTATGCACAGTATTTGCAGTTGTAGGCTCTTTTAAAGCTTTTGATCTAATTTATGTTTTAACAAATGGAGGACCACTACACGCAAGTGAAGTTCCAAGTACAATAATGTACAGTACCATTTTTAATAAGTACATGTATGGATATGGAAGTGCTATGTCCACATTTATTATAGTAGAATGTCTAGTATTTACATTAATAATCTATAAGTTATTTAAAGATAAAAAAATCAAGGAAGTTTAAATTAAATAAAAAAAAGGAGGAGCTTTTATGGGAGAAGTTAAAGACCAGAGAATAAAAAGAGACATATTTAGTAAACTAAATCTAGAAACTAAGAAGAAAAAAATGAATATTAAAAGTATAATACTAGTTATCTTTTTAGTTATAGTTACTATAATTCAGTTATATCCATTAATTTGGTTAGTACTAGTTTCATTTAAGAATAATGCGGAGATTTTTGGAGGAAATGTCCTTGGATTGCCTAAAGTATGGAAGATATCAAACTATATGAGTGCACTTACAAGCGGAAATGTAGGAAGATATCTTATAAACAGTATAATTGTTACTGGTTCAACTATTATTATATCGAGTATTCTTATAGCAACATCATCATATGCTATAACTCGTATGAGGTGGAAGTTTAGTAAACTAACATTAGTTATATTCCTATTAGGAATGATGGTACCAATACACTCCACATTATTGCCGTTATTTTTAATATTAACGAAACTACACATATTAAATACATATATGGCTTTAATAATACCATATGTGGCATTTGCTCTTCCAATGGGTATATTTGTAATGACAAGTTTTCTTGAAGGAATACCTAAGGAACTTGAAGAAGCTGCTTGTGTTGATGGATGTAACATATATCAAATTTTCTATAAGATTGTTTTACCATTATTAAAACCGTCTCTTGCAACTGTTGCCATATTTACGTACTTATCAAGTTGGAATGAATTAATGTTCGCAAACACTTTCCTTAATAATCCAAAGTTTGCAACATTACCTGTTGGTATTATGTCAATGGCAGGGCAGCATGCCACTGAATGGGGACCAATTCTAGCTGGTCTTGTTATTGCAACATTACCATCTATTCTTATATATATACCTCTAAGCAATCAAGTACAAAAGAGTTTAATGACTGGTGCCGTTAAAGGGTAATAGTGTGTAAGTGTACTTTTTAAAAATCAGTTTAATTGAAAGGAATGATGATTTATATGAAAGAAGTGCCAATGTATAAAAATGAAAATTTAAGTTTTGAAAAGCGTATCATAGGATTACTAGTAGTGCTGTAGAATCAGTTGCTCTTGCTGTAAATAATGGTTGTGATTTAAATTGTGGTAATATGTATTTGAATGTTTTACTTGCTAACAAAGAAGGACTAGTGTCTGAAGAAACCATTAGCAAGTCTGTTGAAAGGCTTATAACTACCAGAATGAAACTTGGTATGTTTGATGACGAAGTAAAGGTTCCTTATGCAAGTATCCCTTATGAAGAAAATGACTCAAGGGAGCATAGAGAATTTGCTTTAAGGGTCTCAGAAAAAACAATGGCTCTATTAAAGAATGAAAATTATATATTACCAATTAATAAAGATAATATTAATTCTATAGCAGTAATTGGACCAAATGCGAATAGTCGCGATGCATTAACTGGGAATTATTTTGGTACATCATCAAAATATGAGTTAAAGGGAATCAAAAAGATTAATTTAAAGCCTGGACAAGAAAGGCAATTAGAGTTTGAATTAACACCAAGACAAATGGCACTAATAGACAACGATGGAAATTGCATTCTTGAACCAGGGGTGTTTGAGGTTTTCGTGGGAGGAAGTCAGCCAGACGATAGAAGTGCTGAACTTACAGGTACAGTTGTGAAAAAGTGTTTTTTTTGAAGTAAAAGGAGAAACTTTCCAACTAGAATATTAACTATACATTTACTTTTGAGTATTTAAGAAATCCATTATCCATATTTAAAACTATAAGTCCTGTTTCATTTAAATATTCAACGTACGACCTTAACATTCGCTCGATAAGTGTATATTTATATCTATTGCTTATATTAATATTAAAATTTTCAATAACAGTCTTTAGAATATCTTGCATTGTCATAGAACCTACTATGAGAATATATATTGCTTTTGCTCTATTTTTATAGAAATTTATATTATCAGTTATAAGTCCTGTAATTTCGTTATATATACCTTTATGTGCAACTATGTATTTAGAACATTTTAAGTCATAAAGTTTTGATTTGCTTAATAAATCTTCTGTGAGTATATAGGCATAGGGCATTTTAGAGCCATTCATGACTTCATGACTTATAAGTGTGTCTCCAATATAGGCAACATCATCTGGAGTGGTTATGCATATATGTGCAGGACTATGTCCTGGCGTATGAAGGATTTTGAATTCAACTCCACATACATATATCGAGTTTTGATTATCATAAATCATCATGTCTGTTTGGCAAACCATATGTCCAAAATGCAATGCAACATCAGATAATGTTTGGTTACTGTAATAAAGCTTTAGATTTATAACTGAACTACAAACAAGGGCTTCGTAGACTGGCATTGCAATTATACAATTGAATTTATTTTTTAAAAAAGTATTGTTGCCTATATGGTCAACATGAGCATGACTGCATATTATAGCTACTACCTTAAAGTTGTTCTTTTCTAGTAGTTCATCAATTCCTTGTCTTTGTCCTTTTGCCCATCCAGAATCCAACATAATTATTTCTTTTTCATTAATTTTATAAAATGGTATATATGTCATACCGGCAGTAATACAGAATGTATTTCCCTTGATTTTTTTTATCTCCATGTATTATTTTAGTGAAAGTGTGATTATTGTAAATAGACACTTCCACTAAATGCTCACTTCCTTTATTGTATAATTTATTTTTTTGATAATTCTATTAATGCACATCCCTCTATTGCGTCTATTCCATTTATTTTGCAAAACTCAAGTATTTCAGGACTTCCAGCCCCTGGTTGAATGAGTACTTTATTTATTTTTAACGAGTGAGCTTCCTTAAGGATTTTAATGCCTTTATAGGGGTTAATGCATAAATCTAAAACTTCTACATTGTAGGGTACATCGCTTAGATTGTTATAAACGCTTTTATTTTCAACAGATGGATTTACGCCGACTACATTAAATCCATCTGTTTTTAAAGAAAGTAATATTTTAGAGGCATATTTTGATTGATTTAATACATCCCCAACTACAACCCAGTTTTTATAAATTAAAAGTTCATTTGCTTTCAATTTTATCATCTCCTAGTAAAATATAATATATATTTATTATTATTACCACAAGTAATTAAATTTATTTTAAATTATTTTGAATTATTTTAAGCAGCAGAATTGCATAATAAATAATATTAGAGTTATTAAAGTCACATGTGGGCGTAATACATAAAGTTTTGTCTTATATAACCGATATAACAATTATAAAAGGTTTTAAGTGATTACATGTGATATGTAATGGCTCGTGGAGAAAAGATTAAAACTATGTTAATAGGCAATAACTATGGAATGGGTGATAAATATGAAACTTTCAGCGAAATTATTTAAAATAGTATTATTGGTAAGTTTAGTTTTAATTTGTTTTCTTTATATAATTTCAAAATCGTTTTTAGTAAAGAGCTTCACTGATATGGAAATTGATAAAGCTTTTAAGGATACTAAGGTTGTCCTTAATTATATTCAAAATGATCTGAATAATATAAATGATGCAAATTTAGATTATTCAAGATGGGATGAAACTTATAATTATATGAATAACAGAAATAATAAGTATATAGAAGATAATTTTGACGATACAACTTCTATGGGTGGGGTAAAAATAAACTTTATTTTCATCACTGATAATCAGGGGAACATAGTTTATAAAAAAAATATGAAAGAAGATACAAAGGAAATGTTTACGTTGGCTTTTGCTAAAAATGTAACCTCAAATATCTCTAAACTATTAAGTAATAATAACATAAAAAACGTTAAGGGAACTTTTTTATATGGTAAATACCCAATTTTAATATCTGCACAAAGAATTACAAAAGGTGACGGTTTAGGTCATAGCCCTGGTTTTTTGATTTTCGCGAAGTATTATGATAAAGAGGAAATGGATACGCTTAACCAAAATACGGGACTTAAAACAGAAATAGCGTATTATGATAAAGAATTAATTTTAAACAACGAATTTATAAGAAAAAATGAATTTGTTAAAGTAAGTAATGAAAAACTTATTATTGGTTATGGCTTAATTAACGATATATTTTCAAAACCTTCTTTTTTCGTGAAGATTACATCAGAAAGAAATGTCTTTAAAAAGGCGCAAAATACAATGGATTTCTACTTTTTAATTGTGCTTGTTGCTTTAATAATTTTTTCTTTAAGTGTTTTTATATTAATACATGTGTTTGTTGTAAGAAAAATTAAAATTATAAACGAAGTAGTTGAGAATGTACATAATTATTATGATGTATTTCCAAGTATAATCTTAAAAGGAAACGATGAAATATCTGAACTTGGATCTAAATTTAACGATATGTTCCAAAGGCTAAAGAAATCGGATGAAACTATTGTATCACTTGCAAATTATGACGCTCTTACAGGGCTTACAAATAGAAAAAAATTGCTAGAGAACATTACAGATTTGCTCAAAAATAAAAATGAAAATTTAGCAGTTTTCTTTATAACTCTAGATAAATTCAAGGCTATAAATGAAAGTTTTGGTCATCAAGTAGGAGATATAGTTCTTGCAAAGGTGGCAGAAAGGCTTGAGAATAATATCGCAAAATCAAAGGATGTGGTAAGTAGAATTGGTGGGGATGAATTCATTGTAATTATAAGGAATTTAATTTCAGCAGCAGATGCAACAGAAATTGCAGAAAAAATTGTAAAAACATTAAGTGGCGCTTATATATATAATGACGAATCACTATATATTGGTGCAAGTGTTGGTATTAGTTTATTTCCACAGCATGGAAATGATGTAGATGCTTTAATAAGAAATGCTGACTTAGCTATGTATGAAGTTAAAAATAGTGGAGGACATGGGTATCGTCTATATAACAACATCATGAATTATAATAATAATCGCATGTTACAAATGGAAAAGGACTTAAAAAGCGCTATGGAGAGGAATGAATTTATAACGTACTATCAGCCTATTATAGATTTGAAATTAATGGAAGTATTAAGTGCAGAATCTCTTATAAGGTGGAAATGTGGAGATAAAATTATTCAGCCTATAGAATTTATTCCAATAGCAAAGAAAATAGGTGAAATGGTAGAAATCGATAATTGGATGTTGCTTAATGCATGCACTCAATGTAAAAAATGGCAAAATTCAGGCTCAAAGAATTTTAGTATATCCGTAAATACCTCATATAAACAATTAATACAAGCAAACTTTGTTCAAATAGTAATGAATATATGTCGCAATCAATCATTAGATCCTAAATATTTAAATCTTGAAATTACTGAGGATGAGGCTATGGAGGACATTAATTTAATAATAAAAGTCCTTTTAGAGTTAAAATCCTGCGGAATAAAAATTTCAATGGATGATTTTGGCACAGGTTATTCATCTCTTAGTTGGTTAAGCAAACTTCCTATTGATACAATAAAAATAGATAGGTCACTTATAATAAATTTAGACAACAACTCCAAAAATATAGTTATAATTAAAGCTATAATAGCGGTTGCAGATAGTTTAGATATTAAAGTTATTGCAGAAGGAATTGAAACAGAAACGGAACTCCTTACATTAAAAGAACTTGGATGTCAGTATATTCAAGGGTATCTAATAGGAAAACCGATGGTGGCCTCTGATTTTCACAAGGAGTTTATTATATGATTTTTTGTGGAGAAACCTATCTTTTTATCATGTTTATACGATAATATCATTGTGAAGATCAGTTACGGGGTGTTAATAATGAAAATTGGGGGAAAAGAAATGAAATTATTTAAAAACAGAGAGTCTGTTGTAATAGAAGGTAGACTTAGTGAGTCTTCAGATGAAACAGTGCAAAAGGAAGTTCAGTTTGATAATGAAACTACAAGCTTTATTAAGGATATGAGTAAGTTGTTATCGGAAACTGTAAAGCAACACCATATTGTAGATAGTGATCATAATGTTTTGGGTGAACTTGCAGATAAAGTAAAAGTACATATGAATGAGATTTCTAACTTAACAAAAAATACTAATGCATTAACCGATAGCTTACACTTAGAAGGTGATAAACTCATTGAGATTACGGAGGATACAGTTAAGAAATCTCACGAGGGCAAAGTGGCTATTGAAGAAATGGTAACAATAATAAAATCTTTAGAAAAAGAGAATAAGACTACTACTGATAGTATAAATGACTTGGCTAGAAAGTTTAGCCAAGTCAATGAAGTTGTTAAGTTAATAACCAGCATTGCAAGCCAAACTAATCTCTTGGCTTTAAATGCAGCAATTGAAGCAGCAAGAGCGGGAGAGCAGGGAAAAGGTTTTGCAGTAGTGGCAGGTGAGATAAAAAAACTGGCTGAAATGACGAAACAAAGCACTAAAGATATTTCAGACTTAATAGGAAGTATTGAGAATGAAACAAAGATAGTTCTAAATAATTCGGATAAATCTAATGAGGTTATTGCTAAGGGCGTTAAAGCTTCTGATAATGCTGTAGAAAAAATAGAGGGTAGTCTTTCTTCCGTAGCGAAAGTGGAACAGGAAGTAAAGGGTGTAATAGATATTTTAACAAATCAAAAACAACACATTGAAAATATGAGCAAAGAAATAATAGATGTTGATAAAATCTTAAAAATCACATCTGATGCTATAGTAAATCATATAGAGGAAGCCAGTGTTGTAGAGAGGCAATTGGAGGAAACAAAAACACAGTTAAGTTCATATAGTAAAAAACTAATTTAGTAACATATGTTGATGACAGCGGTGTTATAAGGAAGTATAGTAACCTCGTCAGGCAAGTGCAAAAGGTGGATGTATATTTTTAGATTTATGTAGAATATTATATTAAGTATATAAAAATATATTTAAGGAGGCAAAAAATTGTCAGTTAATGATAAGACTTATGAAATTATAATTACCCAGGAGGGTCTTGATACTTATAGGGGCTCGAATATTAGTGCAAGTACTATGGGTGAATATTTAGGCATTAATAGCGTGATGACTGATTTTGAGTGGGATGAAGATATAAACAAAGGCGTAATTCTTTATGCTAAAGTTGTAGACGATATTGCCACTCAGGATGCTTTAGCTGAATTAGAAGGTGTTGAGTTTATTGAGAAGGTAGAGGAAAGTGAATTTTAATATAGATAATTATGGGCTGTCTCATATTAGAAATTATTATCTATATTGGATGGCCTAGCGGTAGAAAAGAATAAAAATCTTAATAAAGAAGTCAAGTGTAAAATTGGTACAAACAATAAATTTATTTAATTGCTTGTACCAATTTTTTACTATAACCATTTCTTCTTATTGAAATATATAATTTCACAAAAAGAAATGAAAAACATTATAAATATAGTAATAAAATAGCCGTATTTGTAATGTAATTCGGGCATATCTTGAAAGTTCATTCCATAAATCCCTGTGATTATTGTAAGGGGCATCATAATAGTAGTAATTATTGTTAAGACTTTCATAACTTTATTCATGGAATTTGATAGCTGGGAAGAATAAAGCTCAAGGCAAGATGTAACCATTTCATGGTCAGATTCAATTAAGTCATATATTCTAAGTGCATGGTCATATATATCAGTGAAATATACTCTATATTTTTCAGTTATAATATCATCATGGCGAAGGAGAGTATTTAAAACCTCTCGTAGTGGAGAAACAACTCGCCTAAGCTTAATTACGGTTTTTTTAATTTTCATAATATTGTTAAGTGTACTTTGAACAGGGTTGTTCATGGATTCTTCTTCTAAAAAATTGATTTTCTCTTCGACTTTATCGGTTACAATAAACAATTGGTCTATTGCATCATCAAGTATATTATATAAAACAAAATCACTTCCATTAGATACAATAGAGAGTCCGTTGTTTATGTCATTTATAATCTTTTTTATGGATTTATTTTCACCATAATGTATTGTTATAATATAATTCAAACTAATGTATATATATATATTGTTATAAGAAAAGGCATTGCTAACATTATTATCTGTTGTGGAAATGATTAGAAAGTGATAATCATTATAATCGTTTATTTTAGACCTCTTAGCTTTATGCATACAGTCTTCAATAGTGAGATGGTGGAAATTAAATTTGTTTTTAAGAAATTTAAAATCATTAGCAGTTGGATTGCTAATATTAAGCCAAAACATTTCTTTTGTATCTGGATCTTCAGAAAATGCTTGTTCTAAGTCATTAAATTCATGTGCTTTATTATTAATATATGTAATCAATAAAATCTCTCCCTTTAATGAAGTGTCGTTTATAGAAATATTAACTTAATAATATATTATATATGGTAAAATAACAAATAGATATAATCTAGAGTATATTTTCACAAAGGAGACTTAAAAATGATTGAAATTATTGCAGCGACAATAGGAGATGTAAAAAGAATTGAAGAAAGTGGTGCTGATAGAATAGAACTTGTTAGTGCATTATCCGAGGGCGGTTTGACGCCCAGCTATGCTCTAATAAAAAGAGCAGTGCAAAGTGTTAAGATACCAGTAAATGTTATGATAAGACCACATGGAAAATCATTTACATATACAGATGAGGAAATTGAGCTTATGGTAGAAGATATTATAATTGCAAAAGAACTAAATGTAAATGGTGTGGTATTTGGTGTTTTAAATAGAAAAAATGAGATATGTGAGCCTTCTTTAGAGAAGCTTTTAAAAGCATGTCATGGCATTGATGTAACCTTTCATAGGGCTATTGATGAGCTGTTAGACCCAGTTAAAGGTATAGAAGTTTTAGCGAATTATGGCCAAATTAAAAACGTTCTTACATCAGGTGGAAAAGGGGATATACTCAAAAACATTCCAGTTATCAAAAATATGGTAGAGAAATCAAAACATATTAACGTAATAGTTGGGGGCGGTTTAAATGCTGAAAATATTAAAGATGTTAATGAAAAAACAAAGGCACCTGCGTATCATTTTGGAACTGCAGTAAGAAATGATAAATCAGTATTTGGAGAAATAAATATTGATAGTTTAAAAATATTAGTTAATACTATTAGTAGCCAGAGGTAGGTAACTACGTTACCTACCTCTGGCTACTAATAACATAGAACTACTTGCAAGCTTCGTCGAATACTTTACGAATAATATCTTTGGATGGCACGCCTTCATGTATCTTAACCCCGTCTACATAGAATGTAGGGACATAATAGTAATCGTATTGTTTAGCTATTTCTGGTTGGAGTTCTTCATCAATTACTTTAACTTCAATGTTTGCATATTCTGGATTAGTATTCTTTAAGTCTGTAATAATAGAATGTGCTTGTTTACAGTAAGGACACCAGTCGGTTATAAACATTAATACAGGTTTCATTTATTAACACCACCTATTTTTATTTTAAGTATATATTGTTTTGAATCTTACAAGATATTATACACTATCTTGTTACTTTATTTCTAATAAAAAAGTATTTTAATTTTGTATAGATTAGGTAACAATAATTTAAGAATGTATATATATTTAAGATTAACTATATTTATGGAGGTATAATATGAAGAGAAAAAGTTTAACTATGTTCACAATTTTTTTATTTTTAGGTTGTTTCTTAGGGAGCCAAACAGCAATGGCTTATTCTACACTAAGTAAAAATGATGAAAAAGTAATTTATTTAACCTTTGATGATGGACCAAGTGTTATGACAGATAAGGTTCTGGATATACTTAAAGCAAATGGTGTAAATGCTACTTTTTTTCTTATAGGAAATCAAATAAAAGGTTATGAGGATATGGTAAAAAGAATATATACGCAGGGTAATGGTATAGGTCTGCATACTTATACCCACACATATAATAAGATATATTCAAGTAGAAAAGGATTTATATCTGAGATGCTTAAATCTCAGGATGAAATTAATTCTATTATAGGAGTTAAACCAACAATAATAAGATTTCCTTCGGGTAGTAGCAAACATTTAACTAAAGGTTTTTTAGAAGAACTTCATGGGTATAATTTTAAAGTATATGATTGGAATGCTGTTATGTCCGATGGAGTTAATTGTAATACTCCTCCTGACAAGTTATATAGAGAAGCAACTAAAACAACAGTTAGGGAGCATCCTATAATGCTGCTTATGCATTGTGACTATATGCATAAAAACACGTGTAAGGCATTACCTAGAGTAATAAAGTTTTATAAAGATCATGGATATGAATTTAAAATTATTAATGATAAAACACCTGAAGTTTATTTTCCAATTAAAAATAACAAATAATAAACACGTCAAAATGACCAGTTAAAATGATATTAACTGGCTGTTTGTTTTAAAGGTAATAAGAATAAAAGAATTTTATAAAAACATATGAAATTGTTTGACAATTGTGTGAATTTAGAATATTATATGTATTAAGATTGGTTTTAAAATAAAATTTATAAAGCGATGATGGAGAAAAAAATTCCAAGGCATAACTACAGAGAACCAATAATTTTTGAGAATTGGTGTTATGTGGGAACAAATATATCACTCTAGAGCTTCTTAGTTGAAATAAAGTAAACATGGACGGATGCCACCGTTATAAGGCTAGGTTTTAAAGAGATTTTGTGATTTAAATTTGATTTCTTGGAGCTGATAATAAGGTAATTCATTGATTTGAATTATAAACTAGGGTGGTACCACGAAAGTTTTCGTCCCTATAAACATATATATATGTGTTTATAGGGATGAAAACTTTTTATTTTAAGAAATAGTTTTCTTAGATAAGTATAATTGTCAATACAAGAAGTTTTAGTTTTAAATTTTACTGGTATAAAAAATATAATAAAATAATGAATAAAGCTATGAAGGAGATAAAAATATCACATTTAAAACTACAGAGAGTCAACGGTTGCTGAGAGTTGATGTTTTAAGGATATGTAATAATCACTCCTGAGCTGTAAAAATAATGAGGTAATTCATTAATTTGAATTACGAACTAGGGTGGTACCACGAATCTTTCGTCCCTATAAACATAATTAATTATGCTTATAGGGATGGAAGATTTTTTATTTGAAAGTAAAAGGGGGAGTTGTAATGTATAAAACTATAAGTGCAAAGGTGGAACATGGTATAGACGCATTAGTAAGAGTTACAAACACTTTAAGGAGAAAAGAATTTAAAATAAAAGGATTAGTAATGACAGAAGTTGAAATTGATGGATATTCAGATTTAAGGATAACAATAGAGGAATATTCTAATTTAGGGATAGAACAAGCGATGATGCAGCTTAGAAAAATTATAAATGTATATGAAATTGAAGAAGTTAAGGTTGAGATCGCAGCACCGCAGGTGATGATTTAATTAAAAAACTAAAAAGAAGGTGATAATATGTTACTTAATGGAGCTCAAATAGTACTTAAGTGTCTAAAAGAGCAAGAGTCAAATATTATATTTGGATATCCAGGTGGAGCTGTGATTCCACTCTATGATGCACTATATGATGAACTTGATTATTTCACTCACATTAGAACAGCTCATGAACAAGCGGCAGTTCATGCAGCAGATGGGTATGCAAGGTCCACAGGAAAGGTTGGTGTATGTTTTGTAACTTCAGGTCCTGGTGCAACGAATACTATAACTGGAATAGCAACGGCTTATATGGATTCGATTCCAATGGTTGTAATTACTGGGCAGGTTGCACGGAGTTTGCTTGGACGTGATTCTTTTCAGGAAATAGATATAATGGGAATAACTTTATCTATTACAAAGCACAGTTGCATTGTAAAAGATGAAAAAGAATTAACAGGTATTATAAGAAAAGCATTTGAAATAGCCAAAAGTGGAAGACCGGGGCCAGTACTTATTGATATCCCAAAGGATATATTCTTAAGTGAAACGGAATATAAAATGGTAGAAAAAGAAGATAAAATACAAACACCAACTATTAATATAGAGATGAAAAAAATACAAGAGGCAGTTCTTATGATTAAGTCTTCAAAGAAACCTATAATTTATGCTGGTGGTGGAATTAAAACAGCTAATGCTTCAAAGAAATTTTGTGAGTTTGCGAAACTTTGCGATATTCCTGTGGCAAATACATTAATGGGACTTGGTACCATTCCAAGAGATCATAAATTATCTCTTGGAATGGTAGGAATGCATGGATTTCGCGAAACAAATTTAGCAGTGACAAGGAGTGATTTAATTATAGCAATTGGTGCACGATTTAGTGATAGAGTAATTGGAAAAGCAGATGAATTTGCACCAGCTGCAAAAATCATTCAGATTGATATTGATGAGACTGAGATAGATAAAAATAAGAGCATAGACTTATCTTTAGTTGGAGATATGAATACGATACTAGAAGGTTTAATTTCTAATATGGATCAAAAGGATAGAAAGGTATGGCGTGAGGAGATAGAGAACCTCAAGGTAACAAATAATACAAATATAAAACAAAATAGTTTTACGCATGTTGATGTGCTCAAATGTTTGAATGGAGCTCTTGAGGAAGATACAATTGTTGTAACTGATGTAGGACAACATCAAATGTGGACTGCCCAAATGTGGAAATTCAAGTATCCTAGAACATTTATAACTTCAGGAGGCCTTGGAACAATGGGGTTTGGATTAGGGGCTGCAATTGGAAGTCAGATGGGTAATTTAGACAAAAGGGTTCTACTAGTAACTGGTGATGGAAGTTTTAGAATGAGCTGCAATGAACTTCAAACTATATCAAAATATAAACTTCCTATAATTACTGTGATTATGAATAATCATACCTTAGGAATGGTAAGACAGTGGCAGAGAATGTTTAGCAATGAAAGATATAGTGAAACAGATATTGGTGATGAGGTAAACTATGTAAAGCTTGCACAGGCTTATGGTATTGAAGCATATAGAGTTACAAGTAGGGATCAATTAAAGAATGTACTCGAAATAGTAACGAAAGAAAAAAGGCCTATGCTTATAGATTGTGTAATAGATAAAGAGGAAGGCGTATACCCAATCGTGCCGCCGGGGAAATCTATAAAGGAATTAGTATTAGAGTGAAATAATGATTGTCAGTAATATTTAATATATATAAATTTTTATTTTATAAATAAGCCACTTCATACCATAAGTGGCTTATTTTGAATTTTTTTTTAATATAACTAATATTTATAATGTTAGTTGAAGTATAATAGTGATTGTGTAGGTTGCACTTAATCACCTAAAATATAATACTTATGGGGGACACAACATGGATTTATCAACTATTTTTTTAATATTTATATATGTGTTTAATATAATGTCCGTTTTGAAACTGATTTTTATAAAACGAAGTGATACGAGAGTTATATTTGCATGGCTTTTAGTATTCTTTTTTTTACCTTATATTGGTTTTATTTTTTATTTCTTGATTGGTAGTAAATATAAAATGCGTATCATGTCAAAAAAGTATGGTATGAGGGAAATAGAAGAAAAGTATAATAAAGTGCTAGAGAAACACATTCATAATATTGATACGGATAAAATACAATTTAGAGAGGTAGAAACTAAAAAATATAGAGATTTGATTACCATGAACTCAAAAAATATAATGTGTTATTTTACTCAAAATAATGAAGTAGAGCTTTTATTAAATGCTAAGGAAACATTTTCTATGGTTTTTGAAGATATTAAAAATGCTAAAATAAGCATTGAAGTAATGTATTATATTTTTAAAGCAAAAGATAAAATTGGTAAAAAATTTATATCTCTTTTAGAAGAAAAGGCAAGCCAGGGAGTAAAAGTAACTTTAATATATGATGGAATTGGGTCTTTACATACTCATATGAGTGATTTTAAGGAGTTAAAGAAAGCTGGTGGGCATGTGTACAGATTTTTGCCATCTATTATAAAAAGCTTGTTGCTTGTAAATTACAGATTACATAGAAAAATAGTTATTTTAGATGGTAAAATTGCTCATACTGGTGGAATTAATGTGGGTGACGAATATTTTGGTTTGAAAAAAATAAATAAACCTTGGAGGGATACAACTATACGTTTGACTGGTTACAGTGTACTTTCATTTCAAACAAGATTTTGGTCTGATTTAGTTTTTTTGCAAAATCAAAGCTTTAGAAAGATAAATAGGGCTAAATTAAAGTTTGATGAAAGGTTACTAAAAAGTTTTTATGATCCTATTGAAGAAGGAAACATAGGAGTTCAAATACTCTCAAGTGGGCCTAGTAGTAGAAATGACTCTATAAAAGATAGTTACGTTAAGATGATTACAACTGCCAAAAAATATTTATATATTCAAACACCATATTTTATTCCAGATAAAACTATATTAGATGCGCTAAGGATGGCAGCTGCTGGTGGCGTTGATGTTAGAATAATGCTTCCTGGTATACCAGATAAAAAACCTATTTATGCTGTTTCATTATTAAATGTGGCAAAACTCTTAAAGTATGGAGTAAAGGTATATCTGCATTCAGGTTTTCTTCATGCAAAAACACTTGTTATAGATGACCACGTTTCAACAGTAGGAACTGCAAATATTGATATTAGAAGTTTTAGTCTTAATTATGAAATTAATGCATTTGTTTATAATAATGAATTTGCTATTAAATGTCGTGATACATTTTTAAATGATATCAAAGATTGTACGATATTTGATATAGAAACTTATTCTAAGCGTGGTTTGTGGAAAAAGATCTATGAATCTGTTTGGCGTTTTATTACTCCTATTGCTTGAAACTTAACAAAGTATGTTGTTAATTAACATTGTTTTAATCTGCTAATAACAATGTTAATTTATAATGTAATTATAAGTGGATTTAAAATAGTAATATTTATTCTAGCAGTTTCTTATACTAAGAGAGTAGAATATAATGGGAGGTATTTATATGGTAATTAATTATGCACATAGGGGTGCTAGTGGCTATTTTCCTGAAAACACAATGCTTTCTTTTAGAAAAGCAATTGAACTCGGGGCTACTGGCATTGAAACTGATATTCAGATGACTTCGGATGGAGTACTTGTGCTTATTCATGATGAGAATGTAGACCGAACCACAAATGGAACGGGACTTGTAAAAGATTTTAGATTTGTTGATTTAAATAAATTGGATGCTGGTTCTTGGTTTAATGATAATTATAATAATGAAACGATACCTACTGCTGAGCAGTTAATTATTTTAGCTAAAGAAAATAACATATTATTAAACTTAGAGATAAAAAATGGTGAAGTTATATATCCAGGCATTGAAGAAAAACTTATAGAGATGATTTATAAATATAATTATGGAGACAAGGTAATATTATCTAGTTTTAATCACTACTCTATGGTACATTGCAAAGAGATTTCTAAAGAAATAAAAACAGGGCTTTTATACATGGCTGGACTTTATCATCCTGAAGCATATTGTAAATATACTGGGGCAGATGCGTTGCATCCATATTATATTTCTATTAATAAGGAAATTATTGATGACGCAAAAAAAGAGGGCCTTTTAGTAAATCCTTTTACAGTAAATAGTGAAGAAGCTATGAAAAAGTTAATTGAAGCTGGTGTTAGTGGAATAATTACTAATTATCCGGATAAATTAAAGAATGTATTAATTAATCTTAAAAAATAAATACTAATTTAACTAAAATAATGAACCCCATTGTTTAATAAAACAATGGGGTTCATTATTTTTTGAGCAATATAGATTAAAGTTTGCAAAAATTCACTTAACTTAACCTTAACAATAATTACCTTTTTCCTTAACATATAGCATCTACAATAGTAATTGTAATAAATTAATATATGAATTAGAAGGGAGAATACAGTGAGTGAAATTATTTCAACGAAAAAAGAAGTAATCAAACTGGAGTTAAAAGAGACTAGGATAGGTTTAAAAAGAAAATTAGAACCATATGCATTTTTATTTCCCAGTTTATTATTATTTGGATTGTTTGTTTATTATCCATTTTTAAAAACTTTATATATGAGTTTTAGTTTAACAAATGCTCATGGAGGATTTCAAGAATTTATTGGTATTCAAAATTATGTAGAGATATTTACTTCAGCAGATTTTATAAATAGTCTAGTTGTGACAATGAAATTTGTTGTTATTACAACTATTCCATCCGTAATTATTGGTCTTTTTTTAGCACTACTTGCAAACAACAAAGTAAAAGGAATTGGAATATCAAAGGTAATGTTTGCTGTTCCAATAGCAGTATCATCAGCATCTGCATCAATTATTTGGGGGATAATTTTCCACCCAAGTATAGGAATGCTAAATAATATTTTAAAAACAAGCATTGGGTGGTTAATAGATCCACATTGGGCACTATTTTCTGTTGCGTTTGTAACCATTTGGATGAATATAGGAGTAAACTTCATATTTATTTTAGCTGGTCTAAAGAATGTTCCAAAGGAAATACTTGAAAGTTCATCTATTGATGGGGCAAGATATTTTAGAAAATTATTTAAGATTATTATTCCAATGATATCACCTACATTATTTTTTATGGTATTTATGGATATTATGAATGCATTTCAATCATTTGGACAAGTAAATATATTAACGAATGGTGGACCTGGAAATTCAACAAATGTATTGGTATTTTCTATTTATAGAGAAGCATTTTTTAATGGTAGGTTTGATACCGCATCTGCTCAGTCAATTATATTATTCATTTTTATGTTTGTTATAGCAATGTTTCAATTTAGTTATGAAAAGAAAGGAGTGCATTACTCTTAATGGAAAATAAAAAAAATAATATAATTTTGCTTATAACAAATATTGCTGTGGGGTTACTTATTATTTCTCCAATTTTATATGCACTATCAGTAACATTTATGACGACAGATCAAATTCATACTATGCCACCAAAATTTTTACCTAAGAGTTTTTTCCTTGGTAACTATAAAGAGGTAGTAGCGGCGATTCCTATATTTAGGTTTATATTTAACAGCTTTTTAGTCTCAACAGCTGTAACTATTGGGCAAATAATAACTTCTTGTCTTAGTGCTTATGCTTTTGCATTTTATGAATTTAAAGGGAAAAAAGTTTTATTCATAATAATAATTGCTACAGTAATGGTCCCTGGAGAGGCAATTATTATCTCTAACTATTTGACAATAAGTTCATTGAATTTACTAGATACATATACAGGGCTCATATTACCATATTTAACATCAGCTATGGGGATTTTCATGATGAGACAATATTTTTTAACAGTTCCTATAGAACTTAAAGAAGCTTCAATCATAGATGGATGCACTGGGCTTCAGTTTTTAACTAAAATCCTTATGCCTATTTCAAAACCTATAATTGGGTCACTAGGAATTTATATGTTCCTATTAACTTGGAATCAATATATGTGGCCTTTACTTATAACAAGTAAACCAGAGATGAGGACAGTTCAAATTGGAATGACGATGCTTCAATCTTCAGAAGTACAATCATTTGGTATGATGCTCGCAGGAATTATAATAATCATAATTCCATCTATATTTATATTTATAATTGGTCAAAAACAATTAATTGATGGAATGACGTCAGGGTCAGTTAAAGGTTAATAATAAAAAACATATGTTTTAAGGGGGATTTATTAATGAAAAAAAGACTGGTTTCAACAATGCTTGCAGTTATGATTTCAGCTTCAATGCTAAGTGGGTGTGGTAGCGAAGCTAAGCAATCAAGTTCTAAAACAGTAACGGGCGCCAAAGCAGAACATGTTAACATAACATTTTGGCATGGGATGGGTGGAAACCTAGGAGTTTCACTTAATAAATTGGTAAAAGATTTTAATGATTCTCAAAAAACCATCACGGTTACTGCTCAATTCCAAGGTGATTATGATTCAGCGCTTAATAAATTGAAAAGTTCTCAGTTAAGTAATTCGGGCCCCGATGTTATGCAGTCTTATGATATAGGAACAAGATATATGATTGATAGTAAGGCTATAGTTCCAGTTCAGAATTTTATTGATAAGGAAAAATATGATACCTCTACTCTTGAGCCAAACCTCCTAGCATATTATACAGTAGATAAAAAATTGAATTCTATGCCTTTTAATTCTTCAACACCAATACTTTACTATAATAAAACTGCATTTAAAGCTGCGGGACTTGACCCAAATACTCCACCTAAAACTTTAACAGAAGTTGAAACTATGGCAAAAAAACTTTTAAAAAAGGATGCATCGGGTAAAGTAACTCAATATGGATATGCAATGCCTATATATGCTTGGTTTTTTGAACAATTTATGATTAAGCAAGGTAAAAATTATGCAAACAATGGTAACGGAAGAACCGTAGCTGCAACAACAGTTGAATACAACAAAAATGGTGGTGGACTAACTGTGCTAAATGAATGGAAAAAGTTAGTTGACTCAGGTGATGTAGGAAATTTCGGACGTAAAACCCAGGATACTCAGAATGCATTTATGGCTGGTAATACAGCAATGTACTTAGATTCAACGGCATCTCTAAGTTCAGTTTTAAATGGTGTAAATAAGAAGTTTGAGGTAGGAACAGGATTTTTACCTAAAGTTAATAGTACGGACAAAGGTGGAGTTTCTATAGGAGGAGCGTCTCTTTGGATAATGGATAAAAAAGATGAAGCAAAACAGCAAGCATCATGGGAATTTCTAAAGTTCATGGTATCAGCTAAAGAGCAAGCGTATTGGAATGCAAATACTGGATATTTTCCTGTTAATAAACAGGCTTATAATCTTAAAGAGGTTAAGGATAATTTAGTCAAATACCCACAATTTCAAACAGCTATAAACCAATTACATGCATCTACTCCTGATTCAAAAGGAGCATTACTCGGTGTATTCCCAGAAGCAAGAGCTGCAACTGAAATAAATATCGAATCTATGCTTGGAGGAAAACAAACACCACAAGAAGCCTTAGACAATGCAGCAAAAACAGCAAATAGTGCTATTGAGAAATACAATAAAACTAATAAATAAATAAATTCATTTATGACAAAGTCAATTAGAAGTAATTCTAAAACCCGTAAAATTCAGAAATGGATATTGCGGGTTTTTATGTAGCTATACTAAATGCAATGAATTAAGCTTTAGTTAAATCATCTCCTGCAGAGCTGTTAAATCATCTCCTGCGGAGCTGATTAATGTGATAATAATGCAAACATGATTTATAATACAGTGGGAATCTATAATAATATGCTGTATAATTTATACAGGTCTCGGATTGCTGAGTGGGAGAATTAATTTAATAGTCAAAACCAATAAGGTGTTTGAAGCCATGTCGCAAGGAGGGGGAAGTTACTTTGGGATATTTAAAAGCATATGCTCATAAGTATGGTATAGGATTTTGCATAGCAGTATTTTTTGTAATACTCGAGGCATTCTGTGATTTGATGCAACCAATGATTATGTCCAAAATAGTGGATACAGGAGTTGCAAATAAAGATTTGAATTATGTAATTAAAATGGGAATTATTATGCTTATAATTGCTGGATTTGGAGCAATATTTGCAAGTATACGTAATGTTATGGCAAGTAATGTATCACAAAAACTTGGAGCAGAACTTAGATCTGATCTATTTAAAAAAATTCAAGGATTCTCTTTTGAAAATGTTGATAGATTTGAAGGAGGTACTCTAGTTACAAGGCTTACAAATGATGTAACTCAGGTTCAAAATTTTATTAATGGACTTATGAGGATATTTGTTAAAGCACCAATTGTGGGCATAGGAAGTATTATAATGGCAACAAGACTAAACTTAAAGTTATCTGTGATTTTATTTGCTATTGTACCAATTGCAGCTATTCTTATATATTTTAATATGAAAATAGGACTCCCATATTTTATTAAAGTTCAGGAATCTCTTGATAGCGTTAATGGAGTTATGAGGGAGTATTTATCAGGAGTAAGAGTAGTTAAAGCTTTTAATAGATTTGAATATGAAATAGAAAGGTTCAAGGACAAAAATACTTTGCTTACGAAGTCTTCTACTAAAGCTATGAAAATAACATCGGTTTTCAGTCCTATAATTGGACTTATAGTAAACGTTGGTATTATATTGGTGATTTGGATAGGCGGCATATATGTAAACAAAGGCAGTATGCATGTAGGAGAAATAATAGCATTTACAAATTATATGACACAAATATTATTCTCACTTATGATGGTAACTAATGTTTTTACAATGTTTGTACGCGCTAGAGCATCAACAGATCGTATTAGCGAAGTGTTCTGCGAAAAAAATAGTATGGTTAATGGAAAGAAAATTATAGATAATTCTAAAGATAGAGGAAGGGTTGATTTTAAGCATGTATATTTTTCATATAATAAGGATAAAGAGCCCATATTAAAGGACATATCATTTAGTTGCCACCCGGGAGAAACTGTTGGAATAATAGGATCAACTGGTTCAGGGAAAAGTACTCTTGTGAATTTAATACCTAGGTTTTATGATGTAATAAGTGGAGAAATAAAAATTAATGGTGTAAATATTAAGGAGTTAGATATAAAGTCATTAAGAGAGAAGATTGCAATAGTGCCACAAAAAGCACTTCTGTTTTCTGGAAGCATATTAGATAATATGAAATGGGGAAGTGAGAAGGCAAGTATCGATGAAATTAAGGAAGCACTAAAAGTGGCAGAGGCTTTTGATTTTATTGATAAACTTCCAGAAGGGTATAATGAAAAAATTGGCCAAGGTGGTGTTAATTTTTCTGGAGGACAAAAGCAACGGATATCTATAGCAAGAGCACTAGTGAAAGGAGCTGAAATTCTAATACTTGATGATGCAACTAGTGCGGTTGATACAGATACAGAAATGAAGATAAGGAATAGCTTAAAAAAATATTCTAAGGATTTAACGTGCATTTTAATAGCTCACAGAATAACTTCTGTAATGAGCGCTGACAAAATAATAGTGATAGACAATGGGGAAATAAAAGCGATTGGAAGTCACTCAGAACTTTTAAAGAATTGTGAAATATACAATGATATCTTTCTTTCTCAAATTGGAAAGGAGATGATGTAGATGTCAGGTAATAAATATAAAGATGATAATAAAAACGTTTCTATGCCATTTAATGGTGTTAGAGGCACAAGGAATAGGGCACCTGTAGTAAAACCGAAAAATTTCAGGAAAACTTTAAGAAGACTGTGGAGTTATTTTGGAAGTGAAAGAAAAACATTAATAATAATATTTATATTTATAATAATAGATTCGGCTATTGTACTAATAGGTCCATTTCTTATAGGGCAAGCCGTGAATGCTATGTCATCTAATAATGGAAAAGTAGATTTTAATCTACTAAGCATAATAGTAGTTGTATTACTAGTATCCTATTTGGCAGATGCGGCTATAAGTTTATTTCAGGGATTTGCCATGGCAAGTTCTAGTCAAAGAATAGTTAAAACTATAAGAAATAACTTGTTTTTAAAACTCCAAAAGCTCCCAATGGCTTTCTTTGATTCAAATAGTCATGGGGATATTATGAGTAGATTGTCAAATGATATTGATAATGTTAGCTCTACTATTTCTCAATCTGCGGTTGTATTAATGTCAGGCGTTATAACTATACTCGGGTCATTTATTATGATGATAATTTTAAGCCCTATATTAACCCTAGCAAGTTTAATTACAGTGCCTTTAGTATTTTTGTTAACTCGCTCCATTACTAAAAAGACAGGAAAGCTTTTTAAATCTCAACAAATGGAACTCGGAAAACTAAATGGACAAATTGAAGAAACTATATCTGGAGTTTATATAGTAAAAGCTTTTAATCATGAAGATAAAACAGTGAAAGAATTTGATGAAATAAATCAGAGATTGTGCAAGGTTGGATTAAAAGCTCAAATATATTCTGGATTCCTAATGCCAATTATGAATGTTATAAACAATATTGGCTTTGCGGCAGTAGCTGGAGTGGGTGGGGTTCTAGCAGTAGATGGCATAATTACAGTAGGTGTAATTGCCAGCTTTTTAAGTTATTCAAGGCAATTTGTACGGCCACTTAATAATTTGGCAAATATGTTTAATACACTGCAATCGGCTTTAGCTGGAGCTGAAAGAGTATTTGAAATACTAGATACGGGGGAAGAAACAGAAGATGTAAAAGAGCCAAAGGAGCTTAATAAATCCAAGGGACATGTTAAATTTAGTAACGTGTATTTCGGGTATAGAAAAGATGTGAACATTCTTAAAGAAATTAGTTTTGAAGCACATCCTGGTGAGAGCATAGCGCTTGTGGGTCCAACAGGGGCAGGTAAGACTACAATTGTAAATTTGCTTACAAGATTTTATGATGTAACAGGTGGAGTAATATATATTGATGGCGTTGACATAAGGGAATATACAAGAGATAGCCTTAGAAGATGTTTTGGTATAGTGCTTCAAGATACCTATCTTTTTACAGGAACTATCAAAGAAAACATAAAATATGGCAATCTAAATTCCTCGGATATAGAAATTGAAAATGCAGCTAAAATGGCAAATGCACATGGATTTATAAGGAGGCTTCCAAGGGGGTATGAGACATTACTTTCTGAGAGTGGAAGTAATCTTAGCCAAGGACAAAGACAACTTTTAGCTATTGCAAGAGCAATACTTACGAATCCATCTATATTAATATTGGATGAAGCTACTAGTAGTGTTGATACTAGAACTGAACTTAGGATACAGGAAGCTATGATCAAACTAATGAAGGGTAAAACGAGTTTTATTATAGCTCACAGGCTAAGTACTATAAGAGATGCAAACAAAATAATGGTTATAGATGATGGTCAAATTATAGAGATGGGAAACCACGCGGAGCTTATAAATAAAAAAGGCAAATATTATAACATGTATTTTAATCAATATAATAATAGTGATGAGTAGTAAGAGAATGGTACTCGCTAACTAAGAAGTTTTTTTGATGATAGGACGGTATATGATTGCTTTTTCATGGTAGAATTATTAAATGATAGATTAATTGGATAAGATTTATTAATAATCATACCCATAGTTAAAATATTAATATAGGAGAGTGTATAATGATTTTAAGTAACGATGATAAATGTTGGTGTAAAAGTGGACTAAAATATAATGAGTGCCATTTAGATTTTGATAAAAAATTACAGGTTTTGAAGAAACAATGCTGCACAGTTCCCAAAAGAAAGCTTATTAAGAATAAAGAGCAAATTGAGGGAATAAGAAAGAGTGCTGAAATTAATAATGGCATTTTAGATTTAGTTAGTGAGACTATTAAAGCAGGAATGACCACAGAAGATATTAATACACTAGCTCATGAATATACAATATCTCGAGGTGGAATTCCAGCTACTCTTAATTATGAGGGATTTCCCAAAAGTCTTTGTACATCAATAAATGATGAAGTATGTCATGGAATACCAAGTAAAGATGTAATACTTAAAAATGGTGATATTATAAATGTTGATGTAACTACTATCCTTAATGGATATTATTCAGATGCATCAAGAATGTTTATGATTGGAGAAGTAAGTGATGAAGCTAGGAAGTTAGTAGAAATTACAAAGGAGTGTCTAAATAAGGGTCTAGAAGCAGTGAAACCTTGGGGCTTTTTAGGAGATATAGGAGCAGCTATACAAAAATATGCACAGAGTAATGGATACTCAGTAGTTAGAGATTTTGGAGGACACGGAGTTGGACTAGATATTCATGAGGACCCATTTGTATCTCACTGTGGGAGTAAAGGAACAGGTATGATTTTAGCACCAGGGATGGTATTTACAATTGAACCAATGATAAATGTTGGAAGCCATAAAATATTCATTGATGAAGATAATGGATGGACTACATATACATCTGATGGATCTCTTTCAGCACAATGGGAGAATACAATTCTTGTGACTGAGGATGGTATAGAGATAATATCAAAATAGATAATATAAAAACACCACACTCATAAAGAATGTGGTGCTTTAATATTTATATAATCTTTTACTTAAATACCTACTTTATAATATTATTTAGATGGAATTTCGTCATCAGTAGCATTATCTTTTGAGTTTTTTTTACCATTTAAGTATTCAGAGATTTTTGTTTTAGATTCTGTTACACTGCTTTTAACATCTGTAACTTTATTGTCTATAGTGTCTTTAAGTTCTGTAGTTTTCTCTTTTATATTGTTTGTAATATCTTTTGATGACTTAACAATATCATCTCTAGTTTCCTTACCAGATTTTGGTGAAAAAAGTAAACCACCTAATAAGCCACTAAGACTTCCTGCTACAGTACCAATAGCCACTTTTTTAGCAGTCCTAATTCTTGCTTGTTTTTTCATTTCTATTTTCCTATTCTTAAACCAACTTGAAAATACCATAATTATTTCCTCCTTCAAATTTTAAATACTTATTATTTTTTAATAAATGTAGATTTTAATATTATGAATTTGTATCACTATATTGTCTTGGTTTACTATGTTGAAGTATGCTATGATGCCTACCATATACAAAGTAAATTAATAGCCCAAGTGATAACCAAATTATAAATCTAATCCATGTTTCTAGAGGTAATGCTGTCATTAAATAAACGCAAGCAACTATAGTTAGGATAGGTATAAAAGGTACCCAAGGACATCTAAACTTTCTTTCAGCATCTGGCATAGTTTTCCTTAGTACTATAACACCGATAGATACAAGAATGAAGGCAAATAATGTACCTATATTACATAGTTTTATTATCTCCTCTAAGGGCAAAAGTCCTGTCATAATAGCAGCTATACTACCTGTAATTATTGTGCAAAGTGTAGGTGTTTTGTGAACTGGGTGAACTTTTGAAAATACCTTTGGAAGTAGTCCATCTCTTGACATAACCATAAATACTCTAATCTGACCATAAAGCATTACAAGTAATGTGGAAATCATTCCTATAACCGCACCTGTTCCAACTAGAGCAGCTCCCCAGTTAATACCAAACTGTTTCAATGCATCTGGAATAGCATTATTCTGACTAATTTCTTTAAATGGAACCATGCCTGTTATAACAACTGCAACTGCAACATAAAGCACAATTACAACTCCTAGGCAAATAGCAAGTCCACGGGGTACATCTCTCTTTGGATTTATAGTTTCTTCAGCTGCTGTTGATACTGCATCAAAACCAATATATGCAAAGAACATTATTGAAGCCCCTGCCATTACACCCTTCCATCCAAAAGGAGAAAATGGTCTATAGTTAGCTACACTAATATGAAATACACCAAGTACTATAAATAAAACAATTACACCAATTTTAATTAAGACTATGACGTTATTTAGCTTAGCACTTTCTTTTATGCCAATAAATAATATCCATGTTACAAGGCCAACTATTAGAACGGCTGGTAAATCAATAATTCCACCGGCCGATGGTCCAACAGAGATTGCTTTAGGTAAATCAAGTCCAGCAGAGTTTAACAGCCCTACAAATGTTCCTGACCAACCGGATGCAACTGCAGCGGAGGAGACTAAATATTCAAGCATTAGATCCCATCCTATAATCCAGGCTATAATTTCACCAAAAGCAATATATGAATATGTATAAGTACTACCTGCTACTGGAAACATTGTAGCGAGTTCTGCATAGGTAAGGGCACAAAGTCCGCTTGTAATTGCAGCTACAATAAATGATAATACAACTGCCGGGCCTGCCATATGGGCACCAACACCTGTTGATACAAAAATTCCCGTGCCAAGAACTGCTCCTATTCCAAGTGCTGCAAGGTCAGTTGATGTAAGATTCTTTTTTAAATCAGTTTTTTTGGCAGCTTTAAGTTCCATTTTTAGGGACTTTTTCTTCCACATTCTCTTCCAAATAAGTTTCAAAATTTTTGTCTCCTCGCGTATATTATTTTTCTTTTGTTAGTAATTTTAAAAAAGTTATTCATATTTCTGCATTAATCTAAGCACTTCAATGGATGCATCAAACCTTCGCTCAGCATCATCACTTTCCATAGCATTCTTTATAGTTTCTATTGCCAATGGTAACAACTTTATCAAGCTTTCATGTAAATCAATATTGTCAGTAGTAGTTTCAATTTCAGTTAAAAACGCCTTAAATTCACCTATACGATGTTTTAGATGTGCAACATAATTTTGTGCGCCTAATGATTTTCGAACAGCTTGTGGTAAGCTAGATCTACTAATAGGGTTGTCCTTGTTAATAAATTCAACTTTTCTTTGATGAGGATAACCCTCAGTTACTTTAGTTGAATCATAATAATATGGACTTGTAACTTTTGCAAGATATATT
This sequence comes from Clostridium estertheticum subsp. estertheticum, assembly GCF_001877035.1. Classification (NCBI taxonomy): domain Bacteria; kingdom Bacillati; phylum Bacillota; class Clostridia; order Eubacteriales; family Clostridiaceae; genus Clostridium; species Clostridium estertheticum. Next base: position 3,721,428 of record NZ_CP015756.1, on the reverse strand, counting down.
TTATCTCCATTAGGGATAATACATAGATCACCAACCTGAATATTGTTTACAAACTGATTGATAACACCGAGCTTTACATTTGAACAAGAATAGTTATTCCTAGCAAGCTCCTTAAGAAGAGTGTTTTTAGGCATACCTGTTAAGTCAATTAAGTTACTCCAACCTATTGCAATTATGTCATTTTCCAAAAACTCTTTTAATCTATTAATGTTTTCAGGATTGGTTCTTACCAACCATAAGTCATCAAAAATTAACAATACAAACCCTCCTATAATTTATTTGATAATCTTATCATACAACTAAATCAACTAAATGTCAACTAAAGTCGACTAAAACTTACCAAAACAATAAAACAGTAAGAGTGTTTATTTTAGTAGAATCGTAAACCGTAATAAAATTAACTTCAAGTAAAATTTAAAAACCCTCTAATAAATCATACATATATCGTATATAAAAGAGAATTGATAAATATGGGATAACGATTAATAATTGTTATTTACATTAAAATGATATGAGGAGGAATTAACATGAAACATGCAAATTTAGGTTTATTTGTACTCACTTTAACATTATCGATAGGTATATCATCTGGGGTTTATGCTAGTGAACGAAATAAAGATGCAAATTGCGTAAAAACAATGGCTGTAGCACAAAAATTAGATTTAAAAAATGAAAAAACTCAGCAAGGTGATGTAAAATCTGTTAAAAATCATACATATAAGAGTCATAAAGAACTCAAAACTGGAAATAAAAATAAATGTGATAAAATTAAGCCAGTTATTAGTGTAGAAGATAAAGCAGCTCTAAAAGTTAAAATGGATAAAATAGAAACAGTTAAAGATGCTAATAAGGTTTTGAAGACTACAATTGTTAAAAATGCACAAGCAGTTAAGGTAGAATTAAAAAGAATTGAAGATAGTAAGATAGCATTAGATCCATTAGTAAAAACTGAAGCTGATTCAGTTTTGTTATCGGTAAAAGATATCACTACTAAGAAAGTTTGTGTAAAACCAGTAATTACAGCAGTTGTACCAACTAGTGTCGTTGTAATGCCTGTAGTACCCGTAGAAAAAACTCACCTTGAAAAATTAAATGAAAGATTAGATAGTGTATTTGAACAATATACAAAAAAGAACACAGAGTTAACTACTTTAGCAACTAGACTTTTAGGTCTTTTAAATGCTTTAACACTTATAAAATAGAATAGTTGCATAAAAATAAAAGTCTTGGATTAATTCAGGATTTTTATTTTTTAATATTTACTTAACTATAGATTTATAGTACTTAATGTAGACTATTTGCAAGTATAGTTAAAAATGTTGAGCTTGGTAAACCTCTAGAAATAATTTAATAGTAAAACATAAAGCTATACTTGAGTATGGCTTTTTTTTATATTGTTTAATCTTTTACACTCATTTATAGTTAGATATATGATAAAATATGGTTTATGGTATATATTTCAATTAAAATAAAAAATTTAGGGGGAATCTATTAATATGTATAGTGGGTCTAAATATGATGTTGCTATTATAGTTATATGTTTAATTATTATTGCATTTGTTTCCACAATGATGAGATCTGAAATAGAAAAAAGCAAAACTAAAATAAGAGATGGAATAATAGCTGTTTTAGCAATGATTGGATTTTTAGGGCTTTCCGTGTTGTCTTTAAAGTTTAAGAAATTTGAATATTTTTTATTCTCATTATTTTTAATGTTATTTGTGTTTGTTATAATTAAAGATATAAAATCATTCCTTTTAAAAAGGAATTACTCGAGACTAAAGAGTATATCAATAAAAGTAAAGTATGCAGGAACATATAATCTTATATTTCTTATAATACTTACGTTTCAGTCTATAACTATGCACCAGAGTGCCTCAAAACTTGAGTTCATAAGTGATATTTTCATTATTATTATATTAGTAATTGATTTGCCTTTGGATTATTTGGCAAATAAATATCTTAATTTTTATGAAAGTGGTATTTTTATTAATACAGGTGCCTTTTCTAATAAAATCATTGAACATGCACAACTTGTCACATATAAAAAAGTTGAAAGTTTAACTTTTTTGGAATATGAGAAAGGCAAGTTTATTTTAAATATACAAGCTGATAAATCCATAAAAAAATTGGATTGTAAATATAGAATAAAAAATTATGAAAAAAAAGAAATAATTTCATTCGTATGTAATTTTATTGAAGAGGAAAAAATAATAATATTAAAAGAATATTAAATTTGAATGTAATGCGAACTAATCAAGGAGTAATTTAACATTTGTTTTTAGCAAAATTAAAAGGAGAAGATTTCATCGAAAAGATGCTTCTCCAAATCTATAAAAAACAAAAACATTTATATTAAGACTTTCTATATTTTGTTTTTTTACATTTAGGACAGGGAGGTAAAGTATCAGTAGTATCATCTAATATTACCTTTTGCCCGCAAATTTTACAAACATATTTTCCATTACCAGGCTTTTCACCAGTTGAGTATAACATATGGAATTCACCTCTTTTTTTTATTAAATTATTGCCAATGTAATTTTAGCATAGTAAAATTATTTTAACAATACTAGAGGATGAAGTAGCAATAGTTTTAATGTCTTTAGCTATTTATAACAATAAATACATAAGGATTACATAAAATGAATAATTTATTGAAACCGAGTTCAATAGGTGATAAAATGAAATAAAAATTCCATGCTATCATCTGTTGAATATTTTTATTTTAGTTAGTTGGAATTGATATAGAAAGGGTTGAACTGATTATGGAAAATAGTAAACAAGATTTGATGAGAACTATTCAACTTAAACTTCCACGTTTAAGTAAAGGTCAAAAACTGATAGCCGAATATATTTTAAAACATTATGATAAGGCAGCGTTTATGACAGCTGATAAATTAGGTGAAAGTATAGGAGTGAGTGAATCAACTGTTGTAAGATTTGCAAGCGAGTTAGGATTTAGTGGTTATCCTAAACTACAAAAATCTCTTCAACAGTTAATTAGAAATAAATTAACCACTGTGCAAAGAATTGAATTATCTAATGATTACATGACCCAAGAAAATGCACTAAGAAGTGTATTAAAAGCTGATATGGAAAATATTAAAACTACTTTAGAAAATATAAATTATGAAACTTTTGATGAGATAGTTAATTCACTATTTAAAGCTAAAAAAATATATATAATTGGGCTAAGGGATTCATCTTCATTAGCTGAATTCTTAGGCTTTTATTTAAATTTTATATTAGATAATGTTAAGGTAGTTGCCTATGGCGTTAGTGACATATTCGAGCAGCTGCTTAATGTTGATGAACAAGACATAGTGATTGGGATAGGGTTTCCTAGATATACAATGAGGACAATAGAAGCTTTAGACTTTGCTAAAAGCAAGAATGCCAATATTATTGTAATTACAGATAGTTTATTATCCCCATTAGCAGAGAAGGCTAACTATACCCTAATAGCACAAAGTAATATGACTTCCTTTGTTGATTCCTTAGTAGCGCCATTTAGTGTAATGAATGCTTTAATCATAGCTGTTGGACTAAGAGAAAAAGAAAAGATTTCAAGTACATTTTCTACTCTAGAAAATATATGGGAAGAATATAAAGTTTATAAATAAAGAATAGCGTTAGGTAGACTGTTATATCTATTAAACATAATAAATTAGTATAATCTATATTTTTGGTGCAATTTATATTTTTAAGCATATTATAAAAAGATTACTTTATAATTGGAGGAAATATGTTTATACGTTATTATAATTATGATGAACAAACTCTTTATCGTGCTATTAGATATAATATTATAGTTAATGTTGATGCTAAAAAGTTAAATTTGTTTAAGGCAGGAAAGTTATTTAAGACATATCCTATAGCAACAGGTAAAATTACCACGCCTACACCTAAGGGAAATTTTAAAATTATAAATAAAGCCTCTAACCCAGGAGGACCATTTGGTGCAAGATGGCTTGGTCTAAATGTTCCTGGTGGAGATTATGGAATTCACGGTACTAATAACCCAAGTTCTATTGGTAAGTCTGTTTCTAATGGATGTATCAGAACTTATAATAGTAATATAATTGAACTTTATAATTTAGTACCTGTAGGTACTCCAGTAAAAATCGTGTAAAAGCAAGACCGCTAACATAAGAATTTAAAGTGTATTAGGAAGGAAGTATCTGATGATTTATTCTTTAGAAAATTCAATAATTAAAATAACAGCCAGTACTCAGGGAGCAGAACTACATTCTATAACTGGGAAGAAAGAAGGAACGCAGTACCTTTGGAATGGAGACTCGAAATATTGGAAGTATCATTCACCAATTTTGTTTCCAATAGTCGGAAATCTAGTAGGTTCAAAATATAGGATTGATGAGAATATATATGAGCTACCATCTCATGGATTTGGTAGGATATCAGATTTTAAATTTGTATCACAAACTAATGATTCAATTACCTTTGAATTAAAATATTCTGAGGATACTATGAAAATATATCCATATAAATTTTCTTTGTTTGTTAATTATAAAATTGAAGAAAATGTTGTTAAGGTAACATACAATGTTAAAAATTTAGATAATAAGGATATAACATTTTCAATAGGTGCACATCCCGCTTTTATGTGTCCTATTGAAAAAAATGAAAAAATAGAAGACTATTATCTTGAATTTAATGAGAAAGAAACAAGCGATAGAATGGAAATAACTAAAGAGGGGTATTTTTCACATAAGAGAAAAGAGGCTTTAAATGATACTGATATCATGGTTTTATCAAAAGAGTTATTTAAAGATGATGCTTTAGTATTTGACGATTTAAAATCTGATAAAATAACTATAAAGTCAAAAAATCATGAGAAGTCCGTATCAGTAGAATTTAAAGGATTTCCTTATATGGGAATATGGGCACCAAAAGGGGGGGCACCATTTTTATGTATTGAACCCTGGTTTGGACATGCTGATTATGAAGATTTTACTGGTGAATTTAAGGAGAAGGAGGGGTCTGTTTTATTAACTAGTGGACATGAATTTAAATATAGTTATAAGATATCTATAATAGAATAATACTTGTTAGTTAATATTTCAAACTTCATTTTAGAGGATAACTTATTAATATAAGTTATCCATATCTCTGGGCTACTAATACTAAAATTTTAGAATCATGCATCCAAATTTGTTTCAGAGAGTTTTATATCGGTGTGAGCATTTTTATCATCGTGATTCATGAAAGCATTAAGTAACACTGCAACTACTGAAGCAGAAACTATGCCACTACCAAATATTGATTTAAAAATTGTAGGTGTTTGATCAAACAAGGTAGGTACAGCAGTTATTCCCAGGCCTATCCCAATAGAACAGGCAACAACTAACATATTTGAATTTCTATTAAAATCTACTTTTGCAAGCATTTGTATTCCAGCTACTGCAACCATTGCAAACATTATAGTTGTAGCTCCACCAATAACTGGTTGAGGAACAATTGTCGCTAAGGCTGCAAATTTAGGAATCAAGCCAAGCGCAATAAGTATGATACCAGAAGCGATAACAACAAAACGGCTTACTACTTTGCTAAGTGCCAAAAGTCCTAAATTTTGATTGAATGTGGTATAAGGAAAGGAATTAAATATGCCACCTAAAAATGTTGCAATTCCTTCTGCACGAAGTCCACGTACAATATCTTTTTGTGTAATATCCTTACCACAGACTTTACCTATACCAAGGTATGTTCCTGTTGATTCAATCATTACTACAAGCATTACAAAACTCATCATAATTGTTGAACCTAAATCAAATTTAGGCAAACCAAAGTTAAAAGGATGTACTAAACTTATCCACTTTGCATTTGCAACCTGGGAAAAATCGACCATTCCCATAAATGATGCGGCTATAGTTCCTAAAACTATTCCATTTAGAATAGAAATCGCCTGAAAAAATCCTTTGAAATATTTATTTGAAAGAAGAACTACGATTATTACAAAGCCTGCAAGTAGAAGATTTCTTGGACTTGCGAAATCTTTTGATCCTAGAAGTTGAGAACCGCCACCAATACTAGTCACACCAACATTAATTAAGGAAAGACCAATCATTGTAACAACAGTGCCCGTAACTATAGTCGGAAAAAACTTTAGTATCTTACCATATAATGGTGCAATAAGTATAACTATGATTGCGGCGACCATTATTGAGCCATAGGCAGTTTGCATTCCTAAACTTTTTCCTATAATGATTAGTGGGCCAACAGCTGCAAATGTACAACCTAAAATTGCGGGTAGCCTAATTCCTACATAGGATCCTATTCCAATTGCTTGTAATAGTGTCGCAATACCACAAGTGAATAAGTCAGCAGCCACTAGAAGTGAAAGTTGGGCTGGTGTTAAACCCACAGCACCACCAATAATTAGAGGCACAGCAACTGCGCCTGCATACATTGCAAGGACATGCTGAAGGCCTAGCGTAGCAAGTTGAGCAATTGGAAGCATTTCATTTATTTTGTCTATCTTTACAATGTCTACATTTTTTGATTTCGACATGGATATAACCCCCTAAAAAGATATGAATTTTTAATGTTAAAAGAGTGTATTGTTTACACATTAACTACATGGCAATAACAAAAACGTTAATCTCTCCACCTTCATTCTAATTAATTAGGCTGGTTTTATTATAGTAAAGCAACATTCAGTTTACAATTAATTAATAAAATGAATATATTTGTAAACTGAATTTGTGTTTAAATGTGCTAAGGTTATTAATATTACGAATTAAATTCCATTGCTTTCAAGAAAGTCACGAAGTAAATTCATACATACAGTTTTCCTGTATTCAGCAGAAATTCTACCTTTAATAGGTAAAATCGCCTGATCATATTTTTTAAAATAATCTTCTTTTACAATTTTAGCTTCTTCAATAGTTTTGCCAACAAGCATAACATCGATATCAGCCCGTCTTATGATAATATCACTTACTGCACCAAATGCAGTAGAGCAGTTAGAAATTTTACCATTTTCTACATTAAGAACTCCGGCAAAAGATACTCTCGCGATAGCCAAAGCATTTCTTGCACCGACCTTCTTATAATAATAATTATTAAGACCTGTTTTACTCATAAGAATTTCAACTAGTAGTTCATCAGAATGAATGCAAGTCTTTTTTTTACCTAGGTAGAACTCAGTAATTGGAATTACACGCTCACTGTTGTTACTTACAAGGCGTAATTTACAGTTCGCCAAGAAAAAGATTAATGCACTATCAGCCTTAGCAGATCCATTGCAAATATTACCACCTACAGTACCTAAGTTACGGATTGCTGGCGCTGCAATCTCTGCGGATGCTTCTTTTAGAATGCTAGGTATAAGTTTATTTTCAATAATATCAGTAAAGCTGCAGGCAGCACCAATACGGATATACTTATCATCTTCTACAATGTTTTTCATCTCAGTTACTTTATTAAGAAACAAATATTTTACATTTTCATCTGGTTTAATCATTAAATCCGTACCTCCAGCGTAAGGAGTGACGACTTCAGTTGCAAGGATATCTAATGCTTTAGTAAGCGATGTTGGCAGATATTTATTTACCATAATCCTTTACCCTCCTTTGCTGCAATACCAATTGCATTAACTATTGAATTATATCCGGTGCATCTACAAAGATTTCCAGAAATTCCATCACGAATATCTGCTTCAGTGGGATTTGGATTCTTGACAAGGATACATTCAGACGCTAGTATCATCCCAGGAATACAAAATCCACATTGGACAACACTAACAGATGAATATGCGCTACTAAGAACATCAAAACGCTTCGTTTCGCGATAACCTTCAATGGTAATAACAGTACTTCCTTCTATGCTACCCATAGCTACCATGCAAGAGTTAACTAATTTTCCATCAAGAATGACAGAGCAGGCACCGCATTCTCCCTCTTTACAGCCACATTTTACTCCAGTTATGTGAAACTCATTTCGAAGTACATCCAGCAATCTATGATTTGCATTGGCAATGGATGTAATACCTTTTCCATTAAGTATAAACTTTATCATTATTTAAGCCCCCTTTGTAGTACTTTCATGGTATCTTCTGTTGTAAATGGAGCTTTATATAGGTTTTCACAAAGCGCATTTTCCATTGCTTCAACATAAGCTGGAGCCGCTCCAACGAGAGGAAGTTCTCCTGCACCTTTGGCTCCATATGGGCCGTGGGTATATGGATTATTCATTATTTCAGTCACAAGATTTGGTACATCAACGGATGTTGGTATTGTATAATCACTTAAATTATTATTACGAATCATGCCTTTATCATTGTAATCCATTTGTTCCATAGAGGCATAACCAATACCTTGAAGGAATCCACCTTGCATCTGTCCTCGTATTATATTCATATCTATTGGAACGCCAACATCAAAAATGCCCCATGCTCCAAGAATTTTTGTAGTGGCTGTAAGTGTGTCTAATTCTACTTCAATAACATTTACAGACCATGAATAGGTTGGATATGCATCTCCTCTGAATTTTTCTATATTAAAAGGGATTACAAAATCAGGTTCAACAAAATGTTCTTCTATAATTTGTTCTTCTCCAGATTTCCATTCCTTCTTAAGCCTCTTCGCTGCACGCTTAAGTAATTCTCCAACGGTCATTAGCGAGCGGCTTGCAACAGTTGGACCTGAGTCTGGAACAAGATCTGTATCTGGATTAATATTTGATACCTTATCGTAAGAAATTCCGAGGGTATCCGCAACAATCTTACAGAAGGTAGTTTTTAAGCCTTGACCAATATCTGCGTTGCTTGCGAGAATGTCTACTGTATCATCCTTGTTTTTCCTGATTTTTGCTACAGCCTTAATGAGGTCTCTCTCCCCACTACCAGTAAAACCACATCCATGATAATACATAGACAGACCGATACCTTTGCGATATCTGCCAGTTTGATTCTTATATAATTCTCGTTTTGCACGGTAATCAGTAAGAACATCAATTCGATCTATCATTTCAGGTAGTGGCACATGGAAATGATATTTTCCACTTGTAGAAGTAGAATCATATTGTTTAACCATATACTTTTCTTTAAGTTCTAGTGAATCGATCTCCATTTTTTTTGAGATATGATCCATGATCATTTCTACTGCAAAGAAAGTTTGAGGTGCACCAAAACCACGATATGCGCCGCAAGGCACAGTATTTGTCTTCATAGCACGCCCAGCAACGCGAAGATTATCTATGCGATATACACCATTTGCACAAATTAAACCACGCTGCAAAACAACAGCCGAAAGTGTGGTATATGCTCCACCATTAAACATAACATCAATATCCATTCCAGTAATTCTATTGTCCTTAATAGCTACTTTATATGTGCTAATAGATGGATGCCGTTTTGAAGTGTATTCCATATCTTCTCGTCTATCAAAAATTATTTTAACTGGTTTGTTTGCTTTTTTTGCGGCTACAGCAATTTGACAGGCTAGAATTGATGGGAAGGCTTCTTTGCCACCAAATCCACCACCAGTAACATCTTGAATAATTTGGACATCCTTGTCTTCATAACCCATTGCTTTGGAAACTGCACCTTTTATATAGTAGGGGCACTGCATAGAACCACGTACGGTAATTCGTCCATCATGAGGATAAGCAATCATGCCTTGTGTTTCAAGATATGCCTGTTCTTGGTAACCGGTTTGAAAAGTTTCTATGAAAACATGATCAGCTTCTTTTAAGGCCTTATCTATATCTCCTTTTTCAAAGTTATAGTTAAAAAAAACAGTGTCAGATTTAAGCATGTCAAGAATTGGTACTAGTTCTTCGTAAACAACAACAATTTCATTTAATATTTTATCTACTTTTTTTAAATCTGGACCGACAACCATCAAAATCGGATCACCAACATATTCTACTGTATCGTTGGCAAAAACAGGAGTATCATCAAGAACAATGTGAACGAGGTTTATACCTGGTACGTCATTTTTGTCAACAATAAAATAACCCTTTGGTAATTGAGGAAGAATAATATTTGTTATACGTGCCTTTGCTTTTGCGGAGTGTAATAGTCTACCATAATTCATATCCTCCATAACTTGATCATCTACATAAAGTGCACGACCGCTTATTTTTGTATCATGGTCTTTTTTCTTTACAGAATTACTAATAGATTCCATTTAGTTCCTCCTCGTATAGATTTAATTAATAGGCATTTGTATAAACACCTCAAACTTTATAATTACTCTTACTCTCCATGTAATTAACAATCCTATGATAATCTGCTTTTGTATCCGCATCAATGGTGCAACCGTAGTCATCTACAGGAATTGTTTCTATTTTATTTTTGAAAAATTTCCAAACTTCGCGAAGACCGCCTTCTCCTTGAAACTGAAGTATATAATTTATACAACTTTGTGAAACCAAGGGTGGATGTTTACGGTTCCCATCAATAGTAGGAAATACTATCATAGCATTACTATTTATCATGGTTTCCTTCACCTTAAGAAAGGTTTTAGTGTCAATTGCTGGCATATCTCCTGGAAGGAGATAAAATGCATCACAGTTATTAAGCGCCGCAATTCCAATTTTTACAGAGGCTAACATGTCTGTTTTTGCATATCTTAGGTTATGTGTAAATACTAACCTAGAGGTATCATATTTACTTTTCAGTAGAACTTCAATTTCTTCACCTCGATATCCTAATACAACAATGACTTGATTTACACCAGAATAGAGCATACTATCAACGCTGTGCTCAATCATAGTTTTACCATCTATCTTTAAAAGTGGTTTGAATTCTCCCATACGACTTGATAAACCAGCAACAAGTATGATACCATTAGTTTCCAATTGCATACCTCACTTTCTAAATACTATGCTTATTTATATTCTTTATTCTATATTATTTATTCTTCGACTTTTTATAAAATGTATCTTTTAATGGTAGTTGTGTACGTAATTTGCCATCTAATCTGTAATAAGCATGGGAACATGCTGGAGCTGTTGGAATCAAACATAGTTCACCACAACCTTTGGCTCCATAAGTTTCAGGGATTTTTCCTTTAGCATGTACAAGAATAACCTCAAGCTTTGGAGCATCCTTTGCTCTCATAAGCCCTAATGTACCTAGTTTTGTTTTAGGATAACCTTCTTCAACTTTAAATTCCTCAGTCATTGCATATCCAAGTCCCATGACTATGCCACCTTCAATTTGTCCTTCAACAGATTGGATATTAACTGGTGTTCCAACATCAAATGCCGCAACCACTTTTTCAACTTTTCCGTCCTTATTTAGGATAACAACTTGAGCTCCATAACTATAACTTACATGGCTAATCGGATTCTCTTTTATAGCACCCATACGATCTGTTTTAGCAGAATATTCTCCATAAAATTCTTGTCCCTCTAAATCACTAAGCGTTAATCCCTTATCTAATTCTACTTTCAATTTTTCAGACCCTCGCCTTATAGCTTCTCCAGTAATTACGGTCTGCCTAGAAGCAGTACTAGTTCCTGCATTAGGTGTACGAACAGTATCGGCTCTTTCGTGGATAATAAGAGCAGGGTCTAAACCAGTTGTTTCACAAAGCACAGTAGTGCACATTATTGCAATACCTTGACCCATACATGCAGCAGATGTTCGAATATGAACTTTACCGTCCTCGATGGATAAAATGCAACGCCCAATGTCCTTGTTACCTACACCTGTTCCACTATTTTTTAATGCTATAGCAAGACCTGCATATGGACTTGATTCGTATACATCTTTAATAGCCTCCAAACATTCTGCCATAGCGACACTTTCATCTGCTACTTGACCATTTGGTAATATTTGACCAGGACGTATTGCATTACGATAACGGATTTCCCAAGGCGTAATACCTACCATTTCTGCCAGTAGGTTAATATTATTTTCAGTAGCGAAGCAACTTTGTGTTGCGCCAAATCCTCTGAAAGCTCCACTAACAACGTTATTGGTATAAACTGACATTCCTAGAATGTCAATATTTTGGTAATTGTATGGTCCAGCTGCATGTGTGCATGCTCTCTCTAATACAGGTCCACCGAGAGATGCATATGCACCTGTATCCGCTATAATAAAACCTTTCATTGCTGTTAAATAACCGTTCTCATCGCAGGCTAGAGTAAACTCAATGTCCATTGGATGACGCTTAGTATGATAATCTAAACTTTCTTGTCTTGTGAATTTGACTTTAACTGGTTTTTTAGTATGCCATGCCATTAATGCTGCATGGTGTTGAACACTCATGTCTTCCTTGCCACCAAAGCCACCTCCGACAAGTTGGGAATGACAATGTACTTTATCTTTAGGGATTTGAAGCATATTTGATATTTCACGTTGTTCATCATACACAGACTGTGAACCTGAGTATAGCAAGATTCCATTTTTTCCTTCAGGCATAGCGATTGCACACTCAGGTTCCATAAATCCATGTTCTTGAGGTGGCGTTCGATATTTTTTTGTTACTACATATTTAGAATTTTTAATTGCCTCTGCTGCATTTCCACGTTGAAGGATAGCACGGCTCATAATGTTTCCATCAGCATGAATTAAAGGTGAATCCGCCTTTAAAGCATCAGTTGGTGACGTAATCGGTTTCAATTCAGTGTAGTCAACTTCAACCAATTGGCATACTTCATCCAGTTTATCTTTATGGTATGTTGCTACCAGGGCCAGTGCATCTCCTACATACCTGGTAGTTTCACCTTCAGCCATAAGTACATCCCAGTCTTGTTTTATATGCCCAATAACATTAATCGGAACATCGTTAGCTAGTAAAATTTTCACACAGTCTGGGTGAGCCGCGGCTTTGCTAATATCAATTTTGTTTATAATAGCTCTTGGATATTTAGAATGAACGGCTTTTGCATAAATCATACCAGGTAATTCAATGTCATCTACAAAAATGCCTGTTCCATTTATTTTTTCAGCTGCATCAACACGTTTAAATCTTTGTGCCATTTTCAATTCACTTGGAGAGGCTGGTATTTGAAGATTATCTCTTATATATTTTGCTGCCATTAAAATAGCTTCTTCAATTTTCTTATAACCAGTACAACGACAAATGTTGCCATTAATTGCTCCTTTCACATCTATTCTTGTTGGACTTAAATTGGTATCAAGTAATGCTTTTGCACAAATTATCATTCCAGGAATGCAAAAACCACACTGAACTGCACCAGCCTCTGCAAAACAATGTTCATAAACTTCTTTTTCGCGAGGAGTTAAGCCTTCAACTGTTAAAATATGTTTTCCTACAAATTTAGAAACCTTTTGTACACAAGCTTTCACCGCTTTTCCATCTATTAAAACAGTACATGTTCCACATACGCCTTCACTGCATCCATCTTTTGCAGAAGTAATTCTTAAATCATCTCTTAAATAAGATAATAAAGGTTTGTCAGTATTACAAACTGAATCTTTGCCATTGACATTTAAGGTAAACATAAATAACCTCCCATTTACAATAAATTACTAATTTGTTATTAGATTCATTATAAAGCAGAGGTTGTTTTTTATCAAATTGTTTGTGAAAAGAACTTGGTTTTTATAAAATTCTAAAATCTAAAATAATCTGATAAATTCATCTTTTGCGTACTTGCGTACATTTTGCTCAAATTGCTGATACTTTTTTAAAAATTCAGTGCCCTCTTTTGTCAAATATGTTTTTCCACCATTTCTGCCACCTTGTTTTCTTTCAACTACGGTATAACCTAATTCCTGTTCAAGCTCATTTAGCATATTCCATGCTTTACTATAAGACAATGCAATATGTTTGCATGCATTCCGTACAGATTGTGTATCCTCTATTAAAATCAAAAGTAATTTTGTTTTAGAATTAAAAAACATAAATTCTTTTTCAATGCTTATTCTAACAAAAGGATGCAAGATAAGTTGATTATGTTTTTTTAAAAGTTCATTTGAGCGATCAATATCATCCGCATCATGAAGAATACCTTCATCGTCTATATCAATCCATTGCCTTTCAACCCCAATATTTTTAATGGCACCTCGCATTCCAGTATTTCCATTGTATTTTAATATTTTTGGAATTAATTCTGAAGATATTAAAAGGGGATGGCCAGTTTTTCCATGATAAGATGGTGAAAGTAAATTTTTTCCACATTCCATCATTTTTTTAATGGTCTCAGGTGTAAACATAAGAATGCTTACAGGATTAAATATTATCTGATCACATTTATTTAGTAAATAAGATAGTCCGATTTTTGCAGAATCAAACATTTGTGAAGTTTCATACTTCTCATCTAGCAAAAATATAACGCCATAATCAGCCAGGTCATGTTCAATTTTTTCAGCCTCGTACCCAATAACAATCACAATTGGGGATATTCCAACTTGTTGAAAGGTTAGAACAATCCTTTTTACTGCAGTGATTGAACCCATTTTTAGTAATGGATGTGGTTCATTTTCTCCTGATGACCAACCTGTTGCAACAATTATGCCACCTGTTGTCTTTTGTCTTTTTTCAGAATTATCACTCTGTGTAGGTATTGTCAAGATTGACACCCCCTTATTTTATTTATAAATTGTAATATAAATTGCCAAAGATTTCAAGGAATATTCTAGAAATTATACTGAGGATAGTATCGTAGTTGTTTGAGGTATTAAAAGTTATAAAAGTAATTAAAAGTCAATTAAAGGATTAATAATCGTAATAGAAGTGATTAGGTATGATTAGCACAAAGATTCATAATATATAGTCAATTGATCGTTGACAAAAGGGGGCGCTATATAATAAAATTAGATCAACTAGTCAGTTGGTTTTAAATTACAACTTTGGATTATTTATTAATAATAGGGAGTGATATTTATGGTAGACATCAAAGTGTTAATGGAAGGTTTAGAAAAATTAGATTATCAAAACATGTACAATAATGATTTCTTATTGACCTGGGAAAAAACAGACGATGAGATTAAGGCAGTATTTACTGTGTCTGATATACTTCGTGAAATGAGAGAAGAAAATATTTCAACACGGATTTTTGATAGTGGACTTGGAATTTCGTTATTCCGTGACAATTCTACTCGTACAAGATTTAGTTTTGCTTCTGCTTGTAATCTTTTAGGCCTTGAAGTTCAAGATCTTGATGAAGGAAAATCTCAAGTTGCTCATGGTGAGACAGTAAGAGAAACTGCTAACATGATTTCTTTCATGGCTGACGTTATTGGTATCCGTGATGATATGTATATTGGAAAAGGCAATGCTTATATGCGTGAAGTGGCGAGTGCTGTACAAGATGGTTATAAAGACGGCATTTTAGAGCAACGCCCAACGCTTGTTAGTTTACAATGTGATATAGATCACCCTACTCAATGTATGGCTGATGCTCTTCATATTATAAATAAATTTGGAGGTATTGAAAATTTAAAAGGCAAAAAAATAGCTATGTCTTGGGCATATTCTCCATCCTATGGTAAGCCACTTTCAGTTCCTCAAGGTGTAATTGGATTATTAACTCGTTTTGGAATGGACGTAGTTCTTGCACACCCAGAAGGTTATGAAGTTATGAGTGAAGTCGAAGAAATTGCAATGAAAAATGCAATAAAATCTGGTGGTTCATTTACAAAAACAAATTCTATGGAGGAAGCATTTAAAGACGCGGACATAGTATATCCTAAAAGCTGGGCTCCTTTTGTTGCTATGGAAAAACGTACAGATTTATATTCAAAGGGTGACCAGGCTGGTATAGATTTACTTGAAAAAGAATTACTTGCACAAAATGCTAACCATAGTGATTGGCAATGCACTGAGGAACTTATGAGCACAACAAAGAATGGAGAAGCACTTTATCTTCACTGTCTACCAGCTGATATCTCTGGAGTTAGTTGCGAAGTTGGAGAAGTTGAAGCTTCCGTATTTGATCGTTACCGCACACCACTTTATAAAGAAGCTAGCTATAAACCTTATATAATAGCGGCTATGATATTCCTAAGTAAGGTTAAAAGCCCACAGAAAACACTTGATACACTTATAAATTCAAAGAACGGAAGATTTTTGGGGTAAGGTAACATAATAAAAATGTATTAGGGGAGTGTTTTTATGAGTGATAAGATGAGATTAATTCCTTTTGAAAAAATGCTTACTTGGATTCCAAAAGAATTAGAGACAAAGGGATCTATTTTCGGCGTGCGTAAAGATAAATTTTATTATAATGAAACGGGAAAGACAATTACGTTATTTAATGAAAAGCTTACCTCACCAATTGGCCCTGCAGCAGGTCCAAACTCTCAATTAGCACAAAATATTGTTTGTGCATATTTAACTGGAAGTCGGTTTATTGAATTAAAAACGGTACAGGTTATTGATGGTGAAGATATAACAGTAGCTAAACCATGTATCAACGCACAAGATGAGGGATACAATGTAGAGTGGTCTACGGAACTAAAAGTATCAGAAGCATTTGACGAATATGTGAAAGCATGGTTTTTACTTCATGTTTTGATGAAAGAACTTAAATTTTCAGGCGAAAGAGATTTCATGTTTAATATGAGTGTAGGATATAATTTAAGTGGAATAAAATCAGCTAAAATAGATGCTTATATTGAAGGGATGCGTGATGCATCTTCTACAAAGATTTGGAAGGAATGCGTACAAACCCTTCTTTTTCATATGGACATGTTTTCAGAATTTAAAAAGGAAGATTTGGACAGAATTTCACATACTATTTGTAAATCTATTACAATATCTACTATGCATGGATGCCCTGCCAGCGAGATAGAGGGGATTGCTACTTATTTTCTTAAAGACAAGGGGCTCTATACTTATATAAAAATGAATCCAACACTTCTTGGCGAAAAGTTTGTTCGTGAAACCTTAAATACTATGGGTTATGATTATATATCTCTAAATGGAGAACATTTTACAAATGACCTGCAGTACTTAGATGGCGTCTCAATGTTAAGGCGTTTAAAAACGCTTGCAAAAGAACTAAATTTAGAAATAGGGGTTAAACTAACCAATACACTTCCGGCTAACATTAATAATAATGAATTGCCAGGAGAGGAAATGTATATGTCAGGGCGTGCGCTATTTCCATTATCTATTTCTTTAGCAAGTAAATTAGCTATAGAATTTGATGGCGATTTACAGATTTCTTATTCAGGTGGAGCAGACTTTTTTAATTTAGATAAAATTTTGTCTACAGGGATTAGACCAATAACGTTTGCAACTTCCATTTTGAAGCCAGGTGGTTACTATCGAATAACACAAATGGCTAATAAAGTGGAAAAGTACATTGATGGTGAATTCTCAGGAATCAATATAAAACTGCTGGAGAATTTAGCTAAGCAAGCATTAAATGATAAGCACTATCGTAAAGAATTACGTATTGTAAAGAGTAGGAAACTTACATCTGAACTTCCGATTTATGATTGTGCAATAGCACCTTGCAGTATAGGGTGTCCGATTAATCAGCAAATTCCACAATATGTAGACTTGGTGGGAGAGAAAAAATATGATGAGGCTTTTTCAGTAATTGCTATAGATAATGCCCTGCCAGCAATTACAGCGACTATTTGTAATCATAAGTGTCAGAATAAATGTACTAGACTTGATTATGACGAATCTGTTTCAATTAGAGATTTGAAAAAGGTTGCTGTTTTAAATGCTCAGGATAAATTTACAGCAGATATTAAGCCAGCAGATATAAAAACTAACAAAAAAGTTGTGATCATTGGAGCCGGTCCAGCAGGACTTTCTACAGCGCTTTTTCTTAGAAGAAATGGCGTGGACGTAACTGTTAGGGATAAAAGGGAAAGCGCATTAGGAGCAGTTACTTATGTTATACCTGAGTTTAGAATTTCTTCTGAAATGATAAAAAAAGACTTTGAAATGATTAAAAGTCAAGGTGTTAAATTTGAATTTAGCATTGATGAAAACTTTAGATTAGAGAAACTGAAAAAAGATTATGATTATGTAGTGCTTGCTATAGGGGCATGGAAACCTGGGAAAAATTCACTAGACGATAAGGGAAATAAAGCAATTAATGCTATTTCATTTTTAGAAAAATGTAAGAAAGAAAATGGAAATGTCTCAATAGGCAAAAATGTTTGTGTCATTGGCGGCGGAGATGTTGCAATGGATGCAGTTAGAGTAGCTAAAAGAGTGGCTGGTGTAGAAAAGGTTTCAATTATTTATAGAAGGACTAAAGAATATATGCCGGCTGATAAGGTGGAAATAGAACTTGCTATTTCAGAAGGTATTTTACTTGAAGAACTCCTTTCACCAATTTCTATTAAGGATGGTCTACTTTCTTGTGAAAAAATGAAGTTAGGTAATATGGATAATTCGGGAAGAAGAGCCCCTGTTGGTACTGGAGAAATGATAATGATAGATGCAGATACAGTTATTATAGCAACAGGTGAAAAAATTGATAGTGATTTGTTAAGAGAAAATGACATAAACTTGGATGCTAAAAATTTCCCAATTGTTAACGAATCATTAGAAACAAATATTTCAGATGTATATGTTATTGGTGATCTAAAAAAAGGTCCAGCTACAATTGTTAAGTCAATAGCAGATGCAAAAACAGTTGCAAAAGATATTCTTATAAAAGAAGGGTTAAGCTCAGATTTTAAGTTGAGTAATTCTTTTGTTGATAAAAAAGCTATATATAGTAGGAAGGGTATATTAATAGATCCAAAATTAGATGAAGATGATGCAAAAAGATGTTTATCTTGTAATAGTATATGTGAGTTGTGCGTGGATGTTTGCCCTAACAGAGCAAATTTAGTTGTTAAGGTAGAAGGGGATTTTGCTTCGACTCATCAAATTATACATTTAGATGGTATGTGTAATGAGTGTGGTAACTGTGGCATATTTTGTCCCCACAAGGGAAAGCCATACAAGGATAAAATAACGGTTTTCTGGAGCAAAGAAGACTTTGAGAATAGTGAAAACAAAGGATTTTTTATTGAAGATATAAAAAAGGGTATTTGTCTTATAAGGACTGAGGAAGGCAATATTATAAGCCATACTATAGGACAGAAAACATCTATTTCTAAGGAAATGTCTAGTATTATAAAAACTTATATAAATAATTATGAGTATATACTTTAGTAATAGATTTTATATACTGGGGGTGGAAAAGTATGTTATTAATCGGGAACGGAAAAGTTATAACAAGGGATAATTTTAAACCAATTATTGATGATGGATGTATTGCTGTTATTGAAAATAAGATTGTAGAGATTGGAATAACGAAGGACCTTAAAAACAAATATAGCGATGCAGAGTTTATTAATGCGGAGGGCAAACTTATTATGCCAGG
Organism: Clostridium estertheticum subsp. estertheticum; assembly: GCF_001877035.1. Lineage (NCBI taxonomy): Bacteria > Bacillati > Bacillota > Clostridia > Eubacteriales > Clostridiaceae > Clostridium > Clostridium estertheticum. The sequence goes on along the minus strand of NZ_CP015756.1, from coordinate 3,702,141 downwards.
TTTTATAAACACTCATATGCACTATTATAGTACTTTTGCTAGGGGAATGGCCAGTGACAGTCCTAAAGCTACAAAATTATCTGAAATACTGAAAGGTTTATGGTGGAGACTTGATAAAACATTGACTTTAGAGGATGTATATTATAGTGCGCTTGTACCTATGATTGATCAAGTTAGAAATGGAGTTACAACTGTTTTCGATCATCATGCAAGTCCGAGTGCAGTTACTGGAAGTTTATTTAAAATTGCAGATGCAGCAAAAGAAATAGGAATTAGAAGTAATTTATGTTATGAAACTTCAGATAGAGATGGAGAAAAAAAATGCGATGAAGGTATTGAAGAAAATGTAGCATTCATTAAATATTGTAATAATAAAAATGATGATATGATCAAAGGAATGTTTGGGCTTCATGCCTCAATGACGATATCAGACAAAACTTTATATAAATGTTTAGATTCAATTGTAAATTTAAATACTGGATTTCATGTTCATACTGGTGAAGGTATTGAAGATGCAAAGGACTGCATGCAAAAGTATGGCAAAGGCATTGTAGAGCGGTGGTATGATGCTGGCGCTTTATGTGATAAGACAATAGCAGTACATTGTATTCACATTAAAGAAAAAGAAATGGATTTGTTAAAAGAAAAAAATACAATAGTTGTTCATAACCCTGAATCTAATATGGGAAATGCAGTAGGCGTTGCTCCTATTCTTGAAATGTACAAGAAGGGTATATTATTAGGGCTTGGTACAGATGGATATACGACAGACATGATGGAATCTTATAAAGTAGCCAATATTATTCATAAACACGTAAAAGGCGACTCTACAGTTGCGTGGAATGAAATTCCAGATATGCTATTTAATAATAATAGAATAATTACTGAGAGATTTATTGATGGAAAAGTTGGTATTTTAAAAGAAGGAGCATTGGCAGATATCATAATAGTAGATTACAATCCTCCAACACCAATCAATGAAAATAATATTAATAGTCATTTGATCTTTGGTATTAATGGACGATCTGTTGATACAACAATAATTAACGGCAGGGTTGTTATGGAAAATAGAAAATTAGTTAACATTGATGAAGAAAAAATTATGGCAAGAAGTAGAGAACTTGCAAGTGATGTCTGGAAGCGCTTTTAAGGCATGGAAAGCAATATAATTATTGATTAAAATAGTTGAAATATAAAAAAATATTGGAGGTTATCAATGGGAGCAATTATAAATAAGGCAGAGATTTTAAAGAGAGCAGAAAGAAATAAATCGGATATGTTTAAGTTTTTAAGAGATATGATAGCAATTCCAAGTGAAAGCTCTAATGAAAAAAAGGTAATTGAGAGAATTAAAGAAGAAATGTTAAAGGTTGGATTTGATAAGGTAGACATAGATCCTATGGGAAATATACTCGGTTATATAGGACATGGAAAACATATTATTGCTATGGATGCACATATCGATACAGTTTCAATAGGTGATATAAATTTATGGGAAAATGATCCATATAAAGGGTATGAGGACGATGAAGTGATAGGTGGTAGAGGTGGATCTGATCAAGAAGGCGGAATGGCTTCTATGGTTTATGCAGGAAAAATTATTAAGGAACTTCATCTTGAGGATGATTATACATTAATAGTTACAGGTACAGTTCAAGAGGAAGATTGTGATGGATTGCCATGGCAGTATATAATAAATGAGAGCAAAATAATACCTGAATTTGTAGTAATTACTGAGCCAACTTCTTGTAATATATATAGAGGGCATAGAGGACGCATGGAAATAAAAGTTACAACACATGGTATTAGCTGTCACGGATCCGCACCAGAAAGAGGAGATAATGCTATATTTAAAATGGCACCTATACTTAATGAATTAAAGGAGTTAAATGAGAGACTAATTGATAATGCTTTCCTTGGAAAAGGAACGTTAACAGTATCTGAAATCTTTTTTTCATCACCTTCAAGGTGCGCTGTGGCAGATGGATGTTCAGTTTCAATAGACAGAAGACTTACTGATAAAGAAACATGGGAATATGCCATTGCGCAAATAAAAGATCTACCTTCTGTAAAAGAAGCAAAAGCTGAAGTGGAAATGTACAATTATGAAAGACCATCATACACCGGGCTTATTTATCCAACGGAGTGCTATTTCCCAACTTGGGTTTTGCCTGAGCAGCATGTTGCTTGCCAAACACTTGTAGAATCATATATTGGCCTTTTTAACAAGGAGCCATTAGTTGATAAATGGACATTTTCCACAAATGCAGTGTCAATAATGGGTAGATACAATATACCTTGTATTGGATTTGGACCAGGACATGAAGATCAAGCACATGCACCAAATGAAAAAACATGGAAAGATGAATTGGTTAAATGTGCAGCGATGTATGCATTAATACCCAAAATTTATATGAACAAAACAATTGGAAAATAATGTAGATATTTTATTAATTAATATATATATTTAAGAAGGGAGTCTTATCTTTGGGTATTTTGCTCATTGGCGGTAAAGTCGTAACTGCAGTGGATGCTTATTATGCAGATGTGCGAATAGAAAACGATAAAATTAGATCAATTGGTAGTGATTTAGGAAAAACAGATGACGAAATAATAGATGCTCATGGTTGTTATATTATACCTGGTGGAATAGATACTCATACACATTTTGCTTTAAATGTGGGCACTATGACAACAGCAGATGATTTCAAAAGTGGAACAAAAGCTGCAATTGTTGGTGGAACTACTACAATAATCGATTATGCAACTCAAAATAAGGGAGGGTCTTTAAAAGAGGCTCTTCATGCACAACATGAAAAATCTGCTGGAGTTTGTTACTGTGATTATGGTTTCCATATGGGTATCACCGACTGGAATGATGAAGTAGCACTTGAAATGGAAGAAATGATCAAAGAAGGAGTAACTTCATTTAAGCTATATATGGCTTACAAGGGTAATCTTCAAGTGGATGATGGAGTAATATTAAAAGCACTTAAAAAAAGCAGAGAAACCAAAACATTGTTATGCTTTCACTGTGAAAATGGGGATGTAATTGATGAACTTATAAATGAGGCAAAAACTAAGGGTCATATTTCTCCATATTATCATGTTAGGACTAGACCAGTTGAAGCTGAAAGAGAAGCTATAACAAGACTTTTAAATTTTTCAGAGATTATGGATACACCGGTATATATTGTGCATTTAAGTTCAAGAGAAGGTTTACTAAGTATTCTTGATGCTAAAAAAAGAGGAGTAAAAGTTTTTGTTGAAACTTGCCCTCAGTATTTACTTTTAAATGATTCATGTTATGGAGAAGAAAAGAGTGATAGTTTTGAGGGAGCAAAATCTGTGATCTCACCTCCACTTAGAAAAGATTATGATCAGGAAGCATTGTGGAAAGGCATAAGCCAGGGAGAAATAAAAACTATTGGATCAGATCATTGTTCTTTTAATTACAAAGGGCAAAAGGATATTGGAATTAACGACTTCACAAAAATTCCAAATGGAGCGCCAGGTGTGGAGAATAGAATGGGGCTAATTTATACTTATGGAGTAGTAAGTGGCAAGATAAGTATAAATGAAATGGTTGCAATAACTTCAACTAATGCAGCAAAAACATTTGGAATGTTTCCACAAAAAGGAACAATCGCTATTGGAAGTGATGCAGATATAGTAGTTTGGGATCCTAATTTTAAATCATATATTACAGCTGTTAATCAAACTCAAAAGGTAGATTACAATCTTTTTGAAGGATTTGAGCAACAGGGTAGAGTACTACATGAGTTTTTAAGAGGAAATAAAGTAATTTCTAATGGGGAATTGGTTGAAAAAGAACCTCTTGGTAAATATATTTTTAGAAAGATAAATAAGTAGGGAATACACTATTTAAGTAGTAGTAAAAGTGGGGGGCTTTTAATGCGCATTGATTATGCAGTTAAAGGAAATATCATATTTACTAAAGTATTTGGTGAATATGAGGTAATTAGGAATGGATATATAGTAGTGCAAGGAAATCTTGTCAAAGGTGTTTATAAAAAACTTACTGAAGAGTTTAGAGATTTAAAAGTAATAGATTATGGGAATGCAATGATAATACCTGGATTTGTAGATATACATTTGCATGCATCACAGTTTGCAAATTTGGGACTCGGGCTAGATATGGAACTAATGCCATGGCTTGAAGAGTATACTTTTCCTGAGGAAGCTAAATATGTAGATATTAGTTATGCTAAAAAAGTATACTCATCTTTAATAAGAGATTTGTGGAAATTTGGAACAACAAGGTCATGTGTTTTTGCTACAATCCATAAAGAGTCAACAAAGTTACTAATGGATATGTTTGCGCGAGCTGGCCTATCAGCATATGTAGGGAAAGTTAATATGGACAGAAATTCTCCACAAGATTTAACAGAAACAGCAGTGGACTCAATTCGTGATACAGAGGAAATACTTAAAGAATACACAAACAAATATGAGTTAGTAAAACCTATAGTAACACCGAGATTTGTTCCAAGTTGTAGTTTTGATCTTTTAAAAAATCTTGGAATTCTTGCGAAAGAATATAATGCTCCTATACAGTCACATTTGAGTGAGAATTATAGCGAAATAAGTTTTGTTAAAGAACTTCACCCAAATTGTAAAAACTATACGAGTGTCTATAATGAAGTTGGATTACTTGGAGATGTACCTACTATAATGGCTCATTGTGTTTTGGTTGACGCAGATGAAATAGAACTTTTGGCAAGAAAAAAGGTATTTATAGCACATTGTCCTAGTTCAAATTGTAATTTAGCAAGTGGCAATGCGCCTATTAGAAAATTGCTTGAAAAAGGAGTTAAAGTAGGCCTTGGAAGTGATATATCAGCAGGAAATTCATTATCAATGATGGATATCATAGTAAATGCTGCTCAAGTTTCAAATATAAAATGGATTGAAAGTGGGAGGGTAGACAAACCTTTAAATTTATCAGAATTATTTTATCTTGCAACAAAAGGTGGAGGTGAATTCTTTGAAAAAGTGGGGAGCTTTGAAGAGGGATACGAATTTGATGCTCTAGTCATTGATGACAGTAGTATGCCAACTTTTAAAACATTTTCAATAGAAGAAAGGTTTCAAAGGTTTATTTATACTGGGGATGATAGAAATATAAAAGTAAGATATGTAGCTGGCAGAGAAATAGAAGAACCAGAATTTTGTTTTTAAAAATCGATAATCAATATAATTTTGGGGGTTATTTTATGAAAATCGATATAATTAAAGAAAAATCTTCATTTTTGGAATCTTATTTTCATTTGAAGGAAAATAAATCGAATGTAAAGACAGAAATACTTGCTGGAATCACTACTTTTGTTACAATGGCATACATTATATTTGTCAATCCTAATATTCTAAAACTAGCTGGTATGAACTCAGCAAACGCAATAGGTGATGCGGCTACAAAGTTTACTGTAGGTACTGATCCAATAGTATCTGCTGTTTTTGTAGCTACTTGCATTGCAGCAGCTATTGGTACATTTATAATGGGATTTTATGCTAATTTGCCTTTTGCTCAGGCTCCAGGGATGGGTCTTAATGCGTTTTTCACTTATACAGTATGTCTAACACTAGGATTCACTTGGCATCAGGCGTTATCATGTGTATTAATGTCAGGAATATTATTCATAATTATTACAGTAACTTCGATACGAGAGAAGATAGTTGATGCGATACCTCAGAATCTAAAGTATGCAATATCTGGAGGTATTGGATTATATATAGCTCTTATTGGACTTAAATCTGGTGGCGTAATAGTTGCAAATCAAGCAACATTAGTTGGTTTTGGAAACTTTACAAAGGCAGGGACGCTTCTTACTATAATAGGAATTACAATAACGGGTATATTGATGGCTAGAGGGGTTAAGGGTTCAATTCTTATTGGAATAATTTCAACCACAATAATAGGTATTCCACTTGGAATTACATCCCTTGCAAATATACATGTTTTCAGTGCACCTCCATCACTTGCTCCTACATTTGCAGCATTTGATTTTAGTGGTCTCTTATCAAAAGGAGGTACTTCGGTAGGTGGTGCTATTCTTAGTGTTTTTATGGTTGTTATAACAATTTGTTTAGTTGATCTTTTTGATACTATTGGAACACTTGTTGGAACTGCTACAAAAGCAGGGATGCTTGACGAGACTGGTAAGGTGCTAAGAATGAAAAAAGCCCTTTTGTGTGATGCAGTAGCAACAACTGCAGGTGCTTTCTTAGGAACAAGTACAGTTTCAACATATGTTGAATCTACAGCTGGCGTTTCAGAAGGAGGAAGAACTGGACTTACTTCAGTAACAGTAGGAGTATTGTTTATTCTATCACTATTTTTCTCAGGCCTTGTTGGATTGGTTCCTGGGCAGGCAACAGCACCAGCACTTGTGATAGTAGGCGTTTTAATGATGTCTACCATTAAAAATATAAATTTCGATGACTTTACAGAAGCACTTCCAGCGTTTTTTACTATAGCACTAATGCCTTTTACTTATAGTATAGCTAATGGAATTGCAGCTGCTATGATTTTCTACCCAATAATGAAAATAGCCACAGGTAGGCAAAAGGAACTGAGTCCAATTGTATATATACTTGCCGTATTGTTCCTTCTAAGATATATTTTACTTCCTTTTGTGTAAAATTATATAATAATATTGAAACATTTAAAGCAAGAAAAATTATAAATTTGTTTGCGATTTTAAATATTACAAGAGAGAGAGGATATTATTTTATGTCTAATGATGTTAAACAAAAGATACTTGATGCTGCAATGGAAATCGTGTCGAAAGAGAAGATTAGTGGTACTCGTATGCGTATGATTGCGCAGGAGGCTAATATGAGTCAATCAAATTTACATTATCATTTCACATCAAAAAATGATATATTGATTTCTCTTTTAGATAAGATGCAAGAAGAATTTTCTAATGATCGTAAAAATTATATTAGTTTGGAAAATAAAACTGTAAACCAAAATATTAGAGGCTTTTTTGATCAGAAAAAAAATGATATTCTCAACAAGAAAAAATTTGATTATACACAAATTGATTATTGGGTTCAAGGAACAGTGAATGAAGAAATAAGATTAAAGTTTCAAAATACGTTTGAAATTTGGCGTGAGAGTATTCGAGAGGTTTTAAGTAAAGGTGAGCAAATAGAAGAAAAGGATCAAAAGTATTTGGACATGTTGCCATATTTAACTGTGTCCTTAATGTTAGGAGCTTCTTTGCAATATCTTATTGATGAGGGCAAATTTGATCTAGATGAATATTTTAATTTAGCAGAAAAAATGATATTTGGTAAAATTATAAGAAAATGATTTTATAATAAAATACATTATATAGGAGAGGTTGTTATGAGAGATGTAGAATCAATAAAATACATTACTAATGAAGATTCGAGAAAAGTAGATAATAAGAAAGCATCTGTAGAATTTATTGATAAGAAAGAAGTTAAAAAGGTTAGGAGTTTCCATAAAAGCTTTTTAGAATATAAAGTAACGCCACTTCATAGTTTAAAGGAATTGTCTAAAGAATTAGGAGTCAGTAACATATGGGTAAAAGACGAATCTTATAGATTTGGACTAAATGCTTTTAAAGTACTGGGTGGTTCATATGCTGTTGGTAAATACCTTGCTGATAAATTAAATATGGACATTTCAGAGCTCTCTTTTGAAAAACTAAGATCTAAAGAGATTAAAGAAAAGCTTGGAGATATTACTTTTGTTACGGCAACTGACGGTAATCATGGTAGAGGGATTGCTTGGGCAGCTAAGCAGTTAGGACAAAAATCAGTAGTATTTATGCCAAAAGGATCTTCGGAGGTAAGATTAAATAATATAAGAAAAGAGGGAGCAGAAGCTTCAATAACAGATTTAAATTATGATGATGCTGTAAGACTCGCAAATAAGTATGCAGATGAGCATAATGGAGTAATGGTTCAAGATAGCGCCTGGGAAGGTTATACTGATATTCCAACTTGGATCATGCAAGGATATGCAACACTTATAGATGAAGCAATAGAGCAGATAAAGGAGGAAGGAGATATTCTTACTCATGTATTTCTACAAGTAGGTGTAGGTTCTTTCGCTGGAAGTATACAAGGATATTTAGCAGCTGAATTTGGCGCAGACAGACCAATAACCACTATAGTTGAACCAAATGAGGCAGCATGTATATTTAACTCTATTAAAGAAAAAGATGGAAAACCCCATGTAGTGACAGGATATATGCCAACAATAATGGCGGGACTTGCATGTGGAGAACCCAATATTGTTAGCTTTGGAATCTTAAGAGATTATGCTGATATGTATATATCCTGTCCTGATTATGTAACGGCAAGGGGTATGAGAATACTTGGGAATCCATTAAAGGGAGATCCTAAAGTTATTTCTGGAGAATCTGGCGCAGTTTGTTTGGGAATGGTGAGCTTGATTTTAGGTGATGATAATTTAAAAGAAATATCTGAAAAATTAAAATTAAATAAGGATTCAAAAATACTTGTTATAAGTACAGAAGGAGATACTGATCCGATTAGTTATAAGAATATAGTTTGGGATGGAGCATATGCAAGTTTATAAATAGAAAATAATTTGTAAAAACATACAACATTGATGATTGCAAAAGGATACTATGTCTATGTTAAAATCCATAAGAGAAATCTGATGGATTTTAACTTTAGACATTAAAAGTAGTTATGGTATGTTAAGTTATCTTTAATAGATACTAATTATTAAACATTAGCAATATTACAAATATTTAAATCATTTTACCGTGCGTATCCGAATGCGGAATACTTAATTATTTAGACCTATATGTAGAAATATAGAGTTAATCTTATTAGAATATACTTATGGTAAAGGTGACCTTATATATATATGATAGAATACTCCTTGTCGTCACATAGAAGTGGCACACTAAACTAACTGTTAATTACAATTTAATAGATTTTAAATAAAAATTTATTTTAAAGAAGTAGTTGACAAAATAAGAAAAACCTAGTATTATAGTAGAAGTCGTCACATGATGACAAAGCAAATTGGTCTTTGAAAATTAAACAGAGAAATAGGTAAAGAAATGAAATAATATTTTATTTTAACCAGTCAATTACTTTAGTAAAAGTAATATTTAGTCGTAAGACTAAAAGTATGTAATGAGCTTGAGTAACAACTTAACAGTTGTCTCAGATTAATTATTTCAACTAAAAAAGTGTAAACTTTTAAATTGAGAGTTTGATCCTGGCTCAGGACGAACGCTGGCGGCGTGCCTAACACATGCAAGTCGAGCGATGCGATCCTTCGGGGTCAATTAGCGGCGGACGGGTGAGTAACACGTGGGTAACCTGCCTCAAAGAGGGGAATAGCCTCCCGAAAGGGAGATTAATACCGCATAATATGTTTTGATCGCATGATCTTAACATCAAAGGAATTTTTCGGAATTTCGCTTTGAGATGGACCCGCGGCGCATTAGCTAGTTGGTGAGGTAAAGGCCCACCAAGGCAACGATGCGTAGCCGACCTGAGAGGGTGATCGGCCACATTGGAACTGAGACACGGTCCAGACTCCTACGGGAGGCAGCAGTGGGGAATATTGCGCAATGGGGGAAACCCTGACGCAGCAACGCCGCGTGAATGATGAAGGCCTTCGGGTTGTAAAGTTCTGTCTTCTGGGACGATAATGACGGTACCAGAGGAGGAAGCCACGGCTAACTACGTGCCAGCAGCCGCGGTAATACGTAGGTGGCAAGCGTTGTCCGGATTTACTGGGCGTAAAGGATGCGTAGGCGGACATTTAAGTCAGATGTGAAATACCCGAGCTTAACTTGGGTGCTGCATTTGAAACTGGGTGTCTAGAGTGCAGGAGAGGTAAGTGGAATTCCTAGTGTAGCGGTGAAATGCGTAGAGATTAGGAAGAACACCAGTGGCGAAGGCGACTTACTGGACTGTAACTGACGCTGAGGCATGAAAGCGTGGGGAGCAAACAGGATTAGATACCCTGGTAGTCCACGCCGTAAACGATGAATACTAGGTGTCGGGGGTCGAACCTCGGTGCCGCCGTTAACACATTAAGTATTCCGCCTGGGGAGTACGATCGCAAGATTAAAACTCAAAGGAATTGACGGGGGCCCGCACAAGCAGCGGAGCATGTGGTTTAATTCGAAGCAACGCGAAGAACCTTACCTAGACTTGACATCCCTTGCATAACTCAGAGATGAGTGAAGTCCTTCGGGACAAGGTGACAGGTGGTGCATGGTTGTCGTCAGCTCGTGTCGTGAGATGTTGGGTTAAGTCCCGCAACGAGCGCAACCCTTATCATTAGTTGCTACCATTAAGTTGAGCACTCTAGTGAGACTGCCCGGGTTAACCGGGAGGAAGGTGGGGATGACGTCAAATCATCATGCCCCTTATGTCTAGGGCTACACACGTGCTACAATGGTGAGTACAAAGAGATGCAAGACCGCAAGGTGGAGCCAAACTCAAAAACTCATCCCAGTTCGGATTGTAGGCTGCAACTCGCCTACATGAAGCCGGAGTTGCTAGTAATCGCGAATCAGCATGTCGCGGTGAATACGTTCCCGGGCCTTGTACACACCGCCCGTCACACCATGAGAGTTGGTAACACCCGAAGTCCGTGAGGTAACCGTAAGGAGCCAGCGGCCGAAGGTGGGATCGATGATTGGGGTGAAGTCGTAACAAGGTAGCCGTAGGAGAACCTGCGGCTGGATCACCTCCTTTCTAGGGAGTAGATGTATTGACCTCGGTCGATGCAATAGAAGAATTTAATTATTCTTCAAAATATCTATTGTAATTACTCGTTCCTATTTCTCTGTTTAATTTTGAGAGACTAATTATATTAACTCTTAGGAGTTAATTAATAGTTTTTCTTAAAATGTTCTTTGAAAATTGCACAGTGTATAAAATTATTTTAAAAAGATTTAGATCCACCTTGCGTATTGTAAAATACGAGTAAGTGGTTATAGGTTAATTTATTATGATTTCGCAAAATTAATATTAAGTAGTAAAATAGTCTATGTAAATAGACAGAATCAAAGGTCAAGCTACAAAGGGCGCATGGCGAATGCCTTGGCACTAGGAGCCGAAGAAGGACGCGTTAAGCTGCGATAAGCTTTGGGTAGGCGCAAATAGCCTGTGATCCAAAGATTTCCGAATGGGGGAACCCACATAGTAACAACTATGTACTGCATACTGAATAAATAGGTATGCAGAGGTACACCCGGGGAACTGAAACATCTAAGTACCCGGAGGAAGAGAAAGAAATATCGATTTCCTAAGTAGCGGCGAGCGAAAGGGAATGAGCCCAAACCTAAGTCTTTGACTTAGGGGTTGAGGATAGATCATAAATACTGCAATTCTTTAATTGAAGATAGCTGGAAAGCTGCTCCGCAGAAGGTAATAGGCCTGTAAATGAAAAGGAAGAACAGTCAGATCTAATCCAGAGTACCACGAGACACGTGAAACCTTGTGGGAAGCTGGGAGGACCACCTCCCAAGGCTAAATACTACCTAGTGACCGATAGTGAAGAAGTACCGTGAGGGAAAGGTGAAAAGAACCCCGGAAGGGGAGTGAAATAGAACCTGAAACCGTGTGCCTACAACCGGTCGAAGCACTTTTTATGTGTGACGGCGTGCTTTTTGTAGAACGAGCCAACGAGTTACGATATGTAGCAAGGTTAAGTACTTAAGGTACGGAGCCGAAGGGAAACCGAGTCTGAATAGGGCGTTCTAGTTGCATGTCGTAGACCCGAAACCGGGTGACCTATCCATGGCCAGGATGAAGCGGAAGTAAAATTCCGTGGAGGTCCGAACCACGTTGGTGTTGAAAAACCATGGGATGAGCTGTGGATAGCGGAGAAATTCCAATCGAACTCGGAGATAGCTGGTTCTCCTCGAAATAGCTTTAGGGCTAGCGTCGATTAATTGAGTAATGGAGGTAGAGCACTGAATGGGCTAGGGGCTGACAACAGTTACTGAACCCTATCAAACTCCGAATGCCATATACTTTTATTTCGGCAGTCAGACTGCGAATGATAAGATCCGTAGTCAAAAGGGAAACAGCCCAGACCATCAGCTAAGGTCCCAAAGTGTAAGTTAAGTGGAAAAGGATGTGGGATTTCTAAGACAACTAGGATGTTGGCTCAGAAGCAGCCACTCATTCAAAGAGTGCGTAATAGCTCACTAGTCAAGAGATCCTGCGCCGAAGATGTCCGGGGCTAAAACTTACCACCGAAGCTATGGGTTTACACAATTGTGTAAGCGGTAGAGGAGCTTTCTGTACTGGCTGAAGTCATACCGTAAGGAGTGGTGGACGGTACAGAAGTGAGAATGTTGGCATGAGTAGCGAGAGTTAAGTGAGAATCTTAACGGTCGAAAACCTAAGGTTTCCTGAGGAAGGCTCGTCCTCTCAGGGTTAGTCGGGACCTAAGCCGAGGCCGAAAGGCGTAGGTGATGGACAATCGGTTGATATTCCGATACCACCAATGGACGTTATTAGAAATGGGATGACGCAGGAGGATAAGATGTGCACACTATTGGATGTGTGTCTAAGCATTTAGGCGGAGCAAGCAGGCAAATCCGTTTGCTCTTAACGCTGAGATGTAATGGGGAAGGCAATTTATTGCTGAAGTATCTGATTCCACGCTGCCAAGAAAAGTCTCTATCGAGGATATTGGTGCCCGTACCGCAAACCGACACAGGTAGGTGAGGAGAGAATCCTAAGACCATCGGAAGAATTACTGTTAAGGAACTCGGCAAATTGACCCCGTAACTTCGGGAGAAGGGGTGCCTACGTAAGTAGGTCGCAGAGAATAGGCCCAAGCAACTGTTTAGCAAAAACACAGGTCTCTGCTAAAGCGAAAGCTGATGTATAGGGGCTGACGCCTGCCCGGTGCTGGAAGGTTAAGGGGATTAGTTAGCTGAGAGCTTGCTCTTGGCGAGGCTATGAACTTAAGCCCCAGTAAACGGCGGCCGTAACTATAACGGTCCTAAGGTAGCGAAATTCCTTGTCGGGTAAGTTCCGACCCGCACGAATGGCGTAATGATTTGGGCACTGTCTCAACAGTACATCCGGCGAAATTGTAGTTCCAGTGAAGATGCTGGATACCCGCGATTGGACGGAAAGACCCCGTAGAGCTTTACTGTAGCTTAGCATTGAATTTCGGTATTGTCTGTACAGGATAGGTGGGAGACTAAGATACATGGGCGTCAGCCTGTGTGGAGTCATCCTTGGGATACCACCCTGACAGTACTGAGGTTCTAACTGGAGGCCATGAATCTGGTCACAGGACATTGTTAGGTGGGCAGTTTGACTGGGGCGGTCGCCTCCGAAAGAGTAACGGAGGCGCCCAAAGGTTCCCTCAGCGCGGTTGGAAATCGCGCGAAGAGTGCAAAGGCAGAAGGGAGCCTGACTGCGACACTTACAAGTGGAGCAGGGACGAAAGTCGGGCTTAGTGATCCGGTGGTACCTCGTGGGAGGGCCATCGCTCAACGGATAAAAGCTACCTCGGGGATAACAGGCTGATCTCCCCCAAGAGTCCACATCGACGGGGAGGTTTGGCACCTCGATGTCGGCTCGTCGCATCCTGGGGCTGAAGTAGGTCCCAAGGGTTGGGCTGTTCGCCCATTAAAGCGGCACGCGAGCTGGGTTCAGAACGTCGTGAGACAGTTCGGTCCCTATCCGTCGCGGGCGTAGGAAATTTGAAGGGAGCTGTCCTTAGTACGAGAGGACCGGGATGGACAAACCTCTGGTGCACCAGTTGTCACGCCAGTGGCATCGCTGGGTAGCTATGTTTGGAAGGGATAAACGCTGAAAGCATCTAAGCGTGAAGCCCACCCTAAGATGAGATTTCCCATTGTCCACACGTAAGTGTGGTGCAAGTAAGACTCCTGGAAGACCACCAGGTTGATAGGTTAGAGGTGTAAGCATGGTAACATGTTCAGCTGACTAATACTAATAAGTCGAGGGCTTGACCAAGATATAATAATAAAAATGCGAAAACACTGTGCAATTTTCAGAGAATATTTATATTCTCATCTGGTGATTATGGCCTGAAGGTAACACCCGTTCCCATACCGAACACGAAGGTTAAGCTTCAATGCGCCGATGGTACTGCAGGGGTGACCTTGTGGAAGAGTAGGTTGTCGCCAGGTTATTAAAAAAAACACTAAGTTTATCTTAGTGTTTTTTATTTTGTCCAAATTTAAATGAAGTCAGATTTTGAGAGTATATATATTCTCATCTGGTGGGAATATGATAATATAAGAAATAGAGGTAGCGGTTACTATCTCTATTTTTATAAACAATGAATTAATATATTTTATTAACTTTATATCCTTCTTTACCTAATGCATTTATAATGGCATTAACATGATCATGACCATTTGTTTCTACAGTAATTTCAAGTTGAACTTGCATAAAACGATCATTAGTTTTAAATTGATTATGGTCTAGTTTAACTACATTGGCACATGCGTTTGCAAGGATAGTTGAAACTTTGACTAATTCTCCAGGAATATCTGACATTTCTAAACTGAAGCAGAAGAGTCTTCCCCTTGAAACTAAACCTTTATCTATCATCGAGGATATTGTAACAACGTCAATATTTCCACCGCTTAAAACGCAGGCTACTTTTTTACCTTTTTCTTTTATTTTCTTAAGTCCTGCAAATGATAAGGCACCAGAAGCTTCTGCAATAAGTTTGTGCTTTTCTAAAAGAAGAAGAAAGGATTCCATTATATCAAAGTCTGAAACAGTTACAATTTCATCTACGTAATTTCTGATGATCTCAAAGGATAGGTCTCCAGGTTTTTTTACAGCCACACCATCAGCTATAGTGCAAACTGTTTCAAGGTGTACGACTTTTTTACAGTCAATAGAATCCTTCATTGCTTTTGCACCTTCAGGTTCTACACCTATTATTTTAATGCTTGGGTTCAAGGCCTTTGCTGCAAGTGCAATTCCTGCAATTAACCCACCACCACCAACAGGCACAAGAATACAATCGATGTCTTTTATTTCTTCCACTATTTCGCAGGCTATGGTACCTTGGCCATACATTACATCCAAATCATCAAATGGGTGTACAAAAACATAATTATGTTCTTTCTCTAATCTTTTTGCTTCTGTATAAGCTTCGTCATAACAATCTCCAAATAAAACTACAGTTGCGCCATAGCTTTTCGTGGCTTCAACTTTAATAAGAGGGGTTGTTTTAGGCATTACTATGGTAGCTAAAATACCTAACTTTTGAGCAGAATATGCAACTCCTTGTGCATGATTTCCAGCAGATGATGCAATTACCCCTCTTTCTCTTTCCGAAGATGTTAAGCTACACAACTTATTATAGGCTCCACGAAGTTTAAAGGCACCAGTTATTTGTAGATTTTCAGGTTTAATATAAACGGAATTCCCAGATTCATTACTAAATACGTCACTGTATATAAGGCCCGTTTTTAAAGTTACACCATTTAAATTTGCCTGCGCCTTTTGAATTTCTAAAAAATGATCTTCTAATGTACGATTTGATAATGATTTTAATGCTGATTTTTGCATATATAAGCCTCCTATGTTTTTAGTTATATTATTTTATAATAAAAAAACTCGTCCTTGGATATAAATCCAAGGACGAGTGTTAATCGCGGTACCACCTTAATTGTATCTTAAAAAAAGATACCTCTATTTTCGGTTCGTTAAAACCTAAGCCTTCTATCGGGGCTAACCGGCTTCCCTTACTTTGTTCTGGCAAGCAGCTCTGGAGTGATTTGTAACTTTTACTTAGTATCGACTCTCAGCAAACATCGACTCTCTGTAACTTAAGTTGATAAAATTATACTCTCCATCTTCGCATCAACAATATTCTTAATTTAAGAGAAAGTTTAACATTAAAGATCAAAAAAGTCAATAAAAAAAAATCATAATAGATAACTTTGTACTTTTTATATAAATTAATACAAATATAGAGGTTTATTTATATTTATGAAGAATATTGTAAGTGGATCAAAATAAGAATGGCTTGGGGGTAATTAAAATTAAATCTAAAAAGTTAAAACTAAACAGTATTCGGACTAAATTAATTATTAGTCTAGTATCAATTTGTATAATTCCATTAATTATACTAGGTATTGGTTCTTATAGACAGTCGAAATCAATTCTTAATAATAAATTAACGGTAACAAGCACACAAACTCTTACAGAAATAAATAATGGGTTATCTAATTACTTAAATGGATTTTCAAATATGCTTTCATTGACATCTAATAATTATAATATTATTAATGTTGATACAGGTAATAATATAAATTATATACCCGATTTATTAAAAGGTGTAGCAGAAAGTAACAAAGATATACTTGATATATCTTACGGAACAACCACAGGCAAGTTTAAAACATATCCGAATGCTACAATGTCTCCTGGTTACGATGCAACTAAAAGCTCTTGGTATAAACAAGCTTTAGAGCACAAAGGTCAAGTTATAATAACTCCAGAATATATAGATGATGGAACTAAAAAGAGTATTATTACGCTTGCAAAAACAGTGGAGAAAGATGGTAAAGTAGTTGGCGTTGTAGAAATAGATTTAACATTAAACACACTTGCAGAGCAAATATCCACAAAGAAATTAGGGAATACAGGATATGTGTTTATTTCTGAGGTTTCAGGTAAGGTTTTAGCTCACCCTGTAAAGAAACTTATTAACACAGATATGGCTTCTAAGTTACCGTTTTGGAATAACGCAAAGTCGCAAAATAGTGGTTTCGTTAATTATGATGATAATGGTTCAAAGAAATTTGGAGTATATCAAACAAATGAATTAACAGGTTGGAAGTTAGTGGCTACATTAGATCAAAGTGAACTATCAAATGACACGAAGTCTATAATACATACAACTATATTAATTATATTGATAATGGCATTAATCTCTATAGGTATGTCTTTAGTGTTAAGTAAGGGAATAGCTTATAATATTCATAATCTAAAAGATGTTTTTGCAAAGGCTTCGAAGGGAGACTTAACGGTATCTATTAAAGCATCAACAAAAGATGAGTTTGAAGATTTAGCTATATCATTTAATTCTATGATGAAAAATATATCTGGAATTATGAACAATGTTACAAATTCATCAAAGACGGTAGCTGAAACATCAACGACTCTTGCAAGTATGTCGGAGGAGGTGACAGTTTCTATAGGTGAAGTTTCAAGTGCAATAGAGCAAGTGTCAATAGGTGCAACTCAGCAAGCTCAAAGTGCTCAAGATGGTGCTTTAGAGATGGAGGATTTGTCAAATAGATTAGATAAAATTAGTAACAATTCAAATGAAATGGATAAAATTTCGACTGGGACTAAAGATTTAGGAACAAAAGGACTGTCAATGATGGACACCTTAATTGAAAAATCAAATAAAACTAAATCATCAACTAAAGAAGTTAATGAAATAATTCAGGATATGAATGAGAGCACTAAGCAAATAAATGCTATTTCTGAAACATTAGTAAGTATTACAGAGCAAACGGGTCTTCTATCGTTAAATGCAAGCATAGAATCTGCACGGGCCGGTGAAGCAGGTAAGGGATTTGCCGTAGTTGCTGGAGAAATAAGAAAACTTGCGGAACAATCAAAAAATTCAACAGAGGATATTAAAGGGATTATTGCTAATATTCAGAAAAAGTCAAATACAGCGGTAGAGGCAATTAAATCAACTCAAACAGTAGTAGATGAACAGGAGTTGGCGGTAGGTGAGACTAAAAATATATTTAGTGAAATATTAAAATCAATTAATATCATGATTACTAAGGTTGAAGAGATAAAGATATCTATTGTTGATGTAAATGAGAAAAAACAATCTACAGTATTAGAAATTGAGAATATTTCATCTATATCAGAACAAACGGCAGCTGCGTCAGAGCAAGTATCCGCTTCGACTGAAGAAATAACAGCGACAATGGAGGAGTTTGCAAAACACTCTAGTGAACTTCAAGCATTATCTGAGAAATTAGATAATGAAATAAAGAAATTCAAAATATAATAGAATTTATAAAAGATATCTACCCAAAAGTGGTAGATACCTAAGTTGAAAAGGTTATTGAATTATATAAGGATTTGTTACATATGCGAGATGCATTTGTAGCAAATTCTTTATTTTTTGTGATTTTAGATTTTAGTAGCACTTAAATTATAAGGGAATATACTGTTAGAAAATGGATAGATTTTTTAAAAAAGTGGGGTATTAGTATGAATAAAAGTCATTTATCATGTATTCTTTTTATATTTATAATTATTTTAATTGTATTTACTTTAGATTATAAAGCTGATGCAACTGTAAAAAATCCTCTTACTCAAGTAAATATATATCAAAACAATGATATATTAATGAAAAATAATATTATAAAAACAAATGTACCAAAACCTGTATATTCATCGGTAACTACAAATAATCAACTAGAAAAAGTTATAAACAGTAAGAATATTTGGAGCGCTACTTCCTATTTTATATGGATTGATATATATCATCAAAGGGTAAATATATTTAAGGGGTCTTATAAGAAATGGCATCTTGTCACATCTATGGTTTGTTCTACTGGAAAGACAAGCACCCCTACAATTAAAGGTAATTTTGCTGTGGGAATTAAGGGTAAGTATTTTATATCGTCTGGAGGTGCTAGGTGTAAATACTATACTCAAATAAGGGGTAATTATTTATTTCACAGTGTACTATATGATAGAGGTGGAAATTATATTATAGATAACACACTTGGAGTTCCTGTATCTCACGGATGTGTAAGATTAGCTTTAAAAAATGCTAAATTTATATATGATTATATTCCAGCTAAAACTTTTATTTGGAGCAATTAAGAGTGGATAAAAAATTAGGGTTTAGCAAATAGAAGTGGGAGATTTTCCTTATGAAATGTCGTTAAATTAAAATATTTTTATGATTTAATTATTAGCACAAATGGAGGAGGATGAACATGAGAAACGTATTTAGGGCAGCAGAGTTAATTATCGCAAATAAAGCACAGGGAGAAATTAATAGAAAATATGTATAACTAAAGTAACTCTGAGAATAACTCGGAGTTTTTTATGTTATTATGTACTAGGTAGAGGTGAGATTATGGAAAGTTGGATATTGATAAATAAATTAATAATACTAATTTATGTGAGTAGTTTATCTGTAAAAGGGAACTTTAATTCTCTTTGTAGTAATTATATAGTGGTTATATCCTTACTAATTTATGTGATTATTAATGTATGCAAGGCTTTAGCTTCAAGTAGAGTACATAAACTTATTTTTTTATGTATATCTGTTTTTGTACTTTTACTTTGTAGTTATTTTGTTACCCCTATATTTCTAATATTATTACCAATAAACTTTTATGAAATATTTATGGGTAAAATAAAATTTGTATATATTTTGAGTGGTTTAATAATGTCTGTTCTTATTATTAATGATAAGATTATGATATACGAATATCTCGGATCATCTTTGATTAGCCTAGTAGCATACTATTTCATTTTAGAAAGTGAAAGGACGATAGTAAAACTCACTATATGTAATGATTCTCTTAAAGAGAAAAACTATAAGTTGCGAGCAAAATTAAATGATCAAATAGAATATAAAAAACAAATTATATATACATCACAATTGCAAGAAAGAAATAATATTGCTCAAGAAATACATGACAAATTAGGTCATAGTATTTCAGGCAGTTTAATGCAACTAGAGGCGGCTAAACTTCTTGTGGACAAGGATAGTAATAAAAGCAAACTTATTATTCAAAATATAACAAATGTACTTAGAGAGGGTATGGAGAGCATAAGATTTACGCTTAAAAATATTAAACCTGAAGTTGAACAATTAGGTATAAATAAGCTTAAGTTACTTGTAGATGAGTTTAAAAATAAAGGGAAAATTAATGCGAAATTGTATTATAGTAATGAGCTAGATAAAATAACATACATTGAGTGGAAGGTTATTTGCGACAACATTCAAGAAGTTTTTACAAATATAATTAAATATTCACAAGCTAATAATGTTAAGGTAAATGTGGAGGTTCTTAATACTTTAATAAAGGTAGAAATAAAGGATGATGGAATAGGATGTTTAAGAATAGAGAAAGGACTTGGGTTATCTGGGATAGAAGAAAGAACTATGAATCTAAATGGGAAAGTTATTTTTGATGGTTATAGTGGGTTTTCAGTAATTATGCTGTTCCCTATATAAAGAACAAAGAGTGTGGAAGGATGGTGTTAAATTGCCAATTAAGATTTTAATTGCTGATGATGATTCATTGATTAGGGAAGGTCTAAAAATAATAATTGGGTTGGATGAAGAATTTATTGTAATGGGATGCGTTGAAAATGGACTAGAGGCAGTAGAATATTGTTTGAACAATCAAGTAGATGTTGCACTTTTGGATATAAGAATGCCAATATTCAATGGTGTAGAGGCCATAAAGGAAATTTCTTTAAAGACGAAAACTAAATGCCTTATTCTTACTACTTTTGATGAAGATGAATATATAAATGCAGCAATTCGTTATGGTGCGAAGGGGTATATTCTTAAAAATAATTCTCCAGATAAAATTAAAGCTGCAATAAAGGTAGTAAACAGTGGAAATATGGTTATGCAAGAAGGCATAATAGATAAGGTATTAAAAGGAATAGATAGTGATAATAGTAGTAAGTTAAATAAGGATCTATTTACTATTAGAGAGATGGAGATAATGCAGGCAATTGCTGATGGATTATCTAATAGAAAGATATCAGCAAGGTTGTTTATTTCAGAAGGTACTGTAAAAAATTATATTACATCAATTTTAAATAAAACTAGCCCTGAACATAGAACGCAGATTGCTATTTATTATTTAAAAGGTGGGAATAATTAGAATATGACTTTTGTCATACCAAAAAAGTGACTTTCTATACTTATAGTGGAAGTCTTTTTTTTATATAATAAAAGCATAGAAGTGATTAAATATAGAGAGTTTTAAGGGGGTATTATTTTGGATATTGTAAAAATAGTTGGATTGACTAAAAAGTTTGGAGACTTTACGGCAGTTGATAATATTGACCTTTCCATAAAAAAAGGAGAAATATACGGTTTACTTGGGCCTAATGGTGCAGGTAAGAGTACTATTATAAATATGATTTGTGGACTGATAACAACAACAAAAGGTTCTATTGACATACTTGGAATAGATAATAAAAAAAATTCAAGTAGTGCAAAGATGAATATTGGGGTAGTACCTCAAGATATAGCAGTTTATGAAGATCTAACTTGCTTTGAGAATGTAAAGTTCTTTGCAAGTCTTTATGGAATTAGAGGTAAAGAATTAAATAAAAAAGCAATAGATGCTTTAGAATTTGTAGGTCTTACAGATAAAGCTAAGAGTTTCCCTGCGAGTTTTTCTGGGGGAATGAAAAGAAGATTAAATATAGCATGTGCAATTGCTCATACACCTAAGCTTTTAATAATGGATGAGCCAACAGTAGGTATAGATCCACAATCAAGGAATCATATACTTGAATCTGTAGTCAAATTAAATAAGCTTGGATGTACAATTATTTATACAACGCATTATATGGAAGAAATAGAAGCGATTTCAACAATGATAAGCATTATTGATCACGGAAAGGTTATTGTTTCTGGCACAAAAGAAGAACTCAAATCTATTGTTACAGACAAAAATACTGTTGAGGTTACAGTTATTGATGGCAAGGTAATAAAGGAAGAAGAGTTAAAGGAAATAAAGGGAGTTACAGGTGTTATAGTTAATGAAAACAAAATTAAGATTGACAGTTTAAAGGAAATTAATAATTTGGATAAGATAATTTTATATTTCACAGATAATGTTATTCCTATTAGAAATATCGAAAATAAAGTACCTGATCTTGAAACTGTATTTTTAACATTGACCGGTAGAAAGTTAAGGGATTAGAGGTGATAAGATGAATATTATTTTTATAATTATAAAGGAAGTAAAACACAGTTTTAGAGACAAAAAATCAATGGCAATGATGATATTATTCCCAATGGCATTAATAGTTGTGCTTAGCGCCGCATTTAACTCAAGTTTTAATAGTTCTATTGATATTGGTACACCTAAAGTTTTATATAACATTGAAGGAACTGGTGATATCTCTGATAATTTTAGAAGTGGCTTTATTGAAAAAGGAAAAGAGTTTAAAATAAAATTTACAAAAATGAATGATATAGATTCTGCTAAGAAAAAATTAGTATCTAAAGAGTATGACGCAATTATAGAAATGAAAAGTAATAATAAAATAGAGTTTTATAAGAGTGGACAAGAAAACCTTAAGGCTGGTGTGGTTGAAAGTATTTTATCCACATATGTACAAGAATTTAATGTGATTATGGATGTTAGCAAGGTAAATCCAAGTATAATTAATAGCTTGATAAGTGATAAAAAAACGGATTATTCTACAATAACTTCTGTTAATAAAGGGGATGCGCCATCCTCATTAGATTATTATACAATAGCAGAAATAGCACTGATAATTATGTATGCAGGAATGACTGGACTTTTTGGAATTGCCAGTGAAAAAAATTCAAAAACTAGAGATAGAATTTTAATAAGTCCAGTTAAAAAATATGAGTTTCTTATAGGAAAAACAATAGGGGGAGTTATAGGTACAAGTCTTCAAATTGCTATTGTTATTATATTTAGTAAGTTTGTTCTTCATTCAAATTGGGGAAATGATATTTTTACTGTGTTATTAATTTTTATTTCCCAGATAATAATGGCAATAAGCATAGGTGTAGGACTTGTTTTTATTTTTAAAAACGAAAATGTGGCAAATGGAGTGTTAAATTTCATGATACCCGTAATGGTATTCCTCGGAGGAAGTTATATGAGTGTAGATAGTTTTGGAAGCAAGACATTCCAAGTTATAACCTATTTATCACCTGTGAGGTGGACTAATAGATCCATATTTGATGTGATTTATAATAATAATTATAGTAAGGTTTCATATGCAATTTTGATTAATATAGGTATAGCAGTAGTCTTTCTTGCTATCTATTCCTTGTTATTTAGAAAGGAGAATGTTTAATTTGAGAAATTTATTTTTATTGACATTTAATACATTAAAGATTACGTTTAGAAAAAAATCTAGTATTATAGTTTACTTAATTCTCCCAGTTATAATTGTTATGTTTGTTATGGCTGCTTATTCATCAATGGATTCAAAGATAAAAGTAGGAATAAGTAATAAGGCACAAAATGGAGTAATATCTAAAGATTTTGTTGCTGCTTTAAATAGTCAGGATAAATTCAAAATCCAAGAAGTTAATGAAAGTGACATAAATAACTTAGTTACAGAAGGTAAAGTTGATTGTGTAATTACAATGCCTTCAAACTTTGACAAAGATATTTCAAATGGAACAATGGAAAAAATACAAATAACTTCAATTAAAGGTGAGGAGGCTACCGCTTGGGTTCAAAACTACGTGAATTATTATGTTAAAAGTATAATATTGATTGGAAAGGCATCACGTAAAGATAAAGCTACCTTTAATAAACTTTATGAAGGTTTTAAGGTTCAGACCCTTACAGTGCATAAAAATATAGTTAAGGATGAATCTAGGGATAAATTAAAGACCGTTCAGAGTATAGGGCTTTTAATAATGTTAATGCTTCAAGGTGCCACTGCAACTTCAGGTCTTATTTTGAAGGAGAAAAAAGACAAGACTTACTTTAGAATATTTACGACTCCGGTTAGTAGCAGAATATATATTGGAGCAAATATACTTGCGAATATGTGTATAATTGTAGCGCAATCAATTTTAGTAATATTTGTATCGAAGTACATTCTAAAATTAACTACTGGGATACCTGATTTGCAGCTACTTTGCATACTTGTTTTGTTTGGATTTGTTTGCGTAACATTAGGTATTTTATTAGTTGCTTTTTCAACCACGACAAAGCAAGCAGGGGCTATGGCTACTTTAATAATAACACCAACTTGTATGTTATCTGGATGTTTTTGGCCAATTGATATGATGCCTAATATGCAGCAAATAGCAAATTTTTTACCACAAACTTGGGCATTAGAAGCCATTAGGCAGTTACAAAACGGAAAAACGTTTGTAGCAATTATTCCACTACTTGGAATAATTGTAGCATTTGCACTAGCATTTTTTCTAATAGGTATGTATAAGATGAAAAATAATGAAAATGTTAAAAGTTTTATATAATACTCTATAAAAGTAAAATAATAGCTAGATTTATTTCCAAATTATGGTATAATGAGTCGAGCAAGCAACTTAGCAGGGCTAACAAAATGAAAATACTTTGTAAATTAAAGAGAAGTTAATGATGCTCTGGGGTATAGCCTTGGAGCTTATTTTACCTACTATACAAATGGCGAAAAGTGATTTTAATAATCAATAAAGTAATTATTACACATTAAAAAATAATTAGGAGTTGTTAAAATGAATTATTGGTGGATAAATGCGAACCCTCATGATGATAAAAATCCTTGGAGCTGGACAAAAAGTTTAGGAATTGGTCAGATGGAAGAATGGAATTCAAAAAACGAACAAGGAGGGACTAGAAAATATTTTTCAAAGGTAAAGGTTGGAGATTTAGTCATTGGATATAATTCAGGAAAACAGAGGGAACTTGTGGCACTCGGTAAAATAACGGGAGAAAGGCATTTAAATAAAGATGGAATACAGGTAATCGATGTAATAAAAACTAAAGATATTCAGTTCCCCATAAGTATTGAAGAAGTAAAGCAAAATGATATTTTTAAAGATAAGTTTTTGAATGGTATAAAAGTCCGAGGTACAATTATATCGTTAACAAGAGAACAATATGACGAATTAATAAAAATGATAGTATGAAAATGATATAAGAGAATTAAAGGCACTCAGAAATGGGTGTTATTTTTATGTTATAAATTTCTGATTTATAACATAAAAATAGTGGAGGTGATATATATGTTTAGAACTATCGTATGTAAAAATTGTGATAATAACAAAGTAACTATTGAAAAAGTTAGACAACAACTATACATAAAATGCTCTAATTGTGGGAGTATAATACTACAGGCTATGCATTTAGAATATTGGGATAAGAGCGATATAAGTATATATAAGCTTAGAATTAATAATGGGAATGATAGGTTAATTGAGGCAGAAAAAATTACAAGAAATATCGATAATGAGGAGGATCAAATTTTAGACCAAAAGGAAATAAAGATTAGATTTATGTATATAAAAGAATATGAATACATAAGGCAACTCGAGAGGGACGAATACATGGAAATATGTTATTTGAGGACACAAATAAATAGATAAAACAATAACTTTAATTGATCACTTATATTTATATAAAAACAACTTAAAAAAGTCATGGGGTATTTCAAAATAAGAAATATCCCATGACTTATTTTAGCTTAAATATTGGACAAGTTGTAACTGATGTTTTATCATATAGATAGAACATAAAATTTTTTATTAAATAAGAACTAAAGAGGAGATTAAAACATGAAAAAGGTAATATTTTTTGACATAGATGGTACATTAATTGATTGTACAAGAGGAATTACAAAAATTACGAAAGAAGTTGAAAAATCTATTAGAAAATTACAAACTGAGGGTAATTATATCTTTATTGCAACTGGTAGACCATATGCGTTTATAAGTGAAGAATTATTAAAATTTGGTTTTGACGGTTTTGTTTTTACTAATGGTGCACAAGTAGTAGTTAGAGAAGAATTAATTTACAAACAAGAAATTAAGAAAGATGTTGTAAAAACAATAGTAAATAATTTTGAGAAATTTAATATTGAGTATATATTGGAAGGTGAAAAATATTCATATATGAAGAGTGAATGTGAAGATCTATATGCATATTATGATAGTTTTAATATATCAAGGAAGTATATAAAGAGCGAGTACAATATTAGTGATATTGATATTTATAAAATGGAGATGTTATGTAAAAGCAAAGAGGCAGAAGAATATTGTCTATCATTACAAGGGGATGAATTTGATTGTAACCATAATATATCAAGTAATATTTTTGAAGTTTATTCTAGTAGGGAAACAAAAGCATCTGGAATAATGAGAGTACTCAATCATTTAAATATTCCTGTAGAAAATAGTTATGCATTTGGGGATGGTATAAATGATATAGAAATGTTAGAGTCAGTTGGATGTGGTATTGCTATGGGAAATGCAAGCGAAAAAGTTAAAAGTCATGCTAAAAAGGTAACATGCGATGTTATAAATGATGGAATAGCAGTAGGAATAGAAAAATTTATAAACTAAATTTTTCTATATACCAAGTAGGTGCTTTAGTTTGTGAACATTGCTTCTACTTACGGGGACTTCAGTTTTTTTTATATCATTAATAACTAATTTATAAGTCCCGTGAAACCATGAGTACAATTCATTGATTTTATCTATATTAACAAGATAACTTCTGTGAACTCTGAAGAAATTAGTTCTGGCCTCAATTTTGCAAAGGGTATAATTTGTAAAGTAGCTTTTATCATATGTCTTAACATAGGTTCTTTCATCTTCTGTATAACAATAATATATAGTGTTAACATCTATTAGTTTAATAACGCCATTTTCTACGCAAGGAATCTTTTTTAAATTTATATCAACTTTATTTAAGTTATTGATCAGTTCACTAATTATATTGACAACATCATTTTGATCTTGTTTATTAACCATATATTTTTCTTTTAAATGATTAATAGTTGTTGCGATGCGATCTTCATCAAAGGGTTTGAGTATATAATCAAATGCCTGTATTTCAAAAGCTTCTATGGCATGCATGTTGTAGGCAGTCACAAATACAATGTCTATTGCTTTATTCTCATCCTTTATATGTCTTGCAAGTTCCATGCCACTTCCAAGGGGAATATTTATGTCCAAAAATGCAACGTCAAAGGTAACATCATTTATTAAATCTATTGCCTCAATATTATCGTACGCAGTGCCGATAACCTCAATAAAGTTATACTGTGAAAGAAGATATTCAAGCTCCGATGCTGAGGGCATTTCATCTTCAACAATAATGCACTTTATTTTACCCACTTTCATCACCCCTTTGGTATTATTATTTTTATTCTTGTTCCTTCATTGTAAACACTTTTAATATCTACTCCATACTGTGGGCCATACAAAAGTATAAGTCTATCGTTTACATTTTTAAGACCAATACCAGGCCATTTCGTTATTACTTCTTTATACTTTTGAGGATTCATTCCGACACCAGTATCGGTTACTTCAAAGATAATATCGTCAGATGTATCTTCAGCATTTATAAAAACAGAGCCACCATCTTTTTTACCATGAATTCCATGTTTTATTGAGTTTTCTACTAGGGGCTGAAGTAAGAATACAGGTATTTTAAAATTTAATATTTCCATAGGAATGTTAAAATACACCTTAAGTCTCGGTCCGAACCTTGCTTGTTCTATATGAAGGTATGACTTAATTAATTCAATTTCTTCATTTAATGTTACAAAATCATCATCCCTTTTTAGAGTTTTCCTAAAGTAGTTTGATAAGTCTAGAATTAAATCTTTTGCTTTCATTGGATCTGTTCTACAAAAGCAGGATATAGTATTTAACGCATTAAAGAAAAAATGTGGATGTATTTGAGCTCTTAGTGATTTAAGCTCAGCCGCTTGGACCCCTTCTGCTAATTTATTTAACGTGTAAAGTTCAATTTGCATGGAAAGTAGGCTTCCTAGTTCCTGGCAGAATTCAATAAAATAAGAGTCTAAATCCTTTTCACTTTTCACTTTTAATCCTAGTATACCTTCAAATTTATTTTCATTTATCAGTAGTGGAACACAGTAAAACACTTCATCTTTAAATTTATCCTTAAATTTAATAATTTTAGAGCTATTTTGCGAAAATACAGAACCTAAATTATGCGATAATAAAATTTCGGATAAAGACTCTCCACAGTAAGAGAGAAGTGTCTTTTTATCAGCTATAAATACACCTTGCACAATACCAATTTTATATATTATTTTCACTATTTTATCTGCGGTGTTTTTACTTAAGCCTAATCTCATGTAAAATAGAGTCTGTTTAGAAATCGCAAGTACTCTTTGTGCTTGTATTGCTCCGGTTTTTGCATTTTCAATTTTTATTCTGTTTATTATGTCCAAAAAGATTGCAACACCAAGAGAATTTACTAATATCATAGGCAGTGCTATTACTTTTTCTAAGGCGAGACTTTGATAAAAAGGTTTTGCTATTAATAGTATTAATAACATCTGAAATGTTTCAGCAATAGATCCACCAATAAATGCTGTCTTAATGCTAAAATTTTTATCCTTTAAATATAGTCTAATAAGTCCACCTGTAAGGCCCTCGATAACAGTTGCAATTCCACAGGCAACGGCAGTAAAGCCACCTAAAGTGTAACGATGAAATCCTGCAATGGCACCAACTATAATTCCAACAATAGGTCCGCCCATCATTCCTGCGACAATAGCTCCAATAGGCCTAGTATTTGCAATAGCGTGAGGCTGAATATCAACACCAATATAGGTTCCAAGTATTGATAATATAGTAAAGGAAATTATCATAATTACTTTATCCCTTAAATTTATACTATTTTTAATTAATTTCTTGAATGTGTTCGAATGGCTGAATATATATGCGGTTAGAGCAACAAGTGACATTCCCTCCATTAGTTGTAAATATAACATATAAATTCACATCCTTATTTTATCTTATAATTAAATTATAGCTGAAAAAAAATAAAATACAAATTAAATGATAACGATTTTATGAATACTATTCAAAGCAACTATTGTACACTTAGACCATTAAATGTTACACTTCACCGCAAATATATTTACGGTGAATAAGTGTAGCAATATAATATAGTTACACTAGTTATTTGACTTATAAATATATTTTGAGAGGAGTAAGTGTTATGAATTCTATTGTATTAGTAATCGTTGCCGCTCTTGTTCTTATTATTGCTTACAGAACCTATGGTGCTTTTATAGCCGCTAAGGTTTTGGTTCTGAATGAAAAAAACAAAGTTCCATCAGAGGTACATAATGATGGGAGAGATTTTATACCAACCAATAAATGGGTGCTGCTAGGACATCATTTTGCGGCTATTGCAGGTGCAGGGCCACTTATAGGACCAGTCCTTGCAGCACAGTTTGGATACTTACCAGGAACTTTATGGATATTGATCGGCGCAGTAGTTGGCGGTGGTGTTCATGATATGGTGGTACTATTTGCATCTGTTAGACATGATGGTCAATCAATAGCGCAGCTTGCTAAAATTTACTTTGGTAAGAAAATGGGTTTGGTTACCTCTATTGCAGTTCTATTTATACTTATAATAACAATGGCAGGTCTTGGAATACCCGTTGTCAATTCATTGTTTAACAGCCCATGGGGTACATTTACAGTTGGGTTCACAATACCAGTAGCTATGTTTATAGGAATCTATATGAAATATATAAGGCCAGGAAAAATAGCAGAGGCTACAGTAATTGGAATGGCTCTCATTATGGTAGGGGTTGTTGGAGGACCATTTATTCAACATACAGCATTTGGACAATTTTTAACTTTTGATGCTAAACAAATGTCTATTATACTTGCTGTATACGGTTTCTTCGCAGCGGCACTTCCGGTTTGGCTTTTATTGTTACCAAGGGATTATTTAAGTACTTATATGAAACTCGGAGTTATAGGTGCACTTGCACTCGGAATAATTATAGTAAGACCAGTACTCCAAATGCCAGCAATAACTCAATATGTTCATGGTGGTGGTCCAATTATTCCAGGAAAAGTATTCCCATTCCTGTTTATAACAATAGCTTGCGGTGCTTTATCAGGATTTCATGCACTAATTAGCTCAGGAACTACGCCAAAGCTTATAAAAAATGAGAAAGATATACTCCCAATAGGATATGGGTGTATGCTAATAGAAGCTTTTATAGCTTTAATGGCTTTAATTGCAGCTTCAGTACTTCCAACAGCAGATTATTTTGCAATAAACTCATTACCTGCAGTATTTGATAAACTTAACATGATACCAAAGGAACTTCCAATGCTCTCAGGAATGGTTGGAGAGCAGTTAGCAGGAAGACCAGGTGGATCGGTATCACTTGCAGTAGGTATGTCATATGTATTTTATAAAATTCCAGGATTAACTAAATTAATGGCTTATTGGTATCATTTCTGCATTATGTTCGAGGCACTATTTATATTAACAACAATAGATGCTGGAACTAGAATTGGAAGATACTTATTACAAGATTTAGCAGCTTCGGTATATAAACCGTTTGCTAAAAAGAATTCTTGGGGTAATATAATATTATTTAGTGCTCTAATGTCATTTTCATGGGGATATCTTCTTTATACAGGAAATGTATCAACCATTTGGCCATTATTTGGTGTTGCAAACCAGACACTCGCAGCAATAGCATTTGCAATTGGTACTACATTTTTAATAAAAAATGGTAAACAAAAGTATATGCTGATTACAGTTTTGCCACTTATATTTATATCGGTTACTACATTTACAGCAGCTATAGAAAATATATTCAATAATTATATTCCGCAAAACAAAATAGTACTTGCAGTTATGTCAACTATATTAGTTATTATGCTTGCAATAATATTAGTTGAAAGCGTTAAAGTATGGATTGTAGAATTAAAAAAGAACAAGGATGTAATGAATAAAAAAGAAATCACTGAGTAATGTTTAGTACAAAATTAAGGTACAGTTTTTATTAGAAGCTGTACCTTAATTTTATTTAATATAAATAGGGTATTTAAAGTGTTAGTATTAATTAACTTGGTATATAATAATCTTATTAGATAGAGAATTAGTTAAAATAAATTACTAGGAGTGCTAAAAATGGAAGACTTAAAGAAAGCAATTGAAGAAATAGTTAAACAAGATATTATAAAGGTAGTTATTAGCAATAAAATTAATAAGGACGTAGAATATAATAAAATCATATTTGTATTGAAGGAAGATGATGAAAAACAATATTACCAAATAGAAAAAACGACTGATAAACAGGTTTTTCATGAAAACATTAATGTTGATATTTTAGAGGAAAAACTTTTGGAATACGTACAAGGGAAATATAAACAACTTGATGCTTGGGCTGGTACTACAACCTTCGATTTGAAAATATCAAAAAAAGGTAAGGTTCATTTAGGTCACAAAATGAGTGATAATGAAAAGCTTACAAGTAAGGGTCATAATAAAGAAAAAAATTATATTCTTAAAGAGGGTATGATAATCGAGCCTCTTATAGATTTAGGGATCTTCACAAAAGAGGGCAAGGTTGTTAATTCTAAATATGACAAATATAAGCAAATAAATAGATTTGTTGAAGTTATTGATGATGAAATTAAAAATAACGATTATAAAGAACTTACTATAATAGATTTTGGATGCGGTAAGTCTTATTTAACATTTGTATTATATTATTACTTTGTTGAAATTAAGAAAATTAATGTAAAAATGATAGGACTTGATCTTAAAGAAGATGTAATCGGAAAATGTAACGAGATAGCAAAAAGATATAATTATGAAAATTTGAGGTTCGAGCTAGGAGATATAAATGGCTTTAAATATGAAAATAAGGTTGATATGGTAATTACATTACATGCATGTGATACCGCTACTGATTATGCTTTATATAATGCAATAAAGTGGAATAGTGGAATGATTTTCTCTGTTCCTTGCTGCCAACATGAATTTAATAGTCAAATTAAAACGGAATCATTAGCTATACTAACAAAGTATGGAATAGTAAAGGAAAGAGTTTCAGCACTTATGACAGATGCAGCGCGTGCGAATATTCTTGAGTACTCCGGATACAAAACACAACTTTTAGAATTTATAGATATAGACCAGTCTCCAAAAAACATATTAATTAGAGCAATAAAAGCTAATATACCAAATGAGATAAAAGAAAAGGCTTTGTCCGAGGTTAATGATTTAATGACTTCATTTAATTTAAAACCAACATTATATGATCTATTAAGGAAGGATAATTTAATATAATTATCATAATAATAGTATAAGATGAATACCTAAATTAGGAAGGTAGATGATGTTAAGGTGTTAACAATATATGCGGTATCGGATTCTATAGGAGAAACAGCAGAACTTGTAGCGAAATCAGTAGAAAGTCAGTTTCCAGGTAGTATTATAATAAAAAGAGTACCATATATTAAAACAGCTGAAGATGTTAATAAATTTATTAGTAAAATAGAAGACAATTCGAAAGCAATGATTATTTCAACTATTATTATGGTAGATGTGAAGGAATTCCTAGTCCAAAGATGTGTAGAAAAAGGGGTATTTATATCAAATATTTTAGGACCAGTTATAGGTCTTGCATCTAAGTTATTAAACAAACAGCCAGAATATATTCCCGGGGCAATATGGAATATGGATAAGGAATATTATAAAAGAATAGAAGCTATGGAATTTGCTATTCAGTTTGATGATAGTCGTGATTATAATGGAATAAAGCTTGCGGACGTAGTTCTCATTGGTGTCTCAAGAACTTCAAAAACACCATTATGTATGTACTTAGCTAATAAGGGAGTAAAGGCTATAAATATACCGTTAGTGCCTGAAGTCCCTGTTCCAGAAGAATTGTATAATATTCCAGGAAGAAAGATTATAGGGCTTACAATAAATCCTTTTGAGCTTATTGAAATTAGAAAACATAGAATGGACAAATTTAGTGGACTTAATTCTAGTTTTCAATATTCTAATGACGCAAGAATACTCGATGAATTAGATTTTGCCGAAAAAATAATGAAAAAGACAAGGTGTTTAACTATAGATGTTACTAAAAGAGCTATAGAGGATACAGCGTTAATTATTATGAAGAGCATAGGTAGTACTAAATAGTTAATGTAAATTTTTTGCAATGTAAAGGATACAACAACTAATTATCTATAGAGGTGATAAATTGATAGAATTAAATGTTTATGAATTTGGAGCTATAGGAAATGGAGTAATAGATGATGCGTTAGCCATTCAAAGTGCAATAAAATATTGTTTCGATAATAATATAGATAGATTAAATTTTGAAAATGAAAAAGTATATCTATGTAATAAAGAGATTGTGTTATACGGTAAAAATTTAATTGTTGATGGTAACAACTCAATAATTAAGAGAACTAAAGATTTTAAGGGTGTTTTTGGAGATGTGTTAAGTGTATATGGGTTAACACCTAATTTAAGCTATCCATTACTTGGAAAGTATACAGGCAATATAATTCCTGCGCAAAGCATTGTTATTAGAGATTTAAGTATCTATTGCGTAGAGAAAATTTCTAGTTCTACCTATATAAATGGGATAGGAGTATGTAATGCTAAAAATATAATTCTTCAAAATATTATAGTTACAAATGCACCACAAACAGCTTATGCTATTGTTTCATCTTCCATTAATAATAAAAATTTAATAATTGATAATGTAATATTGGATAGTTGTATATCAAGAAATAGTAAAAAACATTCATTTAGGCTTAGTGCAATAAAGGATAGTAATATATTTAATGCTAGGATGATTAATTGCTTAGCGATAAATGTCATAGAAAGAGAGTCTGGGTATAATGCACAAGGTAGAAAGGTACATTTAATATGTAATGTGTCCTCAGAAAATATTGGTTGTTATAAAATTATAATTGATGGTTGTCATTTTGATGAGAGCGGTGAAGTTTATATAGTTCAGAATTGCACTAATATAACAATTCAAAACTCACAATTATTTGGTGGGCTAGAGATATATAATCCTAATAAAATGATAAGTAACAATATAGTTATAAAAGATAATGGATTTAATTATGTTTCGGATAACAATATTTATAAAACACCATTATTATTATATAATATAAAAAATATTAGCATTACACGAAATGTATTTAGTGACATTTTAAAGGGAATACTAGATGAATATAATATACGTATATATGGTTGTGAGGATATTACTTTTAAAGAAAACAATAATTTTAATTTATTAATAAAACAAACCTAGTTGATATTAATTATTAATTAGTATATAATGTTAGTAAAGAAAGGAAGTCTTTTTATGAGAACAAAAGGAAATAAGATATCAATTATTGGAGCTGGATTTGTAGGATCAACTACAGCATTTGCTCTAATGAATGGAGGACTTGCAACTGAAATTGTAATTGTAGATATAAATAAAAATAAAGCTGAAGGAGAGGCAATGGATTTATCACATGGTGTTTCCTTCGTAAGGCCAATAGAGATAACTTCTGGAGAGTACTCGGATACTAAAGATTCAGATATAGTAATTATTACAGCGGGGATTGGTCAAAAGCCTGGTGAAACAAGGCTTAATTGTATTTCTAAAAATTTAAAAATATTTAAAAGCATAGTCCCGGAAGTTGTAAAATTTAGCCCGAATTCTATATTATTAGTAGTGTCAAACCCTGTTGATATATTAACTTATATAACTTATAAGTTATCAGGTTTTCCAAGTAATAGGGTAATTGGTTCTGGTACTGTCCTTGACACATCAAGATTTAAATACTTGCTTAGTAAACATTTTGAAATTGATGCAAGAAATATTCATACCTATATAATGGGTGAACATGGGGATTCAGAAATTGCAGCATGGAGTATAACTAGTATTGCAGGTATGAATGTTGAGGAGTTCTGTTCTACATGTCCTAATAAATGTGATGGAGAGCTTAAGTATAATATATATAAGGAAGTAAAGGAAGCGGCTTATACTATTATCCAAAAGAAGGGTGCAACTTATTATGCTGTTGCTCTAGCTATTAAAAGGATAGTTGAAGCAATATTAAGTAATGAGAATTCTATTCTTACAGTATCATCTTTATTAAAAGGTGAATATGGAATTAATGACATTTATATGGGAGTGCCAACAGTTGTAGGTAGAGATGGAGTAAAAAAAATATTAGAGGTTAATCTTAATGAGGAAGAGAAGACAGAACTCTTTGAATCTTCGAAGGTACTCAAGGAAGTTATAAAGGACTCGAAAATATAAGACTAAATGTAAATTATAACTGACATCTAATTAAATCATCTCCTGCGGAGCTGCAGATTAACGACTTCAGAAGGAAAGTCCCCCACTTATTGAAGTTGGGGACTTTCCTTCTGAAATATCGTTAAAAACGTCATGCAAATATTAACTTAAAAGGAGTGATATTTACATGGCGTTATTTTTGTTGTTATTATATATACGCTGAGGTTAGTACTGCTATATTTCTATTTTTTATATAACATGATATTTACAAAATATTATAGCTTGTCTTTAGTATAATAAATACATCATAAGGACATAATTTAAAAACAAATACTCTGAAGGGAATGAAAGCCTTATGATGTTAGATAAAATAGAAATATGTGGGGTAAATACTTTAAAATTACCGGTATTGGAAGAAGAACAAATACATGAGTTACTATTTAGGATACAAAATGGAGAATATGAATGTAGAGAAAAATTTATTGAAGGAAATTTTAAATTAGTGTTAAGTGTGATAAAGCATTTTAGCAACAGAGGTGAAAAGGTAGAAAAATTATTTCATGTAGGTTGTATAGGTTTAATGAAGTCTATTGATAATTACGACCTAAATCGAGATGATAGGTTTTCAACATATGCAGTTTCAATGATCATCGAAGAAATAAAAAAGTACTTAAAAGACAATAATTCAATAAGAGTAAGTGAATATTTAAAAGACATTGCATATAAAGTGTTACAAGTTAGAGACAGATTAGTGAAACAAGACAATAAAGAGCCTACTATATCTAAAATAGCTAAAGAACTTGAATTAACTAGCGAGGACATAGTATTAGCTTTAGATATTATCCAAGATCCTATATCGTTAATTAATCCAATTTATTATCAAGACGTGGATGAAATTTATGAAATGGATAAAAAACAAGACAACAAAAATTTAGAGGATAGTTTTCAAAAGAATATATCGATTAGAGAATCAATGAAAAAATTAAATTCTATGGAAAAATTAATTGCAAATTTAAGATTTGTTAATGGAAAAACTCAAATGGAGGCAGCGAGTGAGGTAGGTATATCAAAAGAACAAGTAGCTATGATAGAAAAAAATGCATTAAAACATCTGAGAAGACATATATAGGGTTTTGTTTGAAAATCCTATTTCAAATAGTTCATTTTGTATAAAGACTATATTTTTTAAGCAAACAGTAGTAGTATTAGTTATAAAAATTAATTATCTAGGAGGCACATACATGGTAAACACTGTATTTTTGAATTTAGCAAAACTTAACTTTGACAATAAACTAGATTTTTCGTCGATAACTAAACTAAGCACTTTCACAAAATATGATGAAAATATAAATGAAAAAATTTTAGAGCGAGTTAAAGGTCAAACTATTATAATTACGAAGGAATTACCTTTGAGTGGTAAATTAATATCAGAGTTCCCGTCCTCTGTTAAACTTATATGCGAAGCTGGGACAGGCTATAACAATATTGATATAGCTTGCGCAAGAAAAAAAGGTATTACAGTTTGCAATGTTCCTAGCTATAGCACACAAGCAGTTGCAAATCTAGTAATTACCTACATACTGAACTTTAGTTCTTCATTAATACAACAACAAATTATGCTCAAAGAAAAAAACTTTGATAATTATAATAAACATTTACAGTTGCCACATTTTGAACTTCAAAACAAAACACTTGGAGTAATAGGTGGATATGGTGCCATTGGACGTGAGGTTATAAAAATTGCCTTAGCAATAGGGATGAATATTATTATATATAGTCGATCAGAGAAATCATGGGAGAACCCAAATGTACACTTTGCTTCACTTGAAGAATTGCTCAAACAGAGTGATTTTGTATCGATTAACTGCCCTTTAACAAAAGATACATTACACCTAATTAATAAGGAGAGGCTTAAGTTAATGAAGCCTTCTGCTTTTATAATAAACACATCAAGGGGAGCGATAATAAAAGAAACTGATTTAATAAAATCTCTGCAAAATGGTGATATTGCAGGAGCTGCGTTAGATGTTCAGGACCCGGAGCCACCAGAAATTAATAATCCCTTGTTTGATATGGAAAATGTAATTTTAACTCCACATATAGGGTGGAGACGTTTTGAGTCTAGGCAAAGATTGATTGAACTCATGGCGGGTAATATAGAATCGTTTATAAAGGGAAAACCAATTAATGTCGTAAATTAAAAATGACATATAAAAGCTGACATCATTTTTACGGTGTCAGCTTTATATTTATAGATTAATGAAAATTATTTTCTTTTGAGATGTTATTATTTACAAATTCCTCTAATACACTCATTATTTGTCCTTTGCTTAATGTGTTATACCAATCCATTCTTTCAACGCAAGTTGAGTCCATCATATCTTTATTGTAAAAATTATCGCCTTTTTTAATCCTTATAAATATCTGCTTCATTGTTATCCTCCTATTAAAATAATTAATTTATTATGGGTGCATAAATTTTTTTATAAAGTTCTTTTTATTTCAAATATGCCCATTTTAAAATATATTATTCTTAGTTAGGATAAAAAAACAATAAAATTATTTATTATTTTATATTGAAAATGAAATTTGTTAACAAGCAAGGAGGCGTATACCTCTTAAATATTTACAAGTGTAGGATATAATATCGCGAATTCTATATAATTCACTTTCTTTATTGCGTGTTCTCCATATTTTTGTAAAATCATAGAACCACACTTCAAGATTTTCAGCGAGATCTCTTGGCGTGAATACTGTATTTATTTCATTCATAGCATATTCATTCTTTAGTAAGTTTAAGAAAAAGCTATCTACTAACTGAATTGCTCTTGCTGAGACAATAAATTCTTGTAGATCAAATGTGTTTATGCGTACCTTATTAGATAATCTAGTGAACTTATCTTCTATTTCGCAAGCTAGGTTATACCCCTCTAAAATTTTTTCCCAATCAAGATCGCGCAAACTCTTTTTAATATCTAAATCATTCTTAAAATGTTCTTTCCATTCAACTAGTTCATACCATCCCACAACTTGATTCTTTGATAATTGATTAAGTAGTGAAACAAGTTTAAGTGAGTCATCGCCATACTCTATTATAGATATGGCTTTATATACATTTTCAAAGTCTTTTTCTCCTTCTGGATTCCATGATAAAGAGGCTGCGTAAGCCATGCCAGGAATTGAGGTACTTAAAAAATTTATATGACCAAAGTCACCCCAGTCAGTATTTAAAACGCCAGTTGCACCATATTTTACACCATAGGCTACCATTCTTTTTATATTTTCAAAACCTTTATCAACTTTATTCACTAGTTGATTCCAACCCCATACACCTGGGCATACGTATTGCTCCATACCTGATTCAGTTATTGTCTTTGTTCCATCTTCTTTGGCATTTTCATTGTAATCCCAATTAAGACAAATGGCATCCTTACTTATATTACTTAAAAGTTCTGGATGATGTAAAATCACATCCCCCCAAAACATAACTCGCTTGCCTTTTTTCTTTACTATGTCTATTACTTTGTTTAAAAATCCAACGTATAACATTCCAACTCCAACCTCATCAGCGCGGGCTTTGCTTTTTCCCTTACCTAATTCAAAAGTTTCATCACAACATATATTGAATGTGTTTGAACTAAATAGAGGGATATACTGCATTAACATTTTTTCAACAAGCTTTATGCTACCTTCGTTAGTTGTATCAAGTGTGTGTGAATTCATTCTATGCTCAAAGGAATATTCCTCTCCCTCGCTGTTTTCTAGTTCACAAAATTCATTGAAAGATTTTGATCTAAGCACTTCGTACATGTGACCGAATGTAGATAATGAAGGAATTAGCTCGACATGTCTTTTGTTACAATACTGGTCTAGTATTAAAATTTCTTCAGATGTTAGTGGATCTTTGTCCATCCAAATTTCACTCATGCCCTTGAATGCAAAAGTGTGCTCTATATATAGTTGTAACTGATTTATTTTATAAAAAGACGCCCTATCAACTAGCTCCATAAGCATTTTAAGTGTTGGTACTTTGCCCCTTGTAACATCATGATAGAATCCACGATTAGAAAAGTAGGGTTCATCATCAATTTTAAGTTTTGGGAGTAAAGCCCCGTTTTGTCTTATAAGTTGTCTTAATGTCTGTACTCCATAAAATATGCCTATGGAAGTAGCACCACATATTTCGATGCTGTTACCATCAATAGTTAAGCTATAAGCTTCTTTCGGACCTGATGTTTTTTTAAATGTAATTATAACTTTATTGCTATTACAGTCAAAAGATTTATTTATTAATAAATTGAAGCCCAATTGCTGCTTAATTTCATCTTGTAATAAAATAGCAGCATTTAAGTCATCGAAACCACATTGATAATCTAAGACTATCTCTGTGTCTCTTTTAAGCTGTAATGTACCTTCTTTTATATCTAAATGTTTTGGACTTGGTATTAAAAACATATTGTGCACCCCTAAATTTTGTTTGATTATGATTCTTTACGTTATACCATATCGGACAAAAAATCAATAGTCGTAAAGAGAATAATAAAATATCTTAATATGGATTTTATTTATTGCTAATAGCTATAGTAATGGTGTAAAATATATTGAATGATGTTAGCGTTGGAATGATTAAATTAGCGAAGTTTGTTACTTCGTTGAATAATATTTAAGAATTAGATAGCAATAAATTAAGGGAGGTTATAATGAGTGAAGTAAAGACAAATGAATTAAAAAGAGGATTAAAGTCTCGTCACCTTAACATGATTGCTATTGGTGGAGCAATAGGAACAGGACTGTTTTTGGCTTCAGGCGGAACAGTAAGTGAAGCAGGTCCTGGTGGAGCGTTAGTAGCATACACCGTTATAGGAATAATGGTATATTTTTTAATGACAGGGCTTGGTGAGATGGCTACATTTATGCCGGTTACTGGTTCGTTTGAAACATATGCATCAAGATTCGTTGATCCAGCATTAGGATTTGCGTTAGGTTGGAATTATTGGTATAACTGGGCAATTACTGTTGCGGTTGAAATGGTCGCAGGAGCTATGATTATGAAATACTGGTTTCCAGGGGTGCCGGCACTTGTTTGGAGTATTTCTTTCCTAGTGTTATTATTCGGGTTAAATATGCTTTCGGCTAAGGCTTATGGAGAATCAGAATTTTGGTTTGCAGGTATCAAAGTTGTAGCAGTTTTAGTGTTTTTGGCAGTTGGTGTCGCAATGATTTTTGGAATAATTGGGGGACATCATATTGGGCTTTCAAATTTTACGTTTTTAGATCCTAAAAGTGGTCTTAAAGGACCATTCCCATTTGGATTTAAAGGTATATTAATGGTTTTCTTAATTGCTGGGTTCTCTTTTCAGGGAACAGAACTTGTTGGTATTGCTGCTGGAGAAAGTGAAGATCCAGAAAAAAATGTACCTAAAGCAATTAATAGTGTATTTTGGAGAATTATAATATTCTATTTAGGTGCAATATTTATTATCAGTGCATTGATACCTTTTACACAGGCGGGAGTTACAACAAGCTCTTTTACCACTATTTTTGAAAGAGCAGGTATTGCTGGAGCTGCAAGTATAATGAATGCTGTGGTTTTAACATCGGTGCTTTCATGTGGTAACTCTGGAATGTATGCGGCTAGCCGTATGTTATATGCAATGGCAAGGGAAGGAAGGGCACCAAAGGCTCTTTCTAAGGTAAATTCTCGCGGCGTTCCTATAAATGCATTATTACTTACTACATTAGTAGCATCTGCATCTTTTTTAGTAGGTTTATATGCTCAAGAAACAGTATACATGTGGTTAGTTGCAGCTTCGGGACTCGCTGGATTTATAGCATGGGTAGGAATTGCAGTATGTCACTATCGCTTTCGTAAAGCATTTGTAGCACAAGAAAAAGATATGAATTTATTAAAATATAAAGCAAAATTTTTCCCGTTTGGACCAATTCTTGCACTAATATTATGTGTTATTGTTATATTAGGACAAGGCGTAACTTATTTTACAGCTAATTCAATAGATTGGAAAAATGTTATTGCATCTTATATTGGATTACCTTTATTTTTAGCTTTATGGATAGGATATAAGGTGAAGTATAAAACTAAGGTTGTGAATCTAAAAGAAGCTAGTTTTAGTACAGAGCCAATACAACACGAAAAATAGTTTTTAATTATATAGTCTTTAATTATAATGTAGATTAACAAAAGGTTGCAATGATAATTCATTGCAACCTTTTTGTTGACCATTGGCATATAAAATATATTAGTTATAATATATTTTAAATATTACAAATATTTAAATCATTTTACCGTGCGTATCCGAATGCGGTATATTGAATTATTTAGACCTATATGTAGAAAGATAGAGTTAATCTTATTACAATCTATTTATTTGAAAAGTTACCTATTATATATATGATAGAATAATCCTTGTCGTCACATAGAAGTGGCACACTAAACTAACTGTTAATTACAATTTAATTTATTTTAAAGAAGTAGTTGACAAAATAAGAAAAACCTAGTATTATAGTAGAAGTCGTCACATGATGACAAAGCAAATTGGTCTTTGAAAATTAAACAGAGAAATAGGTAAAGAAATGAAATAATATTTTATTTTAACCAGTCAATTACTTTAGTAAAAGTAATATTTTAGTCGTAAGACTAAAAAGTATGTAATGAGCTTGCGTAACAACTTAACAGTTGTCGCAGATTAATTATTTCAACTAAAAAAGTGTAAACTTTTAAATTGAGAGTTTGATCCTGGCTCAGGACGAACGCTGGCGGCGTGCCTAACACATGCAAGTCGAGCGATGCGATCCTTCGGGATCAATTAGCGGCGGACGGGTGAGTAACACGTGGGTAACCTGCCTCAAAGAGGGGAATAGCCTCCCGAAAGGGAGATTAATACCGCATAATATGTTTTGATCGCATGATCTTAACATCAAAGGAATTTTTCGGAATTTCACTTTGAGATGGACCCGCGGCGCATTAGCTAGTTGGTGAGGTAAAGGCCCACCAAGGCAACGATGCGTAGCCGACCTGAGAGGGTGATCGGCCACATTGGAACTGAGACACGGTCCAGACTCCTACGGGAGGCAGCAGTGGGGAATATTGCGCAATGGGGGAAACCCTGACGCAGCAACGCCGCGTGAATGATGAAGGCCTTCGGGTTGTAAAGTTCTGTCTTCTGGGACGATAATGACGGTACCAGAGGAGGAAGCCACGGCTAACTACGTGCCAGCAGCCGCGGTAATACGTAGGTGGCAAGCGTTGTCCGGATTTACTGGGCGTAAAGGATGCGTAGGCGGACATTTAAGTCAGATGTGAAATACCCGAGCTTAACTTGGGTGCTGCATTTGAAACTGGGTGTCTAGAGTGCAGGAGAGGTAAGTGGAATTCCTAGTGTAGCGGTGAAATGCGTAGAGATTAGGAAGAACACCAGTGGCGAAGGCGACTTACTGGACTGTAACTGACGCTGAGGCATGAAAGCGTGGGGAGCAAACAGGATTAGATACCCTGGTAGTCCACGCCGTAAACGATGAATACTAGGTGTCGGGGGTCGAACCTCGGTGCCGCCGTTAACACATTAAGTATTCCGCCTGGGGAGTACGATCGCAAGATTAAAACTCAAAGGAATTGACGGGGGCCCGCACAAGCAGCGGAGCATGTGGTTTAATTCGAAGCAACGCGAAGAACCTTACCTAGACTTGACATCCCTTGCATAACTCAGAGATGAGTGAAGTCCTTCGGGACAAGGTGACAGGTGGTGCATGGTTGTCGTCAGCTCGTGTCGTGA
Organism: Clostridium estertheticum subsp. estertheticum; assembly: GCF_001877035.1. Classification (NCBI taxonomy): domain Bacteria; kingdom Bacillati; phylum Bacillota; class Clostridia; order Eubacteriales; family Clostridiaceae; genus Clostridium; species Clostridium estertheticum. The sequence goes on along the minus strand of NZ_CP015756.1, from coordinate 3,659,290 downwards.
GATGTTGGGTTAAGTCCCGCAACGAGCGCAACCCTTATCATTAGTTGCTACCATTAAGTTGAGCACTCTAGTGAGACTGCCCGGGTTAACCGGGAGGAAGGTGGGGATGACGTCAAATCATCATGCCCCTTATGTCTAGGGCTACACACGTGCTACAATGGTGAGTACAAAGAGATGCAAGACCGCAAGGTGGAGCCAAACTCAAAAACTCATCCCAGTTCGGATTGTAGGCTGCAACTCGCCTACATGAAGCCGGAGTTGCTAGTAATCGCGAATCAGCATGTCGCGGTGAATACGTTCCCGGGCCTTGTACACACCGCCCGTCACACCATGAGAGTTGGTAACACCCGAAGTCCGTGAGGTAACCGTAAGGAGCCAGCGGCCGAAGGTGGGATCGATGATTGGGGTGAAGTCGTAACAAGGTAGCCGTAGGAGAACCTGCGGCTGGATCACCTCCTTTCTAGGGAGTAGATGTATTGACTTCGGTCGATGCAATAGAAGAATTCAATTATTCTTCAAAATATCTATTGTAATTACTCGTTCCTATTTCTCTGTTTAATTTTGAGAGACTAATTATATTAACTCTTAGGAGTTAATTAATTAATAGTTTTTCTTAAAATGTTCTTTGAAAATTGCACAGTGTATAAAATTATTTTAAAAAGATTTAGATCCACCTTGCGTATTGTAAAATACGAGTAAGTGGTTATAGGTTAATTTATTATGATTTCGCAAAATTAATATTAAGAAACAAAACGTTTATGAAAATAGACGCGTCTAGTAATAGACGAAATCATAGGTCAAGCTACAAAGGGCGCATGGCGAATGCCTTGGCACTAGGAGCCGAAGAAGGACGCGTTAAGCTGCGATAAGCTTTGGGTAGGCGCAAATAGCCTGTGATCCAAAGATTTCCGAATGGGGGAACCCACATAGTAACAACTATGTACTGCATACTGAATAAATAGGTATGCAGAGGTACACCCGGGGAACTGAAACATCTAAGTACCCGGAGGAAGAGAAAGAAATATCGATTTCCTAAGTAGCGGCGAGCGAAAGGGAATGAGCCCAAACCTAAGTCTTTGACTTAGGGGTTGAGGATAGATCATAAATACTGCAATTCTTTAATTGAAGATAGCTGGAAAGCTGCTCCGCAGAAGGTAATAGGCCTGTAAATGAAAAGGAAGAACAGTCAGATCTAATCCAGAGTACCACGAGACACGTGAAACCTTGTGGGAAGCTGGGAGGACCACCTCCCAAGGCTAAATACTACCTAGTGACCGATAGTGAAGAAGTACCGTGAGGGAAAGGTGAAAAGAACCCCGGAAGGGGAGTGAAATAGAACCTGAAACCGTGTGCCTACAACCGGTCGAAGCACTTTTTATGTGTGACGGCGTGCTTTTTGTAGAACGAGCCAACGAGTTACGATATGTAGCAAGGTTAAGTACTTAAGGTACGGAGCCGAAGGGAAACCGAGTCTGAATAGGGCGTTCTAGTTGCATGTCGTAGACCCGAAACCGGGTGACCTATCCATGGCCAGGATGAAGCGGAAGTAAAATTCCGTGGAGGTCCGAACCACGTTGGTGTTGAAAAACCATGGGATGAGCTGTGGATAGCGGAGAAATTCCAATCGAACTCGGAGATAGCTGGTTCTCCTCGAAATAGCTTTAGGGCTAGCGTCGATTAATTGAGTAATGGAGGTAGAGCACTGAATGGGCTAGGGGCTGACAACAGTTACTGAACCCTATCAAACTCCGAATGCCATATACTTTTATTTCGGCAGTCAGACTGCGAATGATAAGATCCGTAGTCAAAAGGGAAACAGCCCAGACCATCAGCTAAGGTCCCAAAGTGTAAGTTAAGTGGAAAAGGATGTGGGATTTCTAAGACAACTAGGATGTTGGCTCAGAAGCAGCCACTCATTCAAAGAGTGCGTAATAGCTCACTAGTCAAGAGATCCTGCGCCGAAGATGTCCGGGGCTAAAACTTACCACCGAAGCTATGGGTTTACACAATTGTGTAAGCGGTAGAGGAGCTTTCTGTACTGGCTGAAGTCATACCGTAAGGAGTGGTGGACGGTACAGAAGTGAGAATGTTGGCATGAGTAGCGAGAGTTAAGTGAGAATCTTAACGGTCGAAAACCTAAGGTTTCCTGAGGAAGGCTCGTCCTCTCAGGGTTAGTCGGGACCTAAGCCGAGGCCGAAAGGCGTAGGTGATGGACAATCGGTTGATATTCCGATACCACCAATGGACGTTATTAGAAATGGGATGACGCAGGAGGATAAGATGTGCACACTATTGGATGTGTGTCTAAGCATTTAGGCGGAGCAAGCAGGCAAATCCGTTTGCTCTTAACGCTGAGATGTAATGGGGAAGGCAATTTATTGCTGAAGTATCTGATTCCACGCTGCCAAGAAAAGTCTCTATCGAGGATATTGGTGCCCGTACCGCAAACCGACACAGGTAGGTGAGGAGAGAATCCTAAGACCATCGGAAGAATTACTGTTAAGGAACTCGGCAAATTGACCCCGTAACTTCGGGAGAAGGGGTGCCTACGTAAGTAGGTCGCAGAGAATAGGCCCAAGCAACTGTTTAGCAAAAACACAGGTCTCTGCTAAAGCGAAAGCTGATGTATAGGGGCTGACGCCTGCCCGGTGCTGGAAGGTTAAGGGGATTAGTTAGCTGAGAGCTTGCTCTCGGCGAGGCTATGAACTTAAGCCCCAGTAAACGGCGGCCGTAACTATAACGGTCCTAAGGTAGCGAAATTCCTTGTCGGGTAAGTTCCGACCCGCACGAATGGCGTAATGATTTGGGCACTGTCTCAACAGTACATCCGGCGAAATTGTAGTTCCAGTGAAGATGCTGGATACCCGCGATTGGACGGAAAGACCCCGTAGAGCTTTACTGTAGCTTAGCATTGAATTTCGGTATTGTCTGTACAGGATAGGTGGGAGACTACGATACATGGGCGTCAGCCTGTGTGGAGTCATCCTTGGGATACCACCCTGACAGTACTGAGGTTCTAACTGGAGGCCATGAATCTGGTCACAGGACATTGTTAGGTGGGCAGTTTGACTGGGGCGGTCGCCTCCGAAAGAGTAACGGAGGCGCCCAAAGGTTCCCTCAGCGCGGTTGGAAATCGCGCGAAGAGTGCAAAGGCAGAAGGGAGCCTGACTGCGACACTTACAAGTGGAGCAGGGACGAAAGTCGGGCTTAGTGATCCGGTGGTACCTCGTGGGAGGGCCATCGCTCAACGGATAAAAGCTACCTCGGGGATAACAGGCTGATCTCCCCCAAGAGTCCACATCGACGGGGAGGTTTGGCACCTCGATGTCGGCTCGTCGCATCCTGGGGCTGAAGTAGGTCCCAAGGGTTGGGCTGTTCGCCCATTAAAGCGGCACGCGAGCTGGGTTCAGAACGTCGTGAGACAGTTCGGTCCCTATCCGTCGCGGGCGTAGGAAATTTGAAGGGAGCTGTCCTTAGTACGAGAGGACCGGGATGGACAAACCTCTGGTGCACCAGTTGTCACGCCAGTGGCATCGCTGGGTAGCTATGTTTGGAAGGGATAAACGCTGAAAGCATCTAAGCGTGAAGCCCACCCTAAGATGAGATTTCCCATTGTCCACACGTAAGTGTGGTGCAAGTAAGACTCCTGGAAGACCACCAGGTTGATAGGTTAGAGGTGTAAGCATGGTAACATGTTCAGCTGACTAATACTAATAAGTCGAGGGCTTGACCAAGATAACATAAGTAACAATTAATATTAATAATGCGACAATACTGTGCAATTTTGAGAGAATATTTATATTCTCATCTGGTGATTATGGCCTGAAGGTAACACCCGTTCCCATACCGAACACGAAGGTTAAGCTTCAATGCGCCGATGGTACTGCAGGGGTGACCTTGTGGAAGAGTAGGTTGTCGCCAGGTAATAGAAAAAGACACTAAGTTTACTTAGTGTCTTTTTTGCGTTAAATTAATTGCATTATTCTATACTTAATTTTCTATAAATATATATTAATATTAAATATAGACATAGTTAGAGAAAATCTATTATATCCTCTTTCAATTTATTTATTTTAAATATCAATTTTACATTTGTAGCAGTATACATTTGTTTGAATACAATATAGTAGCAGTTTTTAATGAGGATACTGCTAGGAGGTTAAGTTATGCATAAGGATGAATTTAATTATATTAATGAAATAGATTATATTGAGGGTAAAAGGAATCATTATTGGCATAGACATGATGAATCTAGTAAATGTAACAGATGTGATGAGTGTGACAGATGTGATGAGTGTGATAGATGTTGTGAGTGTGACAGATGTGATGAGTGTGATAGATGTAATAAAAATTGTTGTAAAGTGTGTCCAACAGGAGCAACAGGAGCAACAGGAGCAACAGGTAGTACTGGCGTAACAGGACCAGGTACTGGGGCTACCGGAGCAACGGGAGTAACTGGAACTACTGGTCTAACAGGAGCAACGGGAATAACTGGTGCAACTGGAGTAACAGGAACTACTGGAGCAACGGGAGTAACCGGGGTTACTGGAGTTGGAGCAACAGGTCCAACAGGGCCAACAGGAGCAAATGGAGCTACTGGGGTTACAGGAATAACTGGATTAACAGGTCCTACGGGTGATACTGGAGCAACCGGTGTAACCGGAGCTACTGGAGTTGGATTAACTGGTCCTACAGGTCCAACAGGAGCAAATGGAGCTACCGGGGTTACAGGAATAACTGGAGTAACAGGTCCTACGGGTGATACTGGAGTTGGATTAATTGGTCCTACAGGCCCAACAGGAGCAAATGGAGCTACTGGGGTTGCAGGAATAACTGGTCCCACTGGCGATACTGGGGCAACTGGAGTAACGGGAAATACTGGAGCAACAGGGCCAGGGGTTGGACCGACGGGTCCTACAGGAGCAACTGGACCCGCTGGAGCAATAGGGCCAAATGGAGCTACTGGGGCAACTGGGCCAAATGGGGCTACTGGAGCAACAGGAGCTACTGGAGGGACTGGTGCTACTGGCGGATTAGCAGGCGTATTTGGTACAATATTTAATGAAGGTGCACAGGTTGTAGCATTAGAAACTGATGTTAATTTTGATAATAATGGAATTTTGCAAGGAGTTAACCATGTAGCTGGAACAGCTTCATTAGTTATTATTACTGCTGGTTTCTATTCTGTATTGTTTATTGTTTCTACTGTGGAACCAAACCAGTTCACTCTATTTCAAAATGGTGCTCCAGTTAATGGTGGAACGTTTGGATCTGGGGCTGGAACTCAACAAAATCCAGGTGGTGTAATTATTCAAGCTGGTGTTGGTGATATATTAGCTCTAAGAAATCATACTAGCGCTGCAGCAGTTACGTTACAAACACTTGCAGGTGGTACTCAAACTAATGCTAATGCTTCTATGACGGTTGTATTGATAGGGTAAAAATTAAATTTAGGTCAATTAGATGGCTTAGAATGATATATATCAAGAAAATTTTATGTTAGCAAATTTCAAAGTAATGCAAAAAGCCGCATAGGTGCATATCTATCGGCTGCCATAACGCTAAAACACTGATGTGTCTCAGCTTTTACCTTTAGATATGGATGTAATCTTTGATAGAATGGTAGACGGTTGAAACATCTCCGTTTGCATTGTTTATAATTTCAAGTGCGGAAGCAAATAAGGATACTTTATTTCATGATGGTAGTAGTTATGATTCTGCGGCTGGAACTCAATAAAATTCGGGTGTTACTCAAGATATTGCAAATGTTTCTATAGCAATTACATTTGTGTTTATTGCTTTAAAGGTAAAATTATGAAGATAATATAAATACTATATATTTAATGGTCTAAAAACACTCTAATATTAAAGTTAGGGTGTTTTTACTTTACATTTTAATAAAATTTTTTTGACATAATATTAAGTAATAGTTTTAAAACAATTGCACTGAGTGTGTAACTGTAGTTGTTCTCCTATTATTATAATTCCCATAAGATAATTGTAATTATTATAAATATGTAGCATGAAATATTTATTGGAATAATATATAGTAGCAGTTTTCAAAAATGATACTGCTAGGAGGGTAAATTATGCATAAAGACGAATTTAATTATATTAATGAGATAGATTATATTGAAAGTGGAAAGAATTATTGGCATGCTCGTGATGAGCGTGACCCTGATTACAGTAGAGAGCGTAATTCAAAAAAGTGTAGAGATCATTGCGATTCCCAATGTGACAGAGGTGACAGATGTGACAGATGTGACAAATGTGACAGATGTCACAGACATCACTGTAAAGTGTGCCCAACGGGAGCAACAGGAGCAACCGGAGCAACCGGAGCAACCGGAGCTACCGGAGTAACAGGTGATCCTGGAATAACAGGGGCAACGGGAACTACTGGGGCTACTGGAGCAACAGGAGCTGCTGGAGGAGCAACGGGAGCTACAGGAATAACAGGTGATCCTGGAATAACGGGAGCAACTGGAGTAACGGGTGCTACTGGAGCTACAGGAATAACAGGAGCAACTGGAGTAACGGGTGCTACCGGAGCTACAGGAGTAACAGGTGACCCTGGAATAACAGGAGCAACTGGAGTAACGGGTGCTACCGGAGCTACAGGAGTAACAGGTGACCCTGGAATAACAGGAGCAACTGGAGTAACGGGTGCTACCGGAGCTACAGGAGTAACAGGTGACCCTGGAATAACAGGAGCAACTGGAGTAACGGGTGCTACCGGAGCTACAGGAGTAACAGGTGACCCTGGAATAACAGGAGCAACTGGAGTAACGGGTGCTATCGGTGCAACAGGAGTAACAGGAACAACTGGAGTAACGGGTGCTACCGGAGCTACAGGAGTAACAGGTGACCCTGGAATAACAGGAGCAACTGGAGTAACGGGTGCTATCGGAGCTACAGGAGTAACAGGTGACACTGGAATAACAGGAGCAACTGGGGCTACTGGAGCTACCGGAGTAACAGGTGACACTGGAATAACGGGAGCAACTGGAATTACTGGAGTAACTGGTGCTACTGGAATAACGGGGGCAACAGGTGATACAGGAACTACTGGAGTAACTGGAGCGACAGGATTAGGAGCTATTATACCATTTGCATCAGGAATTCCTATTGTAATGACAACAATTTTAGGAGGATTAGTAGGTACTGGTGGAGTTGTTGGGTTCGGAAGTTCAGCTCCAGGTGTCTCACTACTTGGTGGAACCATAGACCTTACAGGTGGTGCGGGCATACTGCTTAATTTCGCTTTTTCTGTTCCAAGAGATGGAACTATAACATCAGTAGCAGCTTACTATAGTAATGTACTTGCATTAGCGTTAGTAGGGTCAACAGTAACTATTACCGCACAATTGTATAGTTCTACTACACCAGATAATACTTTCACACCAATACCAGGTGCAGTAGCAACCTTAGCCCCACCTCTTACAGGAATTGTTGGATTAGGAGGAACTAGTAATGGGATTACCACGGGCCTCTCAATACCTGTTACTGCACAAACACGATTACTAATGGTGTTTTCTTCAACTGCTGCAGGTTTGTCACTTATCAATACTGTAACTGGTTATGCTAGTGCTGGTATTACAATAGTATAATTTGATAATCATGTTGATTATTATAGTATTAAATAAAAACTTTTCTGAAAATTACAACGGAAGTTTATGAAAATATATTTTCAATAGAACTTCAAATTTATTAAATAGAGTGAATGTTGCAAGTTGTAATTTGCGAAATGAATTAGTGAAATGATCCCCAATTATATACAATTATAATTGGGGTGATTTTATTTCTTTTATTTGATGTCGTGAGGAATATCAACAGAGGAAGCGAAAGCTTGTTGAATAGTTATTTTATTCTTATTAAAGAAAATGTGAATTAAGTGACAAGAATTGCATCACTAACATTATAAGTGTATTTTATACATTTATAAGAATATTATGTAGCAGTTTGTCTTTATTGGAATAACATATATAAGCAGTTTATATAAAATTGTTACTGCTAGGAGGACAACTATGAATAAAGATAAAATTGATGAAAGAGATTATAGTGAAAGTAAAAAGAATTATTATTGGCATGCTCTTGATGATGGTGTGACTGATGACTATTATAGTAGAAAGTATAGTTCAAGTAGGTCTTACAGATATAATTGTGACTCAAAATGTAATGAGTGTGATAGATGTGATAGATGTGATAGATGTGATAGATGTGATAGATGTAATAGATGTGATAGATGTAATAGATGTGATAGATGTGATAGATGTAATGAGTGTGATAGATGTCACTGTTGTGTCGTATGTTCAACAGGAGCAACAGGAGCAACAGGAGCAACAGGAGCAACAGGAGCAACAGGAGCTACCGGAGCTACCGGAGCTACCGGAGTAACAGGAGTTACAGGAGCAACAGGAGCAACAGGAGCAACAGGAGCTACCGGAGCTACCGGAGCTACCGGAGTAACAGGAGTTACTGGAGCAACAGGTGACCCAGGAATAACAGGGGCTACTGGAGTAACAGGAGTTACAGGAGCAACAGGTGACCCAGGAATAACAGGGGCTACTGGAGTAACAGGAGTTACAGGAGCAACAGGTGACCCAGGAATAACAGGGGCTACTGGAGTAACAGGAGTTACTGGAGCAACAGGTGACCCAGGAATAACAGGGGCTACCGGAGTAACAGGAGTTACAGGAGCAACAGGTGACCCAGGAATAACAGGGGCTACTGGAGTAACAGGAGTTACAGGAGCAACAGGTGACCCAGGAATAACAGGGGCTACTGGAGTAACAGGAGTTACAGGAGCAACAGGTGACCCAGGAATAACAGGGGCTACTGGAGTAACAGGAGTTACTGGAGCAACAGGTGACCCAGGAATAACAGGGGCTACCGGAGTAACAGGAGTTACAGGAGCAACAGGTGACCCAGGAATAACAGGGGCTACTGGAGTAACAGGAGCTACTGGAGTAACAGGAGCTACTGGAGCTACTGGAGCAACTGGTTTTACAACTCAGCTTAGAGGACTGCAGGTTCAGCTACAAGATCCGGACACAGTATCTGTTGGTCCTGGAGCACCGGTCATATTTGATACAGTTATAAATGACCTATCAGCATTTCTTTCTTATAATGCTGGAACAGGTGAGATAACAATTTCACAAATAGGCGTATTTTATATTAATTGGTGGGTTTCTACAGATGGTATAGTCGGTGGAGCGGATACAGTAATTACATTCTCAATTACTACTTCACAGGGTGATGATATACAAGCGTCAAGTCCTCTCCAAACTGGACCAATTAGTGGAAATGCCCTAATTGAGGTGATCGCAAGTCCAGTAACATTACAACTTGTAAATGTAACTGATGGTACAATAGGCTTCGGTATAACTCCAATTAGAGCGGATTTAACAATTTTTAATGTAACATTTTAAATTTAGGCCCATGGATGAGTGAGACCGTACTCAGCTATGGGCCATTATATTACTATTTGTTAGAACGAAAAACAAGCTTGTTAATGATTTTATATATGGAGAACCTCAAGTAAGTCTATCATAAGGTTAGGTGATTTTTTATCTATGTGAAAGAAAGCATATTAGTGTAACTGGAATAATTTTATAATGTTAAGTAAAAGGAAGTCGGATTAATGTCAACAATTCTATGTTGGTCTAAAGGATAAGTTAATTAAATATGTGTTAAATATCTAATCGCACATTATGATGCAACGGCATAATATGAAAGAGCAATAACACTCAAAGTTATTGCAATTAAGGAGGGAACGGTTTGGATACAATAGGTCTTCAAATTCAAAGACAATTAGCTGGATCGGTAAGTACAAACTCTAATGTAATATTTGAAACTGTGGTAAACAGTTATGGAGATGTAGTTTATAACGCACTAACTGGTGAAATAGTAATAAATAAGCCAGGAAGATATTTTATCAACTGGTGGGTAGCAACTCAGGCATCTATAGGCGCAAGTAATGTAACTTTTTCAATTCAAACATCTCAAGGAGATGATTTAATAGGGAATTCACCTATTAAAAATACTGAGGTTGTGGGGTATGCTATTATACAAGTTGATGCAGCACCAATAGCATTAAGGTTAATTAATTTAACTTCTAATACCGTATTTTACTCTTCTTTAGTATCGGTAAAAGCAAATTTAGTGTTAGGTGAAATTACCGAAGAAGTAGGAAGTATAACAGGGGCGACAGGAGCAACCGGAGCAACTGGGGTTACAGGAGCAACCGGAGCAACTGGAGTAACTGGAGTAACTGGAGCAACAGGAGTAACTGGAGATACCGGAGCAACCGGGGTTACAGGAGATACCGGAACAGCAGGTGTAACTGGTGATACCGGAGCAACAGGAGTAACTGGAGTTACTGGATCTACTGGAGTTACAGGATCTACTGGTGATACTGGTGCCACTGGAGTAACTGGAGTAACTGGAGTTACGGGAGTTACTGGTGACACAGGAGCAACTGGTGATGCTGGGGCAACTGGAACTACAGGTGATACCGGAGCAACAGGTGTAACTGGAGATACTGGAGTAACAGGAGCAACTGGTGATACTGGGGAAACTGGAACTACAGGTGATACCGGAGCAACAGGTGTAACTGGAGTTACTGGATCTACTGGAGTTACAGGATCTACTGGTGATACTGGTGCCACTGGTGCCACTGGTGCCACTGGAGTAACTGGAGTTACGGGAGTTACGGGAGTTACGGGAGTTACTGGTGACACAGGAGCAACTGGAGTTACAGGTGATACCGGAGCAACAGGGGTAACTGGAGATACTGGAGTAACAGGAGCAACTGGTGATACTGGGGCAACTGGAACTACAGGTGATACCGGAGCAACAGGGGTAACTGGAGTTACAGGATCTACTGGTGATACTGGTGCCACTGGAGTAACTGGTGTAACCGGAGATACTGGTGCAACAGGAGTTACAGGTGATACCGGAGCGACTGGTGTAACTGGAGATACTGGAGTAACAGGAACTACGGGAGACACTGGAGCAACCGGAGACACTGGGGCAACTGGAATTACAGGTGATACCGGAGCAACAGGTGTAACTGGAGTTACTGGATCTACTGGAGTTACAGGATCTACTGGTGATACTGGTGCCACTGGAGTAACTGGAGTTACGGGAGTTACTGGTGACACAGGAGCAACTGGAGTTACAGGTGATACCGGAGCAACAGGGGTAACTGGAGATACTGGAGTAACAGGAGCAACTGGTGATACTGGGGCAACTGGAATTACAGGTGATACCGGAGCAACAGGGGTAACTGGAGTTACAGGATCTACTGGTGCCACTGGAGTAACTGGTGACACAGGAGCAACTGGTGTAACCGGAGATACTGGTGCAACAGGAGTTACAGGTGATACCGGAGCGACTGGTGTAACTGGAGATACTGGAGTAACAGGAACTACGGGAGACACTGGAGCAACCGGAGACACTGGGGCAACTGGAATTACAGGTGATACCGGAGCAACAGGTGTAACTGGAGTTACTGGATCTACTGGAGTTACAGGATCTACTGGTGATACTGGTGCCACTGGAGTAACTGGAGTTACGGGAGTTACTGGTGATGCTGGGGCAACTGGAACTACAGGTGATACCGGAGCAACAGGTGTAACTGGAGTTACTGGATCTACTGGAGTTACAGGTGATACCGGAGCAACAGGGGTAACTGGAGTTACAGGATCTACTGGTGATACTGGTGCCACTGGAGTAACTGGTGTAACCGGAGATACTGGTGCAACAGGAGTTACAGGTGATACCGGAGCGACTGGTGTAACTGGAGATACTGGAGTAACAGGAACTACGGGAGACACTGGAGCAACCGGAGACACTGGGGCAACTGGAATTACAGGTGATACCGGAGCAACAGGGGTAACTGGAGTTACAGGATCTACTGGTGATACTGGTGCCACTGGAGTAACTGGAGTTACGGGAGTTACTGGTGACACAGGAGCAACTGGAGTTACAGGTGATACCGGAGCAACAGGGGTAACTGGAGATACTGGAGTAACAGGAGCAACTGGTGTAACCGGAGATACTGGTGCAACAGGAGTTACAGGTGATACCGGAGCGACTGGTGTAACTGGAGATACTGGAGTAACAGGAACTACGGGAGACACTGGAGCAACCGGAGACACTGGGGCAACTGGAATTACAGGTGATACCGGAGCAACAGGTGTAACTGGAGTTACTGGATCTACTGGAGTTACAGGATCTACTGGTGATACTGGTGCCATTGGAGTAACTGGAGTTACGGGAGTTACGGGAGTTACTGGTGACACAGGAGCAACTGGAGTTACAGGTGATACCGGAGCAACAGGGGTAACTGGAGTTACAGGATCTACTGGTGATACTGGAGTAACTGGTGACACAGGAGCAACTGGTGTAACCGGAGATACTGGTGCAACAGGAGTTACAGGTGATACCGGAGCGACTGGTGTAACTGGAGATACTGGAGTAACAGGAACTACGGGAGACACTGGAGCAACCGGAGACACTGGGGCAACTGGAATTACAGGTGATACCGGAGCAACAGGGGTAACTGGAGATACTGGAGTAACAGGAGCAACTGGTGATACTGGGGCAACTGGAACTACAGGTGATACCGGAGCAACAGGGGTAACTGGAGTTACAGGATCTACTGGTGATACTGGTGCCACTGGAGTAACTGGAGTTACGGGAGTTACTGGTGACACAGGAGCAACTGGAGTTACAGGTGATACCGGAGCAACAGGGGTAACTGGAGTTACAGGATCTACTGGTGCCACTGGAGTAACTGGTGACACAGGAGTTACAGGTGATACCGGAGCGACTGGTGTAACTGGAGATACTGGAGTAACAGGAACTACGGGAGACACTGGAGCAACCGGAGACACTGGGGCAACTGGAATTACAGGTGATACCGGAGCAACAGGTGTAACTGGAGTTACTGGATCTACTGGAGTTACAGGATCTACTGGTGATACTGGTGCCACTGGAGTAACTGGAGTTACGGGAGTTACTGGTGACACAGGAGCAACTGGAGTTACAGGTGATACCGGAGCAACAGGGGTAACTGGAGTTACTGGATCTACTGGAGTTACAGGTGATACCGGAGCAACAGGGGTAACTGGAGTTACAGGATCTACTGGTGATACTGGTGCCACTGGAGTAACTGGTGTAACCGGAGATACTGGTGCAACAGGAGTTACAGGTGATACCGGAGCGACTGGTGTAACTGGAGATACTGGAGTAACAGGAACTACGGGAGACACTGGAGCAACCGGAGACACTGGGGCAACTGGAATTACAGGTGATACCGGAGCAACAGGGGTAACTGGAGATACTGGAGTAACAGGAGCAACTGGTGATACTGGGGCAACTGGAACTACAGGTGATACCGGAGCAACAGGGGTAACTGGAGTTACAGGATCTACTGGTGATACTGGTGCCACTGGAGTAACTGGAGTTACGGGAGTTACTGGTGACACAGGAGCAACTGGAGTTACAGGTGATACCGGAGCAACAGGGGTAACTGGAGATACTGGAGTAACAGGAGCAACTGGTGATACTGGAATTACAGGTGATACCGGAGCAACAGGGGTAACTGGAGATACTGGAGTAACAGGAGCAACTGGTGATACTGGGGCAACTGGAACTACAGGTGATACCGGAGCAACAGGGGTAACTGGAGTTACAGGATCTACTGGTGATACTGGTGCCACTGGAGTAACTGGAGTTACGGGAGTTACTGGTGACACAGGAGCAACTGGAGTTACAGGTGATACCGGAGCAACAGGGGTAACTGGAGATACTGGAGTAACAGGAGCAACTGGTGATACTGGGGCAACTGGAATTACAGGTGATACCGGAGCAACAGGGGTAACTGGAGTTACAGGATCTACTGGTGCCACTGGAGTAACTGGTGACACAGGAGCAACTGGTGTAACCGGAGATACTGGTGCAACAGGAGTTACAGGTGATACCGGAGCGACTGGTGTAACTGGAGATACTGGAGTAACAGGAACTACGGGAGACACTGGAGCAACCGGAGACACTGGGGCAACTGGAATTACAGGTGATACCGGAGCAACAGGTGTAACTGGAGTTACTGGATCTACTGGAGTTACAGGATCTACTGGTGATACTGGTGCCATTGGAGTAACTGGAGTTACGGGAGTTACAGGATCTACTGGTGATACTGGAGTAACTGGTGACACAGGAGCAACTGGTGTAACCGGAGATACTGGTGCAACAGGAGTTACAGGTGATACCGGAGCGACTGGTGTAACTGGAGATACTGGAGTAACAGGAACTACGGGAGACACTGGAGCAACCGGAGACACTGGGGCAACTGGAATTACAGGTGATACCGGAGCAACAGGGGTAACTGGAGATACTGGAGTAACAGGAGCAACTGGTGATACTGGGGCAACTGGAACTACAGGTGATACCGGAGCAACAGGTGTAACTGGAGTTACTGGATCTACTGGAGTTACAGGATCTACTGGTGATACTGGTGCCACTGGAGTAACTGGAGTTACGGGAGTTACTGGTGACACAGGAGCAACTGGAGTAACCGGAGATACTGGTGCAACAGGGGTTACAGGTGATACTGGAGTAACAGGAGCAACTGGTGTAACCGGAGATACTGGAGTAACAGGAGCAACTGGTGATGCTGGGGCAACTGGAACTACAGGTGATACCGGAGCAACAGGGGTAACAGGAGTTACAGGATCTACTGGTGATACTGGTGCCACTGGAGTAACTGGAGTAACTGGAGTTACTGGTGTTACTGGTGACACAGGAGCAACTGGAGTAACCGGAGATACTGGTGCAACAGGGGTTACAGGTGATACCGGAGCAACAGGGGTAACTGGAGTTACTGGAGTTACGGGAGTTACTGGTGCAACTGGTGTAACAGGTGTAACTGGAGTTACAGGAGACACTGGAACTACTGGTGAAACAGGAGCCACTGGTGTAACTGGGGCAACAGGAGCCACTGGAGGAACAATTGGGTTTACACAAACAAATGGTACCTCCGTAAATCTTCCAACAGGAACTCCTGTTACTATTCTTTCTACGTCAATAACCAGTACTGCTGGTCAATTATTAAAAATAGATTCTATGGCAGAAGTTGAGATAACTACTACAGCTAGTGCTACTTCTCAGTATACGATTTTATATAGTCTGTTAAAGGATGGAACTTCTATTGCTTCTGTGACAATTGAAAAAGATAAGGATTTTGCTAGTGCTGCAACACGTATTTCGGGAGAAATTCCAAATTTGACATGGGTTGATATAGTTATAGATGCTTTACCTCACACGTATAGGATTGATGTCACAGTTTCTGGAACTAATATTGTATCCCCATCTGTGGCACTTACTAGGGCACTAAATATAATCTAAATAAGACAATTAAATAATGGCTGGTCATGACTATGGTTTAAGTATTAGGGTTATATAAATTAATCAAGTTATCCAGAGCTTACAAGCACGAAATGTAGAATATCCCAACTTTTGTTGGGATATTTTTTATTAATCAGAAGGGATTTTAGACTTATTAAAATATTTACAGTGAATCTATGGCATTTGAAAATCTATCCAAAATTATACACATAAGTTATATAGTATGTATAAACAAAATTTTCTTAATTAATTATAGTGGTAGAGGGAAACGTATAGGTGAAAGATATGACTAGGAACTATAACTTATGCGTTGAAATGGTAGTTTCAAATGAATATAACTCTAAAGAATACAAAGAGTATATTGCTAAAAACTATTCATTAGAAAAACAAATAACTTCAATTGAGAATGTAATTAAAGGCATTAAAAAAAGATAGCATAATAAATATTGTTAAAGAATTCTTAAATAGTAAAAAACTAAATGAAGTTAATTTGGATGATTGTACTTTATTAATTACTTTATTTAATCGCGCAAAGATATTATAATAACATCAGAGATGAAGGCGCTTTTAACAGGTTCAATTGCAAATACAAAGCAATTAATACAATGTAGGCCCAATAGCATGTTTATAGCAGCAGAAGATTGTATTACTTTAATAAGACTGTTTTCTAATGATTCAGGCAAAAAAGTAGTAGTTTTAAATAATTATGTTCATGTTAGAAGAATTAATGGCGATACCTTAAGTAAAACAATAAATGAAAAAAACTAGCATTAGGATTGATATCACAATGTGTTGGAAATTATTATTGCATTAAAAATGATATTTTTAATGTGAAGGATGCTTTTGTTTATATGAAAAAAAGAGGTGAGTTACTTCAACAGATTTATAATTATGGTGGACAGTTTGTATGCGAAATGATTTCTTATTTAAATGATGAAATTAAGGGAAAAGTTTTTGTTAAATACTTAAATACTTTAGATATAAAAGTTGAAAAGTTTATTGATGATATATGCTTGGAAATAAATTTAATGAAGAAGCTTATTGGTAGTAGCGAGAAGAATAACGTTGTTATTTTAAGTGGATATTAAAAACTAGATAAGGTGAGTATTATTATTCAAAGTTTTAATAGAAAAGACTATTTGCAGTAAGCAATAAATAGTGTTTTAAAGCAATATTATCCTAATATTAAGAAACAAGCTTTACCTGATTATTCAATCTCATACTTCATGAGAAACTAGAAATGAAATTAAGGAGGACTTACTAAAAAAGTAAGTACCTCCTAATTAAATTCTTCAACAGTTACTAAATAAGTTTTTATCTACATTAACGCTCCTTTATATTAAAAATTAGTAATGTTATTCTCATGAGCTACATTTATTAAATATTTTCCGTATTGTGTTTTTATTAATGGCTCGGATATTTCTAAGAGTTGATCCCTATCTATAAAACCATTTAAATAAGCAATTTCTTCAATGCAAGCGACATACAATCCTTGCCTTGTTTGCACCGTTTCCACAAAATTTGCAGCATCTAAAAGTCCTCTATGGGTTCCTGTATCAAGCCAAGCCATGCCTCTTCCAAGCAATTCTACTTTTAAATTTTTTCTTTTTAGATATTCATTATTTATTGAAGTGATTTCTAGCTCACCTCTATTAGATGGTTTAACATTTTTAGCAATGTCGATTACATCATTATCATAAAAATATAAACCACAAACTGCATAATTTGATTTTGGATTTTCAGGTTTTTCCTCAATTGATAATATATTATTATTTTCATCGAATTCGACTACTCCAAAATCCTTTGGATTGATTACATGGTACCCAAAAATAGTAGCTCCTACTTCCCTGTTTGCAGCATTTTTTAACCTCTTAGTAAAACCATAACCGTGAAATATATTATCTCCAAGGATTAAAGCCACCCTATCATGTCCTATAAATTGTTCCCCTATAATAAATGCATCAGCTAGTCCACGAGGATATGTTTGAATAGCATATTGTATATTAATACCTAGAAAACTACCGTCAGAAAGCAACTCCTCAAATGAAGTTATATCTCTAGGCGTTGAAATAATTAATATGTCTTTTATACCTGATAGCATCAACACTGATAATGGGTAATATATCATTGGTTTATCATATATAGGTAATATCTGTTTAGATATTGATTTTGTAATTGGGTAAAGACGTGTTCCAGATCCCCCTGCTAAAATAATACCTTTCATACTTTGCCTCCTTAAGAAATTTATACTTAATAATACATTTTTATAAAAAACAATATATTAAAAGCGTAAAAATAATCATAATACATTAGTATAGTTAATACCTTAGATTCATGTGACCTATTTGAACTAATAATTATAAAAATGAAAAATTTATCTAGAATTATGCACTTACTATTTGTAGTATTCATAAGTTATGTAGAAATATAGAAATATAAAAAATGATTATGGTGGTGAGCATGGATGAAAGTAGTAATACTTTGTGGTGGTAAGAGAAAACGTATGCGCGAAGAAACAGAATACCGGTCTAAACCATTAGTTGAGATAGGTGGTAAACCGATTTTATGGTACATAATGAAAATATATTCGAGTTATGGATTTAATGATTTTATTTTATGCATTGGCTAGAAAGGAGAAATGATAAAGAAGTATTTAAATATTTAGGGAGTGAAGATTGTTTCTTTGAACAAGAACCTATAAGAAATCTTGCAAAAGATAATCAACTTGCGGTTTATGAGCATAATGGATTCTGGGTTGCTATAGATACTATCAAAGATGTTCAAAAGGAAAGGTATTGTGGTGGCTGGAATTTTGGGCCAGAAGATCATTCTATAGTTAAGGTAGAAGAGGTTATAAGTGCTATTATAAAAAATTGGGGTGTTGGTAAGTGGGTGGATTTATCTAGTAGTGAAGAGTTTCATGAAGCAAATTTATTATTAGATATATCCAAGGCCAAAACTTATCTGAATTGGAAATCAGTTTGGGATATGGCTAAATGTATTCAGATGACGGTTGATTGGTATAAAAGATTTTCTGAGCATAATAATATGTACGACTTTTGTAAAAACCAAATTAGTTTTTATGAAAAGTGTGTATATGAATTAGGAGGATACTAGATAAATAATGAAAAGAAGTTTAAAAGGTAAGAGAGTAATTGTTATAGGGTATAATGGCTATGTGGGTAGACATCTAGTAGAAGAATTAGTGAAACGTGAAGCAATAGTGTTTGGTATAGGTAGAAAAATATTAAGATTCAATAAAAATACAGAGGTATATAGTTGTGATATATCTGATTCCAAAGAAGTTTCAACTGTAACAAATAAAATACAACCTCATGCTATTTTTCATGCGGCAGCATATGGAGTTACACAAAGCGCAGACAGATATATAAAAGCTATTGATATTAATATAAACGGTACTATTAATTCAATAGAATCTATTAAAAATATTAAAAACTTTAAAAACTTTAAAGTTTTTATAAATACTGGGTCAGAGTTTGAATATGGCTATAGACAAGTTACATTTAAAGAGGGTATGAATTTACGGCTGTTTAGTATCTATGGTGGGATAGAAAATAAGAATAGATTTATTCCATATATAGTAGATTGTTCATTAAGTAATAAAGAGGTTAACCTGACTTCATGCAAGCAAGTTAGGGATTATGTATTTATAAATGATATAGTAAATTCATATATTTGCTCCTATAATAATTTAAATAGAAAAAACGAAATAATAAATATTAGTACTAATAATGAAGTGACTCTTAAGGGAATGGTAGAAATTGTAAAGAGTATAGAAAATCCAAATCTTAGAGTTAATATTGGAGCGTTAGAAGATAGAAGGCAGGAAATATGGAAGATTGTTGGAGATAATGATAAAACTAAAGAAATTATAGAATGGGAGCCAAAGGTAGATATATATAGTGGCTTAAAAGAAACAATAGAATTATATAGGAGGATCTATAATTATGAGAACTGAAGAAAATATACGCGAGGAAATATTCGAACGGGTTAAAGAGATATATGGTTTAAGAAAAATAAATGAAAAATTTATAGCTGGCCAAACAAAGGTAAATTATGCAGGGCGTGTATTTGATGAAAATATTTTAAAACAATCAGGATACAAGTACATAAATCATAGAATATCAGCATATCTCAGCTCTTGGAGTATCATATTCAAAGCTTCTAAGTAGTATCTTAAGCATACTTTTTTTATCACCTACAAGGTTATAACACTTAGAAGGATCAAAACAGGAACTTATATTATCTTCTACCCAGCCTTTTTCTGTATATGAAAATTTATTTAAATATTTAATCGCATCTTCAATAAATCCATTTTAAAATAATTCCCTGGAATAGTAGAAGAGCCATCTTGGACTCAAAGTTTTTTCTCTGCAAGTAATTTTTTATAGATGGAAATATTTCTACCTTTTATGGCTGCATGTTCTTTTCTATGTGTTATGCAAATATCCATGTTTTTAATAGTTCATCCCATTACTAGTCATTCGTGAACAGGTTCTGACCATTTAGAATTATTTGTTCTTTTTGATAAACGTTCTCTAAAATATGATAGGGTAACTGTCCCATTTGCATCAAAGCCTACGTTATACATCAACATTACATTATCTACATCTAGAGTTAAGTCTTGCTTAAGTTGTTTGAACTTTTTTATATCTTCTTCTAAAATAATATCATCTGCATCTAGCCAGAGGATAAAATCCATTTTTGTTTTAGAATAAGAAAAATTTCTAGCAGCAGAAAAATCATCAATCTATTGAAAATCAAATATTTTGTCTGTATATTCTTGCGCAATTTTTTTTGTATTATCTGTAGAACCTGTGTCTACTATAATTATTTCGTCAACAATATCTTTAACGCACTTAAGGCACCTGCCCAAAACATCTTCCTCATTTTTTACAATCATACATAAACTAATAGTTACCATATAAACATCCTAAAAAAAATCTACAGTATATAATATGCTATGGTTTAAAATAGGAAACAAATTTATAAATAAAAAGTAATTAAGTAGACTCCCGTTATTGCAAGCAACGTTAAATATGAATTTAGAAACACGTAGGTACATTTTTCAATACTAAGAATAATATGTAAGTGGAGCATATTTTGTAGCATTAAGTGTTAAAGGATGGGATAAGGTAATGATCGCAAATAGAAAAACTTCAATAATAATTTTGACTTACAACAATCTTGTTTATAATCGCATTTGCGTTGATAGCATAAGAAAATACACTAAAGAGAATACCTACGAAATAATCGTTGTGGATAATAATTCTACTGATGGAACAAGAGAATGGCTTAAAGAGCAAAAGGATATAAAGGCTATTTTAAATGATGAAAATGTTGGATTTCCAAAGGGATGTAATATTGGAATAGAATCATCTGATAAAGAAAATGATATTTTATTATTAAATAATGATACTGTAGTTACGCCTAGGTGGCTTGATAACCTTAAAGAATGTTTATATAGTGATGATAAAGTTGGATCAACTGGATCTATAACTAACAATTGTTCTAATTATCAGTCTATAAGTGTGCCTTATATTGATGTTAATGATATGATTCCATTTACTGAAGCTACTAATATATCAAACCCTAACAAATGGGAACAAAAAGTTAGGCTTGTAGCATTTTGTATGCTTATAAAAAGAGATGTTCTTAATAAGATTGGCATTATGGATGAAAGGTTCACACCTGGAAATTTTGAAGATGATGATTTATGTATGAGAATTATAGAGGCAGGATACAAGATGATGCTTTGTAATGACAGTTTCATACATCATTTTGGAAGTTCATCTTTTAGTAAAGATTATATTAAATTTAGTAATGTGTTATCAACGAACCGTAAAAAACTTGAGGATAAATGGGGTTTTAATTCTAACGTCAGTAGCACATTAAAATTTGACATAATAGATCGTATAAATGAGCCAAAAGAGAATGAATTAAATATACTTGAATTTGATTGTGGACTCGGGGCAACGCTACTTAAATTAAAGTATCAGTATCCTAACGCTAAGGTATATGGAATAGAGACAAATCCCAATATAGCAAAGCTGAGTGAGAAAATTCTAGAAGTAATGTCAGGGGAGTTTGAAGAAAATTATAAAATGAATTTTAAAAAAGATAAGTCGAATTTTTTTGACTATATAATTCTTGGGAATAGAATTCAACAAAGTAAAGACCCTTGGAAACTATTAAGTGAAGTGAAAAAAATTTTAAAGCCTGGAGGATATGTAATTGCAACGATTCCTAACGTAATGCACCACTCAGTTGTAAAAGGGTTATTAAATGGAAGTTTTATGTACAATGAGAATTCAATTTTAGATAAAAGTAATAAAAAATTTTTCACTTTAACAGATATACACAAATTATTTAATGAGTGTGGATATATTAATCCATTTGTGTTTCATTACTATACTGAATTAACGCCAGAAGATGATGAACTATTAAATAATATTTGCAGTATTGTGGGTGCTAATATGAAAGGACATTTTTTATCTTATGAGTATGTAGCTAAGTTCCAGAAGAGTTTATAGTGCATAAATTTTGAAAGGTGAATAATATGATTTGGAACTATTACTTCCAATTTTCCATATGATAAATTGTATGAAAATTGTATGAAAATTGTAATTAAAAAGGAGAAAATCATATATGGAGATATTAGTAACAGGGGGAGCAGGTTATATTGGAAGTCATACTTGTGTAGAATTATTAAATTCAGGATATGAAGTTATAGTTGTGGATAATCTTTCTAATAGCAAACGGGAATCACTAAAAAGAGTTCAAGAAATAACAGGAAAACATTTGAAATTTTATGAGATAGATATTTTAGAAAAAGTTTCTTTAGAAAAGGCTTTTTCTGAAAATAATATAGAGGCTGTAATTCATTTTGCTGGATTTAAGGCTGTAGGGGAATCTATAAAAATGCCAATACTATATTATCATAATAATATTACAGGAACACTTATACTTTGTGAAGAAATGAGAAAGTATAATGTGAAAAAATTAGTATTTAGTTCTTCTGCAACTGTATATGGAATGCCCAAAAGTGTGCCGATTAGTGAGAAATTTCCTCTCAGTGCTACTAACCCCTATGGTAGAACTAAGTTAATGATAGAAACAATTCTTCAAGATATATATGCATCAGATAAGGAGTGGAGTGTAGCTATATTAAGATATTTTAATCCTATAGGTGCTCATGAAAGTGGAAGAATAGGTGAAGATCCAAATGGAACACCAAATAATTTGATGCCATTTATAACTCAGGTTGCAGTGGGCAAAAGAGATAAATTAAGTATATTTGGTGCTAATTATGCTACACATGACGGCACAGGAGTTAGAGATTATATTCATGTTGTAGACATTGCTAAGGGACATTTAAAAGCTTTAGAAAAAATCATGAAAACTAGAGGTATCGAGCCTTATAACCTTGGAACTGGAGTGGGATATAGTGTTTTAGATGTAATTAAAAACTTTGAAAAGGCGACGAATAAAAAGATACCATATGTGATATCGGAGCCTAGATTGGGAGATATAGCTGAGTGTTATGCAAATCCTATAAAAGCAAAAACTATTTTAAAGTGGAGTGCAGAAAAAAACATTCAAGATATGTGCCTTGATGCTTGGCGCTGGCAAATAAATAATCCGAATGGATATTAGAAAGCTTAGGGAAAGGAATGATAATTAAAATGAAAAAAAATTTCACTTTATACTGGCCCAGTTTTGTAAATGCAGAATTATGTAAAGACTTAGGCGTAATTACTATGATTTTCAATAAGCATCTGAATTATAACAGTCACATTTTATGTAGGAAGAATCAAGAAAATTACGATGAAGTAACAAGGGAAGGCATAACAATGCACTATACCATTGATGACGATACAATTAACAATGTTTTGGAAAATACTGATATCCTATTGCTTATAGGATTTTATGATTTTAATTTACTAATGATACAAAGATTTAAATCTATTAATCCAAAGGGAAAAGTTTATTTGAAACTTGATTTAAATGTTCACTGGCTAGGGAGAATTGTATTCGGTCAGGATACTCTTGAATTGTTAAATCAGTGTTCTCTCATTTCTGTGGAATGTAGAAATCTTAAAAAAACACTTCATGAAAAGTGGCCATTAAAAATTGAGTATATACCAAATGGTTATTATAACGTTGGTTTAAATAAAAATATAGAATACAAAGAGAAAGAAAACACTATCATTACGGTAGGAAGATTAGGAATATATGAAAAGGCTACAGAGATTTTGCTTCAGGCATTTAAAATAGCGGCAAAAGAGCTAATTAATTGGAAGCTAAAACTTATAGGTGGTATAGACCCAAATTTTCAAATTTATGTTGACAATTTTATGAATATTAATCCTGAACTAAAAGATAGAATTATTTTTACTGGAAGAATTAACGATAGAGAATTAATTGAAGAAGAATATAGGAAAGCAAAAATATTCTGCCTTACCTCAAGGTGTGAAGGATTCCCAAACGTATTCTCAGAAGCGGCTAACAAAGGCTGTTATATAATTTCGTCAGATATAGATCCTGCATGGGATATTACAGATGACAAAAAATATGGAAGTATATTTCCTATAAATGATTATGTTTCTCTTGCAAATGAGCTTATAACAGTTTGCTCCAATGAAGAAAGATTAGAAACAGTGTGCAAGGATATTCAAATTTATACAAAAGAGAATTTTGAATGGACAAAACTATGTAACAAAATTAATTCTTTTTTAAATGAAAATGATCAAATTTTGAATGAATAGTTTAAGCGAGAGGAGATTGATTTATGAATACTAATAATTTAGGAACAGTTAAGAATCTAAATATTGCAATTAGTTTAGCTACTGGTGATTATTTACTTTTTGATGGGGAGGTTATAAGCAATATTGTAAAGTGTTTTTGAGAATCAAATTATCTTGTATTGGCTGGATATGTAGCTTAGTATGATGAAGAATATAGGTTTATAGAAGAAAAAGAAATGTTTTTTCTATTTATTAATGTGACAAATATTAAATAAACTGTTTACTAATTATGGATAACATTATGATTAAGGGGAATGTAATTATTAGTGATAATTTTTAATGAGAGAAATAATAAGTTCTTTACTTTATCATATATACACAAATATACACAAAATATTTCATGAGTATGGATAAAAAATTAAACAGAGGTTGTGGAGATAAATAAAAATAATTGAGGGGCGATTTATGAATAGTAATAAAATTGCATTTATAAGTTTTGTATTAAATAAAAAACAGTATAAAAAATGTGTTTCAAATATTAATAATTTAGAAGTCCCTTTAGGATTCGAATTACAAGTAATTAGTATAAGCGATACTGATAGTTATGCGGAGGCATATAACAGAGGAGTAAAGCTAACAGATGCTAAATATAAGGTATTTCTTCATAGCAATACTTATATTGTAAATAAAAGTTTTATAGCTGATGTTTTGAATATTTTTATTGATAATAATAATATTGGTTTAATAGGTGTTGTTGGGGCAAAAAGATTGCCAGATAGTGGTTTATGGTGGGAGGATGTTGGAAAAGTAGGTGAAGTATGTATTTCCAGAAGTGGGTCTATTGAACTTTTAAAATTCAACAATATTATAGAAAAATATGATGTTGTTGAAGCAATTGATGGGCTTATAATGGTGACTCAAAATGATATACCATGGCGAGAGGATATATTTGATGGGTTACATTTTTATGATATTTCTGAGTGTATGGAATTTAAAAAAAGTGGATTAAAGATTGTAGTTCCAAGACAGGAAAAAACATGGTGTATACATGATTATGGCACTGAAGATAGTCTCGAAGAACAAGGGAAAAAATTTTTAAAAGAATATTCAATTATATCAAATAGAAACATTCGTGAATCTGAGGACTTATTCGACTTTAAAAGAGAAGATGCTATGAATGTGTTGGTTGAGAATAAAAAGATTTTAGAAAATTATGTTTTGTGGATGAAAAATAGTTTATTACTTGGTGATTATGAGAGTGCATCAAGAAATGCCTATGGTTTTGCAGAGAAGGCTTCATTGTATCATCCCGGTTTTTATATGTCTCCTGAAATAGAGAATATGCTTTTAGTATGTGCAAATAATTTACAACAGAATAATTATGTAATAAAGGATAAAAATATTGGAAAAAGAAAAGTGCTGCACGTTTTGAGTGAGGGTTACCCTACAGGAGGGCATACAAGATTATTAAGTAATTGGATAGAAGCAGATGCTGATTCCATTCATTCTTTAGTAACTACATGGCAAATAGAAACCACTCCACAATGGGTTTTAGAAAAGATTGAAAAGGCAGGAGGATGGACCTATTCTCTTGCAGATGTTGGTAATAAATATGTTGATAGGGCAGCAAAACTTAGAAAACTTGCATATGAATGGGCAGACATAGTGGTACTTCATATGCATATGATGGATCCAATTCCAGTAATGGCTTTTGGTGTAGAGGGGGGACCACCAATAATTTATATGAATCATGGTGATCATTGTTTCTGGCTTGGTGCGAGTATTGCCGATTTGGTGGTAGATATGAGAACTTCGGGCCAAGAACTGACTTTAAGCAGAAGGAGTTGTATTAACTCTTGTATATTACCAATACCACTGCAAACTAAAAAAACTTTTGATCGAAATATTATAAGGCAAAAATATAATATTGGAGAAAAGGAAACTGTTATTTTAACTATTGCATCAAATTATAAATTTAGAAGCATTAACGATAATAATTATATTAACATTTTAAAACAGGTAGTTGACAAGACAGATAATTGTAGAGCCTATATAATTGGGCCTACAGATGAAGGAAAATGGCATGATATAGGTGTTGAAACCAATGGAAAAATAAAAGCTTTAGGGTTATTAACAGAAATAGAAGATTTTTATAAAATAGCAGATGTTTATTTAGATTGTTTTATGATGGGAAGTATGACATCACTATTAGATGCAGCAATATATGGATTATATATAATAAAGTTTACAAATTATCATTGTCCTATTTTAACTGAATTTGATGAAGAGTTTAAAACATGTAGTTATAACAATATAAATGAAATTATACAGGAAATTAAGGAGATAAAAAACGGTAGCATAGAAACATACAATAAGTATACAGATATTAACAATAGCATAAGAAAAAATCATATATTGGATACTCAAGATAAAATTATCAATATATATAATATGGTAAATAATCATAAAGTAAATAAGGAACTTACGATAAAAAATGAGGTAGAAGATTATGACCTATTTTGGAGCCTTTTAATTAAAAATGGATATGTTTATTAAGTTAATTTAGCACGTATAATTAAGAATAAATATATCACTATTTGTTGTAAGGTAACATGTGTAGTAATGAGTGAGAAGATATTAATATGAGGGGTGTCAATGAATAATTGCCTAATTTGGGATACTGGTACTATTAAGGATAATGTAATAATAGAAGAATGTTAGTCTGCATAGTAATGTATTTGTTGGAGAAAAGTGTAATGAAAGATTATGTATGGATTTTCCAGCATATTATATTATCAAACGTTTAGTGAATTCGGAAACTAATCGCTAATTTAACAAAGGCTAAAGAAAAAGTGTTTTAAACCGTAGGTTCATTAGACTTGCTCATTTGTTGGTATTTAAAATGTAAATTGATAAAAATGAGCATAGTAAAGCTAACCTATAAAATGTATTTATATGAAAAAAGGTGGTAGTTATTTAAATTGAGCTACTTGTAAAGCTAATTTTTCTAAAATAGATATAAAGTTAAACTTTGAAACTTTAATTCTTGCATCCAAGTGAATATTAGTAGAATGCAAGGTAGTCCACCAAGACCAACGGTTTTTACCAAATTTCTTACGTGGCTTTTTCTTAAATGGATGAAGAGAGTTTTGCCGTTCTTGTTCAACGTCATAATTCTCAAGCCATAACCTAGTGATAAAATCATAATGACTACCTACACCAGGTATATTACTGGGTGAACCGCCTACGGCATAAGATAAAATTGGGGTAGCTTTGAGAAATTCTATCCACTTTGAAATGTTGCTAAAATGGAGTTCAGACGTTAAAATAAAAGAACGAGATATCTCGGGTTGTTGATTTGAAGGTTTGCCAGTAGTAGAAAAACGTGGTTTAAGTAGTGATTTAAGGATATCTAAATCCAGGATATAGAGTTTGCTCAAAGCTTTAGAATAAAACTCCACGGTAATTTTATTACTGATATAAAATGGTAACGTATTGTTAATAAGAAATAATTGATATTAGGCATGAGAACGCCAGATACCTAACTTAAAAAACACCTCACAATCTACTAGGTAATTAGTACCATATAAAATGGTTTTTAAATTTTACCAAATATGTCAAGTGTTTTTCAATTAAATATAATATTTTTTAAATTTTGTTCGAAATTCTGGGGGGAAAGCATAAAAGTTGTCCCTCTGGGACTGAGATATATAGGGGACTTAAGGGTTTCCGAATTCACTACTTATTAATAGGGGGGATTGAATGAATAATTGTATGATTTCAGATAGTGCAATAATTAAAGAGAATGTAATTATTGGTGATAACGTAATAATAGAAGAGAATTGTTATATAGATTATGGAGTAATAATAAGGGATAATGTTCATATAAAAAAAGGAAGTTATATTGGAGTCAGATGTATTCTTGGAGAATACTTAATGGATTTTTATGCTGACAGGTTGAATAAGGGACATCCTCTAGTTATTGGAGAAAATGCACTAATTAGGAGCGATACAATTGTATATGGTGAAACAATTGTAGGAAATAATTTTCAGACTGGTCATAGAGTAACTATAAGAGAAAGGTCAAGGATAGGTGATAACGTTAGAGTTGGAACTTTGTCTGATATACAAGAAGAGTGTAGTATAGGGAATTATGTTAGTCTGCATAGTAATGTATTTGTTGGAGAAAAAAGTGTAATAAAGGATTATGTATGGATTTTCCCACATGTTATATTAACTAATGATCCTACTCCACCATCACAAACATTGTTAGGAGTTACAGTAGAAGCTTATGCAGCAATTGCTGCTGGTAGTATAATTTTACCCGGAGTAAATATAGGTGAGGATTCATTAGTTGGAGCAGGCAGCGTTGTAAGTAAAAATGTAGAAAAAGAAACATTGGTAGTTGGTAATCCAGCAAAGAGGAATTCTACAATACAAAATATAAAAAATAGGCAGACTGGGGAGCAAGTTTATCCATGGAAATATACCTTTGCTAGGGGAATGCCTTGGGAGAAGTTGGGATATGAGCAATGGTTAAAAGGTGAGAATTTAAAATAATTTATTTATTTTTAAAATGTATTTAACACTAATATTTAGGAGAAACAACATGTATAATTGTTCATTGCTTAAATTTATAAATATAAATAGTAAATATGGTGATTTAACACCTATAGAGCAAATGGTGGATGTACCTTTTGATATAAAACGTATCTATTATATTACAAAAGTACCGCAAGGGATTGAAAGAGGTTTCCATGCACATAGAAAACTTCATCAAGTGCTCATATGTCTTAATGGTTCTGTGAAAATTAAGGTTAAAAACCCAAAAGAAGAGAGTGAATTTATATTAGACAATGCATCAGTTGGTCTGTATATTGGACCATATATATGGAGACAAATGTGTGATTTTAGTGAGGGTGCGGTTCTTTTAGTACTTGCATCGGATTATTATAATGAAAATGATTATATAAGGAATTTTGATTTTTATATGCAAGAGGCAGTTAAAAGATATTAGGGAGTGATTTTAGTGATGGTACCATTTTTAAACTTTGAACCAATGCATAGTGAAATAAGAGATGAGATTATAGAAGCGTTTAAAAGAGTATATGATAGAAATTGGTTTATATTAGGCCAGAGCGTAGAAGATTTTGAAAAGGATTTTTCAAAGTATTGTAATACTAATTATTGTATAAGTTGTGGGAATGGATTAGATGCACTTTGCCTTATATTGAGGGGCTATGACATAGGTAAGGGTGATGAGGTAATTGTACCATCTAATACTTATATAGCTACTGCTTTAGCAGTTTCGAGTGTCGGAGCCAAGGTAGTTTTAGTGGAGCCTGATATTAAAACATTTAATATAGATGTAAATAAAATTGAAGCAGCTATAACCGAAAGAACAAAAGCAGTTATTGCTGTTCATTTATATGGTAGGCCTGTAGAGGCTGATAAAGTGAGAGAGATATGTAAAAAATTTAATTTGAAATTTATCGAAGATGCAGCGCAAGCTCATGGAGCGATGTACAAGGACGAAAAAATAGGAAGTCTTGGCGATGCAGCTGGTTATAGTTTTTATCCAGGAAAAAATTTGGGAGCATTAGGTGACGGCGGAGCTATTCTCACCAATGACATTAATTTAGCACAAAAGGTTCAAGCATTAAGAAACTATGGTTCAGACATTAAATATCACAATGAATATAGGGGCGTCAATTCAAGACTTGATGAAATACAAGCAGAAATTTTAATAGTAAAGCTAAGGTATCTTTATAAATGGAACAATGATAGACAAAGAATCGCAAGGCTATATATTGAAAGAATAAATAATAGTAAATTAATTCTTCCAAATATAAATCTAGTTAAGGATTCAGTATGGCATGTATTTCCTGTGAGGACAGAGTATAGAAATGAATTACAGCAGTATTTGAAAGAGAAAGGAATAGGAACTTTAATTCATTATCCAATACCATTGCATCTTCAACAGGCTTATAAGGATTTAGGTTATAAGCTGGGTGATTTTCCAATAGCAGAAGAGATTTCAAATACTGTGTTAAGTTTACCAATGTGGTATGGAATGAGTGAGGAAGAAATTAATTATGTTATAGATGTTCTAAATCAGTGGTAAAGAGGTAGAAATTTGACAAAGGGTGCAGCAGTTAAGCTGGGTTAATATAATTAGCACCCTTTATATAATTCTAAGAGATTTTTGCCTATTAGGTTTGAATCATGATACTTTTCTACAAAAGTTCTACCATCCTCCCCTATTTTTTTTAGCATATCTTTATTTATAATTAAATATTCAAGAGTATCCTTTAAGGTATCCGGATTTGCTGAAATAATAGGTAATTCCTTAGGGTATTTATCCTTCATAGGATCACTAATAAAGGTTATGACTGTCTTACCCATTGCCATAGCCTCAATGGCGAGTAAACCATAAGATCCGATTCGCAATTGGTCGATTATTATATCTGCATCTTCGTATATTTTTATCGCCTCTGAATGAGACATTCCCTGTACTAATTTAAAATTAAAAGAATACTTATCCTTTAATGCTTCTATGACTTTAAGTACTGAATCAGTGCCCTTTATCTCTGGTGAGGTAGGAGCATGCACAATGCATAATTCATGATTAATTTTTTTGCTCTTTATGGTATAGTCTTTAATATCTATAGCTTGTTTTATTAAATACACATTTTTATAAAAGTTTTTGACATACTCATATAATTCAGCATCAGAAACTATGCAGTTATCAATATATTTCCCCAAAAACTCAAGTTTGTTTATTATTTCTTTTTCATCTGTAGCTTTTACCTTTACGTAAGGGTTGTATTTTGATGCTACAGAATAAAGCCTTACATCTGAGCCCCAATGTTGCATAAACATTTTTTTGTTTAAATTTTTTAGTATCGGCAAATCAGAATAATCCAAAGTAAGACTTGTTCCAAAATGAAAATGAAAGATATTATTTTCATTTATTAAATTTATAGCTAATTCTTTACTCAATCTGTCAGCCTCATTAATGTCTATCGAAAATAGATTTAGAGTATAATCTGATTTGTAATCTAAGTAACTAGGATAGTAATTAACAGATTTTGCTTCTATGTTGCATCCTTGTAATGCTTTTGTAATAGTATGCATTTGATTGGCAATTTCCATGGTTCCATGGATAACTTTTATATTCTCCATCATGACGTCTCCCTTTAAAAGATAGTAAAAAGTTATATAATTACATTTAACTCTTGTAATATAATATGTTCCTTTTTTAGGAATGTTCTTATTCAGGAAGAAGGTGTTATACGTTATTAAGATACTTTTAATATATTATTGACACAATAAAGCAAAAATTACATATATTATAGAGGGATGAGAAATCCCCAAAATCAGATCCAGGGAGATGTTTTGATTGGCAGTAAGTTTTGATACACCATCATCTAGTACTAATTATGACGTAGCAACTACAGGAACCGTTGCTGGGTGGTCTACCGCTCGTGTTATGGTTACACTCACAGTTAGTGGTACTAATGCGGCAAGAACTGCAACTCAACAAGTTTTTTATAGAGAAATGAATTATAATAATACAGCAACATCAACAGCATTAGCAATTTCAACTACAGTTCGTATGGCTATCTCACCTAAATTGCATGGTAATGAAACCGTAGCGACTGTTGTAAACTTTGGTTACTAAAATTAAAAATTAAAGATTAAAGATAAAGAAACATGGGGTCATTGATTCCATGTTTTGTTATTAAAAAGCTATAATATTAATCTATATGAGATAGAAAAAATGGGGCACAGAAGTGTACCTCACAATTTTTATTAAATCTATTTTTTTAGTATATCTAGTCCAACTGAATCATATATATCAAATTCCTTTATGGAACGTATTATTTCCTTTTTAGCGATATCTATATATCCATAATTATTATAAAGTTTCCCAAGGTAAAGAAGCGCAAAGTTATTATTTATTAAATTAAGCAAGTTTACGGCTATCTTTAATTCATCAAACTTATTGTTTATAAGCAGTATTTCACAAATCTCTAGTATAATAATAATATAATCTTTTTCATTTTCATCTTCAGATAACATAGCGGTTGGTTCATTTGTGAATAATTTTACTAACTCAGAATATACATTAAGTAGTTTTTTATTGTATTGGGATAAAGTGTTTTCTTTAAAACTACCTACTATGGATGATGCAAAATCATAGTTAGTGTTTAATATGCTACTTAAAGCCTTATACATTGATAGATGCACGTGAGTAGGAGAAGTTTCATCTATAGTATCTATATTAATGCATTCATCAAAGTCATTAGTTCTAACAAAACATTTAGCTTTTAACATTGTAAGATTTTCAGTAATAATGCCTGATTTTACGCATTTTTCAATATACTCTAATGATATTTTATAGAATCCTTCATTATAGAATATATCTGCAATAAGAGTATAAGAAGTCGGAAAATCTAAAAACAAACTTTCCATAATGCACTTAAATTCATCAATAGATGTGTGTTTTTCCTTTAATATATGACAAATGCAATAGAAAGGGTCTATAAAATTAGGGTTTGATTTTGTAGCTTCAATATAATAATCATATGCAGCATCATAATCATTAAGGCTCATATAGCTATTACCTAATTCATAATAAGCTTTGAAGCTTCCAGTCCCATGAAAAAACTTCAATTCAGAGGATGGTTCACCAAGTTCAATGCATTTTTTTAGGGCTTTTATTTGAAGTGTAGGTTTGCCTAAATCTTTATAGACAAGAGCTTTATAAAAATACAAGTCGGTAAACTTTGGATAATATCCACATGCAATATCTATAAAGCTTAGTGCTTCATTGTATTCTTGTATATTATAATTTGAAATAATTATTCGTAAAAGTAATATTGAACTGAATCCGGTATTAGGATCAAAATTTTCATAGGCTTTATAATAATATTTAAGAGCTTTTTTTACATCACCTAAAGATGTATACTCATTGCCTAGATTAAAGTAATTAAATTTATTAGTGGGCTCTTTTTTTATTTGTTCATTTAAAATGGTAATATTCCGATCTCTTTTGTTTTTAGAGATTATGCTTTTATTCAAATATCCATAATGATGTATTTTTATAGAACTACAGATTGTATCAGATTTACCTTGTACATATACTAACTGATTATGAATTCTTCCCTCATAGTGAATTCCACGGTTGTTTTTAAACATTCTTGGGTTTAAATTAACAGTGATACAATTGGTATCAACAATATCTCCATAGTAGCTTAATGTTTCAAAAAAATAAAGTGTATCTTCATTCAATTGGGTATTTAACAATACCTTAAAATTTTCTTTATAGTCATCATGTAATTCATCATCTGCATCTAATATTAATATCCAGTCTTTAGTAGCATATTTTAATGATTCATTTCTAGCTTCACTAAAATTATTATTCCACTTATAGTAATAAACTTTAGCACCATAACTTTTAGCAATTTCTATAGTTCTATCTGTAGATCCTGTGTCAACGATAATTATCTCATCAACAATATCTTTAATACTTTCAAGGCACCTAGGCAAGTAATTTTCTTCGTTTTTTACAATCATGCACAGACTTATTTCATTCATTGTATTTCCCCCTAATTATAACTATCCTTTATAAGATCCAGAAAGACTGATATTTTCAGTATCTCCTGGATTTTCTTGTGGAATAACCGCAATATCATAAAATTTGTCGATTGCAAGTGGAGTGCTACTTGCTGAATTATCATATTCATCAGTCACATAATAATTATCAATATGACCAGTACCAATTCTAGTTACTGATAAAGTTACAATTATTAAATATATTGAAAAAGGAGCTACTATGCCTTTAACTTCAACTTTTCTTATTGTTGGTACTGGAGGTACTGGTGGTATCGGAGGGTTTGGATAAGATGGGCAATTACAGGGACAAGGAGAATATATTACCTTCATAGGGTTTCTATTTTCATGTATTATAATAGTATTCTTAATTCTATAAACAACTTTTATAAATGGAGTTAGATATTTATCACTACATATTGCTGAACCAAAGGTTGTGATAAAATCATTGTTTTTTTTACACAGAATTATCCCCTTATTGGATAATGCATTCCTAAACCATAATGAAACAATCTTCGTGAGATTAGACGTAACTGATATTTTAGATGTTAGGGGATACAGACTGCCTTGAATAATATGGTTAACTTCAGGAGGATTATTGTAAGTGGTGAAAGTACTAAAGTAGTCAAACAATGGATATATATAAATGCATTTTTTGTTGTCATTATAGAAATTATCAGTTTTAAATAATACAAGTTCTGCATTGGATATTTCAGCATTACTTGGTACTTTCGAAATATCAAAAAATAAAAAGCTTGAATAAGTATATAATCCATCACTTCCTACAGTTATGTTTTTTTCATTAATATTTCCATTAGGAATTTTGGTTGTTACTGTAAGACTTTTAGTTGATGGTATTATAATACTTGTCATTTTAGCACATCCTTATACTTCATTAACATAACTTAACTTAACATATAATATTCTATTGATAGTATTTTGTGATTATTTTTATACATGTTTTATATCAGAATGAGTTAGTGTATGGTTTCAATCAATACTAAATGATTTAAGGAATATTCTATAATTGAGAGTAATAAAATATTATTAACAGAGATTCTAAGTTTGCATATTACAAATAATATAAACTTAGAATTATCTGAATATATTTTGAAGGGATTTTTAATAATTATGTCTAAGAAAATATTAATAACCGGTGGAACAGGATTTATAGGGAAAAACATAATAAATTCTATAAATAACGAAAACTATATTATAAATATTGGAAGAAATAAAAATTTAATGTGTGATAATATATTTTGGAATTTACAGGATAATTTAGATGATTTATTCATCGATAATGTAGATGTTATTATTCATTGTGCGTCAATAGTAGGCAATGATAATATAAACAAATCTGACTATATAGATATTAATGTAAAATCGACTTTGGAATTATTAGAATTTGGCGTAAGAAATAAAATAAAGAAATTTATTCTAGTATCAACTGGAGGTGTATATGGATTTAGAAAAAATATATTGGATGAAAATGATATTTGTAATGCAAAGGAAATATATTCATTAAGTAAATATTTTTCTGAAGAAATATGTGAATTATATAAAGGTAAATTATCTATTGTAATTTTAAGATTGTTTTTTCCGTATGGTGACGGACAAAAGGGTAGATTAATCGGTAACTTATTTAATGATATTTTAGAGAAAAATGAGATTATGTTGAACAAAAAGGGGCTGCCAATAATTAATCCAATTCATATTTTTGATGTTGTAAATATAATGGAAAATATTATTGAAAATGATTTGGAGGGGACATTTAATATTTGTGGTAATGAGTTTATTTCTATAGAAGAGATTTGTAGAAAAATTGCATTTATAATAAACGTTCATGAGCCTAAGTTTATATATTGTCACAATGATATAGATAATTTAATGGGAAGTGGTAAAAAAATATGTAGGTCATTGAATTATAATATGCAGATGAATTTAAATGAGGGACTTGAATTATTTTTCATGTCATTAAAGAAAGAAGGACAAATTTGAGATGAAGTACAAATTATGGAAAAGCGAAGGAGCAGGAATCCCAGACAAGACTAAGCTTAAAAAGTGTGGGGAAAATGTTATAATTGAGGATGGTGTGAGAATAATTTTTCCTGAAAATATTGAAATAGGCGATAATGTTTATGTAGGTCATGATACTATATTAAAAGGATATTACAACTCCATTCTAAAGATTGGGTCTAACACATGGATTGGTCAACAATGTTTTATTCATGGCGCAGCAGGTATTATTATTGGTAAAAATGTTGGGATTGGACCAATGGTAAAAATTCATGGAGCAAAGCATAAAGAAACAAAAGGTGATGCTTTAATTTTATTTTCAGAATTAGAATATTTACCAATAAATATAAAAGATAATTGTAATATTGGAATAGGAGCTGTAATTCTTCCTGGGGTAACAATTGGAGAGGGAAGTATAATAGGTGCAAATGCAGTAGTAAATCAAAATATACCAGCATTATCTATTGCAGTAGGTGTACCTGCAAAAGTAAAAAAAACAAGAGAATAAAAAATAATTATGTTAATTGTATGCACAAGGAAATATAGTATAGTAATGATTAACATTGCTATACTACATATAAAATAATCATGTGTATCAGGGCCAGGCTATTTTTCTAAATTCCTATACCATTCAATAGTTTTTGTTAAGCCTGAAGTTAAATCATACTTGGGACTATAATCTAATAAGTCTACAGCTTTGTCTATATTTGGTACTCTTAATTCAACATCTACATAATTTTTGGGAACATAAATAATTTCTGATTTAGAGCCCGCAATTTGCTTTATTAATTGTGCTAGCATTCCAATAGTTATAGTTCCTCTAGGATTTCCAATGTTAAAGGAATTACCTACCGCTTCTTCCTTCTCAAGACACAATGATATTCCATTAACAAAATCTTCAATATAACACCAGGATCTAATCTGATCACCATCACCATGTATTTGTATCTGTTCATTTCTAATTGCTCTCATTATAAATTGATGGACAGCACCTTCGCCAACTTGACCTGGACCATATATATTAAATGGTCTAATGGTAACAACCTTAAGGCCGTATTCTTTATAATAACTGTGTGTTAAATGCTCCGCTGCAAGTTTACTTACTGAATAAGTCCATCTAGCCTCACCAACGGGTGCCAGGTTTGTTGTACATTTCTCATCTACTTTATAGGCATAAGTACCAAAAACTTCACTTGTAGAGAAATCAATAAATTTATCTATATAGTTTGCATAGTCCTTTAATGCCTCTAAAATATTCGCAGTTCCTATCATATTAACTTTCATAGTGTTTACTGGATTTTTAATAACGGTTTCTATACCTGCTATTGCAGCAAGATGAATTATAACATTGGGTTTAAAATCATCTACAGCTTTTTTTAGAGAGAGATAATCTAAAATATCTCCTTTTATTAAATTTATATTTTTCTTACCTAGTAGTGATGTGTATTTAATAGAATTTCTTGTTAAATTATCATAAATTAAGATTTCGTTATTGTTTCGAAGCATTTCGATTATGCGAGAGCCAATAAAACCAGCGCCTCCAGTTAGAAATATTTTTTTGTTTTCCATTTAATTATCTCCCATTAGAGAATATGGTTAAGAAAATTTTTAATAATATATTCTCAATTAAATTTAAAGTATCAATGAGTTATACGGCAGTTCTTTTAAAATAATCTCTATTTTGTTGTACAGCTTGAGAATTAGGCTTATACTCAGCTGCTTTATCATTAAATTTTATGGAATTTTCTCTATCACCTAACCTATCATAGCAGACAGAGAGCTGTATATTGGGTATATATCCCCAAAAATCATGAGATATAAAGCCCCAGCTATTAACTGGTTTATCAAGATTTGCTGCGAGTTTATACCAAAAGATAGCTTTGTTATAATCTAAAGATTCAAAATAATAAGTTCCAATGTTACAACATATTTCAGCCCTTGGAGTATCATATTCAAAACTTCGAAGTAATATTTTAAGCATACTTTTTTTATCACCTATAATGTTATAACATTTAGAAAGATCAAAACATGAGCTTATATTATCTTCTACCCAGCCATGTTCAGTATCTAAAAATTCATTAAAATATTTTATTGCTTCTTCAATAAATCCATTTTGATATAACTCCCTAGAATAATAGAAAAGTCCTCTTGGTGTTAAGGGGGTTCCTTGTGCTAGTATTTTTTTGTAGATGGATATATTTCTACCTTGTACTGCTGCATGTTCTTTTCTATGTGTTATGCAGATGTCTGTATTTATAGTATTTCCTCCAATTAGTAAACATTCATGTACAGGCTCCATCCATTGACTATTATTTGACCTCTTTGATAAACGCTCTCTAAAATATGATAAGGTAACGGCTCCAGTTTCATCAAAGCCCACATTATACATCATCATTACATTATCAACATCTAGAGTTAAAGTTTGCTTAAGCTCTTTAAATTTCTTTATATCTTCTTCAAGAATCATATCATCAGCATCTAGCCAAAGAATATAATCCTTAGTTGCTTTAGAAAAAGCATTGTTTCTAGCCGCAGAAAAGTCATCAATCCACTGGAAATCAAATATTTTGTCTGTATATTCTAAAGCAATTTTTTTCGTATTATCTGTGGAACCAGTATCTACTATAATAATTTCGTCAACGATATCTTTAACACATTCTAGGCACCTACCTAAAACGTCCTCTTCATTTTTTACAATCATACATAAACTAATAGTTATCATATAAGCCTCCTAAAAAAATCTACAGTATATAATATGCTATGGTTTAAAATAGGAAACCTGTTTATAAAAAACAGTAATATAAGTTGTGTATTTTATAAATAGCAGGTACACTTTTTAACGCTAAGAATAGTATGTAATTGAGGTTTAATTCGTTGCACTAAGTGTTAGAGGAAGTGATAAAGTAATGATTGAAAGCAGAAAAACTTCAATAATAATTTTAACTTACAACAATCTTATTTATAACCACATATGTATTGATAGCATAAGGAAATATACTAAAGAAAACACTTATGAGATAATTGTAGTTGATAATAATTCTAGTGATGGAACGAGGGAATGGCTTAAAGAGCAAAAGGATATAAAAGTTATTTTAAATGATGAAAATGTAGGCTTCCCAAAGGGATGCAATATTGGAATAGCTGCATCGGACAAAGAAAATGATATTTTATTTTTAAATAATGATACTGTAGTTACTCCACGGTGGCTTGACAATCTTAAAATAGCTCTTTACAGTGATGAAAAATTTGGAGCAGCCGCATCTATAACTAATAATTGTTCTAATTATCAGTCTGTAATGGTGCCTTATATTGATGTTAAGGATATGATTCCATTTGCTGATGACAATAATATTTCAGACCCAAATAAATGGGAAGAGAAAACGAGACTTGTGGCATTTTGTATGATTGTAAAGAGAGATGTTCTCAATATAATTGGACATATGGATGAGAGATTTACACCAGGAAATTTCGAAGATGATGATCTATGCATGAGAATTATAGAAGCCGGATATAAGATGATACTTTGTAATGACAGCTTTATACATCATTTTGGTAGTTCATCGTTTAATAAAGATTCTACTAAATTTAACAATCTCCTAAAGGAAAATCGTAAAAAAATTGAGGATAAGTGGGGATTTAATCCTAATGTAGCCAGCACATTAAAATTTGACATAATAGAGCGTGTAAATGAGCCGAAAGGAAAAAGGCTAAATATTCTTGAGTTTGATTGTGGACTCGGAGCTACATTACTTAAGCTTAAATATATGTATCCTAATTCTGAGATATATGGAATTGAAACAAATGAGAGTCTGGCAAAATTAGGTGGGAAGGTTCTAGAGTTAATGGAGTCTGATTTTGAAGTAGATTATTGTATGAGGTTTAAAGAAGATAAGATAAATTTTTTTGATTATATTATACTTGGGAATAGACTTCAGTTAAGTAAAGATCCCTGGAGACTATTGAATGAAATAAAAAGATTTTTAAAACCAGGTGGATATGTAATTGCGACTATTCCTAACCTAATGCATCACTCAGTTATAAAAGAGTTATTAAAGGGAAGTTTTATGTACAATGAAAATTCTATTATAAATAGAAGTAATAATAAATTTTTTACATTACCAGACATATGCAAAATTTTCAATGAGTGCGGATATAGTAATCAATTTATATTTCATTATAGTAATGAATTAACACAAGAAGATAATAAGTTATTAAATAGTATTTGTAGCATTGTTGGGGAAGATTTGAGAGCATATTTCTTATCTTATGAGTACGTAGCTAAGTATCAGAAAAGTGTTTAGAAATATAGGTCTAGGAGATTGGCAATAATGTTGACAGTCTCTATTTTTGTGTAACTTATCCATGCGTATCCGAATGTGGTATATTGAATTATTTAGACCTATATGTAGAAATATAGAGTTAATCTTATTAGAATCTATTTATTTGAAAAGTTACCTTATATATTTATGATAGAATACTCCTTGTCGTCACATAGAAGTGGCACACTAAACTAACTGTTAATTACAATTTAATTTATTTTAAAGAAGTAGTTGACAAAACAAGAAAAACCTAGTATCATAGTAGAAGTCGTCACATGATGACAAAGCAAATTGGTCTTTGAAAATTAAACAGAGAAATAGGTAAAGAAATGAAATAATATTTTATTTTAACCAGTCAATTACTTTAGTAAAAGTAATATTTTAGTCGTAAGACTAAAAAGTATGTAATGAGCTTGCGTAACAACTTAACAGTTGTCGCAGATTAATTATTTCAACTAAAAAAGTGTAAACTTTTAAATTGAGAGTTTGATCCTGGCTCAGGACGAACGCTGGCGGCGTGCCTAACACATGCAAGTCGAGCGATGCGATCTTTCGGGATCAATTAGCGGCGGACGGGTGAGTAACACGTGGGTAACCTGCCTCAAAGAGGGGAATAGCCTCCCGAAAGGGAGATTAATACCGCATAATATGTTTTGATCGCATGATCTTAACATCAAAGGAATTTTTCGGAATTTCACTTTGAGATGGACCCGCGGCGCATTAGCTAGTTGGTGAGGTAAAGGCCCACCAAGGCAACGATGCGTAGCCGACCTGAGAGGGTGATCGGCCACATTGGAACTGAGACACGGTCCAGACTCCTACGGGAGGCAGCAGTGGGGAATATTGCGCAATGGGGGAAACCCTGACGCAGCAACGCCGCGTGAATGATGAAGGCCTTCGGGTTGTAAAGTTCTGTCTTCTGGGACGATAATGACGGTACCAGAGGAGGAAGCCACGGCTAACTACGTGCCAGCAGCCGCGGTAATACGTAGGTGGCAAGCGTTGTCCGGATTTACTGGGCGTAAAGGATGCGTAGGCGGACATTTAAGTCAGATGTGAAATACCCGAGCTTAACTTGGGTGCTGCATTTGAAACTGGGTGTCTAGAGTGCAGGAGAGGTAAGTGGAATTCCTAGTGTAGCGGTGAAATGCGTAGAGATTAGGAAGAACACCAGTGGCGAAGGCGACTTACTGGACTGTAACTGACGCTGAGGCATGAAAGCGTGGGGAGCAAACAGGATTAGATACCCTGGTAGTCCACGCCGTAAACGATGAATACTAGGTGTCGGGGGTCGAACCTCGGTGCCGCCGTTAACACATTAAGTATTCCGCCTGGGGAGTACGATCGCAAGATTAAAACTCAAAGGAATTGACGGGGGCCCGCACAAGCAGCGGAGCATGTGGTTTAATTCGAAGCAACGCGAAGAACCTTACCTAGACTTGACATCCCTTGCATAACTCAGAGATGAGTGAAGTCCTTCGGGACAAGGTGACAGGTGGTGCATGGTTGTCGTCAGCTCGTGTCGTGAGATGTTGGGTTAAGTCCCGCAACGAGCGCAACCCTTATCATTAGTTGCTACCATTAAGTTGAGCACTCTAGTGAGACTGCCCGGGTTAACCGGGAGGAAGGTGGGGATGACGTCAAATCATCATGCCCCTTATGTCTAGGGCTACACACGTGCTACAATGGTGAGTACAAAGAGATGCAAGACCGCAAGGTGGAGCCAAACTCAAAAACTCATCCCAGTTCGGATTGTAGGCTGCAACTCGCCTACATGAAGCCGGAGTTGCTAGTAATCGCGAATCAGCATGTCGCGGTGAATACGTTCCCGGGCCTTGTACACACCGCCCGTCACACCATGAGAGTTGGTAACACCCGAAGTCCGTGAGGTAACCGTAAGGAGCCAGCGGCCGAAGGTGGGATCGATGATTGGGGTGAAGTCGTAACAAGGTAGCCGTAGGAGAACCTGCGGCTGGATCACCTCCTTTCTAGGGAGTAGATGTATTGACTTCGGTCGATGCAATAGAAGAATTTAATTATTCTTCAAAATATCTATTGTAATTACTCGTTCCTATTTCTCTGTTTAATTTTGAGAGACTAATTATATTAACTCTTAGGAGTTAATTAATTGATAGTTTTTCTTAAAATGTTCTTTGAAAATTGCACAGTGTATAAAGTTATTTTAAAAAGATTTAGATCCACCTTGCGTATTGTAAAATACGAGTAAGTGGTTATAGGTTAATTTATTATGATTTCGCAAAATTAATATTAAGAAACAAAACGTTTATGTAAATAGACGCGTCTAGTAATAGACGAAATCATAGGTCAAGCTACAAAGGGCGCATGGCGAATGCCTTGGCACTAGGAGCCGAAGAAGGACGCGTTAAGCTGCGATAAGCTTTGGGTAGGCGCAAATAGCCTGTGATCCAAAGATTTCCGAATGGGGGAACCCACATAGTAACAACTATGTACTGCATACTGAATAAATAGGTATGCAGAGGTACACCCGGGGAACTGAAACATCTAAGTACCCGGAGGAAGAGAAAGAAATATCGATTTCCTAAGTAGCGGCGAGCGAAAGGGAATGAGCCCAAACCTAAGTCTTTGACTTAGGGGTTGAGGATAGATCATAAATACTGTAATTCTTTAATTGAAGATAGCTGGAAAGCTGCTCCGCAGAAGGTAATAGGCCTGTAAATGAAAAGGAAGAACAGTCAGATCTAATCCAGAGTACCACGAGACACGTGAAACCTTGTGGGAAGCTGGGAGGACCACCTCCCAAGGCTAAATACTACCTAGTGACCGATAGTGAAGAAGTACCGTGAGGGAAAGGTGAAAAGAACCCCGGAAGGGGAGTGAAATAGAACCTGAAACCGTGTGCCTACAACCGGTCGAAGCACTTTTTATGTGTGACGGCGTGCTTTTTGTAGAACGAGCCAACGAGTTACGATATGTAGCAAGGTTAAGTACTTAAGGTACGGAGCCGAAGGGAAACCGAGTCTGAATAGGGCGTTCTAGTTGCATGTCGTAGACCCGAAACCGGGTGACCTATCCATGGCCAGGATGAAGCGGAAGTAAAATTCCGTGGAGGTCCGAACCACGTTGGTGTTGAAAAACCATGGGATGAGCTGTGGATAGCGGAGAAATTCCAATCGAACTCGGAGATAGCTGGTTCTCCTCGAAATAGCTTTAGGGCTAGCGTCGATTAATTGAGTAATGGAGGTAGAGCACTGAATGGGCTAGGGGCTGACAACAGTTACTGAACCCTATC
The DNA here is from genome assembly GCF_001877035.1 of Clostridium estertheticum subsp. estertheticum. NCBI lineage: Bacteria > Bacillati > Bacillota > Clostridia > Eubacteriales > Clostridiaceae > Clostridium > Clostridium estertheticum. The sequence goes on along the minus strand of NZ_CP015756.1, from coordinate 3,615,884 downwards.
AAACTCCGAATGCCATATACTTTTATTTCGGCAGTCAGACTGCGAATGATAAGATCCGTAGTCAAAAGGGAAACAGCCCAGACCATCAGCTAAGGTCCCAAAGTGTAAGTTAAGTGGAAAAGGATGTGGGATTTCTAAGACAACTAGGATGTTGGCTCAGAAGCAGCCACTCATTCAAAGAGTGCGTAATAGCTCACTAGTCAAGAGATCCTGCGCCGAAGATGTCCGGGGCTAAAACTTACCACCGAAGCTATGGGTTTACACAATTGTGTAAGCGGTAGAGGAGCTTTCTGTACTGGCTGAAGTCATACCGTAAGGAGTGGTGGACGGTACAGAAGTGAGAATGTTGGCATGAGTAGCGAGAGTTAAGTGAGAATCTTAACGGTCGAAAACCTAAGGTTTCCTGAGGAAGGCTCGTCCTCTCAGGGTTAGTCGGGACCTAAGCCGAGGCCGAAAGGCGTAGGTGATGGACAATCGGTTGATATTCCGATACCACCAATGGACGTTATTAGAAATGGGATGACGCAGGAGGATAAGATGTGCACACTATTGGATGTGTGTCTAAGCATTTAGGCGGAGCAAGCAGGCAAATCCGTTTGCTCTTAACGCTGAGATGTAATGGGGAAGGCAATTTATTGCTGAAGTATCTGATTCCACGCTGCCAAGAAAAGTCTCTATCGAGGATATTGGTGCCCGTACCGCAAACCGACACAGGTAGGTGAGGAGAGAATCCTAAGACCATCGGAAGAATTACTGTTAAGGAACTCGGCAAATTGACCCCGTAACTTCGGGAGAAGGGGTGCCTACGTAAGTAGGTCGCAGAGAATAGGCCCAAGCAACTGTTTAGCAAAAACACAGGTCTCTGCTAAAGCGAAAGCTGATGTATAGGGGCTGACGCCTGCCCGGTGCTGGAAGGTTAAGGGGATTAGTTAGCTGAGAGCTTGCTCTCGGCGAGGCTATGAACTTAAGCCCCAGTAAACGGCGGCCGTAACTATAACGGTCCTAAGGTAGCGAAATTCCTTGTCGGGTAAGTTCCGACCCGCACGAATGGCGTAATGATTTGGGCACTGTCTCAACAGTACATCCGGCGAAATTGTAGTTCCAGTGAAGATGCTGGATACCCGCGATTGGACGGAAAGACCCCGTAGAGCTTTACTGTAGCTTAGCATTGAATTTCGGTATTGTCTGTACAGGATAGGTGGGAGACTACGATACATGGGCGTCAGCCTGTGTGGAGTCATCCTTGGGATACCACCCTGACAGTACTGAGGTTCTAACTGGAGGCCATGAATCTGGTCACAGGACATTGTTAGGTGGGCAGTTTGACTGGGGCGGTCGCCTCCGAAAGAGTAACGGAGGCGCCCAAAGGTTCCCTCAGCGCGGTTGGAAATCGCGCGAAGAGTGCAAAGGCAGAAGGGAGCCTGACTGCGACACTTACAAGTGGAGCAGGGACGAAAGTCGGGCTTAGTGATCCGGTGGTACCTCGTGGGAGGGCCATCGCTCAACGGATAAAAGCTACCTCGGGGATAACAGGCTGATCTCCCCCAAGAGTCCACATCGACGGGGAGGTTTGGCACCTCGATGTCGGCTCGTCGCATCCTGGGGCTGAAGTAGGTCCCAAGGGTTGGGCTGTTCGCCCATTAAAGCGGCACGCGAGCTGGGTTCAGAACGTCGTGAGACAGTTCGGTCCCTATCCGTCGCGGGCGTAGGAAATTTGAAGGGAGCTGTCCTTAGTACGAGAGGACCGGGATGGACAAACCTCTGGTGCACCAGTTGTCACGCCAGTGGCATCGCTGGGTAGCTATGTTTGGAAGGGATAAACGCTGAAAGCATCTAAGCGTGAAGCCCACCCTAAGATGAGATTTCCCATTGTCCACACGTAAGTGTGGTGCAAGTAAGACTCCTGGAAGACCACCAGGTTGATAGGTTAGAGGTGTAAGCATGGTAACATGTTCAGCTGACTAATACTAATAAGTCGAGGGCTTGACCAAGATAACATAAGTAACAATTAATATTAATAATGCGATAATACTGTGCAATTTTGAGAGAATATTTATATTCTCATCTGGTGATTATGGCCTGAAGGTAACACCCGTTCCCATACCGAACACGAAGGTTAAGCTTCAATGCGCCGATGGTACTGCAGGGGTGACCTTGTGGAAGAGTAGGTTGTCGCCAGGTTATAAAAAAACACTAAGTTTACTTAGTGTTTTTATTTTGTTCAAGTTTAAATAAAACTTAATTTTAAAGAATATTTGTATTTTCATCTGGTGATTATGGCCTGAAGGTAACATTCGTTCCCATACTGAACAAGTCGGTTAAGCTTCAATGCAAACATGGTACTTCAGGGGTGACCTTTTGGAAGAGTAGGTTGTCGTTAGGTTACAAAAAAACACTAAGTTTACTTGGTGTTTTTGTTTTGTTAATATTATAAGAAAATACTTTCAGTAATATCTTTTTAAATTTATATAAATATTGAATTGAAAATCTTTACTAATACTATATATTTTTGATATACTTATATTAAAATATATAAGTAATAAAGATTATGTAGCTGAAATAAAGTTTTAAATGAATATAATGAAAAAGGAGATAGATTGCTATGAAGACAATACGTTGGGGAATCATTGGATGTGGAGATGTTACTGAGGTTAAAAGTGGTCCAGGATTTCAACTGGCAAAAAATTCACAATTGGTAGCTGTTATGAGGCGTAATGGCGAACTTGCAAAGGATTATGCGACTCGCCACAATGTGCCAAAGTGGTATGATAATGCAGAAGAATTAATAAATGACCCTGATGTTGATGTTGTTTATATAGCTACGCCACCTGCATTTCATAAAGAATATACATTAAAATGTGCAGAGGCTGGAAAGCCAGTTTATGTTGAAAAACCTATGGCTCGCAATTTTGAAGAATGCACTGATATGATACAGGCGTGTGAGAATGCTGGAGTCCCATTATTTGTTGCATATTACAGGAGGGCTTTAGATCGTTTTAATAAGGTTAAAGAATTAATTGATTCAGGTGAAATTGGAGAAATACGTTTCGTTACAGTTGTATTATATAAAAAAGCATTAAAAATAGATTCAAAGTCTGGTGAATTTCCGTGGAGAGTTATTCCTGAGATTTCAGGAGGAGGAGAGTTTATGGACCTTGCTTCTCATACATTAGATGTTTTAGATTATATCTTGGGACCAATTAAGGAAGCCTGCGGTTATGCTGATAATCAAGCCAAATTATATGAGGCGGAAGATATTGTGACAGCTTCACTAGCATTTGAGTCTGGTGTCAAGGGAACAGGGACTTGGTGTTTCTCAAGTTTTTCTAATTATGATATGAATGAGATTGTTGGAAGTTTAGGGAAGATATCTTTTTCAACTTTTGAAGAGGAACCGGTTTTATTGACAACGATTGGCGGCACTACTTCATTTAATATTAAAAAACCCGTACATATTCAGACGCAATTAATTCAAAGTATCGTAAACGAAATTAACGGTTTGGATGTATGCAAAAGTACAGGAATTAGTGGTGCACGAACAAACAAAATTATGGATCAAATTTTAAGAAGTTATAGATTAAATAAAAAGTAGAATATTAGCAATAATTAGAGTACCTTATAAAAACATAATAAAGGGAGTTTGAGTGTAATACTCAAACTCCTTTTATTATGTTAGCTTTTTCTATTAATAGCACTAAATAAAGCATTTAGTGAAGCTGTATCAATATTTGCAGAAACACCAACTCCAAAATACCTTTTGTCATTGTATTCTATTTGTATATAAGTGGCAGCTTTTGAATTTGAGCCACTACCTAGAGCATGTTCATCATAAGATATAAAGTTATAGCCATTAATATTTGATTTATGTAGCGCATTAAAGAATGCATCTACTGGACCATTACCTACACCGGAAATATTCATTTCTTTCCCGTTTACTGAAATTAGAGCCTTAATATTTACTATATTTTCATCTGTTTCAACATTTTGTACTGATTGAATGGTATAGTTTTTCAATAAATTTGGACTTTTTAAGTTTAAGTATTCCTCTTCAAATAAATCATAAATTTGATTTCCTAATAGTTCTGTACCAAGTAGGTCGGTCTTATTTTTCACGAGATTGCCAAAGTCAGCCTGCATAGCCTTAGGTAATATAAAACCAAATTCATTTTCCATTATAAATGCAGCTCCGCCTTTACCGGATTGACTGTTAATACGAATAACTTCCTCGTAATCTCGTCCCACATCATGTGGGTCAATTGGAAGATATGGAACATCCCAATAATTATTATTCTCATCTTTAAGGGCCTTAAGTCCTTTTTTGATTGCGTCTTGGTGTGATCCAGAAAATGCTGTGTATACAAGTTTACCAGCATATGGATGACGCTCATGTACCTTCATCCTTGTGCATAATTCATATATGTCTACAATCTCATAAAGATTTGAAAAATCTAATTTAGGATCTATTCCTTGAACATGCATATTTAAAGCCATAGTCATAAGATCAAGATTTCCAGTTCGTTCACCATTCCCAAACAGTGTACCCTCAATTCTGTCAGCCCCTGCAAGAATTCCAAGCTCGGAAGCCGCAGTACAAGTACCCCTATCATTATGAGTATGAAGACTTATAATAATGTTTTCTCTCATTTTAACATTCCTGCAGAACCATTCAATTTGATCTGCATAAATATTAGGAGTGGCCATTTCGACTGTTGATGGTAAGTTCAAAATAACCTTCTTTGATGATGTTGGCTTCCAGACGTCCAATATAGCTTCACAAATTTGAAGCGAGTATTCAAGCTCAGTTCCAGTAAAACTTTCAGGAGAATATTCAAAAGAAAAATCTGTTTCTGGGTATTTATCTTTGTATTTCATTAGAAGTTTTGCACCAGTTACTCCAATATCAATAATTTCTTGTTTACTTTTGTGAAAAACAACTCTTCGCTGTAAAACTGAAGTTGAATTATAAAGATGCACAATTGCTTTTTTTGCTCCTTTGAGGGCTTCAAAGGTTTTCTTGATTAAATGTTCTCTTGATTGAGTTAAAACTTGAATAGTTACATCTTCTGGAATAAGATCATCTTCTATAAGTGTTCTTAAAAATTGATATTCAGTATTTGAGGCGGAAGGGAAACCTACTTCTATTTCTTTAAAACCAATAGCTACAAGAAGTTTAAATAATTTAACTTTCTCATCAACGTTCATTGGAATAGGAAGAGATTGATTGCCATCTCTTAAATCAACGCTACACCAAATTGGAGCCTTTTCAATTAGTTTATTAGGCCACTGACGATCCTTAATATTTATACCACCATAGGGTTTATATTTTTTATATGACAATTTAAACATCTCCCTTTAGAATATTAAAATAAATATGTCTATTTTATTTCATTTGCAATAAGTTTTGACATTTCGATAGTTCCAACACATTTCATGCCTGCGCCCATAATGTCAACTGTTCTATATTTAGTATCTAAAACTTTAGATACTGCATCTTCAATATCTTTTGCAGCACTTTCCATATTAAAACTATATCTAAGCATCATTGCTACGCTCATTATAGTTGCAATTGGGTTAGCAATATCTTTACCTGCAATATCTGGTGCTGAGCCATGTATTGGTTCATATATACCAAGAGTGCCATTACCTAAACTTGCAGAAGGTAACATTCCAAGCGATCCAGTAAGCATTGAAGCCTCATCACTTAGGATATCACCGAACATGTTTTCAGTTAGAATAGTATCAAATTGTCCTGGATTTTTTATAAGTTGCATTGCACAACTATCAACTAATTGTACTTCAAGAGTTACATCTGGGTAATCAGCAGACATTTTTAGAACAATTTCTCTCCACAGTCTTGAGGTCTCAAGCACATTTGCTTTATCAACTAATGTAAGCTTCTTGGTCCTTTTTCTTGCAGTTTCAAAACCAACACGGGCTATTCTTTCTATTTCATAAGTTGAGTAAGCCATTGTATCCCATGCTTTTTGGCCACCAGATGGTAGGTCTATTCTAGATTTTTCACCAAAATATATACCACCTGTTAATTCGCGTATAACCATAATATCAATATTACCTTTAAGAACTTCTGGTTTAAGAGCTGAAGCTTCCTTTAATTGTGGAAAAAGAATAGCAGGTCTTAGGTTTGCAAAAACCTCAAGGGCTTTTCTAATTCCGAGTAGTCCAGCTTCAGGCCTTTTATCACCAGGAAGTTTATCCCACTTAGGACCACCGACAGAACCAAGTAAAACCGCATCACTCCGTTTACAAATGTCTATTGTTTCCTTTGGAAGAGGTAATCCAGTTTCATCTATAGCTACCCCACCCATTAAAAGATGTGTATAAACAAATGGGGTATTATATTTCTTAGATATTACATCTAGTACCTTAATTGCACCATTAACAATCTCTGGTCCGATTCCATCACCACGAATTACTGCTATTTTTTTCATTAATCCTCAGTCCTTTCTTTAAGATAATTAATAAGTCCCTGCGAAGCTATGATATCTTGCATAAATGCTGGAAATGGTATTGCCATGTAAGTTTTTCCTTTTGTGGTATTTGTAATAACTCCAGAAATAACATCAACGGTTATTTCATTTCCTTCTTCAATATCCTCGGCAGCCTCGGTGCATTCGAGTATTGGTAAACCTATATTAATTGAATTTCTGTAGAATATTCTTGCAAAGTTTTCAGCGATTATACAACTAATTCCTGAAGTTTTTATAGCAAGAGGGGCATGCTCCCTTGAAGATCCACAACCAAAGTTTTTACCAGCAACCATTATGTCACCATATTTAACTTTGCTAGTAAAATTTTTATCTATATCCTCCATGCAATGAGATGCAAGTTCCTTTGCATCTGAGGTATTAAGATATCTTGCAGGAATTATAACATCAGTATCTACATTATTACCATATTTTATAGCTTTTCCTTTAAACATTACATTACCTCCTCTGGAGACGAAATTTTTCCGGTTATTGCTGATGATGCTGCTATTGCTGGACTGCAAAGATATACTTCACTTCCGGGATGTCCCATTCTGCCAACAAAGTTTCTGTTTGTAGTAGACAAAGCCCGCTCACCATTTGCAAGTACCCCCATGTATCCACCAAGGCAAGGTCCACAAGTTGGAGTACTTACTGCAACTCCAGCCTCTATAAATATTTCAATTAAACCTTCGCGAAGGGCCTGAAGGTAAATTTTTTGAGTAGCAGGAAAGATTAGTGTTCTTATTTTAGGATCGACTTTTTTACCTTTGAAGATACTTGCTGCCATTCTAAGGTCTTCTATTCTTCCGTTAGTACAAGAACCAATAACTACTTGATCAATTTTAACTTCGCCAACCTCATCAATAGTTCTGGTGTTATCTGGAAGGTGAGGGAAGGCTATTGTTGGTCTTATAGTACTTAAATCAATCTTTATTATCCTTGAATATTTTGCATTAGCGTCAGCCTTAAATGTTACAGGGACTTTCGTTGAATGTTCTTTTACATATTCTAAAGTTTTATCATCAACTTCAAATATTCCATTTTTGGCACCTGCTTCAATGGCCATATTAGATATTGTAAATCTGTCATCCATAGAAAGGCTTGCAACTCCAGGTCCTGTATATTCCATTGATTGATACAGTGCCCCATCCACTCCAATCATTCCGATAATGTGGAGAATTACATCCTTACCACAAACCCATTTTTGCATTTTGCCAGTTAAAATAAATTGTATTGCTTCCGGAATCTTAAACCAACATTTTCCACTAGCCATTCCGGCTGCCATATCAGTGGAGCCAACTCCAGTTGAAAAAGCGCCTAAAGCACCATAAGTACAAGTGTGAGAATCAGCACCTATTACAACATCTCCAGATACTACAAGTCCTTTTTCTGGTAATAATGCATGCTCTATCCCCATTTGTCCTACCTCAAAGTAATTTTCAATCCCTTTTTCATATACAAATTCACGGGTACACTTACATTGCTCAGCAGATTTTATGTCTTTATTTGGAGCAAAATGATCTGGAACTATAGCAATTTTCTTTTTATCGAAAACTTCATTAACACCCATTTTGTTAAATTCATTTATTGCAACAGGTGTTGTTATATCATTACCTAAAACTAAATCAAGATTTGCCATAACTAATTGGCCGGCCTTTACCTCTTGCATTGAAGCGTGTGATGCTAGTATTTTTTGCGTCATCGTCATTCCCATATAATTGAACCTCCTTTATAAAATTTAAAAGCTTTTTCTAAGTTGTTATTTATCTTGAAGAATATTCTAAAATGAAATTAACAGAATGTTTTGATAAATTTGGACTAAAAAAAGGGTACAAAAAAACAGACATCTTCACTGGGGCGAAGAGTCCGTCGCGGTACCACCCATATTTATAACTTATTTTAAGATAACGGATTACACCGGTAAAACCTACTAATAAGCGCACTTTTAAGAGTGAATACACTTTTAAGTGTAACTTAGTTTAAGTTCACAACTCGAGGGTAAGTTTCAACATCTGATTATTTAGGGTTCACAGCTTTATCCCTTCTCTGTAAAACATCCTGATGCCTATTTGTCCCTGTCAAAGTTTTTATTATATTAGCGATAATTTTATCAAACAAATGACTGCTTGTCAATATATTAAGCTCTTATAAAATATATAAATGACTATTTTTATATCAATAAGATTTAAAAAAACAGTATCTTTCTAAAAATATGCTTGAAAGATAATATACTACGAATAATAAAATATGTCAACAAGTCAATAAAAAAAGTATTCTGAATTTGGTTGACAATTCAATTTATAGATGGTACGATACATAAAATGTTTGGTACGAATTACAAGTCAACTTGGAATTATTTACTTGTGGAAAGGGAGGCGATATTTTGATTTCACATGTATTGTCAATTTTAGTTGACAACAACCCAGGAGTATTAACAAGAGTATGTTCATTATTTAATAGACGAGGTTTTAATCTTGATACTGTTTCCTCTGGTCACACAGAAGATGAAAAATTAGCTCGAATAACTTTATTAACTAAAGTTCGGGATGATGAAGGCATTGACCAAATAATTAAACAAATAAGGAAATTAGAGGATGTTCATAAAGTTGAGCAATTAGATAATGAAAACTCTATTTGTAAGCAAATGTTGTTTGTAAAAGTTAAAGCTGAAGGCAATAATAGGCAAGAAATTATTAATATAGGAAAAATATTTGGAGTTTCTGTTATAGATGTAACTCCGACAACATTAATTATTCAAATCTTAGGTGATAACGGCAAGTTATGTGCTTTTGAAAATTTAATTAAACCGTTTGGAATTTTAGAAATAGTCGGTAGTGGATTTATTGCAATGCAAAGAGGCGCTGGCGTAATAATCTAAAAATATAGATAAAAATTAGGGGGAATTAATAATGGCTAAGATGTATTATGAAAGTGATTGTAATTTAGATAATTTAAAAGGAAAAAAGGTTGCAGTAATAGGATATGGTAGTCAAGGACATGCACATGCACTAAACTTAAAAGAAAATGGTGTAGATGTTGTAGTTGGTCTTTATGTAGGAAGTAAATCTTGGGAAAAGGCAGAAAAAGCAGGATTAACTGTTTTAACTGCAGCAGAAGCAGCTAAAGCTGCAGATATTATAATGATCCTAGTTAATGATGAAAAGCAGGGACAAGTGTATAAAGAAAGTATCGCGCCAAATCTTACAAAAAATAAGGCTTTAGTATTTGCTCATGGTTTTGCAATTCATTTTGGTCAAATAGTTCCACCAGCAGATATTGATGTATTCCTTATAGCTCCAAAGGGACCAGGACATACAGTTAGAAGTCAGTTTTTAGAGGGCAAGGGAGTACCATGTCTTATAGCTATACATCAAGATGCTTCAGGACATGCAAAAGAAGTAGCTTTAGGTTACGCTTTAGGAATAGGCGGCGCAAGAGCTGGTGTTATGGAGACTTCTTTCAAGGAAGAAACTGAAACAGATTTGTTTGGAGAACAAGCAGTTCTCTGTGGTGGTGTTACAGCACTTATAAAAGCAGGTTTTGAAACTCTTGTAGAAGCTGGATACCAACCAGAAATGGCGTACTTTGAATGTTGTCATGAAATGAAACTTATCGTAGATTTGATAAATCAAGGTGGTTTAAATATGATGAGATATTCAATAAGTGATACTGCAGAATATGGTGACTACATTACAGGAAACAAAATAATAACTGCGGATACAAAGAAAGCTATGAAAGGCGTATTAACTGATATTCAAAAGGGAGTTTTTGCTAGAGATTGGCTTTTAGAAAATCAAATTGGAAAACCATTCTTTAATGCAACAAAGAGAATAGAAAGCGAACATCAAATAGAAAAAGTTGGTGCTGAGCTTAGAAAAATGATGTCTTGGAATAAAAAATAAGATAGATTTAATATTTAAAATGGAGCAATAAAAATAAAAGTTACTAATATTATATTTGAGAACCAAGTTCTGAAAATTCAATATGAACTTGGTTCTCTTTATTATATGAATTAAGGGGGAATTAATATGAAGTGCAGCGGTGCAAAAATTTTGCTAGAGTGTCTTAAAGAGCAAGGTACCGATACTATATTTGGGTATCCAGGTGGAGCAGTATTAAATATATATGATGAAATTTATTCTTTTGAGGATATAACTCACATATTAGTTTCTCATGAACAAGGGGCAGCGCATGCTGCTGATGGATATGCTAGAGCAACTGGAAAGGTTGGCGTATGCCTTGCAACATCAGGTCCTGGGGCTACAAATCTTGTTACAGGGATTGCAACTGCTTATATGGATTCTGTACCTATGATTGCAATTACTGGGCAGGTAGCAACAACATTAATAGGCAAAGACTCTTTTCAGGAAGTTGATATTGTTGGTATAACAATGCCTATTACAAAACATAATTTTTTAGTGAAAGACATTAATGAATTAGCACCTACAATAAGAAAAGCATTTAGAATTGCAATGAGTGGAAGGCCAGGACCTGTGCTTATAGACATACCTAAGGATATAACTGGCATGGAGTGCGAATACTTTCCTGAAATTCCAAAGATAATCGAGCATAAAGTCGTAAAAGAAAGCCAACTTGATGATGCTATTTCTGCAATTCAAAGCTCGAAAAAACCAATAATTGTAGTCGGTGGTGGGTGTAATATATCTGGCGCTGAGGAGTTATTATTATCATTTCAAGATAAATTAAAATGCCCAGTATGTAGTACTATGATGGGACTAGGTGCATTTAGTGGATTACACCCTATGTACACGGGGATGCTTGGCATGCATGGAACTTTTGCCTCTAATAGGTGCATAACCTCAAGTGATTTAATAATTGCAATTGGGGCAAGATTTAGTGATAGAGTTATTAGCGATCCGGTTACTTTTGCAGCAAACACTAAAGTAATCCATATCGATATAGATGAAGCAGAAGTTTCAAAAAATATTAAGGCGGATTGCTGGGTAATTGGAAATGTAGCCGATGTATTAATAAAATTACTACAAAATCTAAAAGGTCGGGAATCAAATGAATGGACAACTTGTACAAAGGAACTAATTCAAAAGGACAAGGAAAAAGTCATAAAAATAAATGAATTTGAAAGTGTAACTCCTCTTTATGTAATTAAAAAACTTTATGAAATTACAAAAGGTAATGCTATAATAACTACAGAGGTAGGCCAAAATCAAATTTGGGCAACTCAAGCATTCACCTATACGAAACCAAGAACTTTTATAAGCTCTGGGGGACTAGGTACTATGGGATATGGCTTTGGAGCCGCAATAGGAGCAAGTATAGGAAAGAAAGAAATGGTTTTTGATATTGCAGGGGATGGGAGTTTTAGAATGAATCTTAATGAGCTTGGAACTGCTGCAAGATATAATATACCAGTTAAAATAATATTATTAAATAATGGTGTTTTGGGTATGGTTAGGCAATGGCAGAATGTGTTTTACTCAAAAAGATTTTCTAGTACAACACTTGAGAGAGATACTGATTTTGTAAAAATAGCAGAGGGTTTTGGAGTTAAAGGTATAAGGGTTGATCATAATGGACAGGTCGTAGATGCATTAAAAGAAGCAATAGCATGGGATGGTCCTGTTGTAATTGATTTTAGGGTCGCTCCAGATGAGATGGCATCTCCTATGGTTCCGCCAGGTGCAAGTATTGAAATGATGTTTGAGGTATAGTGTTTACGCTATACCTTGTTTTAATTTAATTAACAAAAAATATGTTTATAGGAGGAATATATGAAAATAGTAGTATTAGATGGATTCACTTTAAATCCAGGAGATTTATCTTGGAAAGAGTTTGAAAAATTAGGTGAGTTAAAAGTTTATGATAGAACAAGCTTTGATGAAATTGTAGATAGAGCTTATGATTGCGAGATAATTCTTACAAATAAAACACCATTAGGTATGGATACTTTAAAAAAGTTACCTAAAATAAAATATATCGGGGTTCTTGCAACAGGATACAATGTAGTTGATGCAAAAGCCGCAAAGGAGATGGGTATTATAGTTACCAATACTCCAGCTTATGGTACTAATTCAGTTGCGCAATTTGTTTTTGCTCTGTTACTCGAAATATGTCATCATGTAGGGGAACATAATGAAGTCGTTCGAAAAGGTGCTTGGACAAATAGTAAGGATTTTTGTTTTTGGAATTATCCTATGATTGAACTTGCTGGCAAAACAATGGGTATTATAGGTATGGGACGGATTGGTGTTGTTACGTCCACAATTGCGCAAGCTTTTGGTATGAATGTTTTAGCATATAATCCATCTAAGAAGGAGTCATTAATATCAGATACTTTTAAATATGTTGAATTAGACCAGTTATATGAAGGGGCTGATGTTATAAGTTTACACTGTCCTTTGTTTGAGGAAACTAAGGGAATAATAAATAAGGAATCTATTAAGAAAATGAAAGATGGCGTTATTATAATAAATACTTCTAGAGGACCTTTAATTGTTGAAGAGGATCTAGCGCAAGCTCTAAATAGTGGTAAGGTTGCAGGTGTTGGATTAGATGTTATGTCAGTGGAGCCGGTTCAAATGGATAATCCACTTATGAGAGCTAAAAATTGTTTAATTACACCACATATAGCATGGGCACCAAAAGAATCTAGGGAGCGTCTTATGAATATAGCGGTAGATAATTTGATTCAATTTGCAAAAGGTAGACCTATAAATATAGTAAAATAACTATTACTTATTATTTGGTATATTCACGTAAAAAATGTGCAAAATAGTAAAAGGTTATTTCAACTAATTAGGAGGCGTACATATGCAAGGAAAAATGTTTTGTTTTCAATGTGAGCAAACTTTCGGTGGTAAAGGTTGCACAAAAGTAGGGGTATGTGGTAAAACACCAGAGATTGCGGCAATGCAGGATCTGCTAATATATCAATTAAAAGGAATAAGTTGTTACGCTAGCAAACTTTTAGCTAAAGGTGAAAAAATTGATAAGTCATTGGTCTCATTTGTTGAGAATTCATTATTTATGACATTAACTAATGTAAATTTTGACCCTGAGTCTCATATGGATATGCTCAGAAGATCACAAATAAATAAAGAAGAGATTAGAAAAAAAGCTTCAGGAGAAAATGTAAATACCAAGGAGGCTCTATATAATTTAAGTGATACAAAAGAGCAAATACTTGAAGATGCTAAAAAAGCAGGAATTATGTATGATGAAGATTTAGATGCTGATATTCGCTCTGTTCGTGAAACTATAAAATATGGATTAAAAGGAATTGCGGCGTATGCACATCAAGCCAGATTTATTAAATATCAAAGTGATGAGGTAGATGAATTTTACTTTATAGCTTTAGCAGTACTTACTGATGATAGTTTAAATTTAAAAGATCTTATTGCTTACTTAGTTAAAACTGGCGAGATGAGTGTTAAGGTTATGGAGGTATTGGATAAAGCAAATAATGAGAAATACAATTCTCCAACACCTACAAGAGTAAATGTAAACATTAAGAAAGGACCATTTATAATAGTTTCGGGTCATGACTTAAGAGACCTTGAAATGTTACTTGAGCAAACACAAGGTAAGGGAATAAATATTTATACTCATGGTGAAATGTTACCTTCACATGGATATCCAAAACTTAATAAATTTAAACATTTAGTAGGTAACTTTGGAGGAGCATGGCAAAATCAACAAAAGGAGTTTGATGGTATACCGGGTTGCATTTTAATGACAACAAACTGCTTAATGAAACCAAGAGATTCTTATAAAGATAGAATTTATTCTACAAGTGTTGTAGGATGGGAAGGATTAAAACATATATCTAATGATGAGAAGGGGCATAAGGATTTTTCTGAAATAATAAATAAAGCTTTGGAACTTGGTGGCTTTGAAAAAGATGAGGAAGTTAAGGAAATTACAGTAGGATTTGGCCATAAAGCAACTTTGAGTCATGCAGGCGAGATTGTAAGTGCTGTTAAAGAAGGGAAGATTAGACACTTCTTCTTAATCGGTGGATGTGATGGTGCAAGACCAGGAAGAAATTATTATACTGAATTTGCAAGGCAAGTCCCAAAAGACTGTATTATTCTTACATTAGCCTGTGGGAAATACCGTTTTAATAAATTGGAATTTGGTGAAGTAGCAGGACTTCCAAGGTTACTTGATGTAGGTCAATGTAACGATGCATATTCTGCTGTTAGAATAGCTAATGCACTATCTGATGCATTTGAATGCTCAATTAATGAGTTGCCACTTTCATTCATTATAACTTGGTATGAACAAAAGGCTGTAGCTGATTTATTAGCATTATTGTCGCTTGGAGTAAAAGGAATTTATCTTGGACCAACACTTCCAGCGTTCTTAAGTCCAAATGTATTACAATTTTTAATTGATACATTTGACCTTAGAGCAATAAGCACGCCAGAGGACGATTTAGCAAAAATACTTGGATAAAATCCTAAGATATAAAAAAATTAATAATAAATTTAGAAAGTATGTGATATTAGTCACATACTTTCATTTTTTATAATGATATAGTATGGCTATATTTTATTAAGGAGATGATTTATTGTGTTTAGTGAAGAAATTAACAAAGTATCAGCCTCAGCGATAAAAAAGTCTGAATTATTAAAAAAGAGCAAAATGAGGTACCTCACTTCTTCGGTCTTGGCCGGTATATATGTGGGATTTGGAATTTTATTAATATTTACTATCGGTGGATTATTATCACAAGCAACGTCTCCAGCAACAAAAATTGTTATGGGAGCTTCTTTTGGGATTGCCTTAAGTCTTGTAATAATGGCTGGCTCTGAACTTTTTACAGGAAATAACATGACTATGACAATAGGTTCTTTAGAAAAGAAAGTTTCGTGGCTTGACTCAACAAATATTTGGATATACAGTTTTATAGGTAACTTTGTGGGTTCAGCAGCTCTTGCAGCAATGTTTGTAGGTTCGGGACTTGCAAAAGGAAGTACAGCAGAATTTATTCTAAAAACATCACAAATAAAAATGGCATCGCCAAGTATAGAATTATTTTTAAAAGGATTACTTTGTAATATGTTAGTCTGTTTAGCAGTTTGGTGTTCTATTAAATTAAAGGAAGAAACAGCTAAACTTATAATGATTTTTTGGTGCCTATTTGCATTTATAACTACAGGGTTTGAACATAGTATTGCAAATATGACATTACTTACGACAGCCCTAATGATTCCTCACAGCGCAGCGATTTCAATAGTGGGACTAGCACACAATTTAATTTGGGTTACGTTAGGTAATTTTGTAGGTGGAGCAGTGTTTATTGGAGCAGCCTATTGGTTTATATCAAAAGAGAAATAATATATTACAAAAATAAAAGCATCCTATAGGGTGCTTTTATTTTGTTTATATCCAATTTGCAGTAATCATAGTATAATAGAGAATGATTAGTAAAATGATATATATTTATAAATATACTGAGGTCATAAGGAGAAGTTAAAATGCCACAAGTAACTATTAGGCAATTAAGAGACCTTCCTTTGTTAGAATGTATTGAGGATAAAACTTTAGATTTAATAAGAGAAAAAGTTGTATTAAAAAATTTTAAGAAATCACAAATGTTGTTTGGTGAAAGAGAACGCTTAAATAACATATATATAGTGCTAGAAGGAAAGGTATCAATGTACAGGTTATCAGAAAAAGGTCAAAAGAGGGTTATTTACATTTTGAATAAAGGTGAGATTGTAAATGAAGTGAATTTTGATAACTATACAAGCTCGATTAGTTGTGAAGCGTTTGAAGACAGTGAGATTATAAGCATATTAAAAGGAGATTTATTAAATATTATGCAGCAAGATTTTAAGCTTACAGAGGTTATATTATACTCTATGAGCAAGAAAATAAGACGATTGTATAGGCAGATTAAAAACACTGTTCCTACTAAAATGGATAAAAGGGTAGCTGCTAAGCTATGGAAGTTGTCTAGAGATTATGGATTAGAAACTCCAAAAGGTGTTTTAATAGATGTTAAAATAAGTATAACCTATTTGGCAGATATGTTAGGTAGCTCTCGGGAAACTATTTCAAGGGCCGTAAAAGAGCTAGAAAACATGGGGATGGTTAAGATAGAACATAGAAAATTCATAGTTGATAGAGAAAAGTTAAGTGGTTATTTTAAAAGTGTGTGATGAAGATCACATATTTTTTTGAGTATGCAGAAAAGATTTCTGCATACTCTTTATTCTATTTAAAATAAGGTCATAAAAATTTATGAATCATCTCTTAATATATTAAGATCTTTACCTTGCATTATCTTGTTCATAGTTCTTGCAGAACACATTTTACCACACATTGTGCAACTATCAGCATTTTCTGGCATTGATTCTTTCCTATATCTTATGGCTTTTTCTGGATCTATTGCAAGTTCAAACATTCTCTTCCAATTAAGAGCTTGTCTAGCTGTACTCATTTCATTGTCCCAGTCGCGGCTACCTGGAATTTTTTTGCCTATATCACCAGCATGAGCTGCAATTTTACATGCAATAATTCCTTCACGTACATCATCAACATTCGGAAGTCTTAAATGTTCTGCTGGAGTTACATAACAAAGAAAATCAGCTCCTGCGCTTGCAGCTAAAGCACCTCCTATGGCACTTGTAATATGGTCATATCCTGGAGCAATGTCTGTAACTAGGGGTCCTAAAATATAAAAAGGTGCACCATGGCATAATTTCTTAGCAAGCAATACATTTGCCTCTATTTCATTTATTGCCATATGTCCTGGTCCTTCTATGATAACTTGTACATTCTTTTCCCAAGCTCTCAGGGTTAATTCACCAAGTACCATTAATTCATGAATTTGACAAGCATCGGTTGCATCATTAATGCAACCGGGTCTACATGCATCACCAAGGCTTAAAGTTAAATCATATTTTTGACATATTTCTAGTATTTCATCAAAATGTTCATAAAAAGGATTTTCTTTATGGTTTAATTCCATCCAAGCATATAGGAGCGATCCTCCTCGAGACACAATATGAGTTATTCTCTTGTTTCTTTTAAATACATTTGCAGTAGCTGTGTTTAAACCAGCGTGTATTGTTACAAAGTCAACTCCATCTTTTGCATGTTTTTCTACAACATCTATTAATTCTTTTGAAGTAATATCCTGTAATTCTTTATCGTAAAAACCTAAGGCATCATAAATTGGAACAGTACCTATCATAGCAGTTGAATCTGAAATAAGCCTTTTTCTAAATTCTTCAGTTTTACCAAATGAGCTTAAATCCATAACAGCTTCAGCTTTCATATCTATTGATAACTGTACCTTTTTCATTTCTTCATCAATATCACAGCAATCTTTTGAGATACCTAGGTTTACATTGATTTTTGTTTTTAAACCCTCCCCAACTCCCTCAGGGCTTAATATTTTATGATTTCTATTAGCAGGAATTGCGACTACGCCTCTTGATATTTTTTCTCTTAAAACCTCTTCTGGCATATTTTCTTTCCTTGCAACTATCTTCATCTCTTCAGTTATAATACCTTTTTTTGCAGCATCCATTTGAGTTGTATACATCATTTTATAGTCTCCCTTACAGTTATATTATTTTTGAAATAAAAAAAAGCAAGCTCATAAAGAGCTTGCAACAAAAAACATTGTAATAAACTCCCTACGTTGGAATTACCCAAATCAGGTTATGAGGGTCAGCGATAATATCTCTTTCTCAGCTCTTGGTGCGAGCTCCCCTTGTTTAATTTATTTAGTTATTATTTGCCTTAAGTATATTAGTAAAATAACACTTTGTAAAGTCTTTTTTATTTTTCATTCAACTTAAATATTGTATGGATACACTATTCAAACTGTATAAACATATGATATACTTCGTCTAATAAATATTTTAAGGGGAGGTTTATTATGGAAAGATATGAAATAAACAAGAACTTGGCTCAGATGTTAAAGGGTGGAGTAATCATGGATGTAGTGAATGTTGAGCAGGCAATAATAGCAGAGAATGCAGGGGCCTGCGCGGTAATGGCATTAGAAAGAGTGCCCTCAGATATTAGAAAAGAAGGTGGAGTAGCTAGAATGTCTGACCCTAAAATGATTAAAGAAATAAAGGCTGCGGTAACTATTCCAGTAATGGCTAAGGGTAGAATAGGCCATTTTGTTGAAGCGCAAATTCTTCAAGAAATAGGGGTGGATTTTATAGATGAGAGCGAAGTTTTGACTCCAGCAGATGAGCAGTATCATATAAATAAGTGGGATTTTAAAGTTCCTTATGTTTGCGGAGCAAGAAATTTAGGTGAGGCACTAAGAAGAATCGGAGAAGGTGCTGCAATGATAAGAACAAAAGGTGAAGCAGGCACAGGCAATGTGGTAGAAGCTGTTAGGCACATGAGATGTATAATGGATGAAATTCGCAAAGTTAAAAATGCTCCCAAAGAAGAACTAATGACAATTGCTAAAGAGTTTGGGGCACCTATTAATTTAATAGAATATGTATGGAAAAATGGTAAACTTCCAGTAGTAAATTTTGCAGCAGGCGGAATAGCAACCCCGGCTGATGCAGCACTTATGATGCAACTTGGATCAGAAGGAGTTTTTGTAGGTTCAGGAATTTTTAAAGCAGAAAATCCGGAAGCTAGGGCAAAAGCAATAGTACTTGCAACTACATATTACAATGATCCAAAAGTTGTTGCAAAAGTTTCAGAAAATCTTGGGGAAGCAATGAGTGGCATAGAGATAAGTGAAATTAAAGAGAAGTTTGCCAAGAGAGGTTGGTAAAGTTGAAAATAGGTGTTTTATCACTTCAAGGAGATGTTATCGAGCATATAAATCATATTACAAAACTTGGTCATGTTGGGATAGAGGTTAAAAAACTTGAAGATATGGAAGGGATAAATGGAATAATACTTCCTGGTGGTGAGAGTACAACAATAGGTAAACTTTTAAGGGAGACAAAAATGCTTATACCTCTAAGGAATAAAATACTTTCAGGATTACCGGTATGGGGAACTTGCGCTGGTATGATTTTACTTGCTAAAGCTATTGAGGGCGAAATAGATGGACATCTTAAAGTTATGGATATTAAAGTAAAAAGAAATGCCTATGGAAGCCAAATTAATAGTTTTAAAAGAGAGGTTATAATTAGTGAGATTTCAGGTGAACCCTTGCCGCTAGTTTTTATACGTGGGCCAGTAATTACAGAAGTGACAAGTAATGTTAAAATAATATGCAAAGTTTTCGATAAAATTGTAGCAGTGAAACAAAATAATATGTTTGTTACAGCTTTCCATCCGGAACTTACAAATAACTTAGAAATTCATAAATATTTCATAAATATGTGCAAATAGAACAATATATAATTATTATTAAAATTAAGCATAAGGCAAAAAAATGTAACTTAAAAATATTCCCATACATATTTATTTTCAAGCTTGTTTGAAAATGGTTATGTATGGGAATATTTTTTTATGATATAGTAATGTGCTATTATAGCAGCCTAGAGGCATGATATTTTAGGTTATTTAAATTTAAATCCTTGTTTGTCTAAAAAATCTTTCATATGAGGCCTTTGAGGTTTGCTCATTAAACCAGACACTTGATTTGTCCATGTATCGAATCTTTTACCTTTAGTTCTTTTCTCATAATAATCAGTAATATGTGTATCATATTTTTTTATTAACGATGCATCACCATTTATGTTATATACATCTGTTTTAAATATTACATCCTGAGGTAACCTCTCTTTTTTATCCGGATTAACACACGGATAACCAATACACATTCCAAATACAGGGTATACACCAGATGGAATGTTTAAGATCTTGCATATTTCTCCTGGATTATTTCGAATTCCACCTATATAAACTCCACCTAGGCCTAGGGATTCGGCAGCTATTAAAGCATTTTGAGCAGCAAGAGATGCATCCACGGTTGCTAAAATAAAAGTTTCAGTATTTACCTCAGCCATAGTTCTATCATTAATTTCACATGAATTCTTACTACGGCTTAAATCCGCACAGAAAATTAAAAATAAAGGGCACTTCTCCACATAACTTTGATCCCCTGCAAGATGGGCTATGTTTTTCCTATTATCCATATTAACTACATTTATAATTGTGTAGGCTTGAATAAAACTAGAAGTTGAGGCACATTGAGCACATTCAATAATGGTTTTTACCTTCTCTTTCTCGATAGGTTGATCTTTATATTTTCTTATAGATTTGTGATTTTTTAATAAATTTATTGTTTCATTCATATTTTTAACCACCTTTTATTTTAATCATACCAATAATATACCATAAAAAAATTAAAGTAATAACGAGAGTAGAGAAATAAATTTACACTTACAAAATTTAGTAGTATATTATATGTAAGAAACCTTATAAAATTACTGGAGTGTGAAGGTTATGTATAAGCTTTTAATTGCTGACGATGAACCAAGGATTAGGAAGGGGTTAAGAAATGCCTTAAATTGGAATGAGTTCAATATTGAAGTGGTTGGTGAGGCTGAAGATGGTGAAATAGCATTAAATCAAACAGAAAAATTAAAACCTGATATAATCTTTTTAGACATATGTATGCCATTTTTAAATGGTTTGGAGCTTATTAGAAAATTGAATGAAAAAGACCAAAATTGTATTATAATAATAATAACAGGATATGATGAGTTTGAGTATATGCATGAGGCACTGAAGCTTAAAACATTTGATTATCTTTTAAAACCAGTTCCAAAAGAAGTGCTTATAGATACAGTAAATAAAGCAATACAAGAAATAAGAAAGAATGAAGAGAAAAAAGTATATTTAGATTGGGCGGACAGACGATTAGACGAAAATTTTGATATGTTAAAACAAGCTTTTTTAAATAATTGGTTAAATGGAAGTTATGAATACGCGGAAATATTAAATGAGTTAAAATTTTTTAAATATAATTTCGATGCTGACATAGAAGTTGTAGTAATTAAAGTAATAGAAAGGTTAAACCATGAGGTATATTCAAAAAACTGGGATAGAGAACTATTAAATTTTGCGTTAATTAATGTTACACTTGAGTTAATGAGCAAAGTTAAGCCAGAAATAACATATACTGATGAAGATAATAACATTGTTATAATTAGTAATGTTATGAATGCTTACGATTGGTTAAACATAGCAAATGAAATTGAAAATAAAATATATTATTATTTACACTTTACTGTAATTATAGAACA
Source organism: Clostridium estertheticum subsp. estertheticum (assembly GCF_001877035.1). Classification (NCBI taxonomy): domain Bacteria; kingdom Bacillati; phylum Bacillota; class Clostridia; order Eubacteriales; family Clostridiaceae; genus Clostridium; species Clostridium estertheticum. Next base: position 3,594,217 of record NZ_CP015756.1, on the reverse strand, counting down.
CAAAAGGAGCCTAAGTGGTATCTCGGGAGTAAAAAACACGTATAATGAAATTATTGCTAGTATAGATAAAATAGCTGCTTATAAACCTATAGTTCTTTTAGCTACTAGATATATAGATACCAATTACAATGTAAACGATTTAAATTTAGGCGATGTAGCAGATAAATTTAATTTAAGTTCTTCTTACTTAAGCAAATTATTAAAAAAAGAAGCGGGACTTTCTTTTATTGATTATCTTACAAAGTATAGAATTAATAAATCTATTTGTATGATGGATGATCCTAAATATAAGATTTATGAAATTGCGCAGGCTGTAGGATATAGTAACCAACATTACTTTTGCAAGGCATTTAAGAAGGTTATGGGGTTTGCCCCAACAGAATATAGGGGGAGGAGTATGTGATTGGTTAAATACATTAGAGCAAAAGGTATATATTTATTTGTGTTAGTCCTTATTATTGCTAGTTCAGCAATTATTATTAAATCAATTTGCATAAAAAAATCTGGAGGCGTAGAATTTGTTATTGGAATGTCTCAAGCAAATTTGACAGAACCTTGGAGAATTTCTATGAATGATGAAATAATAGAGGCGTCAAAAAAATATAAAAATATAAAAATTGTGTATAAAGATGCTGGAGGAGATACAGATAAACAAAAAAAAGATATAAATGAACTTGTAGATGATGGGGTGGACTTATTAATTGTATCTATAAATGATTCAAATAAATTGACACCATTAGTGAGACAAGTATATAAATCAATGCCAGTAATAGTTCTTGATAGAGCTGTTGAAGGCTATGATTACTCATTATATATTGGACCAGACAATGAAAAAATAGGTACTAAAGCAGGAAATTTTGTTATAAATTTAATTGGACAAGGTAAAGGTAAAGTTATCGAGGTTCAGGGTTTATCAGATTCTTCACCTGTTATATCGAGGAGTAATGGCTTTAGATCGGTTCTCAAAGATCATAAAAATATTGAAATATCTAACACCATAGTTTGTAATTGGCAAAGAGATGAAGCAGAAGATAAAGTTACGCAGGCTTTACAAGGAGATAAAGACGTAAATGTTATTTTTGCACATAATGACTATATGGCATTAGGGGCTTATAAAGCTGTTTACAAATTAGGGCTTAAAAACATAAAAATTATTGGGGTAGATGGTCTTACTGGAGAAAATAGTGGATTAGATTTGGTTTCTAAGGGAATTCTAAGTGGTACTTTTACCTGTAAAACGGGTGGAAGCGAAGCTGTAAATTATGCAATGGATATTTTAAATAAAAGGAGTGACATACCAAAAAAAATAATATTAAAGAGTGATAAAATTACTATTGGAAACGTAAATCAATATTTAAATAATAAATCAAAGAATTTAGTGGATAATAAAAACATAGTGCTAGGGTATGCTCAATTGATGTCAGAGAGTAGATGGAGAGATGCAAATGCAAAATCAATTAAAAATGCAGCAAATGATGCCAGTATTAATTTAGATTTTAGAGAAGAAGGATATACCCAAAAGGATCAGAAACAATTAATTAGAGAACTAATAAAAAAGAGAGTGGATATAATTGCATTTTCACCTTTTGTGAAGACCGGGTGGGACGATGTTTTATTTGAGGCAAAAAATGCAGGTATTCCGGTGATTTTATGTGATAGAAGTGTTGACTCAGATGATTCGCTCTGGACTTGTAATATTGGTTCAGATTTTCAGGAGGAGGGACGACGTGCTGCAAGATTATTAATAGAACACTTTAAGGATAAAGAAGCAAATATCTTCGAACTTAAAGGAACTATAGGTTCAGCTCCTGAAATTGAAAGAGAATTGGGATTTAATGAAGTAATTAAAGACCATCATAATTATAAAATAGTAGCAGAAGGTACTGGAAACTTTAATCTTGATGAGGGAAAGGAAGTAATGAAAAAATTTATTAACTCAAAGAATAAAAAAATAAATATAGTATTCGCTCTTAATGATGATATGGCACTTGGTGCTATTGACGCTATAAAAGATGCTGGACTTGTTCCAGGAAAAGATATTATTGTTATTGGAATAGATGCTACTAAGCAAGCATTGCTTTCTATAAAAAAAGGAGAAATGTACAGTACTGTAGAGTGCAACCCACTACTCGGGCCTCAATTAATGAAAACTGCTCAGCAAATAATGGAAGGTATTGAAGTTCCATTGAAAATAGTAAATGCTGAGGATGTCTTTACAAAAATAAATTCAGCAAAAGAATTTAAGAATAGGAAATATTAATATAGCTCTGCAAATGCAGAGTTATATTTTTTTGTTCCAAATAGTGTAAAAAATAGCCGATTAGTGTAAATACAGTAATGTAAAATAGATATATAATACTTGTAAACGATACAATGATAATATTAGAGGGGGTTTATTAATGAAAAACAAAAAGATTATTGCATTTTTATCTGCAGCTATTCTAGTGACTACAATGTTTGCTGGATGTGGTACGAAGGCTACAACTGATGGGGCTAAAGCGACGCCAACTGCAACTGATACTTCGAAGAAAAAAGTTATTGGATTTGCTCAGGTTGGTGCGGAAAGTGGCTGGAGAACAGCAGAAACTGCTTCAATAAAAACGATTCCAACTTTAGATCCAACATTTGAATTAAAATTCTCAGATGGGCAACAAAAACAAGAAAATCAAATAAAAGCTATTAGATCTTTTATAGCACAAAAAGTTGATATTATTGCTTTAGATCCAGTTGTTGAAAATGGTTGGGACACAGTATTAAAAGAAGCAAAAGATGCAAAGATACCAGTAATTATAGTAGATAGAGGTGTAAAGGTTTCAGATCAATCTCTATATGCTGGATTCTTAGGATCAGACATGGAAGCAGAAGGAAAAAAAGTGGCAAAAATATTAGTAGACAAGTTTGGGAAAGCAGCAAAATTAAATATAGCTGAAATCCAAGGAACTGTTGGATCAAGTGCTATGGTTGGACGTCAAAAAGGGTTTAAGGAAGGTATTGCAGATTGCCCGAATTATAAGATCGTAAAATCACAAACTGGTGATTTCACACGTGCAAAGGGTAAAGAAGTTATGGAAGCTTTCATGAAATCAGATGGAAATAACATCAATGTTCTATTTTCACATAATGATGATATGGCTATAGGAGCAATTCAGGCCATTGAAGAAGCTGGAAAGAAACCTGGAAAAGACATATATGTAGTAGCAGTAGATGGTATTAAAGAATACTTCCAATTTATGGTTGATGGAAAAGCAAATGCAACTGTTGAGTGTAATCCGCTACTTGGACCACAATTATTAGATACTGCAAAATTAATTTTAGCAGGTAAACCAATAGATAGATGGGTTAAATCAAAAGAAGGTGTATTCACCGCAGCTCAAGCTACCGCAGAGTTACCAAACAGAAAATATTAACTTGTAAATTTTAATATAAGAGCAGGAATGTTATACAATATCCTGCTCTTATATTATAAATAGATTTTTCTATATCCAGGTTAAAAGGAGGGGAAAAAAAGATGGAAGATAACAATGTAGTTTTGAAAATGGAAAATATATGTAAGACATTTCCTGGTGTAAACGCTTTATCATCTGTAAATTTTCAGCTTGCAAAGGGTGAAATCCATACTCTTATGGGAGAAAATGGAGCAGGAAAGTCAACACTAATAAAAGTACTTACTGGTGTGTATAAAATAGATAAAGGAAAAATAATATTAAATGGAAAAGAAATTTTTATTTCTTCTACTAGAGATGCACAAGAACATGGCATAAGTACAGTGTATCAAGAAGTTAATTTGTGTTTCAATCTTACTGTAGCTGAAAATATTTATATTGGCCGTGAACCTATGAAGAATAAGAGTATTAATTGGAATGAGATGAATAAAAATGCTACAAAACTATTAGAGGATAGATTGAATTTAAAAATTGATGTCAAAAAAACATTATCTACTTATTCTGTTGCTATACAACAAATGGTTGCAATTGCACGTGCGGTGGATATTTCAAGGGGTATATTAATATTAGATGAACCAACATCAAGTTTAGATGCAAATGAAGCAAAACAATTGTTTGTTGTAATGAAAAAATTGAAATCAGAAGGAATGTCAATCTTATTTGTAACTCATTTCCTAGATCAAGTTTATGAAATCTCAGATAGAATTACGGTACTTCGAAATGGAGAATTTGTTGGAACTTATGAGGCTAAAAATCTTACTCGTATTGATTTGATTTCTAAGATGATTGGAAAAGATATTGGTGAAGTAGAAAAGCTAAATAACACTTTTAAAAATACTACTAGAAAACTTAGTGGAGAGAAATTAATCGAAACACATCAATTTGGGAAAAAGGGTACAATTGAACCCTTTGATATAGATATTAGAAAAGGAGAAGTGCTTGGACTAGCTGGTCTTTTAGGATCAGGGAGAAGCGAAATTGCAAGGCTGATTTTTGGTATAGATAAATCAGATCATGGTACCATTGAGATTAAAAAAAAGAAATACTCTTATATTTATCCTAAAAAAGCAATTTTAGATGGTTTTGGTTTCTGTCCTGAAGATAGAAAGGTAGAAGGTATTGTTGGACAATTAACTATTAGGGAAAACATAATACTAGCTATTCAGTCTAGACGTGGGATAATTAAATATTTGTCAATTAAAAAGCAACAGGAAATAGCTAAAAAGTATATAGATTTATTGTCTATTAAAACACCTAGTATGGAACAAAGAATTGATAATTTAAGTGGTGGAAATCAGCAAAAAGTAATATTAGCAAGGTGGCTTGCTACAGATCCCCAGCTTTTGATTTTGGATGAACCTACAAGAGGCATAGATGTAGGTGCAAAATATGAAATTGAAAAACTTATTGCTAAGCTCGCGAGTGAGGGGGTAACTATTTTATTTATTTCCTCAGAACTTCAGGAAATAGTAAGAAGTTGTGATAGAGTGCTTGTGCTCAGAGATAGAAAAATCATTAAAGAACTAATTGGGGAAGATATACAAGAAAAGAATATTATGCAAGCAATTGCAGGGAGAGGGTAAAAACAATGCACAAAATTAAAGATATATTTAAAAAGTTTTATGCAATGCAGATCTTTTGGCCAGTAGCATCTTTAATTGTATTAATATTTTTAAATTTTGTAATTAGACCTGGCTTCGTAAGCATTAATATTAGGGATGGTCATTTATATGGAAACCTAATTGACATAATTAACCATGCGGCTCCACTTATTCTTATATCCATTGGAATGACCATTGTTATTGCAACGCAAGGGATAGATATTTCGGTGGGATCTATCATCGCTATTAGTGCTTCTGTTTCAGCATCTGTTATTGTTATGAGTGGTAATGTCCCTCTTGCTATACTTGCGGGTATATTTGTTGGACTTATTTGTGGTATGTGGAATGGAATGCTAGTAGCGTATATAGGAGTACAACCCATGGTCGCTACTTTGATTTTGTATATAGTGGGTAGAGGTATTGCACAGTTAGTAACAGGTGGACAAATATTAACATTTACAAATAAAACTTTTATTTTTATAGGTACTGGTTATTGGGTTATACCTTTTGCAGTATATATAACAGTTTTAGTTGTAGGGATTGTATTTTATTTAATGCGAAAGACTGCTCTTGGATTATTTGTTGAATCTATAGGAGTGAATAACAGTGCCAGCAAATTTGCAGGTATTAATTCTAAAAGAGTAATTTTTTCTCTATATGTAATTTGCGGTATTTTGTCTGGAATTGCTGGAATTATTATATGTTCAAATATAAAATGTGCAGATGCAAACAATGCAGGGTTGTGGCTTGAATTGGATGCTATTCTTGCAACAGTTATTGGAGGAACCTCGATGGCAGGGGGAAGGTTTTATATAGGCGGAACTGTTATAGGGGCATTATTTATCCAAACATTAACAACCACAATTTATAGTATGGGAGTACCACCAGAAGTTACCTTAGTTGTAAAGGCTGTTGTCGTAATTGTGGTGTGCTTAATTCAAACTACAGAGTTCAGGAAAATGTTTAACGGAAGATTGTTTCATAATAAAAATAATCTGAATGCAAAGAAGGTGGAAAGAATATGAAACAAGTTAAGATTAGAAAAGAAAACTTTAAGTTAAACCCTGCGTATATTTCTATTTATGCTACGATAACTCTATTCATAATTATGTTTTTAACTGGTTCGGTGTTATATGATGGTTTTTTCTCAGCACAGGTATTATCAAATTTATTTATTGATAATGCGTATTTAATTGTTATATCCATTGGAGAAACATTCGCAATACTCACAGGTGGAATTGATCTTTCGGTGGGTGCTATGATCGCTTTCACAAGTATGATTTGTGCAGACCTACTAAGAAAAGGTGTAAATCCATTTATTGTTATGATTTTTGTTCTGTTAATAGGTGTTGTTTTTGGTACAGTTCAAGGATATTTAATTCAAAAATTCAAACTTCATCCTTGGATTGTAACACTAGCAGGTATGTTTTTTGCTAGAGGTTCAAGCTACCTTATTAGTATAGATACTATAACTATAACTAATCCAGTTTTTACTAAGATTGCTGCTTTTAGAATGCCTGTTTTACCAGGGGCGTTTATCTCTATTAATGTAATAATAGCTTTACTTATAGTAGCGGTAGCGGCATATATGCTTAAATACACAAAATTTGGTAGGACTATATATGCAATTGGTGGAAGTGAAAATTCTGCAATGCTTATGGGACTTCCAGTTGCAAGGACTAAAATTTTGGTATACACCCTATCTGGATTTTGCTCTTCATTAGGAGGCTTGTTATTCACAATATATACGCTTTCAGGTTATGGGCTACATTGTAATGGGACTGAAATGGATGCCATAGCAGCTTGCGTAATAGGGGGCATACTATTAACAGGAGGATCTGGATACCCAATAGGGCCAATGTTTGGTGTGCTAACTACTGGGATTATTCAAAGTTTAATCATGTTCGATGGAACCTTGAACTCATGGTGGACAAAAATTGTAGTTGGATTACTGTTATTTATCTTTATTGTTCTTCAAAGGGTAATTGTAATAAGTAACGAAAAGAAAAAGACCGTAGCAATAACAATGAAAGTTTAGATGTAATCAATACCAAAAGAAGTATTTAAAATTTATTTTTAGATACTTCTTTTTCATGTCGCGTCTAAAGAGTAAGAGAGAGTTAACACAGAATGATTTTAATTCAAAAATTGCTATCTATGTAATTATTGTACAAATTATAATTTTTGGTTATGATGGTAATGAAACTAATAGGAGGAGAGAAGATGAATAAATTTGTAAAAATTTTCTTTGATAAAAGTATAAAATATAAATTGTCTTTTTATTTCTCCCTAGTAATTTTAATACCGATAGTTACGATTTCGATTTTGGGGAATTTGTTATATAAAAATTCAATTACTAATCAACAAAATGAAAATATAAGGCAAATGGTAAGTCAAATAAGTAATAATATTGATTTTTATATAAAAGATACAGAAAATATAATTAATTATTTATCTGAGGATCCAAGAATTCTAAGCTTTCTTTGCAACAATACTAACAGTAGTATAAACAAAAAAGATAGTGATAGTATGCGGGTTGAGGAGTCATCTAAGGCTATAAATAGTTTCACTACATTTCATTCAGAGATAGCAGGGATAATGATAGTTAAACAAGATGATACATTTGTAAGTGATGTTATGGGCAGAATTTCAAGAGATGCACTTACAAAAGAAAAATGGTACTTGGATGCAGCGAAAAATCCCATTACTATGCATCTTTTTAGTAAACCTGTAGGTAGAAATATTAATAATGTTTTTCAATACAGTGCTGATGATGTGGTATCTATGTCAAAGGCTGTAGTTGATAAGAAAACGGGTAAATGTATTGGCGTAATTCTCATAGACATGAAACTAGATATTATAAAAAGTGTAATTGAACATGCTAAGCCTGCAAAAAATGGATTTGTATATATTGTAGATAACAATGGTGAAATAGTATATTCACCAGTTAATAAAATAGTATATAGAATAAAAAGTGAGTGGACTGATAACTTAAGTGGTGAAATTTTAATTAAGAGAATTAAGGAAAATGATTATAAAATAATTCATGGAAATTCAACCTATACAGGGTGGAAAACTGTTGAAGTATTTCCTCTAAATGAAAGTTTAAAGGTCATAGATTCTTTAGTATATTACTCCATAATAATTGCTATAATTACTTTACTTATCGCGGAAATATTAGCAACATTTTTCACAAGGTCTATAGTAGGGCCTATTTCAAAACTTAAGAGGCTTATGAAAAAGACTGAAGAAGGAAATTTCAATGTGGTTTTTAATAGTAAATACGATGATGAAATTGGTGAACTTGGAAATGCATTTAATAATATGGTTAGAGAAATCAAAAATCTAATTATGTTAGTGGAAACGGAAGCTAAAAAGAAGAGAAAAGCTGAGATAAGTATATTACATGCTCAAATAAAACCACACTTTATATATAACACATTAGATACAATTCAATGGATGGCGCAAGAACATGATGCACAAGATATAGTTGATATAACTTATAATTTAACTAATCTTTTAAGAATTGGATTAAGTGCTGGGGAGGAGAACATTAAAATATCTCAAGAAATTAAACATGTGGAAAGCTATTTATTAATTCAAAAAATTAGGTATGAGGATAAGCTTAATTACGAAATTAACATGCAGAAGGAAATATTAAATTTAAGTGTAATAAAATTAATATTGCAGCCAATTGTAGAAAATGCAATTTATCATGGTATTAAGGAAAAAAGAGGTAGTGGTCATATTAAAATAAGTGGCATGATTGAAAATGAAAAAATTTGTTTTGTAATTCAGGATAATGGTATAGGCATAGAGGATGAAAAATTAATGAAGATAAATGAAATGTTAAAAGGTAAAACAACCTCAAACGATGTAATTGGATATGGTATTTTCAATGTAAATGAAAAAATAAAATTGACATATGGTGAAGAGTTTGGATTGGAATATCATAGTATTTATGGAGAAGGTACTACAGTGGTATTGTGGCATCCAATTATAAAGAATTAAGGAATATGTAACAATGCAATATTTACGAATTATTTTTGGGTCTATAGTTCATTTTTATTTTCTAAAATCTTTTTAAAATCACTTGAAAAAGTTTAGTGAAACGATTACAATATAGATATAAAATAGAGATCAAATTAAACTCTTGGGGGGATAAATATGTATTTTTTAGGGATTGACTTAGGTACTTCTTCAGTGAAAATTATAATTATGGATGAAAGTGGCAAGGTAGTAAACACTGCTACTAAAAATTTTGAAATAAGTTACCCACATATAGGGTGGGCAGAGCAAAATCCGGATGACTGGTGGGATGGCACAAAAGAAGGCATTAAAGAAATTATTAAGTTAAGTGGTTTAAAATCAGATGAAATAAAAGGAATAGGATTTAGTGGTCAAATGCATGGCTTAGTGCTTTTGGATAAAGATAATAAGGTATTAATGCCTGCAATTTTGTGGTGTGATCAAAGAACACAAGAAGAATGTGAATATCTAAATAATGTTATAGGGCAGGATAAACTTTCTAAATATACGGCTAACATGGCATTAACCGGTTTTACCGCACCTAAGGTATTATGGGTTAAAAAACATAAACCAGATATATATAATAAAATATATAAGATTATGTTGCCAAAAGACTACATAAGATTTAAACTTACAGGGTTGTTTGCAACAGATGTGTCTGATGCATCAGGAACTTTAATGTTTGATGTTAAGAATAGAAAATGGTCTAAGGAAATGTTGAAGATTTTAGAAATAAATGAGGAAGTTTTACCTAAAGTATTTGAATCATATCAAGTAACGGGAAGAGTATGTATTGAGGCTGCAAAGGTTACTGGACTTTCTACGGAAACACTAGTGGTTGCAGGGGCTGGAGATCAAGCAGCAGGTGCTGTTGGGACAGGGACCGTTGATAGTGGTGTAGTTTCTGTAGCACTTGGTACTTCTGGTGTGGTATTTGCTTGTGACAAAAAGTTTTCAGTAGATAGTAAGAATAGATTGCATTCATTTTGTCATGCAAATGGTAGATATCATCAAATGGGAGTCATGCTTTCAGCAGCATCATGTTTGCAGTGGTGGAATGATAATATAAATTTAGATACAATGGAGAATTCTTTTGAAGTCTTACTAACAGAGGCTGAAAATTCAGTTGCAGGTTCTAAAGGCTTAATTTATCTACCATATCTTATGGGAGAGAGGACACCTTATAGTGATCCTGATGCAAAAGGGGCATTCATAGGTTTAAATATAACTCATACCAGGGGTGATATGACACGTTCTGTTCTTGAAGGAGTATGTTTTGGTCTTCGGGATTCTTTAGAGATTTTAAAGAGTATGGGCGTAGAAGTAAAAGAAGTAAGAGTAAGTGGTGGTGGTTCAAAAAGCACGCTTTGGAAGCAAATATTAGCAAGTGTATTTAATTTAAAAGTTAGTTCAATAAATTCTAAGGAAGGGCCTGCATATGGAGCAGCAATTTTGGCTGCAGTAGGTTGTGGACTTTATGATAATGTTGATGATGCTTGTAATTCATTAATCAAGATAACAGATATTATAATGCCAATAGAAAAAGATGTTGATAAATATGATAAAACATATAAGGTTTATGCTTCACTTTATGGCTGCTTAAAAGATAAATTTAAAGAACTAAGCGAGTTAGATTCTAAGGAAGACTAGGTAGGATGGGTGATTTTTTGAAAAAGTTTAAAATTTTAGATCAAGAAACTATTAAACAAATAAATAAAAAGAATATAATACAACTTTTATATAATAAAAGTCAGATTACAAAACAGGAAATAGCAAAAGAACTTCATATAAGCATCCCTACTGTTATTAGTAATGTAAATGAGCTTATAGAAGAGGGATACTTGGATGAGGCAGGAGTAGCTGAATCTACAGGGGGAAGAAAGCCAATTATTGTAAGATTTTTACCAGATGCTAGATATTCATTTGGAGTTTGTATAACTCCTAGTAAAATAAGAATCGCATTAATTAACCTTAATCTCGAGATAATTAAAGAAGATGAATTTAAATTATCAGAAGACATTGAGAGTATAGATACAATAATGGATAAGATTAAAGAATGTGTGGATGAATTAGTTAATGGTTTTAATATACCAAAGGATAAGATAATTGGTGTAGGTTTTTCGCTTCCGGGTACTGTGAATGAAGAGGAACTGCTTTTGGTAAATGCACCAAATTTAAAATTAAACAATATAGATTTTAAAAAATATGAAAAACTATATAATTATAAATTTTTTATAGAGAATGAAGCAAATGCAGCAGCTTATGCTGAAACATTTTTGAATCCTGATAAAGTTATAAAAAATCTAGTTTTTGTTTCTATAACAGAGGGAATAGGTGCAGGAGTAATGATAAATGACAATCTTTACAAGGGAAATAATAAGCGTGCTGGTGAGTTTGGTCATATGACTATAGTAAAAGATGGAAAACAATGTAATTGTGGCAAAAAAGGATGCTTTGAACTATATGCTTCTGAAAAAGCATTAATAAACAAGTATAACGAGGGATTTAATGTAAAGGATAAAAATTTAAAAGAATTTTTTAGGCTAACTAAAGCGGATGAAAAGGCAAAAGAAATTCTCTATAGTTATATTGATTATCTTGCAGAAGGAATTAAAAATATTATTTTAATAACGGACCCTGAAGAAATTATTATAGGAGGAAAAATTGCCTACTATGAAGAGTATTTTAAAGAACTTTTGATGAAAAAGGTTTTTGAAAAAAATAGTTTTTACACTAAAGAAGAATGCCAGTTATCATTTTCAAAATTAAAAGAAAACGCATCTATATTGGGGGCTTCGTTAATGACCATGCAAGAAATATTTTTTACAAGTAAAAAAATAATATAAATACTACATTTATGTAACTTTATATTATGTATAACAATTATATGGTATATAATAAAATAAATTGTTTTATACAAATAAATATGAAAAGTTATTTGATGGACATATAGTATATAAGAAGGGAAGAGTGGGTTATGAGTATAAAAAGAAATTTTGGTATAATAGATGGAAAGGAAGTATATCTTTTCACTATAAAAAACTCCAAAGGTATGGTTGCGCAGGTTAGTAATTATGGAGGAACATTAGTATCATTAAAGGTTCAAGGAAGTAATGGCAAATTTGATGATGTAGTTTTAGGCTACGATACATTAGAAGATTATAGAAAGTACAACTATTTCTTTGGAGCAACAATTGGTCGAGTTGCTAATAGAATAAGAACTGCAAGTTTTGAGATCAATGGAACTAAGTATAATGTAGCTAAAAATGAAGGCGAAAATCATATACATGGTGGAATAGTTGGATTTGATAAAAAGGTGTGGGAAGAAAAACTCGGATCAAAAGATACGAGTGATAGTATAGAATTATCTTACCTTAGCGTTGACGGTGAGGAAGGATATCCAGGAAATCTTAATGTATCTGTTAAGTTTACGGTTTCTGAGGATAATGAATTAAAAATAGAGTATAATGCTATCTCTGATAAAGATACTATAGTAAATCTTACTAATCATTCTTATTTTAACCTATCAGGTCAGGGCTCAGGAGATATTTTAAAACATAAGGTTATGATTAATGCTGATAAATTTACAAAGAACAATAAAAATGCTATACCTACGGGTGAAATAGCCGATGTAAAGGATACTCCAATGGATTTTAGAGAGTTAACATATGTTGGGGAGAATATATCAAGTAGTTATGAACAAATTGTGTTCGGTAATGGTTATGATCATAACTATATAATTAATACTACTGGTAAAAAACTTGAAAAGGCAGCCGAAGTTTACGATGAAAAAAGTGGGCGTGTTATGGAAGTTTATACAACTAAACCAGGAGTACAGTTTTATACAGCAAACTTTCTTACGGGACTAGAGCTAGGAAAAGGTGGCGCAACATATAATAAAAGAGATGCTTTATGCCTTGAAACGCAATATTTTCCTAATGCTATTAATACTAAGAATTTTGATTCACCAATACTTAAAGCAAAACAAAATTACAATCATAAAACAATATACAAATTTTCAGTAAGGTAAGAATATTTTTTTATTGAAAGTGAATTTCACCCCATATGAGAGGGTGAAATTCACTTTTTACTTTTTGTATAAGTTCCAATGTAATGTAGCATTTCTATAATTTGTATGATATGCTTTACATGTGAAATTCAATATAAATTAAATAAATATATAAAAGAAAGCTTTAACATAATATATACGGAATATAGAAAGGAAGTGAGTATTTAGTGTGTTTGTATACTTATAATACAATGCTCACTAAATCTAAAAAATGGATAATGAATTTCCAAATGCTGAGAAAATATTGGGCTGTTTATTAGAAAATTTGGAGGAAGGAATTCATGTAATAGACTGTGAAGGCAGAACTATATATTACAATAGTGTTATGGGAAAAGTAGAAGGTGTAGAACCTATAGAGGTAATAGGTAAAAAGGTTAATGAGTATCTAGAGGATGTAAAAGAGGATGAGTCTACACTTATGAACGTATTAAAGTCTGGTGAAAAAATAGTAGATTTAATACAACATTATGGTAATGGATACAAGAAGAAAGTGACTACTATAAATACCACTATTCCAGTAACTTTAGAAAATAAGGTTATAGCAGTAATTGAAATAGCTAAAGACATGACTCAGTTAAAAGAGTTAACGGAAAACATTTGTAAATTACAAAATTTAGATAAAAAGATGAATAGACATTATATATTTAGTGATATTTATAGTGATAATTCTGTTATGAAAAGTATTATAGAAAAGGCTAAAAAGGCTAGTATGTCAAGTTCATCCGTACTATTATATGCTGAAACTGGTTCAGGAAAAGAAGTTTTTTCTCAAAGTATTCATTATTGTGGTTTAAGAAAAGATAAGCCGTTTATTCCTATAAATTGTGCAGCTATTCCTGCCCTATTGTTAGAAGGAATGCTTTTTGGTACAGAAAAGGGAAGTTTTACAGGAGCTGAGAATAAAAAAGGATTGTTTGAAGAAGCAAATCATGGAACCATTTTGTTAGATGAAGTTAATTCGCTGGAACCGTATCTTCAATCTAAACTTCTAAGAGTACTTCAAGACGGGTATATAAGGCCTATTGGGAGCACTAAAAGTATATACATTGATGTAAGAATAATAGCCACATTAAATGAGGAACCACAGAAACTTATAGAAAGTGGTAAATTAAGAAAGGATTTTTATTATAGGTTAAGTGTGCTGAGAATAGATATTCCTCCGTTAAGAGAAAGAAAAGATGATATTATTTTATTTGTAGAAAAACTAATTGAAAAATATAATAAAATCTTAGGTAAAAATATAAAAGGTATAGATGATAATATGCTGAGAAAACTTAAAGAATATAGTTGGCCAGGAAATATTCGTGAATTAACAAATGTTATTGAAGCTGCAATGAATATGGCAGATAATAATTCGATCCTAACAGAAAATTATTTTGATTCTAGGATTGTATATGAAAATAACCAAAATACTTGTGATGTTTTATCAAATTTAGATGGAAGATTTAATTTAGAATGTTATATGAGTAATATTGAAAAAGAAATAATCGAAAAAATATTAAAAAAGAATAATTATAATGTTAGTAAAACAGCTAGAGAACTTAGTATTTCAAGACAAAATCTTCAATATAAAATAAAAATACATAAAATAATATAAGATTATTAAAATAAGCAAGATTATTTGCTATACATGCAAAACATTTTGCATGTATAGTTAACTTGAGAAGACACTGAATCTACTGGGAATTATTAGTTGAAACTTTTTATTATAATCAAACATGCAGAATATTTTGCAAATAAAAAACGCACGTATTTAAGCAATGGCTTAAATACGTGCGTTTTTATTTGGCATGATAATTGCTACTACTAAAATAAGCATATTAATAAAATACCTTAATAATAATTTTGATTTAGGGAGGTAAAATTATGATTAAAAAAGGCACCTGGGTTGAAGTAGAAGAGATCGTTTTAACACCAAAAGATAGAGCAAAAAATATTCCAGATGAGACAAAGAAAACTCCTCTTAAATGCTGGATACGTGGAAAGTGTCTCAGTGATTGTGAATTAGGAAATGAGGTACATGTTGAAACTAATGTAGGTAGAATCGCTAGAGGAATAGTCGTTCAAATAGAACCAGGATATTACCACACATATGGTAAGTATGTTGATGAAATAAGTAATATAGGAAAACAAGCTAGAGAGATTATATCTCAGTAAAATAATGAATTTAAATCTATTTTAATAGGAGGTTATACATTGTGAATAAATATGAAAAGCTTATGTCTAGAAAGAATGATATAATTCTAAAATCTATAGGGATAGATTATAGTAAATATGAAACTGGCAAGATTTCATTTGATTATGAGGCTTTGATGAGAGATGTTGAATATTCGTTTGAAGAAGTTAAAAGAATTCAAAACGAGGTGGGAGTAGGAAATACTCCACTTCTAGAATTAAGAAATTTAACAAAACTTGCAAGAAAGGTTTCAACGACTGGACATGCGGCTAGAATATTTGTAAAAGATGAAAGCGCTAACCCATCCGGAAGTTTTAAAGATAGAAGGGCGTGTGTATCTGTATTTGATGCAATGAAGAGAGGATATACTGGCGTAGGAGCAGCTACTTCAGGTAATTATGGAGCCGCAGTTGCATCTCAAGCAAATATAAGAGGACTTAAATGTATAATAGCAAACGAATGTTATGATTCAAGAAAAGTAGGGCAACCAGAGATATTAGAAAAAGGAAGAAAATGTGAAGGATTTGGAGCAGAAGTTGTTAGACTTTCTGTAGGTCCTGAATTGTTTTATACTTACCTAAAAATACTTGAAGATACAGGTTATTATAATGCTTCATTATATTCATCTTATGGAGTAGCAGGAATTGAAACATTAGGCTATGAAATAGCTGAGCAGTGCAGAGAAAAATTAGGGAAAGAACCGGATGCTGTTATTATAACTCATGCAGGTGGTGGCAATGTTACTGGTACGGCAAGAGGGCTTATTAGAGCTGGTTCTACAAAGACAAAGATAATAGGAGCATCAGTTGATCTTTCGGGTCTTCATATGGCATCTGATATAGACTTCAACAAGAAATCGTTTACTACAGGTCATACAGGATTTGGGATTCCATTTATGACGAATCCTGATAGGTCAGATGTACCTAGAAGTGCGGCTAGACCTTTAAGATATTTAGATAGATATGTAACAACTACTCAGGGTGATGTATTTTGGATGACTGAAATATTAGCACAGCTTGAAGGACTCGAGCGAGGACCAGCAGGAAATGTATCCTTAGTAGCGGCGTTTGCAATTGCTCAAGAATATGATGATGATGCTATCATAGTTGTTCAAGAGACTGAATATACGGGAGCTGGGAAACATTTATTACCTCAACTTAATTTTGCTAAAGAAAATGGAATTAAAGTTTATGTTGGTGATCCAAAGGAGCAAATACCAGGTGAGAATATAGTAATTCCATCTCATCCATCAAAGGTGAAAGTCACTGATATCGATATGGAAGTGTTAAAAAAATCATATATGAAAAATGTAATTAAGAAATTAGGTGAGAATAAAGCGCAGCAGGTTGATATTGAATTTTTGTCATTGGAAACAAAGTTGCCCAAAGAAAAAATTGTAGAAATATTAAAACAACATAACGTCGAAATATGTTAGGAAGGGGTATTTAATTTATGAAAAGAGAAGATGATTTCGAGAAAAGACGAGAACATTTAAAAAATTTAACAAATGATCAATTGTATGACAGGTTTTGGAGTCTTACAAATCAAGTAGTAAAACCTATGGTTGATTTAGCATATACTCATACGTCACCAGCTATTGAACGTTCTGTAGTACTTAGAATGGGCTTTTCTAGTTTGCAAGCTCAGCCCATAATATCTTATGGAACTAAATGGAACTTACTTGGCAAGGGGATAGGAAATGTAATTTTAACTTATGCAAAGCTTAAAAATATTGATTATATTAAAGCAGGAGTGGAACTTTCTAAAGGAATAGGCTGGGATGTCGTATCTGAAAAAATGAAAGGAAGTGACAATTAATGCAGGAAAAGCTAGAGGAAAATACAAAACTTAATGTAGAAGAAATATTAAAGGATCTAGATAAGTATGAGCCTAAATGGAGAGGATGGCATTGGAGAGAAAAAAATGAAACTGGAAAAGTTGGTGAATTCACATATCATGAAATATCATCGCCTTTAAAGAAGAGTCAACCTCTTCCAGCAGCAAGGAGCTTTGGAAATATAGACCCACAACCAAGAGCTACTATTACCACAGAAATTGCTTCAGGTAGATTTGAAGATGATATAAGAAGAATGAGAATGGCAGCATGGCACGGTGCGGATCATCTAATGGTTATTAGGACAATGGGACAAAGTCATTTTGATGGTTTACTTGAAGGAAGCCCAGAAGGGTTTGGTGGGGTACCAATAACTAGAAAAGAAATTAGAGCAACAAGAAAAGCTATAGATTTAATAGAAGAAGAAGTGGGTAGAAAGATTAATTTTCATTCCTATGTGTCTGGCGTTGCAGGTCCAGATGTAGCAGTTATGTTTGCAGAAGAAGGGGTTAATGGAGCCCATCAAGATCCACAATACAATGTACTTTATAGAAATATTAATATGGTTAGATCTTTTGTTGATGCTGCAGTTGCAAAAGGCATCATGGCACATGCTGGAATGCTTCAAATAGATGGTGCGCATAATGCAAATGCAACAGCTATGAAGGGTTATAAGGTAATGCCAGAACTTATGGTGCAACATGCTATAAATTCTTGTTTTTCGCAGCTTGTTGGAATGAAACCAGAAAATATTTCTTTATCGACAGTACCTCCAACATCAGCACCAGCACCTTGTATGAGATATGACTTGCCTTATGCAGTTGCTCTAAGGGAGTTTTTCAAAAAATATAAAATGAGAGCTCAAATGAATACTAAATATATAGAATCTTGTGAAAGAGAAGCTACAGTAGGACATACTTTGAATCTTTTAATATCTGAGTTAACATCAGCAGATATTCAAAGTACAATAACTCCTGATGAAGGACGTAATGTTCCTTGGCATTATAATAATATTCATGCTATTAATACAGCTAAACAGGCATTTATAGGTATGGATGGATTAATGGACATGATAGAGCTTAAGAAAACAGGATATTTACCAGAAAAGGCAAGAGAAATTCAGGAAAGAGCTGTTTTGTTCTTTGAGGAAATATTAGAGGTTGGTGGATACTTTAAAGCTGTAGATTCTGGATTTTTTATTGACTCAGGTCAGTACCCAGAAAGAAATGATGATGGTATTGCAAGAAAAATTTTAGGTGGAGATGCAGTCGGAACAATAGTTAAGAGAGAATCAGATTATTTTGCACCGGTTTGTGGTCATTTTGGATATAATAATATTCCTAAAGAGTATAAAAAACCTTGTGATGCTATTGACGAATGTACCTTGTGTAATCATTCTAAAATTGTATACATCGATGAATTAGATGATAACGATAATGTATTTAAGAGAATGGAAAAAGTTAAAGAAGATGGTACTATAATTCCTGAAGTTCAATGGGCAAAAGATGGGTACGTAAAAATCACTTTATGTATACCGGAAAATGAACAGATTAGTGAGGCGGCAGCCCTTGAAATGGGCAAGAGAATGAATTTGAAAAATGTAGAAATTGTTCATAAACAAGTGTTACAAAAGGCTGAAGGAACCCTCATTGAAATAAAAGGAGTATGTGATTTTACACCTATAAAACGTGATGAGTTAGTTCTTCCAAAGAGAAGAAAATCACTATCAGATCAACAAATGAAAGATTATGTAAAGCAGCATCCAATAAAGGTTGTTGCAGCAACTGTTGGGGAAGATGAACATTCAGTTGGAGTTCGTGAAGTCATTGATATTAAACATGGTGGAGTTGAAAAATTTGGTATAGAAGCAATTTTTCTTGGAACTTCATGCCCAATAGAAAAACTTGTAGATGCAGCTATAGAGTCAAAAGCTCAGGCGATACTATGTAGTACAATAATTAGTCATAATGATGTTCATACAAAGAATATGAAAAAACTTAGTGATCTTTGTATAGAAAAGGGAGTAAGAGATAAGATTATACTTGTTTCAGGTGGTACACAAGTAACAGATGAAATAGCTAAAGCAAACGGAATGGATGTTGGTTTTGGACGTGGATCAAACGGCACCTCTGTTGCCTCATTCATAATTAAAAGGTTAATGGGTCTTCCTGATAATGAAGAAGAGGAAGAATAAAAGGAGTGTGATTGCTTGTGAAGGTAGATTATCTTGTAGCTGAAATAGGTAGTACCACCACCTTGGTTACAGCATTTAACGTATGTTATGATAAGGTAGGACAGGTTTTTGTAGATATACCTTTTCAAGGTAACAGCTGTACTACTGTAACAGACGGTGATGTAACTATAGGGTTAAAAAATGCAGTCAAGGATATTGAAAATCAAATACATGAACCAATCACGTGGGAAAAAATGCTAGCAACTTCTAGTGCGGCAGGTGGGCTTAGAATAACTGTTCATGGTCTTATGGAGCACATGACGGTTAAGGCAGCAAGAGAAGCTGCTCTTGGTGCTGGTGGCATAATAAAAATGGTTACTGCTGGGAAAATGAGAAGGAGTGATTTAAAGAGGATACATGATATAAACCCTAATATGATAATGATTGCTGGAGGCACGGATTATGGTGAGAGGGAAACAGCTCTTTATAATGCAGAACTTATAAGTGCCCAAAAATTTAGTATCCCTATTGTTTACTGTGGAAACAGCGAAAATAGGGAAGAAATAAAAGAGATATTTGTAGGGCAAGAAATTTATTTAATAGATAATGTTTACCCAAGTGTAGATATTTTAAATGTGGAACCTGCAAGAAAAATAATACAAGAAGCCTTTGAAAAAAACATTGTAAAAGCACCTGGGATGAGTAAAATAAAAGAAATGGTAAATGGAAGCATAATGCCAACACCAGGAGCAGTTATGGAAAGTTCAAAACTTTTGTATGACATAATAGGAGACTTAGTAGTTCTTGATGTAGGTGGTGCTACTACCGATGTGCATTCTGTTACAGAGGGAAGTAGCGTAGTTTTAGATATGCTAATAAATCCTGAACCAAAGGCTAAAAGAACTGTAGAAGGAGATCTTGGAGTTTTTATTAACAGTAAAAATGTAATCGATTTACTTGATGATAGGGACTTAGGTGAATTTAGCACTGAATATATAAAAGAGCATATAAAACCTATACCAAAAGATAAGGAGGATGTACTTGCAAGTAGATTGCTAACAAAGAAAGCTATAGCTGTTGCAATAGATAGGCATGTAGGATTTATAAAAAGAAAATATGATGGTGACAGTGGGTTTGTAGCCTATGGTAAGGATTTATCTGAGGTTAAATA
This sequence comes from Clostridium estertheticum subsp. estertheticum, assembly GCF_001877035.1. Lineage (NCBI taxonomy): Bacteria > Bacillati > Bacillota > Clostridia > Eubacteriales > Clostridiaceae > Clostridium > Clostridium estertheticum. The sequence continues at coordinate 3,573,721 of NZ_CP015756.1, read as the reverse complement.
TATAATAGGTACCGGTGGTGCACTTACAAGGCTTCCAAATGGAGAAAATTTGCTTTTGAAAATAAGGTACTTAAAAGATGAAGTTACAATGTTACCTAAAAAAGGTGCTAAAGTACTAATTGACAAAAATTATATTATGGCCTGCGCAGGGGTTTTAAGCAGAGAAAACAAAGAAGTAGCGAAAGCCCTATTAATTCAAAGTCTAGAGATAACAAAAGATATGGAAATAAATTGAAATAGATTTGAGTCAAATTTAAACAAATATTTGTAAAAGTTTAAAATAAGGGGAGTATCTATATGGGAAAAAAATATCCTTGTATGGAAGTGGATCTTAAAAAATTGACTCACAATGTAAAAACAATACTAGCGATGTGTAATAAAAAACAGATAGATGTTGTGGCGGTAACCAAAGTATATTGTGCTCAGGTGCCTATTGTAGAAGCTATAATTGAAGCTGGAGTAGCTATGGTTGGGGATTCTAGAATTTTAAATTTAAAAAAATTAAAAGATTTAAATTGTAAAAAAATGCTGCTTAGAATTCCAATGATAAGTGAAGTTTCTGAGGTTGTTAAGTATAGTGATTGTAGCTTGAATTCCGAAACAGATACAATAGAGCAGTTATCAAAAGCTGCAAAAGAATTAAATAAAATCCATAACATTATACTAATGGTAGATTTAGGGGATTTAAGAGAAGGAGTATTAGTTGATGATGTAGTTTCTATTGTCAGTAAAATAGTAAAATTAGATAATATTAAGCTAATAGGCCTTGGAACCAATGTTACTTGTTATGGTGGAGTAATTCCGGATATTGAAAACTTAGGTAAGCTTACAAAGTCAAAAATTGAGATGGAAAAAGGGTTTGATTTAAAATTACCTGTAATTTCAGGAGGAAACTCTAGTAGTTTATATATGGTGATTAATGATACAATGCCAAAAGAAATTAATCAGCTTCGAATTGGAGAAGCAATAGTTATTGGTAGAGAAACTTCTTTTGGGAAACCAGTGACTAATTGCTATGATGATGCTTTTATACTCAGCGGTGAAATAGTTGAAATAAAGAGCAAACCAACGTTGCCAACAGGCACTATAGGTATGGATGCGTTTGGTCATATTCCTTCTTTTGAAGATAAAGGAATAAGAAAAAGAGCCATTATAGCATTAGGAAGACAAGATATAAGAGTAGAAGGGATAACTCCTTTGGACAATGACATAAGTATTTTTGGTGCAAGTAGTGATCATCTAATTTTAGATGTTACTGATAGTAAAAAGCAATTAGTAGTGGGAAGTATAGTAGAGTTTAAAATAGATTATGGATGTTTACTTAAGGCAATGACTTCCCCTTATGTTGAAAAGTATTATATTAATTAAAAATTAATTTGCATTATATGAAATTAAATATTAAAATTTTAAGGAGGAACATATTATGAAAAACAAAATAAGAGTTGTAGTTTGGGGATTAGGTTCAATGGGAAGCGGTATTGCTAAAATGGTACTTAGCAAAAAAGGATTTACTATCGTTGGAGCTATTGATATGGATCCCAATAAGGTTGGCAAAAAGCTTTATGAAGTGTTAGGTGTAAAAGCAAATGAAGATAATTCTTGCATCGTCACAAAAAATGCACAGGATGTTATAAAGAAGAGTTTTGCAGATGTTTGTCTTATGGCAACAGCCTCCTTTACAAAAGTTGTATTTCCATTAATAAAAATGGCAGCAGAAGCTGGCATGGATATCGTAACAACAGCTGAAGAAATGTCATACCCAAGAGCAATGGATCCAAAATTATCAGATGATATGGATAGAATAGCTAAAGAAAATAAGATCTCAATATTAGGAACTGGAGTAAATCCTGGATTTATAATGGATTTAGTTGCTATAATGCTTACAGGGGTTTCTGATACCGTTGATAGCATAAAGGCTACTAGAGTAAATGATTTAGCTTGTTTTGGTAAAGCAGTTATGGTTGAGCAAGGTATAGGATTAAAACCAGAACAATTTATACAAGGAGTTAAAGACAATACAGTAGATGGACATGTTGGGTTTATGCAATCTTTTGGAATGTTTGAAGAAGCGTTTAATATAAAGTTCAATAATATTAGACAAGAAAAATCACCAATTGTTACAACTGTACCACGCAGCACGGATATTGTTTCGGTGGAAGCTGGAGAAGTTGCAGGATGTAGCCAATTGGGATATGCAAGTTTAGGAGATAAAGTATTTGCTACAATGGAGCATCCTCAACAGATAAGACCAGAACTTGAGAATGTTGACACTGGAGATTATATTACAATTAAGGGAGTTCCAAACTTGAACCTCCAAATAAAACCAGAGATACCGGGAGGCATTGCTACAATTGCTATATGTGTTAATATGATTCCACTTGTAATGAATTCAGAACCAGGACTAAAAACAATGCTTGATTTACCAGTTCCAAGAGCTATAATAGGTGATGTAAGAAATTTAGTAAAATAAAGTAGAATAAACGAACATTAGGGGGAGTTTTTTATAATGGAAGAAGACAATAAAAAATTAGGTCTTGGGCTACTTGTAGCTTTAGGCATTGGTACTATGATTGCATCAGGTATTTTTAATAGCCCAACGGACCTAATATCAACAACAAATCCAATGGCAGTCCTTATTTCATGGGGTATTGGAGTTTTCGGCGTAGTTATGCTAGGGTTGGTATTTTACTTACTTTCAAATAAAAAACCGGAATTAAAAGGAGGGATTTATTCATATGCAAAAGAAGGATATGGTGACTTTGTAGGGTTTAATTCAGCTTGGGGTTACTTTACAAGTTCTTTCCTTGGGAATATTGCATTTGTTATTTTAATTTTTAAGACTATCAATAGTTTAATAGGAGAAGGATATTCAATGCCTCCTATTTTATCATTCATATTTGCATCTATCCTTTTGTGGTCATACTATTTTGTAATAAGAAGGGGTATAAGGCAAGCGGGTATCCTAAATTTAGTAGTTACAATTGGAAAAGTAATACCACTAATCTTAGTAATTATATTTGGTTTTTCAGCTTTTAAGCTAGGTATATTTAATGTTGATAATTGGCAGACTGTTTTAGCATCAAGTGGAGACAGTGTTAATTTAGGAAAACAGATAAGTGGAGCAATGGGGACAATTTTATGGTGTTTTGTGGGTGTTGAAGGCCTAGTAGTCTTATCCCAAAGAGCAGAATCACAAATACTAGTTGGTAAAGGAACAATAATTTCACTTGCTATAACGGCAACACTTTATGTATCAATATCTATATTGTCAATGGGTATTCTGCCAGCTAAAGCTTTAGTTGCAGCACAAACACCATTAGCAGCTGTTTTAGCACAAACAGCCCTAGGAAGCGCGGGGGCTATGATAGTTAAAGTTGGAATTTTAGTTTCACTTATAGGAGCACTCCTTTGCTGGCTTTTGTTAACTACAGAAATATTGTATGTTCCAGCAGATCAAGATGGGCTAATGCCTAAATGGTTTAAAAAGAATAATAGTAAAAACGTACCTACGAATGCTCTTTTATTTTCAATGCTTGCAACACAAATAGGGCTTTTAGCTATGTTATCACCAGCACTACAAAAGGCCTACTATGTAGCAACTCATATGTGTACAACTAATATATTAATACCATATTTATTATCATCTATGTTTGCATATAAAGTATATAATAAAGAAAGTGGACATATTAAAGAAAAAATTATATCAATAATTGCAGGTATTTATTCAGTTTATGTTATATATGCGGTAGGAATTGGATATTTAGGTTTAGCTGTTGTAATTTATGCAGTAGGTATAGGTTTTTATTTAAAAGCCAAAAAAGAAAAAAATGAAGTTATTACTTCTAAAGAAAAGTTGGCTATGGTAGTTATTGTTATAGTGGCTATTATTATGATAATAGCAGCAGCTATGGGTAAAATTTCTGTGTAGTAATATTTTAGAAGGAAAGTACCCATTTTTATAAGTATAAATAATAGGTTATAACAAAAATTAATTCAGAGGGACTCTAAATCTCCTTCTGGATTTATTATTATATCTGGAGGCGTTATTCATGATTAGTGCTCTAATGGAAGATTCTGAAAAAAAAATAAAAGACACTTTAGAAGAACTAGTTTCAATACAAAGTGATACAGGAACGTCACTAGAGAAAGACGTTGAAAAATATCTATATGATTGGTTACAAAAACTAGATTATTTTAAAAGTAATACAAATAACTCAGGAAGTTATCCACTTAAGAATGACTCATTAGAACGAGCAGTCGTATGGGGTTTAGTTAAAGGGGTTGGGAGAAAAACAGTTATTCTTCTTAATCATCATGATGTTGTAGATGCTTATGATTATCAAACTCTGAAAACTTATGCTTATCAACCTGCATTACTTAGAGAAATGCTGAAAAATGTTGAATTAGCAAAAGATGTTGAAGAGGATTTAATAAGCGGAGAATGGATTTTTGCAAGAGGAGCTGCAGACATGAAGGCAGGTATTGCAATTCAGTTGTCAATTATTGAAGAATTTTCAAAGAAGCAAAATTTTAATGGTAATATTCTGTTTATATCGGTTGCTGATGAGGAATCATTATCGCTCGGAATGAGAAGTAGTGCAGAGTTACTTAAAAAAATAAAGAATAAATTTGATTTGGAATATACTATTTTAATTGATTCAGAGCCACACCAGAAAACGGAAAATAATGAAGGTGTGTTTTATACAGGTTCTGTTGGGAAATTAATGCCTGTTGTGTATGTAAGGGGTAAAAAAACTCATATTGGTGACATTTTTCAAGGATTTAATCCGCTCCTTTTATTATCGCAAATTGCAAGTGAAACGGAACTTAATTCGGACTTCTCAGATGTTGTAGAGAATGAAGTATCACCGCCACCTTCCTGGAACTATTTTAGAGATGGAAAAAAATGTTATGATGCGTCTATACCAGATTCGGCAGGTGGATATTTTAGTGTATTAACCCTTAAGCGAACGCCAAAGGTAATACTTGAGCAATTACTTGAAATTTCTAAACAAACATTTGAAAATGTTATATGCAAAATGAATAAAAGCTACAGTAATTACCTAAATAAGAAAAATGAAAATGAACATAAACTCCCTTGGAAGACAAATGTTAAAACCTTTTCACAAATATATAATGATGCCATTGAACAATCTGGAGAAAAATTTCTCTTAGATTATAATTTAACTATTGATAAATTAAAAGTAGATATAAAAAATAACATCATTGGTATGCCCGAGAGTAATATGGCTCTAATTGGTAAAACATTAGAATATATTACAGATAAAACACCAATGGTGGTTATAGCATTTTCTCCACCTTATTATCCTCACATATCAATTAATGATTTTAAAGAATTAGATAATAATGTATCAGATATTGGCAATGCGGTAGTTCGTATTGCGAGGGAAGTGTGTTATGAAACTTATAGTAAGAGAAATTATTTCATGGGTATTTCTGATATGAGTTATTCAGCCTTGAATGAAAGTGAGAACGTCATACCACATATAGAATTTAACATGCCACTTTGGAATAATATGTATGATATTCCATTTGAAACTATAAAACAATTAAATATTCCAAGCATAAATATAGGTCCTTACGGAAAGGATCTACATAAGTTTACAGAAAGAGTTTTTACTCTTGATGTAATAAGACAAACACCAAGACTAATTAATGGTGTAATTGAGTATGTTTTAAAAAATAATTAAGAAAATATTTGATTTGGAAACAAGGGTTGGATTTTAAATTTACATGCTTACCAAAATATTAAATAAAGGGGGAATGTAGAATGAAATCAAATAACAATGAAATAAAAGAGGTACTTGATAAATCTAAAGGACTTGAACGTAGTTTATCAAGTAGACACATTCAAATGTACACACTTGGCTCAACTATAGGTACGGGCATATTTTTAGCCTCAGGTTATGTTATACACAATGCGGGACCTGGTGGCGCGGTGGTTGCATATTTGATTGGTGCATTAATTATGTATCTAATGATGTCATGTCTTGGAGAACTAACAGTGGCAATGCCAGTTTCAGGTAATGTGCAAGCTTATGCAACAGAATTTATTAGCCCAGCAATAGGATTTACGTCTGGTTGGATGAAGTGGATAAGTTGTGCGGTAACAGTTACAGCTCAATTAGTCGCTTCAGCAATTATAATGAAAAATATATTTCCTACTGTAAATTCACTAGTTTGGATTGTTGCTTTTACTATCTTATTAGTTTTACTTAATGTACTTCCAGCTCGTAATTATGGTGAAACAGAATTTTGGTTTGCGAGTGTTAAGATTATCGCTGTAGTTCTCTTTGTTATTGTAGGAATTGGAATTATGACAGGTGTTATTGGAGGGAAATCAATTGGGTTCACGAATTTTGTAAATGATGGAGGAGCATTTCCTAATGGGTTTAAAGCCATTGTTGTATGTATGTTATCTGCTATCTTTGCATTTGGTGGGTCAGATCTTATTGCAACTGCAGCAGGTGAGAGTAAAAATCCAGGAGTTGAAATGCCAAAAGCCATAAAAGGATATGTAATTTCTATAACCTTAATTTATGTGGTATGTGTTATTTTAATTGGGTGTGTTCTTCCTTGGAGAGAAGCAAATCTTGCAGGTAGTCCTTTTGCTTATATGTTTAAAAGCGCCGGAATAAGTTCAGCTGCACTTCTAGTGAATATAATTGTTGTTACCTCAGCACTCTCGTCAGCAAATGGTTTTTTATATGCAAGTACAAGGACATTATGGTCTCTTGCAAAGCATAAACAAGCACCAAAAATATTAGCAAAATTGAATAAAAATAAAGTTCCAATATATTCACTTGCTATTTCTATTGCGTTTGCATCATTTGCGATCGTTTCTAGTTTTATAGCAGCGGATACAGTTTATCTTTTCTTAATCTCTCTTCTCGCTAGCATTGATATATTCATTTATTCAATAGATTGTATATGCCAAATGAGATTTCGAAAACGTTATATATCAGAAGGGAATAAGGTTGAGGATTTAAAATATAGAACTCCATTTTATCCAGTAACTCCAATTTTAGCGCTTATATTATATGGTATAATCGTAATTGCTATGATATTTGATCCAACAGAAAAAATAGCTGTTATTACAGGAGTTCCAACAATTATTATATTATATATTTCGTTTAAATACTTTTCTAAAAAGATAGAAAACACCAATGTTTTGTAATTGGTGAAAAATAAGTTATTATAAAGTAAAAAAGTAATTTCTGTATAATACAGAAATTATTTTTTTATTTTAGATCTACTTTCTGATTTTAGCGTTCAAATATTATGAATAAAGTGTTAACAATGCTAATTATGGCAACGATTTCAATAATTATTTTTGGAAATAAAAAGCAAAAGTGCATAAATATAAGTAATGTAATTACTAGTATATAAGGGATATAACTTTAAGTTTAGCATTATTATGCAATTATGTGTATAAAGAACCAAAAAAAACTTTTATGTATGTTTATGCTATAATTTTTGTGTTATACATTATAAATTAGAACATTGTGAATATATATACAATCTATTCGTTGTTTGAAAATTGCAAGTAGCAACATATATATAATTATAGCGTAAAATGGAGGTTGATATATAAATATGGTTATAAATAAACGTGAAAGCTAATAGATACTATATATGTAGAACAATGGTATAATAAGGGGTTTTATTTATGGAATAAAAGACTTTATAATGAAGGCATCAAAAGAAATGATAGGGAGATGAAATATCATGGATTCATTTATAAATGTAACTTCGGAAATAGGAAAACTTAATAAAGTAATGTTACATAGACCAGGTAGAGAAATAGAAAATTTAACACCAGAACTTCTTGAAAGATTGCTTTTTGATGATATTCCTTATTTAGAGGTAGCCAGAAAAGAGCACGATATTTTTGCAAAGCTTTTAAAGGAAAACGATGTTGAGGTTCTTTATCTAGAAGAACTTGTTACAGAGGCTTTGGGGGATGATAAAGTAAAAAAAATATTTTTACAGCAGTTCTTACAAGAAAGCCACATTAGCAATAAAGAAATATATAAATCTCTTTATGATTATTTAATGTCAAAGCCTACTGGAGAAATGATTGATACACTTATGGCTGGAGTTAGAAAAAATGAGATAGAGGTTAAGGAAATGCATTCTCTAAGAGGATTAATAGGAAATCAGTATCCATTCTACTTAGATCCTATGCCAAATCTTTACTTTACTCGTGATCCGGGTGCTTCAATTGGAAATGGTATTACTATAAATACTATGCAAACTGAAGCAAGAAGGCGTGAAACATTGTTCCTAGAATTTATTCATGAATATCATAAATCTTTTAAAGAGAAGGAAGTACCACTTTGGTATGATAGGAATCTTCCTAATAATATAGAAGGTGGGGACGAGCTTGTATTATCTGCTACAACTCTTGCAATAGGATGTAGTCAAAGGACCTCACCTGAAGCAATAGAAGTGGTAGCAAGGAATTTATTTGCAAAACACACTTCTTTTGAAAAGGTATTAGTATTAGAAATTCCATCAAGCAGAGCATTTATGCATCTTGATACTGTATTTACTATGGTTGATTATGATAAATTTACAATACACCCAGAGATAGAAGGACCACTTAATGTTTTTGAAATTACAAAGGGTCTTAATGGGGAAATAAATATTAAACAAGAAAAAAATGTATTGCAAAATGTATTAAAATCCGCATTAAAGGTACCTTCAGTTGAATTGATAAGATGCGGTGGTGGTGATTCTATTGTAGCAGCAAGAGAACAATGGAATGATGGATCAAACACTCTAGCTATTGCACCAGGAAAGGTTATAACTTATGAACGAAATTATATCACAAATGAAATTTTATCTAAACGTGGTATAACAGTTATAACAATGCCAAGTGCTGAATTATCAAGAGGAAGAGGCGGCCCTAGATGTATGAGCATGCCACTAAATAGAGATAACTTATAATAATGATAATATGATAAAATGATAAAAGCAAATAAAAATATTAGGAGGAATTATTATGTTTAACTTAAGAAACAGAAACTTTTTAACTTTGATGGATTTTACTCCAAAGGAAATAAACTACTTTTTGGATTTAGCTGCGGATTTAAAAAAAGCTAAGTATGCAGGTACAGAGCAGCAGAACTTAAAAGGTAAAAACATCGCTCTAATATTTGAAAAAAGTTCTACAAGAACAAGATGTGCCTTCGAAGTAGGAGCACTTGACCAAGGAGCACATGTAACTTACCTTGGACCTACAGGGACTCAAATAGGTAAAAAAGAATCTGTAGCAGATACAGCGAGAGTTCTTGGAAGAATGTATGATGGAATAGAATATAGAGGATATGGTCAAGATATTGTTGAAGATTTAGCTAAATATGCAGGAGTACCTGTATGGAACGGTTTAACAACTGAGGACCATCCAACACAAATTCTTGCAGATTTTTTAACTATAAAAGAACACTTTGACAAACCATTAAGCGACATTTCATTTGTATATGCTGGTGATGGAAGAAACAATATGGCAAATGCATTGATGATAGGTGCTGCTAAAATGGGTATGGACTTTAGAATCGTGTCACCTAAGAGCTTATTCCCAGAAACAGCATTAGTTCAAAAATGTAATGAAATTGCAAAAGAAACAGGAGCAAAAATAACTATTACAGATAATGTGGATGCAGGAGTTAAAAATGCAGATGTAATATACACAGATGTATGGGTTTCTATGGGTGAAGCAGATGAGGTTTGGGCATCAAGAATAAAACTATTAAGACCATACCAAGTTAATATGGAAATGCTTAATAAGACAGGCAATAAGAATGTTAAATTTATGCATTGTCTACCAGCATTCCATGACTTAAAGACTATCGTAGGAAAAGAAATATTTGAAAAATATGGTCTTGAAGGTTTAGAAGTTACGGATGAAGTATTTGAAAGTAAACATTCTATTGTATTTGATGAAGCGGAAAATAGGATGCATACAATCAAAGCTGTTATGGTTGCTACACTTGGAAACTAGCCTAAAATAATTTACAATTATAAACTTTGGTGAGGGTAATATTATTACTCTCGCCAAATTCCAATATTGCAAGTACGGTTAGAAGGAGATTATAAAATGGCTGATAAATCTAAAAAATTAGGCGTATTTTCACTAACAGCACTAGTTATTACTTCCTCAATAGGTGCTGGTATATTTAATATATCGGGTGATTTAGCATCAGGTGCTGCTGCAGGACCTGCAATTATTGCATGGATAATTGTTGGTTTTGGCATTTTAATGTTATCGTTATCTTTTAACAATTTATTATTAAAAAAACCTGAATTAAATGGTATCTTCAGCTATGCAGAAGATGGTTTTGGAAAATTTGGAGGGTTCATTAGTGGATGGGGGTATTGGTTATCCGCATGGCTTGGTAATGTAGCATTTGCCACAATGCTAATGAGTACACTTTCATATTTCTTTCCTGTCTTTGGAAATGGTCAAAATGTTGCCTCGATTATTGGTGCAAGTATTATTATGTGGGTACTTACCTACATAGTTAATAGAGGCGTTGAGGAAGCTGCTCTTATAAATACAGTAGTTACCATATTTAAATTAATACCTATCTTTTTATTCATAGTAATAGGTATTGTAGCTTTTAAGGTAGATTTATTCACAAATCATTTTTGGGGTAACATATCTACTAATTTTAAGCTATCAGATATATTCTCACAAGTTAAAAGTTGTATGATGGTAATGATGTGGGTTTTTGTTGGTATAGAAGGAGCTTCTATGTTATCTTCTCGTGCTAATAAAAAATCTGAAGCTGGAAGAGCAACTATTCTTGGGTTAATAGGATTATTAACTATTTATATTCTTGCTTCAATGATTCCTTATGGTGTTATGAGTAAAGATCAGTTAGCGAAATTAGCTACTCCTTCAATGGCTTATATTTTAAAAGATATTGTTGGACCTTGGGGAGCTGCATTTATAAATGTAGGTTTGATAATCTCGATTTCAGGTGCATGGTTATCTTGGACGATGTTACCATCTGAAACAACTCTTTTAATGGCTCGTTCAAAATTATTACCAAAAGTGTTTGGTAAGGTAAATAAAGCTGGTGCCCCAACTTTTTCTTTAATTATCACAGCAGTATTAACTCAATTGTTTATTTTTACTTTCTTATTTACCGATAAGGCATACCAATTTGCGTATTCTCTTTGTACCGCGGCAATACTCGTATGTTACTTATTTGTTGGATTGTACCAATTTAAAATATCTTATCTAAACAGACATGAAAAAGGACAAATAAAACAAATAATAGTAGGTTTAATTACTGTGATTTTTGAAACATGGGCAATAGTAGTTTCAGGACTAAACTATACTTTACTATGCCTTATAGCTTATATTCCTGGAATTGTGTTCTTTGCCATGGCTAGAAAAGAAAATGGTGAAAAGAACTGGTTAACAAAGAGACAAGCTATATTGACTGCTTTAATTGTTATAGGAGCAATATATATCATTTCCCAATTAGCTACAAGAAAAGTTGCTATTTAAATTATTGAAAAGGAGATGATTTAATATGAACATTGCAAGTTTTGGCGTTGAAGAATGGTTAAATGTTTGGGAAAATGATGCTATTTATGATATAGCAGGAAGTTCCATTGCATCATTTTCATTAGAAGAAATAATATCTATAGATGGTACAACTCCAAAGGAATTTTTTGATGGACTATTAAAAACAAAAATGAACTATGGATGGATAGAAGGTTCTCCAGACTTTAAAAAAGAAGTTAGTAAACTATATAAAAATGTTCCACCTGAAAATATTTTGCAAACAAATGGAGCAACTGGTGCAAATCTTTTAGCATTATACTCATTAATCGAGCCCGGTGATCATGTAATTTCGATGCATCCTAGTTATCAGCAATTATATGATATTCCGAAATCTTTTGGTGCCGAAGTAGACTTCTGGGAAATTTATGAAGAAAATGATTGGTTACCAAAGCTTAATGAACTAAAAAAATTAATACGTCCAAATACAAAATTAATTTGTTTAAATAATGCAAACAATCCTACTGGAACTATATTTGATGATGACTTTCTAAAAGAAATAGTAAAAATTGCGAGTAATGTTGGTGCTTATATCTTAGTTGATGAAGTATATAAACCTTTAGACTCCTCAATTGTTGTTTCTTCAATAGTAGACTTGTACGATAAAGGAATTTCGACTAACAGCTTATCAAAAACATATTCAGTTCCAGGAATACGTGTTGGTTGGATTGCTAGCAATACAGAACTCGCAGATTCATTTAGAAAATATCGGGACTATACTATGATTTGTGCAGGCGTTTTTGATGATTATCTAGCTGTTCATGTATTAAAAAATAAGGAATTAGTCTACGATAGAAATAAAAAAATTGTTCATACGAATTTAGAGATTGTTAAGGAATGGGTTAAAAATGAGCCGCGTGTTTCATTAGTATTCCCGAAATATGTTTCTACATCATTTATTAAATTAGATATACCTATTGATGTTGAGCAATTTTGTATAGATATTTTAAAAGAAAAAGGGGTCCTTTTAGTACCTGGCAATCGTTTTGATGTTCCGGGACATGCTAGATTAGGTTACTGTACACATACAGAAATATTAAAAAATGGATTAAAAGAGTTATCTGCTTATTTAAGAAAGTTTGATAAATAATCTAATCTGAAATGATTTTTTATGAAGATAATATTTTAGGTTAGGTATGAAAGGAGAGATTAATATGTCAAGAATAGTAATTGCACTTGGGGGGAATGCCCTTCAAGCAAATCCGAAAGATACTACAGCAGAAGCTCAGTTAATAACAGCTGGGCAAACTTCAGAGACTATTGTAGATTTAATTGAAGAAGGTCATGAGGTTATTATTGCTCATGGTAATGGACCTCAAGTAGGTCAACTTGTAGCTACGTATGAGGCCGCAGCTTCTATAAATGAAAATAGTCCAGTAATGCCATTTCCTGAATGCGGTGCTATGAGTCAAGGATATATAGGATATCATTTACAACAAAGCATTAGGGCAGAGATGAGAAAAAGAGGAATAAATAAAGAAGTTGCTACCGTAATTACTCAAGTAATAGTAGATGCAAATGACCCTGGATTTAAGAACCCAACTAAGCCAGTAGGTTCTTTCTTTACACAGGAGCAGGCTAATAAATTAATGACTGAAAAAGGATATACAATGAAGGAAGATTCTAATAGAGGGTGGAGACGAGTTGTGGCATCTCCATTACCAATTGATATAGTTGAAAAACCTATTATTAAGACATTAGTTGATGCTGGACATATTGTTATAACTGTTGGTGGGGGCGGTATACCTGTAATTGATATGGGTAATGGTAACCTTAAGGGAGTACCAGCTGTAATAGACAAAGATTTTGCTTCTTGTAAAATAGCGGAATTAATAAATGCTGATCTTCTTGTTGTGCTTACAGCAGTTGAGCAAGTTGCTATTAACTTTGGCAAACCAAATCAAAAGAACCTTTCAAAAATAACAGTAGAAGAAGCTAAAACTTATATGAAAGAAGGACAATTTGCTCCTGGTTCCATGCTTCCAAAAATAAAAGCTGCTCTTATATTCGTCGAAGCAAAAGAGGGTAGAAAAGCAATTATAACATCTCTTGAAAAAGCTAAGGATGCAATAAGAGAAGTAGCGGGTACAATAATAACAAAATAGATTAGAATTAAATTATAAGATTATATTTATATATAATTTCATCCTATTGAATGGAATCAACTAAAAAACAGTTGAAAATCCATTTAATGGGATGATTTTTTTTGTGTAATCAAATAAAAAATAATTATTTTACTAAAACTATTGAAATTTTACTAAAACAATGATAACCTATACATATAGAGAAACACGAAAACTATTTATTATAGGGAGGAATTCAATTATGATTAATAAATTAAAAGATATGTTTAAGAGGGTTTATAAATGCGAGGCTGAAAAGGTTTTTTTCGCTCCAGGTAGAGTAAATTTAATAGGAGAGCATACAGATTATAACGGCGGTAATGTTTTTCCATGTGCAATAACTTTTGGTACTTATGCACTAATTAAAAAGCGAACTGATAAAAAGATAAGATTTTATTCAGAGAATTTTGAAGAATTAGGAATAATGGAAATAAATATAGATGACATGAAATACAACAAAGAGCACGATTGGGCAAATTATCCTAAGGGAGTAATTTGGGTTTTTGAAAATAACGGTATGAAAATAGATAGTGGATTTGATATATTATTTTACGGAAATATACCAAATGGCGCAGGATTATCTTCTTCAGCATCTATTGAGGTAGTTACAGGGGTTGTTTTAAAGGATTTATATAATTTTGACCTTAGTATGATAGATATCGTTAAGTATAGTCAAAAGGCGGAAAATGAATATGTAGGTGTAAATTGTGGTATTATGGATCAATTTGCTATAGGTATGGGTAAAAAAGATAAAGCAATACTATTAGATACAAATACATTAAAATATCAATATTCAAGCATTAAGCTTGACGGAGCATCTATAGTAATATCAAACACGAATAAAAGAAGAGGTCTTGCTGATTCTAAATATAATGAAAGAAGATCAGAATGTGAAACTGCTCTTAAAGATTTACAAAGTGAACTTAAAATTAATGCTCTTTGTGAAATAAATGAAGATGTATTTGAAAAAAACAGACATCTTATAAAAAATGAAGTATGTGCGAGACGTGCAAAACATGCCATTTATGAAAATCAAAGAACCTTAAAAGCTGTAAAAGCACTTGAAAATAAAGATATAAAATTATTTGGTGAGTTAATGAACAAGTCGCATATATCATTAAGAGATGATTATGAAGTTACAGGAATAGAACTCGATACTTTAGTTGAAATTGCATGGAAAATGCCAGGTGTAATTGGGTCAAGAATGACAGGAGCTGGTTTTGGTGGATGCACAGTAAGTATAGTTAAAGATGAGTTTGTAGATGATTTCATTAAAAATGTTGGGGAAGAATATAAGAATAAAATAGGATACGAAGCAATCTTTTATGTAGCTCAAATAGGTGATGGTGCAAGAAAACTATAACAGCTTCGAGGAAGATGACTTGCAGCTTCGCAGAAGATGAACAGCACCGAAGGTGATGAAAGCAGCTTCGCAGAAGATGAAACAGCACCGTAGGTGATGAACAGCATCAAAGATGATGAAACTACTAGGAGATGATAACATGGCAGTAAATATTTCAAGTGAGGTCCAAAAGTTGCTTTATTATGCAATAAATAAGCATTTAATAGCTCAAGAGGATTTAATATATACAAAAAACAGACTTCTAGAAACTTTATCTTTAGATGAGATTAAGGAAGAAAACATTGAAGATAAAGAATATGAAGTTCAACAAGTTTTGGATAATATAAATTTGTGGGCGTGCGACAATAAAGTAATAAACGATGATGGCATAATTGCTAGGGATTTATTTGACACAAAAATAATGGCTTGTTTAATAGGCAGGCCATCAGAAATAATAAAAGAATTTAAAAGGCTTTATAAGGAAAGTCCCCAAAAAGCAACGGATTATTTTTATAAATTAAGTATAAGTTCAAATTATATACGATGGGAAAGAGTACAAAAGGATTTAAAATGGAAAGTAGCAACAAGTTATGGAGATATAGATATTACTATTAATTTATCTAAACCTGAAAAGGATCCAAAAGAAATTGCCAGAGCTAAAAATTTAAAATCAAGTGCTTACCCTTCTTGTTTACTTTGCAAAGAAAATGAGGGGTATGCAGGTAGAATAAATCATCCAGCTAGAGGAAATCATAGGCTTATACCTGTTATATTAGATAAAGATAAATGGTTTTTACAATACTCTCCTTATGTTTATTACAATGAACATTGTATAATATTAAATGGTGAACATGTGCCAATGAAAATATGCAAGGAAACATTTAAAAGGTTACTAGATTTTGTGGAGCAATATCCACACTATTTCGTAGGGTCTAATGCAGATCTTCCTATAGTTGGAGGATCAATATTAAGTCATGATCATTTCCAAGGTGGAAACTATGAATTTGCTATGGCAAAGGCACCTATAGAGGAAGAATTTAATATTAAAGGATACAAGGGAGTAACAATTGGTAGAGTTAATTGGCCTATGAGTGTTGTTAGAATAAATGGTAAAGATAAGGAAACACTTGTAAAACTTGCAGATCACATTTTGAAAGTTTGGAAGAATTATTCTGATGAGAGTGTTTCCATAAGTGCATTTACGGGTGAGGCTGCTCATAACGCAATAACCCCTATAGCCAGAAGAAGAGGAGAATCATACGAGATAGATTTAGTTCTAAGAAATAATAGAATATCAGCTCAGTATCCAGATGGAATTTTTCATCCTCATAAAGAGTTACATAACATAAAGAAAGAAAATATTGGACTCATCGAAGTTATGGGACTTGCAGTTTTACCTGCAAGATTAAAAACAGAGATAAAAGAGCTAAGTTATTATTTAGTAAATAATAAAGATAAAAATATATTTATGGAACTAGACAATAAAGAAGACCTTATAAAACATAAAGAATGGGCAATAAAGCTCACTCAAAAATATTCGGATATTAATGAAAAAAATGTTGATGAAATATTAAAAAAAGAAATAGGTATTGTATTTTCAAAGGTTCTAGAACAGGCTGGAGTATTTAAAACAGATGTTAAAGGAAAACAAGCTTTTAATACATTTATTAATAGTTTATAGAGAAATGGTTTTAAACATTTCAAAAGGCAAGTGAGTGTGAAATTAATGGTAACAATAAAAGATATAGCAAACAGCGCTGGAGTATCAATTGCTACTGTATCCAGGGTATTAAACTTTGATGAAAAATTAAATGTAACGGATATTACAAAACAAAGGATATTTCAAGTTGCTGAGGAATTAAACTATGTTAAAAAAAATGATAAAAATATTAAGAAAAGTACGTTTAAGGTAGCTATAGCAAATTGGTACACTGAAAAAGAGGAGGTACTAGATCCATATTATTTATCTATAAGACTAGCTGTAGAGAAAAAATGCGCTAGTGAAAATATAGAAGTGGTAAAATTATCACCGCTTTTTAATATAGGCTTAAAAGAAGTGGATGGAATTATAGCTATTGGCAAATTTGGGATTAGGGAACTGGAAAAGCTAAAAACAGTATCAGAGAATATAGTATTTGTTGACTCATCACCACAAAGTGATGTTTATGATTCCGTAGTATGTGATCTAAAGTATGCAACTATTAACATATTAAATTATTTAGAAAAGCTCGGACATAAAAATATTGGCTTTATTAGTGGAATAGAATACATTAATGATGGCAAAGATATTTTTGTGGATAGGCGTGAGAGAACATATAAAGAAGAAATGCGGCTTAGAGGAATAGATTACAAAACTAATTTGTATATAGGTAAATTTACACCACAAAGTGGTTATGAGCTAATGAAAAAGGCATTACAAGATAAAAATGATATAACTGCTTATATAGTAGCTAATGATTCTATGGCAATAGGAGCTTATAGAGCTATAAGTGAAGCTAGCCTAAGAATACCAGAAGATATAAGTGTAATATCATATAATGATAATATAACATCACAGTTTATAGTACCTCCATTAACTACAGTGAAAATATATATGGAGTTTATGGGAGAAACTGCTGTAGAGTTAATAATTGAGCAGTTAAAAGAGGAAAGAGAAATACCTAAAAAAGTAGTTATACCAACGAAAATTATAAAAAGAGGTAGTTGCTCACAAGTTAAAACAAATTCATAGAGTAGTTTACTTTAAATAAACCGTACCCTCCAAATAAATTAGGGTACGGCTTATTGTATATATAGTTTGATTATTCTTCTTTTAATGTTTTTATAATTTCATTAAGGGTGTCTTCTTCACCCACACCAGTTAGCAGGGATATACCTGCTATTATATGAACATTTATTTCTGATACATCAAATGTACCTGTAGTTACTAATAAATCATAATCTGGGACTATTGACTGAACATCTGTAAGTTTACAGGGAGTTATAATTACATCTATACCTTCCTTTTCACAAATTTCTTTAATTTTAACTGAAACTACCGTTGAGGTTGCTATTCCAGTTCCACAAGCTACTAATATTTTTTTCATTTTAAATTCCTCCTAGGTTATGATAATTTTTTATTATTAATTAAATATGGTTTTAATGTATTTAAAACTTCCTCAATTGAGGAAGCATTAACAAGTAATTTTAATGCTTCGGGATTTTTAATAAGCTTAACTATTCTTTGTAACATTTCAATATGACCGTGAGGTTCCTTTAGAGCTAGCATTATAATAATTTGTACATTTAGTTTAATATTACTGTCCCCCATAGATCTAAATTCTACTGGACTTTTAAGGATACCTATAGATAGGGCTGCCTTATTTACTAAAGTATGAGTTGCATGAGGTATAGCTATTTTAATATCTACGCAGGGTAGAGCGGTAGGATACTTTTTTTCCCTTTCGATAATAGCTATTTGATATTCTTTTTTTACATAACCTTTTTCATATAGCTTTGAGGATAAAAAATTTAAAGCTTCTATACTATTTGAAAATTCTAGATCCCTAAATACAAAAACGTTTTCATAACATAATTCCAAGTTCACGCCGCATCATCCTAACATAGTTTTACCGTAAAGGTATACATGATATAATTTAATCTACAAATCAATTATATAGTAAAAATAAATCTATAACAAGCAATTTTATTAAAATAATTAGTACAAATATAACCTAATTATTACATAAAATTCATTTTTTAAAATTAAGATGCAATTTATAGTTAATTTATAGACTTTTATGTAAAATAACTAGGATAAATTTTTGATTTAAGAGTTACTAGAGAGGGAAAAACTGATATGTTTAGTAGATTAATTAAAAAATAAGCAATAATCAAAGAAATCATTATTGCTCATTTATATTATCTAGCTTACTGTAGTAGAGCAAGGCTCTAAAACAACAATTTTGTTTCCTAATTTCTGATTTTTCCAATTAAATACCACACATGAATCTAATTTAGGATCATACATATTAACAGCTTCATCCTTTAGAAACATTTTAAGATTAAATGCTGTATATATGAAAGCTGCTTTTTTCTTATTAACGCTTGTGTATTTTCTCATATTAATTAATCCTGAAGCTGTACCAGCTAGATGAAATGATGGATCATAAAGACTATTACGACTATCAGATACAATTAATTTTACGTTTTGTCTAAGTTTTGACATAAGCTGTCTTATGAGACTCATACCACGTCCTTGAGGAAGGTCTATATCTGTTATTCCAAAACTTAAACTCTCACAAACTTTACTCCATAATTCCCTATCACATTCTTTATCAATTTCTAAACAATCACCAAGGGTTATAGATTCAAGATATCGAAGATCATGGAAAACGTTGCAATCTTCTATAAGATCACAAAAATCAATTATAACAGGCTTATCTTCAGTTATAATAATATTATCTCCTTGAAAATCTCCATGTGCGTATGCAGTAAGGCAAGTTACAGTTAAATCACCCCAAACATTTTCATTGTTAAAATAATAATAGGGGTTAGGGAGTATAACGTCAGTTCCATCTAAAGATATCCACTTTATGTTTTTATCTACCCCAATTGATTTAAAAGCTTGTACATATTTATCGTCCATGTATCTATATGAAAGTTCATTTTTAATTATTTCCATTGGAGAAATGAATTTTTTTACATGTTCTTTATTCCAAGTAAATAAAAATTTAGTTATTGACGAGATTATACTATCTTTAAGTTCATCTTCATTTAAAATTTTGTCCAAAAATGTCTCACTATTGTATATATCATCTCCTGCTAAGTCATATAAGTTAACATATAATATAGCTTTGTTTTTGTCTTGAATTTTATAACTAGCTATAAGTTTGGCAATATACTTTTGCATATTGTTAGTTGATGCTAATTCATAGGCTTTTTGAAATACCTTTCCTTCATTACTTTTAGTTACCTTTAAAATACCTACACGATTTGCGGGTCCATATTCAACCATAAATACTCCAGCCTCAGAACGACCACTTTTGAATGTTTTTAATACTTGAAAAGGAGCAGTTTTATCTTTTGTTTCTTCACCTATTTTATTTATTTGATTTATTACATCTACAATCTTCATATATTATCTTTAGCTTGTAAGGTACTTTAGTACCAAAAGTACTATACTTGCTAAATTAATCACTTCCTTTTTTATATACTTTTATATATATGTTGTTTTCTTATATAATCTTTCTTAAATAAGACTAATTAAATATATTATATTATAATCACAAGGATTACACAATTGATTAAGCAAAATTAACTACACTAATATTTTCAGCTGGTTATCTTACAGAATTGTAAGATTTATAATGACGAAGAACCCCTTAATTATAAAGGGTTCTTAAATTTTCGTCAAAAATTCGTCATAAAAAAAAATTAAAAGATATTTTCGATTAATTCTTTTGCTTTATTTAGCATGTCATTATTAACATGTGAGTAAGTTTTTATTGTTAGTTGTACACTGTGTCCTAATATACTAGCAGCTGTTTTATAATCCATTCCATTCGCAATGAGTTTAGTAGCATACGTATGTCTTAGTTCATGTATTGTGATATTAAATCCATTACGTTTTAGAGATTTATCAAGTGCAGCAATGACATTATCTTTATTTTCAAATTCAAATATTCTATTATTTAATTGTATTACATTTTTATGTGCTAATAATTCCTTACAAATTGATTTTGAAATAGGAATACTTCTATAAGAATTATTACTTTTTAATGTTCCGAAATCAAATTTCCCGTTTTCATCTTTTTTCCATTGACGCTCTACATTAATAATATTATCTACACTGTTAATATCATTCCATTTAAGACCCAACACCTCACCAATTCTCATACCTGTTTTGGCAGCTATAAATACTAATAAAAAGTATTTGCTATCTTTATAAACATTCAATAAATTGCTGACTTCATCTTCCGTAAGTGCTTTTTTATTAATTTCTTTTGATTTATTCACTCTAATATTTTTAGTTGGAATAGCATCTATAATGCTATACTGATTTTTAGCTGCATTAAAAATAATTGTGAGTTTCTTAAGGTAGTATTTTATTGTATTCGGGTTCAAATCTTCTCCAGTAAGGGTATCAACTACCTTTTGTATATCAAGAGTAGTTATCTTAGATAACTCCATATCGTCTAAATCTGAAAATCTATTCAAGACCGTTTGAGTTGATTGAATAGTTTTGTATGCATTATATAATTTGTTATGTTTTAAATAGCTTTTTCCAAATTCATTAAATGATATACCCTCAAATTCACTAGGAACATTTAAACTAATATCTTTATTTAACTTATCTATAGTTTTTAAGGCTTCCTCTTTAGCTTGTTGTTTACCGATTCTACTTTTTTCAAATCCTTGTTTGCTTTTTTGCTTCCATTTGCCATTACTATCCTTATAGGAAACAATATATTGCCACCCACCGTCTTTCTCTCTGTAAGTAATGTTGTATTGCAATTTAATCAACTCCTTATTTTTTACGATCTCTTTGTTATTATATATTTTATAAAATTAGCTATTTCATTCTGTTCTTCTACTGAAAAGTTCTCATTTTCAAAAAGTGGAGAAATTGGGTTTAACCCATTTTCAGCAGAATCTATCGGGTTATATGACAGTGCCTTTAAAGCCATTTCAGATATTGTAGTCATAGAATTAATTGCGACCTCTACTTTTTCTTCGGAAGTAAGTAAGTCCTTAACTGATACATCAAGAGCTATTGCAATTTTTTCAAGCGTTTTTATTGAAGGATTATTGTTAGAGTTCTCAACATCACTTAATGTGCTTTTAGAAATACCAGCAGATTGAGCTAATGACCTTAAACTTAAATTCTTTTCTTTTCTTAAATTCTTAATAATAGTTCCTATCATCTCGACTCTCCTTTTACGTGTTCGATAAACCGTACTTTTATTATATCAGTTCGTTCGATAAAGTAAACTAGTAAATTAAAGAAATAATGAGAAATCGTTCGATATAATGGGCTAATCTTCTACAACGTTCGATAAAGAGGTACAAAGCGTTTTGTTTATGTTCGGTAAAGTGGTACAATTTGTTTATGGAAGCGGGGCGAAATTAAAAAATGAATAATAAAATAAGAGAATTTATAAAAGATAAAGGATTAAAGGCATCTGATGTTATTAAAGAAACTGGACTTTCCAAATCATATTTTTATGATGTTATGAATTGCAATAGTATTCCAAGTTTAACTAATGCAAGAAAGATATCTTCAACTATCGGAGTTACATTAGATGAACTTTTTCCAAATAAAAAAAAGGGGGAATAAAAAGTGGACAAACTGTTAAATAAAAAAGACTTAGCAGAAAGATGGCAAGTATCTGAGAGAACTATTGATGAATATAGACTAAGCGGAATTGTTGTTCCAATCAAGGGATTACCTTGTATTAGATTTAATTTGCAATATATAGAGAAAATTGAAGGCAACATACCTGAAAAAATAACTATAAGAGAAAAAAAACTTGAAAAAGAACTGATAGAAGTTAAAAAAGAAAGAGACTACTTAAGAACTGTATTCAATAATATTATTACTGAAAGCAACAAATGCATTGGCTACTGTAAGTAATTACAAACATTTCAATATTATAAGTTGCAATTCTAAGCAAATAACACCGCAATGGTGTACAAGCTCCAGCAGAGGTCAATAAATTTAGGGAGAGTGTATTAATGAATAATTTACAAATATTAAATGAGAATGGGAAATTAGTAGTAAGTAGTAGAGAAGTTTCAGAAAATTTTGGTAAGAGACACGATAATGTAGTTTTAAAAATAAACGCTATAATAACTAGTTGGACAAAAGATACTGCCCTTAAAAATAAGGTGAGTAAATATTTTATAGAAGATACTTATAAAGACGAAAGTGGTAAATCAAATAAACAATATTTATTATCTAGGGATGGATTTAGTTTTGTAGTAATGGGGTTTACAGGAAGGGTGGCAGATGTATGGAAAACAAAATATATTGAAGCATTTAATGAAATGGAAAGAACATTAATAAATGGACAACCTAAATTAAGCCAAGAATTGCAAGCAATATTTGTAATAGATAAGCGGAGTACAGAAACAAATTTAAGGATGGATAAGTTAGAAAATGATATGCCACTATTCAATATAGATTGTAAGGAACTACAAGCACTAGTTAGAAAAATAGGCATTAAATCATTAGGTGGATATAAAACACCTGCATACCAAGATAATTCGCTTAGAGGAAAAGTTTATGCAGATATTCAAGGACAACTTAAAAGACAATTTGGCATTACTAGATATGAAGCTATAAAAAGATCACAAATTGATAGTGCTAGAGGAATAGTAAGTGACTATATATTACCACTTTATTTACAAGATGATATTACATTATTAAATAATCAAACTACGTTAAAGGGAGTGAATATATAATGATAAACCATAAAGAATTTATCAATGAAAGTAAGCTTTCAAAATTAATGCAAGTGGATGAACGAAATATTGTAAATTTAAACGATGATGGCTTTGAATATTGTAATGGCTATTTAATAGTTGAATGCACTTATGATTTAGATATAGTTATACAAAAATTATTTAAAATAGGTGCAATCACAAATTATAGAAATTGGACACCTACATTATCAACTGAGTTAGGATTTGTAACTAAATGTGAAAATGAACTTGAAGCTATTAAAACTCCATATTTGAAAGATGTTAGATCTAAAGGAATAGTTAATATTTTCAAAATAGGTGATAAGTTTGTTAGTTATCAAAAAGAATATGTTGATATCTTTAAGAATGTTCAGTACAGAGCATCAAATGATGGAATATTGCCAAATTTAAGAATTTATGTAAATGAGGAATTTATAGGAGTAATAATGCCATTACGTGATGAGCATGATTTACTAAGTGAAATTTATGAAAATAAAAATTAAATGTAAAGAGTGTGGAACAAAAACAATAAAAAAAAGAAATACATTAAAAGCTGCTAAGAAAGTTAAAAAACTTTTAAATATGAAATATATTTGTCCAGTATGCGAATTTAGAAAGTTGGTAAATGTCCAATTAAGCAAAGGCTATTAAAATAGAAAAAGGAGAAAAAGTTATGTATAAAAGAATAGATATAGATGAACTACGCAGGCTTAGAGTTGAACGCAGATGGACTTATGGAGAATTGGCGGAATTATATCATGTAAGCGATAAAACAATTATAAATAGATGCAAAGAAAATAAGTTTACGCCTATAAAAGTCGATAGAAGTTATTCTAAAAAAACAGGCACTGAGGTGATTTAAGATGACTAATAAATCATTACGAAATTACATCAATTTATGTAAAAAACATAATATTGAAGCTACATTAAAAGGATTAAAAATATGGAGCAAAATTTGCAAATAAAAAAGACACTCGCCAAAGTGTCCAAAAGTAAAAATCCTAGTGTAATTATATCACAAAATTAATTATGAAGCATCGCAATTGACAAAAATCGCGAAGTAAATAATAAAAATCGAGAGGGGAAAATTATGAGTACAAGTAGTTTTACTATATATAAAGATTCAGTAAGTATTAATTTTAATAATAAATCAGAAGAGAAAAAAGATATGTTAGCAGATGATTGGGCACATTATAAAATTCATAATAAAGTATTGAATTTTATGAAAAAAAGAGGATTTAAAGTAAGCAAAGATCCTAGAATCGAAAAAGATTATAAATGTTTGAGTAAAGATCATAGAGCTGGACAAAAAGGCGAATTAAGATTTAAAACACATAGATATCCAGCAGGATTTGCAATTGAATTTTATCAAGAAATTAATGTAAAAAATAATAATGGTGGTTTTTATGATTTTGATAAATTTAAAATGATGCCATATTTAATAAAACTCTTATTTATTAATGAATCAAATAAAATAGCTGAATTTCTAGAAAAGTTAGGAGTGGAAAATAAAGAGAAACATGAATATAAACTAGCAGAAGATAAAATTAAACATGATTGGGTAAGTAGTTGTCATTATCCACAAAAGGACATGAATTTTAAATTATCTGATTTAGATGGTACAACCTGTGATGCTAGTTATAACAATACCGATAGAGATAAAAAGATCATTTATAACGGTCAAATAAAATACTTTAGGCATTGGGATGGCAGGTTAATGCGTGGAAAGGTATATAGAAATTTAAATAATATGTGGTGGGTAATTACAAATGATACTGAAATTAGAAATGAAGCTGACTTTAACTTATTTGATCCAACTGAGGAAGATTTTAAAATAAGACGTATAAAAAGAGGTATAAATCCTAAAAAATTAGAAGATTCAGAATCAGTTAGACAGTATTTTAAAGATAAAGGGCTTACTTATAAAGATATAACTGAGGGAGATATTTGTACTTTAGTTATGTTGTTAAATAAAAAGATAAAAGCTGCTTGCAAAAATCACACAATGTCGGTTGATACTATGAGAATGAGCTTAAAAGTAAAAAGTAAGTTCACAAGAAATGGAGAATTAATTGAGTGCTATTTATTTGTAAATAGTCATTATTTTACTCAAAGAGAATGTATTAGCTTTAATAAGGATGGGTTTATAGGATTTTGCGGATGGGCTGGGACAGGTAATGCAATCCCAATTTACAAAGCATTTTGTAATTGGTGCGACGATATGGATAAGCAACGATATGAGGCTGTATAAAATGCAAAGGTTAAACTCTACTATGTTAGGTCAAGTTGCTTATACGCTCAAACATATTGCTCATAACGAGGGTATTGAATTAGCAAAGTTAAGATACGATATCAAAGTTGAAAAATTAGTTCCTAGTGGTAAAACATGCGGTTGTTGGTATGTTGTTCAAACTGAACTAGATAGATATTTAAAAAAATGGAATGAGGTGCCAGTAAATGTTAAGTGAAAAAGAATTTAAAGATATGGAAATGAATCATGGATGCGGTTACTGGGGTATGTGCTATGAACATTCTTGTCCTTGTGCAATAGTTACCGAAAACAAAGGGTTGCAAGAAAGTATCTACGATGGATTTGTTAAAGAAAATCGTGAATTAACTGAGGAATATGAGAGGGGATATTAATGGAATATTATAAAAGATATTTAGTAACTAGAAATGATGATAAACCAATAATTATAAAAGTTGACCAAAATGAAAAAGTTAATAGGCCTAATAACATTGATGATGAAGATTGGATTACACAATATATTGAGGAAAGTTTAGGAGGTTTTAATGAATTAACAATATGTGATTTAGATGATTTGGGATATGTATATTTACATTTTGATGATTTTACAGAAAACTAGTTACTACGAAATATAAAAATATCGTGACCAAACATACAGGTTGAAAACGTACGTTTTAAAAGGGGGAAATATTAAAATGGAAAGAAGTTTTATGGTAACAAAAGAAAGCAAATATCTTCAAGATTTAAATAAAGTCATAGTATTTAGCGAACAGCAACGTGAATTTGTTAAGAAATTCTTTATTGAAGAGGAAATTGAAACGAGTGTATATATGATGGGCGGGAATGGTTTTATGAATTGTTCATTTGAAGAATACAATAAAAAAGGAATTAGACTTAGTATACAACCAAGTGAAAATGATCTAATTAAATTTTGCAAAATGTTATGCAAGCCCGACGAGAATAATTTATATGCATTTAAGAAAAGCTCTAAAATATCTAAAGAGTTTAGTCAAAAATGTGTAAATGAAAAAATTGTTATTAATTTATCGGGTCCAAGAATATCAGATTATTTTGAATCATTAGGTTGCTATGGGTGCAGCTATAGTCAATTCCCAAATGGTGAAAATTTGTATATTAAAGTTGAGAGTAAACATTTAAAAGAGACAGATGTAGTTGAGGGATTTATAGAAATAAAGTTAAGCGATTTTTATATTGCTAAAGAAAAGTTTGAATCAGAAAACCGCTGTAATGAAGTATAAAATTTTATGACTTAAATAAATACGGAGGACAAAATGAATAATGCTAAGAAATATTACTGGCTTAAGTTAAAAGAAGATTTCTTTAGGCAAAAGGAAATAAAAAAGCTAAGAAAAATTGCTGGTGGTGATACTTATACAATTATATATTTAAAAATGCAGCTGCTAAGTTTAAAAAAAGAAGGCAGATTATATTTTGAAGGTATAGAAGATAATTTTTCAGCAGAAATAGCACTAGAAATTGATGAAGAATTTGAAAATGTACAAGTTACAATAATGTATTTAGTTAAATTTGGATTATTAGAAGAATTGAATGAAAATGAGTATTTAATGAAAAATGCAACATTAAGTATAGGGAATGAAACACAAGGAGCTGAAAGGGTTAGAAGGTTCAGAGAAAAGGAAAAACTGTTACTTTGTAACGCACCAGTAACAAAATGTAACACAGAGATAAGAGAGAAGAGAAAAGAGTTAGATATAGAGTTAGAGATAGAGTTAGATAAAAAGAAGAAGCCAACAACAAAACATAGTCTTAATTTATTAATATCTGACTATACAAATAATGAAGAATTAAAGAATACAATAATTAATTTTATTGAAATGAGAAAAGCAGTTAAAGCAGCACCTACAAATAAGGCTTTAACTCTTATATTAAATAAATTAAATAAATTAGCTAATAATGATAATGACAAAATAGCAATAGTAGAACAAAGCATAATGAACAGCTGGAAAGGTATCTTTGAAATTAAGGAGGGCAAGTATGGAAGCTCTAAGCAGAATAATGAATCGAGTTCAACAGAAGACTACGACTTCTCAAAGTATACCGGATAAATACAAATGTGATAAATGCAAAGATACAAGTTGGATACAAGGAGAAAATGGCCTTAAAAGATGCCAATGTTATAAATTGGAGATTGTAAAAAGACGTTGGAAAAAGTTTGGTGTTAATCCTGATGATGTTAAATCAGTTAAAGAATATGAAGTTAATACAAGCATAAGAGTGGATGCAAGAAACAAGGCGGTTAGATACGTTAAAGAATTTGATGCCATAAAAGAACAAAGGAATAGTAGTGTAGCATTTTTAGGACAGCCAGGAGCAGGTAAAACACATTTAGCACTGGCAATAGGAAAAGCACTATTAGAAAGAAAAGATCATGTAGAAGTTATATATATGCCATATTTAGAAGCAACTAGAGAACTTAAAGCTAATGCAATGGATGAAGAAAATTATAATAAAATGCAATCTAAATATATTACATGTGAGTTATTGATAATTGATGATTTGTTCAAAGATAAAGTTAAAAAAGGAAAACTTATCGGAGAATTAAAAGAAACGGATATGAAACATATATATCCTATAGTGAATCAAAGGTACGTTAACCATAAACCAACTATTTACAATTCAGAGTGTAATGCAAATATGTTACTGGACCTAGACGAAGCACTCGGTGGCAGAATAATTGAGAGCTGCAAAGATAATATAATAATTTTTAAATACTGTAAAGAAAATAACCACAGACTAGAAGGTGTCTAAGTTTGACCAATAAAGAACTTTTAGAACTAAAAGAAATTGCATTGGAAGTAGACAAGCTAATTAGATATACATTGGAAATGAAAGTGGTAACCAGATATGGCAATGTTAAAGAGTTTAATATTCAAAAATTAAGTTTATGGTCCTACGATACAAAATACCGAAAGGAGTAAAACATGGATTTTCAAGAATTATCTTTAAAAGAAAAAGTCGAGGTTACTGTAAATGAATTTAAACGTAGGGATAAGGTAGCAGCACAAGGGAAAAAAGAAGCAGATCAGTATATGAAAAGAAAATTTTTTCAAGTAGGAAACATAATTAAATCTAAAAAGAAAGGTGCTAAACAAAAATGGTAATAAAAAAAGAAGAAACTATAAAGGATAGTGGAGAAAGAACAGAGTTTAGTACTGGTGCAGTAAGAGACATGCACATAGGTAAAGGCAGATATGACTTATTGCCTTGGGATGCCATACATGAATTAGCAATTCATTGTGAAGATGGAGCTTTAAAGTATGGTGAAAGAAATTGTGAAAAGGGTATTCCACTACACAGCCTACTGGATTCAGCCACTAGACATTTAAGCTGCTATTTAAGAGGACAGAAAGAAGAAAAACACCTTAGAGCGGCAATGTGGAATGTAGCTATGGCCATAGAAATGGAATTGAAACATAAAGAGTTGCAAGATATACCAGCGAGGTTGGAATAATGGAACAAATATTTATTAGAGTTAAAACTGTTAAAAATGGCGTTGTTAATATATTTGATAAAAACATTATGGAATCAACTGATGATGAAAGATTTACATGGTATACATCAATTAGTAAAGGTCAAATAGCAGATATATTGGAAAAATTTATAGAAAACAAAATGGTGGAGGAAAATAAAAAATGAATAAAGTTGTAATAGTTGGAAGATTAACAAAGGATCCTGAACTTAAGTTTGCTCAGGGAACTGGAACAGCAGTAGCAACATTCACAGTAGCGGTTAATAGGAGATTTAAAAGAGAAGGTCAACCTGATGCTGACTTCATACCAGTAGTAGTGTTTGGTAAACAAGCAGAAGCAACAGCTAACTATATGAGCAAAGGTAAACTGCTAAGTGTATCTGGAAACATTCAAACTAGAAATTATGAAGCTAAAGATGGAAATAGAAGATATGTTACTGAGGTTATTGCTGATGAAGTTGACTTCCTTGAATGGGGAGGTAAACCAGGTAGTAAACCAGCTGAAAATAAAGAAACAAATATTGAAGATGTAACACCTATAGAAGATGGCGAAATACCATTCTAAGGGTAAAAGTTAGGTCGTATTCGCTAAATAATTTGACTTGAAATATGGAGGATATTATGAGAATAATGCGAAGGTGGAATAAAAGATGGATGGAATAGAAGAAATGATTGAAATAAAAATATTATTTAAAAATGGTGAGTGTGCTTACTATACAACATCTAAAGATATAGATAGCATATTTGAGTTAATAGGCGATGCTAAACGAGATTGTCAAAGTGGAATTATTCAATTAGAGGAAATATGTAGCAATAAACAAACTCTTATTGATATTCAAGAAATAGCTACATTCGGATATAGCATGGTAGCAAAATAGCTACGCATTTCAAAGATAAGGAGATGAAACTCATTGAAATTTATTATTGATGGAAAAATATACGATACAGAAAAAGCAGAAACTATTATAAAATATGAAACTTCTTACCCTATAAAAATATTAACTGGTCATACAATCTATGTAAGAAGACCAACAACATTATACAAAACTAAAAAAGGAAATTGGTTTTCTGTTAATATTGGTGATTTTGAACAACATAACTTTAACAAAGAAAATGAAATAAGTGTAAAACGACTTTTTACAGAACTAAATAAAATCAAGTTATATACAAAGTATTTTGAAGAGTTAGACGAAGCATAAGTTAAAACTAATCTGTCATAAAAAAGGAGATAATCATGGAAAATAAAATTGTTTCAGAAAAAACTATGGAAGGCTTAAGAATAGCATGCGGTGAAATAGCAAAGGTAATGAAAAAAGTTGTAAAAATATTAACTAAAGTTTGGGATTTTATTATGAAATTTGTAAGTGATAATCCTTGGATAATGACTTGGGGACTTAATAAGAATAAATTCAATAAAAGGGCTGTAAATAGAAATAAACTTTACATTAAACGAAAAAAGCTTGGTAAAAAACTATAAATTAAAAATATGACTGAATAAAAAGGAGATATAAAAGTGGAAAGAAAAATGAGCCGAAACGAAAGAAGGCATCCAAAAGAAAATATAAGACAAGCTCCAACGATTAAAGAACTAGCAATTATAAAAGTGGGTGAGTATATAACAAATACTGCAAAAATAGTTAAGAAATATTATTTTAATGCAATGAGAAGCAATGGAATAAGTGAGGTAAGAGCAAATAAAATAGCAGATGAAATGGAAGAGATGTTAAAAGCAGAAGCAAAGTGAAAAGAATTAGGGCGAAAAAAAGGGCCGCTCGTCTAGATAACATTCAGCCCTTTTAAATATCAACTAAAAAAATAGGAGATATTTATATTATAACATGAATACGAAAGATTTTCTGCATAAAACAAACTTAGGGGATGGTTATTATTTACGCAATTAATACTTATAAAGACTTATGTATAGAAATAGATATAGCAAACATGAACATATCAAGGCTTAAGAATGAGAAAAAAAGCTTAGAAGGTTTACTTAAAGCACCAGGCGAACTCAAAGCGCAAACTTATTCAGATATGCCACATGGTTCAATGAATTTTACAACATTAGAAAGAGTTATACCAAGTATTAATAAGCTAGAAGTAAGGTTAGAAAGAGAAGAATTGATGTTAAAAGGTATGTTAGAACAAAAGGAACTAATGAATATTAAATTAAAGTCGTTAACAGGTATAGAATATAAAATTGTTAAGCTAAAAGATGTTGATGATTTAAATTATATACAAATATCACAAAGATTAAATATAAGTAAAAGCAAAGTAGAAAGAACTATGGCTAAAATTAAAAAAGAAAGAAAATTAAAAAATAAATAAACTATTTTTAAAAATGACGTCTTTTGACGGTTTTACTAGATTATAGTATGTATAACGAGAAATGAAGAAAGACATTGGAGATAATCCAGTGTCTTTTCTTATACTCAAAATTAAGAGGGGGTAAAAGTATGAGTAATAGGATTAAATCAAAATTGAAAGATTGCGTTCTTATACTTGATCCTCATATAAAGAGCAGACAGGTGAGAAATGAATGATAAAAAGACCTGCAAAGCCTATATTAGAGAGCAAATATGAAAGATTTAAATATAGATTAGAAGAAATTAGTAATACATGGTCCGAAAGAAACCTAACATTGTTTTTATTAGGAATTGCAACAGGATATAGATTACAGGACCTAGTTGATTTAACTATTGCTGGGATAAAAGAAGCATTAAGTAATAAACAATTTGAAATTCAAGAAAAAAAACAATACAGGGCATGGAAAACATATATTAAAAATAATCCTAGATCATTAAAAAAGGTTCCTCCAAAGAGAAAACATGGTATAGAACCTCAATTAGAAACTATTCTTAAAAAATATATTAAGGGTAAGAAAAGTAGTGAATATGCTTTCCCATCGCAAAAAGGTGATAACAGCAATTATTTAAGAGCTCAATCTTATTCAGACATATTGAAAAAGGTTGCTGAGGATAAAGAAATTAATCTTAAAAACATAACTGGACATAGTTTACGTAAAACTTATGCAAGGCGATTATATGAAGCCACAAACGATATTGAGTATGTAAGAATTGCGTTAGGACATTTAAGTATTGAAGTTACAAAGAAATATTTAGGGTTAGATGATGAAGTAAAAGAGGGTGCAGCAAAGATAGCTGCTAGAAAATTATAATTATATTTTTTTAGCAATAAATCGGTAAATAGATAAGGTGTACTTATTTAAGGGTTAACAATAAAATAATATCTATTATAAGAATAGTAAAATAATAATCCGTAATCGTGTATGTTATTACCGATTTACAAGTAGAAAATAAAAGTGCTTTAAAGTTAGTTATATCAATGCTTAAGAATAGTTTTTATATTAATTATATTATTTTAAAAATTAAGCAAAAAAAATATAAAGAGCCCATGAAAAACAAAAGGCTCTTTATAATGAGGTGATAACGTGGGAAGAAACAATATGGATGAAGAACTAGAAAGCCAGCTAAAGCTTATTGTATCTATGGTTAAGGATGGTTGTAGTGATAAAGAAATAGTGGGAAAGTTAGGAATTTCGCCCTCAACATGGAAACGTAAAAAGGCTCAAAATAAAATAATCAAGGATGCATTGGATGAAATCTTAGATAATAGAAACTATGAAGTAGAAGAATCTTTATTTAAATGTTGTAATGGTTATTTTTATTATGAAGAAGTAGTTACAAAAGTTAAAGAAGAAGTAGTTGGAGAAAATGATATAGTGCTTACAAAAGAAGATGTTAAGATATCTAAAGTTAAAAAGTATAAAGCGGCTGATATAGTAGCAATAAAGTATTGGCTTAATAATAAAAAGAAGGTTGTTTGGAAAGATGATCCTCATAAAGTTGCTAATGATAAGAAGATTACTGGACTTAAGGCAATAGAAGTTAATGCCAAAGTTGGTGAGATATAAGGAGGAGTTGTAAAGCGTGGAGGACAAGATAAACAGTTGTAAGTATTGTGTCTTACGAAGGTATGACAGAGGTCATAGGGAGTGGGTATGTAGTAAAGGTATTGTAAGAGTTGAGGGCGAGAGTTGTGGAGAACGTAAAGAACAATAATATATGAAGGAGTGGTTAATAATGAGTAAAAGTATTGTATATCAATGTTTAAAGTGTGATAAAGAACATAGGCTAGATGCATGGGATAAGGTGCTTGGCAATATGAGATGTGAATGTGGTGGTATTTTAGCTTTAAAAGGTAAGCAAACAAGTACGATAGCAAAAGGTATAACGGTGGATATAGGTGTAGAGTTTAAAGGATATGATAAAGCAAAGCAGCAGTTGAGGAACTTAGAAGCTACATGCGATAGGATATTAGAGAAACAGGAGAAGATAGGTAAGACTAAGGTTGATGAGGGTATAACCATTAATAACGGTGGTGTACTGAAGATAGGTGGTAGTTATGGAGCAAGAACAGAAGCAATAACAAAATGTATTGTTAAGCCTAATGCTAAAGAGTTTAGTATCAACGGTAAGACGATGAATGTGTTGTGTTGCAATATGCCAGCACAGTTACAACCGAAGAAACGTAAGACTATATTCGTTGAGATAGATGGTGAGATAAGGACAGCAACAGTAGATGACCGCGTATTCTACAATAGGTAATGGATACTAAGGAGTTAGTACAATGGATAAGGACTCTATACTTACATAACAATATCAAAGCGTTCTATATGAATATCATATGGAGAGTGCCAAGGTCAGAGGTATTAAAGGATCAACACAATGAATGCCAGATGTGTAAGAGTAGAGGATTGGTTGAACCTGCAACAATGGTACATCATATCAAGTATCTTAAGTATCATCCTGAGTTAGCAATAGAGAAGGACAACCTCATGGCATTGTGTAGTGAATGCCACTGGTTAGTTCATCATCATATAGTTGTTAAGAAACAATTGAATGAGGAGAGGTGGTAAGGTTATGAGCACAGTGTTAACAGATGAACAGATAGTTAAGGTAGAGAAAGCGTTGGACATTAAGTTATATGAATGGCAACGTATGTTATTACAATCAAGTAGTAGTGTCAGTGTAGAGATACCTAAAGATAGAGGCATTGGTAGAACATTAATGTATTGTATCAATCTTGCGATGACAATAGGCAAACCAATTAATAAACAAGACATTTGGGAGTATTCAGATTGGCATGGAAGATATGGTAGACATTATGATGAACTCTTCTTTAAAGATATGTTTTTAGATATATGGAGTAAATTAAGAGACGTAGGTTTGCCAGTAAGACATATCACTACTAGAAACTACGATGGTAATAGGGTTATCAATAAGGATATATAATATTGAAAAGAATGGGGCTGTCACTGATATTTACGTTTGAAGTAAAATTATAAATGAGAATGAAGCTATAGGCTACCCCCGGTCGAAAAATGTGGGAAAATTCTAGGAATCTGCTAGAACGGTGCAATATTAAGACAAAAGAGAAACATCACGCATGTGGGAAAAATCTGAGTGAAAGGAGAAAAATTTTAAAATATGAAAAATGCAATTGAAGTTAAGGAGTCATTAATTAAACAACTTGAAAATAAAGATGCAAAAACAGATTACTTTTTATCTTTAATTGATGATTATATTTGGTACTTTAATCAAGAAGTTGAAATGCAAGAAGATGTAAAAACACGCGGAAGACGTTATAAAGCAAAATCAGCTTCGGGTTTTATGATGATGAAAGAGAATGAATCTTTAAAAAATGCAGTAACATTCAATAAACAAAAACTAGCAATACTTAAGCAACTTGGATTAACAATTGACAATGTCGTGGGTGATGCTATTGAGCTATAAAGTATTAATACCTGAATTACAAAATTATATTGATTTAGTAAGAAGTAAAAAAATAGAAGTTTGTAAAGAACAGTTCCAATTGATAGATTATATAGAAAAATGTTTTGAAAATGAAAATTTATTTATTGATGAAGTACAATTGCATAAGTATTTAAGCCAGCAGAAATACTTTCCATTTGATTTAATTGAATGGGAGGTATTTTGTTTTACCCTCCATAATTGTACGTACTCTAGTCCTGGTATTTTAAGATGGCCTGATTTACTTATTTTTGTAGGACGTGGCGCAGGTAAAAATGGTTATTTATCATTTGAGGATTTTTGTTTAATAGGTGACTATAATCCAGTGAAAAACTATGATATTGATATTTGTGCAAATGCAGAGGAGCAAGCTAAGACAAGCTTTGATGATGTATGGAATGTGCTAGAAGCTAATAAAAAAGTGTTAAAGAATTTTTTTACATGGACTAAAGAATTAATAACTTGTATAAAGACAGGATCTAAACTTAGATTTAGAACATCAAACGCAAAAACTAAAGATGGTGGTAGACCTGGTAAAGTAGATTTTGACGAGTATCATCAATATGAGAATTATAGTAGCATTCAGGTATTTAAAACAGGCCTAGGGAAAAAGAAAAATCCACGTACGACAATTACAACTACAAATGGAGACGTGAGGGATGGCCCTTTAGATAAATTAATTATAAGGGCACTAGATATATTAAAAGGTGCTAGAGAAGATAATGGATTAATATGTTTTATTTCTAAACTGGATGATGAAGAAGAAGTAAATAATCCTAAAATGTGGGATAAAGCAAACCCTTCATTACATCATTTCCCTGAACTTTTTGCAACTATGAAACGTGAATATGTTGACTACAAAGATGATCCGATAAGTAATTCTAGTTTTATGATTAAGAGGATGAATATAGCAGTAGGCAACATAGATGTAGAAGTTACATCATGGGAAAATATACTTGCAACCGATAAAGAAATACCGAATTTAGAAGGGCTAACATGTACAGCGGGCATAGATTTCGCTATGACTACAGACTTTGTATGCGCTGGCCTATTGTTTTTATTTAAAGGCAAATATTATTGGCTAAGCCATACGTGGGTATGTAAAAGATGCAAAGACTTGAAAAGAATTAAGGCGCCATTAGATGAATGGGCGAGTGAAAAGGGCGGAAAACTCTTAACATTTGTTGATGATGTAGAAGTAACACCCAACTTACCAGCTGAATGGTTGGCAGAGCAAGCACTTAAATATAATATAACCACTCTTGGCATGGATAAGTTTAGATTTGCAACACTTAAAAGAGCATTGAAAGAAGTAGGTTTCGATATAGAAAAAGACGGTGCAAATAATATTAAGATTGCAAGACCGTCTGATGAAATGTTTGTGGCCCCTACAATAAATTCTTTATTTGTTAAGCACGATATAGTGTATGGAGATTCACCTTTAATGAGGTGGTACACAAACAATACAAGCAAGAAATCTGAACCACATGATAACATTTCATATGGCAAAATTGAACCTAAGAGCCGAAAAACAGATGGATTTAAAGCATTTATTGCGGCTATGATAGCTGGGGGATTAGATTTAGAGGATAGCGAGGGTGCAGTGGAACTAGACTTAGATTGCTATACCTATTAACTATTATAAATATGTAGTATTATATATGTATGTAAGGAGTTGATAGATGTGGGGTTATTTAGTAAGAAAGATAATGATGGCAATATAGAGATGGCAGCAAAACATACTAGTGGCTTAGAAGCAATGTATTTAAAAGATATAATGATTTATGCTACATGGAATGAAAGTAAGAGAAGTATAATATTTAAGAATAAAACTTATACTAAAAAGCAAATAGAACAAACGGTAAACTTAAGTATTGATAAAATAAAAAGAATTGGAATTATTTCAGAAAAAGAAATTATAGAACATAATAAAAGTGTTGGTGGGAGAGCGGTTGCAGGTGGACTTTTGTTAGGCCCTTTAGGGTTGTTAGTTGGAGGGATGTCTGGAATCGGTAAAAATAAAACAACGAAAATTAAAATGTTTATGATTATAAATTACGATGAAGATAGAGTTATTACTCTCGAACTTCCATTAATACCTATTAACTCAAATAAATTAACATTAGCAGTAAGGGCACATTTAAACTTACCTAATGAAATAACTCTTTAAAACGTGAAGCACTCTAATAGCTAGGGTGCTTTTCTTATACCCAAAACATGAGGGGAGGTGAGAACAATAATATGAGTATTGGTTTCATAGACTGGATGAAAAGTTTCCTAGGTGTAGGAGGAACAACAGTAAACATGACCTCGACAGCGATTTCTTCTGAGCAAAAATTAAATATCGAATTATTTGCAGTATTTAGCGCGATTAACTTAATAGCTAGTAGTGTATCGAAGTGTGAGTTTAAAACTTATGCAAAAGGTATTGAATTTAAAGGTGACAATTATTACAAATGGAACATAGAACCTAGCAAAAATAAAAATTCAAGCCAGTTTCAGCAAGAATTAATTACTAAATTGCTATTTAACAATGAAGTTTTAGTATTACCTATAGGCGATCAGCTCATAATCGCGGACTCTTTTTATCAAGAAGAATTTGCAATTGCAGAAAATACCTTTAGTAGTATTACTAGCGGTACTTTAAGTTTTAATAAAACCTACAATATGAGCGATGTTTACTATTACAAGCTAGGGAATACAGATATAAGGGCATTATTAAGTAATTTAGTTAAAGGGTATAACGATCTGTTAAATATGTCCGTAGACAAATACGACCAAAGCGGTGGGCGCAAAGGCATACTTGACATTGATTCAACAGCAAGCGGTAACGTAAACTTTCAGGAGAAGTTAGAAAATCTTATGAACAAAAGATTCAAAACATATTTTGAATCAAGAAATGCAGTATTACCGTTGGAAAAAGGTTATAAATATACCGAGAACGGTGGAGAAGCAAGTAAAAAAAGCACTAGTGAAATTGCAGATATAGCAGTTATCACAAAAGAAATCTTTGAAAGAACAGGGCAAGCGTTTAAAATACCACCTTCATTGTTGAGAGGGGACATTGCAGACATAGTAGCAACGACTACAAATTATTTGACATTTTGCGTTGACCCTATATGTTGCATGATAGATGAGGAAAATATTAGAAAAAATTATGGCAAACCCGCTTTTTTAGCTGGTAACTATATGAGAATTGATACTACAACAATTAGACATATTGATCTATTTAGCATATCAGAGGCTTTTGATAAGCTTATTGCTAGTGGAGGCTATAGTATCGATGATTTAAGAGTAAAGGCAGGAGATGTAGCATTGAATACACCGTGGAGCAGACAACATGTAATAACTAAAAATTATCAAAAGATTGAAAGTCTAGGGGTTGAAACTACAACAACTACAGTTACAAAACAATAATGAAAGGGGGTGATAATTATGGCAAAAACAAAAACTAATTTTTTAATTAAGCAAATGGCAGAAATCGGAACACTTGATTTATACATTTACGATGATGTAGCAGAGGATAGTGTGAATTGGTGGACTGATGAAGTTACTGAAAGCGAAACATCTGCGAAATATATGAGGGCTCAACTTGAAAGTGCAAAAGATGTTAAACAAATTAATATTTATATTAATAGTTATGGTGGAAGTGTCAAAGAAGGCTTAGCAATATATAACCAACTAAAAAGACATACTGCACAGAAAACTGCTTATATAGATGGGTTTGCATGTTCGACAGCAAGCGTAATTCCAATGGCATGCGATAAAGTAGTAATGGGTACAAATACATTAATGATGATACATCATGCAGCCATGGGCGCGTGGGGCAATGCGGAAGAACTTAGAAAGGCTGCAAATGATGTTGAAGTTATAGATAGTGCTAGTTGTTCAAGCTATCTTGCAAAAGCTGGTGACAAATTAACAGCAGAAACTTTGAAAGCATTATTAGATGAACAAACATGGCTTAGTGCTGAACAATGTTTGTTATATGGGTTAGCTGATGAAATAACTGGCAAAGAAGATAAGACAATTACAGAAGCTAAACAAAGATTTAATGCTGCAATGAAATTTGAAGTTGAACAACAGGAACCAGTTTTAAAAGTTCCACCAGAATTAATAGTACAGAAAACTAATGCTGAAAGATTAATGATGGCATTTAATAAAAAAATGGAGGTAAAATAATGACAATTAAAAATAAAGATCTTATTCAACAACAACTTAAAGATAGCTTAGCGGTGGCAATGAAATCCACAGACGAAAATGCAATAGCAACCGCATTTGCAGCATTTGCAGAAGATGTTCAACAAAATGTAATGGAAGAGTTTGAAACATATCAAAAAACAGCAGACAGTAATATTTTAACTAAACGTGGAGTGCACCAGTTAACCGCGGTTGAGGATAAATTTTATCAAAGTGTAATTACTGCTATGAGATCTAGTGATCCTAGACAAGCATTTACGACTTTACCAGCAGCGTACCCTGAGACAATCATAGATAATGTTATTGCTGATATTAAAGCAGAACATCCTTTGTTAGCTGCAATTAATTTTACCAATACTACTATATTAACTAAGATGATCGTTAATAAACAAGGTGCTCAATTAGCATTTTGGGGCCCTATTAACTCTGCGATAACTAAAGAACTAGCTGGACAAATCGGAGTAATTGATTTAACACTTTGTAAATTATCTGCATTTATGCCAATAAGCAAAGATATGTTAGCGGTTGGCCCACAATGGATAGATGCATATGTACGTGGAGTATTGAGCGAGGCAATAGCACTTGCAACAGAAACAGCAATAATTGATGGTACTGGATTAAATGAGCCAATCGGGATGAACAGAAGTGTAGCTGATGATGTAACAGTAACAGCTGGTGTATATCCTCTTAAAACTCCAATGGTAGTATCTAATTTAAACCCACTAACATTTGGTGCAATAGCTGCGAAACTTGCACAAGCACCCAATGGAAAGCAAAGGCCAGTAGCCAATATATTAATAGTAGTTAGTCCAGTAGATTATTTCACAAGAATATACCCAAACACAACTGTAAGAGCACTAGATGGTAGTTATTCTTACAATGTATTACCATTCCCAACAACTATAATACAAAGCACAGCAGTAGCAGCAGGAACAGCTATATTTGGCTTAGCTGACAAGTACCTTATGGGAATTGGAGCGGGAACAAATGGTGGTAAAATTGAATTTTCTGATGAGTTTAGATGGCTAGACGATGAAAGAGTTTATTTATCTAAAATGTATGGTAATGGTAGAGCACTTGATGATAATGCGTTTATACTCGCAGATATTACTGGAATGACCGCAGCAGTATTAGAAGTAGCAGTAAACAATGTTGTTAAGACTAAAGAACAAGCTTAATAAGAGGTGGTTTAAATGACTACAACAGTACCCGAGGGAATACTAGAAATGATAAAGGCATACTTACACATAACGTGGGAGGATGCCAACACAGAGTTAAATTTAATTGATGCAATTGAAAGTAGTGTGGCATATTTGCAAGGAATTGCGGGTGTGTCTGCTATTGATTTTGAGGTAAATAGGTTAGCAAGAGACTTATTAAAAGATAGATGTAGATATATTAATAGCCAAGCATTAGAAGTATTTGAGAAGAATTTTGCTAGTGAATTAATGTCTTTACACATTCAAAGTTTGGTAGACTCCCAACCCGATGTGGTGGAAGTATGAAAATAAAAATAGATAATATTGAATTTTCAAATTTTAATGATGGTGTATGTAACATATTTACTACTGATGAAGATGAAAAAAGACTTCCCAATAAACATACAAGCTTAGGATTTGAGAATAGAATCCTAGGCTTTAAAAGGTTTTTTGAAGGAAATGCCAGGAATATCAATATAAATCGAGTTATAAGAATACCTCAACTAGGTGACATAGATAACGAAGATTATGTTGAAATTGAAGGTGTACCATATGGCATTAAAATAGTACAACCTATTTATGGCACTAATCCACCTAGCGCAGACTTAACGTTAGATAAGGCAAATATATGAGTAATATAAGCATAGATAACTTAGCTAGTGCAATATTAAAAGAACTATCAAGTTATAGTGAAGTAGTTACAGAAGGTGTTAAAAATTCTACCGGAATCGTAGCGAAAGAATGTAATGAAGAAATAAAAGCACATGTAACTTTTAAACAACATTCAGGCAATAAGTATGTTAAAGCTTTTAAAATTAAAAAAACAACTGATACACAATATAATCGTGGATATACATGGTATGTAAGTGGTGATGAATATAGGCTAACCCATTTATTAGAAAAAGGACATGCTCTAAACCAGGGTGGAAGAGCAAAAGCATATCCTCATATTAAATTTGGTGAAGAATTAGCAATAAAAAGAATGCAAGAATTATCCAAGGAGGTAATAGAAAATGCTGGACATTAAGCCATGGTTGGAAACTATAAGCCTTAAAGTTGCAGAGGAACGTTTTTTAAAACCTCCGCCTTTACCTTATATAATTTTTATGGAAGGTGCTTCAGTAAGCGGGGCTGATGATAAAAATTGTATAGCGGATAGAGATATAAGTATTGAATTGTATTCTTTAAAAGTGGATCACGTTTCAGAAATATTAATAGAAAAATTATTAAATGAAAAATCAATAAAGTATAAAAAAGATCGTATGTGGGACGACACAGAAATGTGGTTCGAAACTACATACGATTTTAATTTTGTAGAAAAATTTTAGGAGGTAGTTGTTAATGGCAATAGATGGTAAACAAAAAATAGTTTTAGGGTCAGGTAAATTGTATACAACAGAGTTTGTAAGTGAAACACTCCCAACGGATTTAGAATTAGAGGTACCGGCTAATCTGCTCGGGCTGATACAAGGTGGAGCAACTCTAGAGTACAAGCCAAAATATTATGAAGCAAAAGACGATTTAGGGCTTGTAAGCAAAACAATTTTAACAGAAGAAGAAGTAACTCTAAAAAGCGGGCTAATGACATGGAATGGCGATACATTGGAAAGATTATGTGCTACAGCAAGAGTTGATGAACAATCAACTCCAGGGAAAAGAATTGTAAAAATAGGTGGCATGAATAATCAAGATAGAAAGAAATATGTAATTAGATTTGTGTATCTTGATGCTGTAGACGGAAACATTAGAGTGACGATAGTCGGTAATAATCAAGCTGGATTTAGTTTTAAATTTGCAGCGGATAAAGAAACGGTTGTCGACGCTGAATTTATAGCAGCACCAATGGATAACGAGGGAACAAAAATTATATATGAAGAAGATATCCCTGGGACGGTCACTGCATTAACGGCGGTTTCAATAGCAGGAACAACAAGCGGCACCACTAAAATAACTGTAACACCAACACTTACAATTGGCAATAGCTATATGTATAAAACTGCGACTACGGTTACACGTCCATCATTAAATGATATTTGCAATGTTGCATCAGGGTATACAGCATGGGATGGAATAATTGACATTGCTGCTGTAACTGGAAACAAAATTGGAATAGTTGAAGTTGATAGCGCATTTAAAGCAATTAAAGCAGGGGAAATAGTAGTTACATCATTAGTATAAAATAACGGGGTGTATAGCCCCTTTGGAGGTTGTCAAATGTTTAATTTAAATACAATTAATAAAAGATATTGGGATATAAAATTAAGATTAATAGTTACTAAAATTGTAGATAAGAAAGAAATTGAAGAAGAAGTTGAGCTGAATTTAGAAGTTGAACCGCCTAGCAAAAAAATGCTTACTAAAATAACGGCATTAAGCGGTACCAAAGATGGTAAAAAGGCTACAGATGGCCTATATGATGCGGTCGAAATGTTATTAAATAAAAATAAAGTAAGAACAAAAATAACAGCAGAATCATTATCAAATTTAAATCTCGACCAAATAAATGCAATTCTTACATCATATTTTGAATGGTTAAGCAAAACTAAAGACTCAAAAAACTAAGAGTCCCTTATTTTGACGATGGAGAAGATAAGGGACATTATAACGTTAATACAGTAGAAGAAAAAAGAGTCAGTGATTACACTGGCTATAGTTTTGATGAATTAGAAGATATGTGTGTATTTGAATATTGGTTATTTCTTAGGGATGCAATTATTTATAACTATATGCAGACCGAAGAAGGTAGAGAATATTTAGATAAGTGCTGGATAATGGAGCAAACAAAGCCCGATAGAGTAAGACTAAGAGACAAATACGGAAGAAAGGAGGGATAATTTGGCTGGGAATAACATTAAAGGTATAACAGTCGAAATAAATGGAGATACAGGGCCTTTAGACAAGGCGCTCAAGGGAGTAAACAAAACAAGTAGTGATTTACAGTCTCAATTAAAACAAGTAAATTATCAATTGAAGTTTGATCCCAAAAATACAGTTTTATTGCAACAAAAACAAGAATTATTAGCTAAAAGCGTA
The DNA here is from genome assembly GCF_001877035.1 of Clostridium estertheticum subsp. estertheticum. NCBI lineage: Bacteria > Bacillati > Bacillota > Clostridia > Eubacteriales > Clostridiaceae > Clostridium > Clostridium estertheticum. Next base: position 3,530,187 of record NZ_CP015756.1, on the reverse strand, counting down.
ACGAATACAAAAGAAAAATTAGTTTCACTAAAAAGCGCAGAAGCACAAGCTCAAGAACAATTTGCAAAAGGTAATATATCAGAAAAGCAATATCAAGCTTTACAAAGAGAAGTAATTAAAACAGAAAGTCAGCTTAAAAACTTAGAAGTACAAGCACAGAAAAGTAATTCATCATTGAGCAAAGTTTCAGAAGCTTCGGGAAAAGTTGCAACAAGTGCCAGCAGAGTTGGGCAAGCTACTACACCAGCTACTTTAGCAATTGTTGCATTAGGTGGAGCGGCTGTAAAAATGGGTTCAGATTTGATCGAAAGTACTAATAAAGTCGATGTTGCGTTTGGAAAAAATGCAAATGAAGTAAAAACATGGTCAGATACTACGCTTGATAAGTTTGGTATTGCCAAGGGTAGCGCTTTAGAAATGGCTTCATTGTTTGGTGATATGGCCAGCGGTATGGGTATAAATACAAGCGAAGCCGCTAAAATGTCAACTAAATTAGGTGGATTAGCTGGAGATTTAGCAAGTTTTAAAAATATAGGATTAGATCAGGCACAAGATGCGTTAAAAGGAATATTTACAGGTGAAGGTGAAAGTCTTAAATCGCTAGGCGTAATCATGTTAGACAGCACATTAAGTGCGTTTGCATTAAGCACAGGTCATAAGACGTTATTTAAAGATATGACACAAGCTGAAAAAGTACAATTAAGATATGCTTATGTATTAGATAAGACCAAGAATAGCCAAGGTGACTTTGCAAATACAAGTACTGGTGCAGCTAACAGCGCAAGAATAGCAAGCGAGAGTATAAAAGAAGCTTCTTCAACTATAGGAGTCATATTAGCACCGATATTAGCAAAAGTAGCTCAATATATTGCAAAATTAGCAAAAGAATTTAGTGGATTGAGCGAAGGAACAAAAAAAACAATATTAGCTATATTAGGAATAATAGCGGTAATAGCACCATTAGCATTTATAATAAGCAGCATTGCAACCGTAGTTGGAGCAGTAGTCGCGGTAATAACTACAATTAGTGGGACAATAGCAGTATTAACAACAGGAGTTGCAGCAGCTACACCGGCTGTTTCTGCATTAGTAGCGGTAATAGGTTTTATAACTGGACCAGTCGGTATTGCAATAGCAGTAATAGCGGGTTTGGTAATTGGATTTAAATTATTGTGGGATCATTGTGCACCTTTTAAAGCATTTTGGCTTGACCTATGGACTAATATCCAAGCCATAACCAAAACTGTAGTTGATGCACTAGTTGGATTTTTTACAGTTACAATACCAATGGCGTGGAATGGTTTAGTTACATTTTTTACTGGTATACCTGCATGGTTTAGTAATTTATGGACAAGTATAGGCACTGGTGCTACGAACGTATGGAATGGCATTAAAACATCTATAAGCAATGTATTAACCAGTATAAAAACAACGTTATCTACAATATGGGCAGAGATAGTTGCAGCAACAATGATAATACTTAATCCACTTATACAAGGCGTAATTAACATATTTAATAGTTTAAAAGGTGGTTTAACAACAGTATTCAATGGATTAAAAACATTTTTTAGTGGTGTGTGGGCAGCTATTAAATTAATTTTTTTAGGCCCGATACTTTTAATATTAGATTTATGCACCGGAAATTTTGGAAAGATTAAGACCGATGCAATTTCAATATTTAATGGGCTTAAAGCAGCCTTTACGCAAATATGGGCAGGAATTAAATTAATATTTACTGGAGTAGTTACTGCAATAGCAAGCTTTTTATCATTAATGTGGAGTGGGATAGTTAATACAGCTAAGTCTATTTTTAATGGATTAAAAACATTTTTTAGTGGTTTATGGTCCGGTATTAAAAGTTTAGCTATAAGTGCATGGAATGGTTTAAGTTCAGGTATTATTAGCATATGTAGTGGAATTAAAGCAGGGGCAATCAATATTTTTAATGGCATTCTTAACTTTTTTAGAAATTTACCTGGAACGCTTATGAGCCTAGGTATAAATATGTTTAATGCTCTTAAAAATGGAATCACAAGCGTACTAAGCACACTAGGTGGAGTTATTAGAAGTGGCTTTAGTAATGGAATTGCATATATAAAAGGATTGCCAGGAGAAGCCCTTACTTGGGGTAAAGATATGATAGAGGGAATTGTTAATGGAATAAAAGGTGCAGCAGGAGCGGTAGGCGATGCAATAAAAGGAGTTGCACAAGATATAAGAAAGTTCTTACATTTTTCGGTTCCAGACGAAGGGCCTTTAACAGACTACGAATCATGGATGCCTGATTTTATGAACGGACTTGCAAGTGGAATTAAAGATAATAAAAAGGTTGTAACTGATGCAATATCCACGGTTGCAAAAGGAATTTCAGACAGCATTACAACTAATTTATCAAAAGTATTTGATACTGTTATTACAGACAGAACAACAGCTAAACTTGGGGCTTATACTATGCAGAGTTTAGCAAGTGGAATACAAAACAATGTAGGACTGGTTGAAAAGGCTATATCTACAGCAGTAAAAGCAATCACTGGGTCAGATATGAAAGAAAAAATAAACACTTATTTTAATAACCCAATGTTGTCACTAGATAGTGACATGGCAAGGCTTGCAATAGATACAAATGATTTAACAAAGAATTTAGAAAATCAAAAAAATTCTCTTTTAGATGCACAAGATGAAGTTACCCTATTAACAGCTAAATGGCAACAAATAGGGTACCAATTTGGATATGCTTCACAAGATTGCATAGATGCTCGTAAGGAATTAGATTCAGCCACTTTAGCGGTTATAAAAATGGGCCAAGAGGTTATAACTACTACAGAATCTATAGCAAAGGCAACAGAGACAGAAACAAATAACCTAGCTACTGGTTTAACTGGACTATTTACTAACATAAAGGATGCTTTAAAAGAAAGCTATGCAGATCAACAGAGCCAAGCAGAAGCGAATGTTAATAAGCAAATAGCTAGTAATACAGCTTTAAAAGATAGTAGTTTAGCAACTATAGAGACTATTTACAGTGCTAGAACTGCCTCGCTTGATGCAGAGTCTACGCAATACGATATAGCTAATCAAGATTCGGCAGATAGCACGAACGAATCAGAATTAAGAAGACAGTTAAGCATGCACCTGGGGGCAACTAAGAGAAAAGAAGTCCAGGCTCAATTAGATACATTGCTTAAAACAAATGAAACTAGAAAATATAAGGAAAGTATTACAGCACAGAAAGCAACTTTAGCAACACAAAATGTAGCAGATAAGGCAGCGGTAGAAGCTACAGCAACAGCAAATTCAGCTTCATATGCAACTCAATTAGACAATATTAAAACTTTTTACGCTAATAAAACTACAGAAGCAAATTTAAATGCAGAAGCAGAAAAAATGATAATTAGCGATAACCAAAAAGAAATAACAAGTTTACTTACAAGTTACGGCAAAGATTACGCAGTAGCAGGAGCGAGCCTTGGTGAAAGATTAGTATCTGCATTTAAAGATCAATTATTCGGACTAGCAGACGCGGTAAATGGTGTACTTAATAATATTAATAGCAGTATAGATATGTCCGCAGTAACCGGAACAAGTAATGCAGTGCCTATATCAACAACAGTTTCATCAAGTAGTATTTCAGATAGCATAGCAAACGCTTTAAGGAGTTCGGCAAGTTCCAATAATTCATCAAATAGTAACCTAACAATAACGGTACCAGTTAATTTAGATGGCCAAACTATTGCAAAAGTAACTACACCGTATTCAGAAAGTATAAATGGAAATAGTTTAGCGTTAAATAGGAGGGGATTATAAATGTATGAGATAACTTTTAATGGCAAACACAGCTACAGTGATTACGATTTATTTATTATAAGCAAATCCATACAACCTCCTAGTAAGGATAAAATAAAAGTTCCAGTTCCATTTATGAACGGTGGTGGTTGGGACTTTTCTACAGTTGGTAGTAATGGAGAAATTGTATACAACACAAGAGAAATAACAATAAAATTTGGTATAGATTCTAACAATGTAAAACAATTATATGTTAAATATACTAAAATCTTAGCATGGTTGCAAGATACAGGGCAACAAAAATTAATATTTGATGATATTTCAGATTATTACTTTATGGCAGAAGCTGAAACACCACCAACATTTGCAACTTTTATAATGTTGGGAGAATTAGAAGTTAAATTTGTTGCAGATCCTTTTAAAATTGGTGTTGATTATGCTGTAAATAATTTATGGGATACGTTTAATTTTGAAGAGGATTATATGCAAACTGGTGATTTTGATGTTGTTGGTACAAAAACAATAACTTTATATAATCCCGGAAGGCTAGTAATGCCTATCATTAATGCAAGTACTGCAATGAGTATTATTTATAATTCCAAAACCTATAATTTGTCTATGGGAGATAATAAACCCTATGGCTTAAAATTAGCAAACGGAGCAAATAACATAACTGTAAATGGCACTGGACACATAAAAATATTATTTAGAAAGGTGAGTTTATAATGTATAAAATAAGCATATTTAACAAAGGTGTAGAAACAGTTATACATTATCCTGATACAGATAAAACTACACCAAAAATATTAGTCCCACATTTAAATAAAAAAAGAGGTCAGGCTGGTAGCTTGACCTTTACTATTTACCCAAATAATCCTGCTTATAATTTACTAACAAGAATGGCAACTTTGATTGTGGTTACGGATATTAGGGACGATAAAGAAGTATTTAGCGGCAGAGTATTTACAAATAAAAGCAGTATGGATGATAAGGGATTTAAAAAAGACATAATTTGTGAGGGCGAAATGAACTTCCTTCACGATACCGTTGTAGATTCTGTAATTTATGAGGAGAAAACTCCTATACAATTACTACAAATATTTTTAGATGCCCATAACTCAAAGGTTGAAAATTATAAAAAAATATATTTGGGTAATGTTGACGTTGAAGACTGGTTATTTTGTACGACTGCACTTGAGACAACCTTAGAAGCAATCACAAAATATGTATATAACGAACAATTAGGGTATTTACAATTAAGAAAGGTGAATGGAATTAAGTATTTAGACTATTTAAAAGCAACTACAGATAAAATTATTGACGTAGTTTTAAGTCAAAATATGCTTAATTTAATTCAAACAGATGCTACAGATTTTGGTACTAGAATTGTGCCAGTTGGAGCAAATTCATTAACAATTGAGAATGTAAATAATGGTTTAAATTACTTAGAGGATGCCGAAGCGGCATCAGAATATGGGATTATTTATAAAACTGTAGAGTTTAAAGATGTCGATGATGATGCAGAACTTAAAAACCAATGTTTATTACAGTTAGATAGCTACACAAAGCCAAAAAAATCACTCGAAGTTGGAGCAATAGACTTAGCAACATTATCTGATACAAGTATCAATATGATTGATGAAAATACGTCGGCACATATGGTAAACGAAGTTATGAGGATTGATGAAACTTGGAAATGCGTGGAATACGATGTGGATTTAAGCGTAGTGTGGAGCCCTAAGTTAACTTTAAGCAACAAAGGTATTACACTGACTGGAACTTTAAGTAGCATTATAGGCTCGATGGTGACTAATGATGGTGATTATAATGGTGTGCAGATCGGCGATAGCTTTGGTTTGAGAATTAAAAAAGGCTTAGCAAAAATACTTTTAAATGCAACAGAAGGGATAAGCATAACTAATGGAACTAAAAAAGTATATTATTTGGGTTTAGATGGCAACGTCGTAGAACATGATGTAACTGCAAATGATATGACTGCAAATAACGGAACGTTTAATAATATAAAAGCTATAGATATGACAGCAACTAGAGGTGTATTCAACGATATAGTTGCGAACAACGGAACTTATAATAATATTAATGCAATGTACATGATAGCTACTTTAATGCGTACCTCAAATGGCATGGATTATATGTTGTTCCATGACCAATTTATTGAATTTTATCATGATGGAATTTTGCGAATGAAGGTAGGATTTGACGGTATAAATAATTATGCAGGAATAAAGTTATATGGTGGAGATGGGCTAAACGAGGTTGGTTCAATAACAGCAGGGGGGAATTCACCAACACTTCAAGGTAATTGGTCAGTAGAAGAGGGAAGTGGCTTATATATGTATGGTAACACAAATTTAGCAACGCAAGAATATGTAAATTCTCAAATATCAAATATGTGGCAACAAGCTATGGGCATATTTGCAACAAAATAAAGAGGAGTGAGTTAAATGGAAATTAAAGAAAGTACAAATTTAAATTCAACTTTATCAATTACAAATGCAGATAAAATGATAAAACCAGTTATAGCTATAAGCTCAAATTTAATAAATGGTGGGAATAATTTAAACTTGAATTTTACAATTACGGATGCAATAAGCATAGTAGGAAATGAAGCATCGGCTCAGGTGGAAATGGATAGCTTCATGAATGCTTTAAGAACAAAAATGAAAGAATTAGGTTATTTAATAATTATATAAAATTTATTTGAAAGGAGAATAACTCAAATGATAAATATACCAGATCTAGTAGCAAAGATAAGAGCGGCAGTTTTAGGGGTAGAGGTAAAATTAACTATTGCGGATGGAATTGAAGCCATTAACACAGTTGTAGAAGATACTACAGCAAGGCAATTGGTTGTAGAAGATAAACAAACAGCAGTAGAAGTTAGGCAAGATTTAGCAGATAGCAATGAAATAATAAGAAAAACAAATGAAATTGGTAGAATAAACGTAGAAGGAGAAAGAGTAACGGAATTTAATGGCATTAAAACAGAGTATGATTCTTATAAAAATGTGATGATTGCCGAAAGTAATGTGGCGGCATTACAAAATGGGATCAATAAAAACACGTCAGATTTGGCAAATAACACGTCACAACTAGACAGTTTAAATACCAATAAAGCTGATAAAACAGCATTAGTTACTTCTAACTTAAATATAACAAATAATACTAATGCAATAAAGTTAAAAGCTAATCAAGAAAGTTTAGATATAACCAATGCTACAGTAACTACAAAAACAGATAAAGCTTACGTAGATACACTGGTACAAGCAATTGCTAGTGGTGCTCCAAGTACAATTTATACAACTTTAGCATTGCTTAAAGCAGGCATACCAGCAGGCAATACTAAATCATATTTAACTACAGATGGAAACTGGAATTACTGGAATGGCTCGGCTTGGGTAGCAGGAGGAGTTTATCAAGGTACAAATTGGCAAGAAGGAATTAATGCAAGAACTGATTTCAGAGGAAAAGTAAGCGCTACACTGAAAGATAGTATTATAGGTAATGAAGCCATGTTTTATAACTCATTGAAATTTGAATTGTCTGACAATCTTTACAATGGGGTTAGAAATGAAAGTATTAGCGCTACAGGAGCGATAGAAAATATAGGGATTACTGATATTTATTCTACTGATTACATTAAGGTATTACCGAATTCCCAAGTTTATACCAATGCAAAAACATTATCGGGGATTAATCCATATAGTTTATGTGTTTTCGATATAAATAAAACATTTATTGGAGCTATAACTGTAGATGATAACGGTCTATGTTTTTTACCATATAATGCAGTTTATATACGAACAAACGTAAAAAATGGGAGTTTACAAATTTATGATAACGGTGCATTATTTATAAAAAATTATATACCTAAAAAATTAATAGAAAGTTTGAAAGCAAGCACAGAGATTGAAACATTACTAGATTTAAAAAATAAAAATTTATACGATGGAACAATATCTATTGGGATAAGGCGAGAATTTTTCGGTGACATAATAAATACAAGTAGTGATTTTGCAATGTGTAATTTTATAGAAATAGTACCTAACTCTGTAATTACACATAATTTGTATAATTATTATCCTGCTGGTGAAATTGTTAGTTGCAATTTTTATGATGCAAATAGTCAATATGTTTGTTCAATGCGATCATCAACTGCTAATTTTACTACACCATCAAATGCCAAATATGTTGTATTTAATCTCAAAGTATTGGCTGTTAACTATGACGCTACAGGTGGATTTGAATTGTATTGCAATAATATTGATGAATCAGGTATTATCAATGACGTTCAAAATTCAAAAATTGACATTGCGAATTTAAAGCAAATAATAGGTCTTGAAAATGGTAAAGAGATTATCCACGTTTCAGATTTTTATGATGGCATAAAAACTGATAGTCAAGTCATTATTGATTGCTTAAATTTCTGCTCTCTCTTTGGAAAAAGAACAATAATATTTGACCAAAAAGATTGGAATATTGATGAAGTAATATTATTAGAGTCTGATACGACTATTATTGTTGATGGATGCACTATTAAGCAAAAGGATAATGTGTTTGATAATGTATTTAGAGGTAACAATTTAACAATAGATCCATCAAACCCATATGGTGCTGCTTTGTCGGTTGCAGATATAAAAAACATAAAAATACTTGGAATAAATAACGCTAAGATTATTGGTTGTAATATTAATAAAACTGGTGTAAACCCTATAAAACAGATAAATGAATTAATGATTGGTGATGTATGGGGATGGAGAACACTTCAAATATCACTTTCAAAATGTGATGGGTTCGAAATAAGTGGATTTGCATTTACACAACAGAGGTGTTGGGCAATTGGCTTAGATAAATGCAGTAATGGAAGTGTACATGATTTAAACATAGTATCCACACGAATAAATGGTGATGGAGTTGACCTTCGGGCAGGGTGTCACAATATAGATATTTATAATATTACTGGGCAAACTTGGGATGATGGAGTTGCTTGCTCTGCTTTAAGCCTTGGTAATTATCCAGTTGGAGGTTGGGCTTATCCAATGGAACCAACAAATGGTTTAAACGCTTCTATGAATATAAGAGACTTAGATATTCATGATATAACAATATCAAATATTACTCTTGGAGGTGTTGTTGCTTCAACACATGATGTTATTCTATTATGTGCAAACGGCTTGAGAGTTTATAACATCCAAGTTAATGACATTATTGAAACAAATGTTGGAGTGAGAGAAGCAGTTATCTATATAATAACTGGTTATGGTGGTGGCTATGTAGATAATGACCTAAATAGCATTAGAGTTAACAATGTAGTTTCTAAAATTGCTACGAATGCGATTATGTGCAACGCTAAAGTAAATAACATGATGTTTAATAAAATTAAGCAAGAAAAGGTTGGTGGAGCATTAAGTAATATAACTAATATGGATGGTATAACTATTACAAATAGCTAATTAAAACAATCAATTAATTCTGTTCATCCCAGTGTTTAATAATAGTAAAGTTGAGCAATATGACTATATATGGTATATTTAGTAACGGAGGGGTGAACAGAATGAAAAAAAGAAATGAAACTTTAGATATTTTAAAAGGAATTGCTATTTTGTCAGTTATACTTGGACATGCTGTCCAAAGAGGTCTTGTTTACAACTTTGATAGTACAATAATATGGAGGGTAGTATATTCTTATCATATGCCCTTGTTTGTATTATTATCAGGTTTTACTTTGTATTTAAGTAATCCAACATATAATTTTGAATGGGTAAAAAGGAAGTTTTACAGATTAATAGTTCCTTTAATTTCTTGGACATTATTAGTTGAGCTTATGTGTAACTTCCAGTTTACTGGTCTCAAACCATTTACTATATTTCCTAACTCATTTTATGAATTCGCAAAAAAATCTATTTTGCATCCAGATTGGGCATTCTGGTTTTTGTGGATCATATTTATATTCATGTTGACATTTTATTTTATAGACAAGATAACTAAAAAGTACAATAGTATTCGACAATATCAAATGATATTTTTAATTTTTATAGTGATTTTAGTTTTTAAGGTTTTTAATTTACCACAAGGCTATTTTGGAGTTGCTGATGTACTAAACTATTTCCCAATATTTATATGTGGATATTATTTATCTAAATATAAAGATTATATTTTTAAATATGTCAAATATACATTACTACCATCGGCTTTATTATGGATAGTGCTTCTTAACAAATGGGATAGTAATGATAGCATTGCACATAAGTATATTATGGCAATTGTAGCAATGATTACAGTTTATTGTTTAGTAAAACTATTAGAAAAACAGCTGAAATGGTTAACTTATTTTGGTAAAAGGTCTTTAGAATTGTACGTATGTGAATCAATATTCCTTAATATAGGGATAAGCAGTGGTTATATAAGAGTAATTTCTATATTTATTACTGCTACAATATGTTCACTCTTATTTGCTAGGATACTAAAGACTAACAAATACACTAATTTCATTGCGTTTGGTTCATTTAAAAGTGAAAACAAATTTAGAATTAAAAAAATAGTTACTTCAACATAGGAATATAAGACGTCACATTAATGTGACATAATACACACTAGTATACACTCGTTGCAATGAATGTTGAATATAGTATATAATGACTTCTTAGGGGGTAATTACATATGGTAGTCAAACGACAAAACATGAGTGTAGATGAAAAAGTATATGCAGATTTTTGTAAATATGCAGAGAGAAAAGCTATTAAAGTTAGCACCTGGTAACTTTAAAAATGAGAGAGTTTGTGAAAGAAGAAAAAGAAATGGAAGAATTTAAAAATTCAAAAAAGTAAGGCATCCATAAGGGTGTCTTTTAAATAAAATAGCAGGTAATTACTTTCTTTTATAGAATAATAGTACTAAAGGGAGGTGATGAAAATGAATAGCCCATTAACACTTGTAGATAAAGCTCAAATAGCATCTGCTGTAGCTACTGCTTTTGCTGCTTTTATGGCATTGATCACAACCATTCAGAATAAAAATGCTAATAAAAAGATAGATAACGAAAGAAATGCTATGATTAAACCAATATTTTTAATAAGCAGCACATTTGAAGATAGAATTGAAAGAAGTATAGAAGTTACTTTAAAAAATATAGGGTTTGGTACATTACTAGATATAAATTCATTTTGGAAAGGGTCAGATGGGATAACAACAAAAGTAATTAAACTACATAATGATCCAAGTTCTGATTATAAAATTATTTTTAATTATGCAGCTTGTACTTTGGATAATCGAAAGCTTCAAGGAAAATTATTTTTAACTTATCATAATATATTATGCAAGAGATATGAGGAACAAGTAGATATTGAAATAGAAGAAAAATATGTTGATATAACAGAAGAATACAATCCAATTCTTAAATCAATCAGTGATAAAATATTCTCATAATATTTATTAAGAGCAAAGAACATGATTATATATGGTGGCACACAGACAAAACATGAGCATTGATGAAAAAGTGTATGCAGATTTCTGTAAGTATTCAGAGGAAAAAGGTATTAAAGTTAGTACCTGGGTAACAGTAAAAATGAGAGAATTTATTGAGGATGAAATACTTCTTGAAGAATTCAAAAAGAATAGGAAATAGAAAGGGGTTAGTAGTATTGAAAAAAATTGGTGCGGTTGGATTCATACAAATCATATTGATAATAGCTATAATTGTTTTACTGCCAGTATTTATAAATTGCAAGATAGATTTAAATATACTTGCAGTTATTATAGCTATACTAGCCCTTTTAGTCCCATTATTAAATGAAGTAAACAAAGCAATCGATGCTAACAGAAAAGTATGTATATTTAGGGTAACTGCAGAAATGTACAATACTAATTTAGGCGAGTTAATTGATAAAACGGTTAATGAACTTAGACAACAAAATAAAATAATTGATTCAATTAAAATTATTGATGATAAGAATCGTGGTCGTTCGTTTAGTGAATTAATTATTATATATCATTAATAAAAATGGAGCTTATGGCTCTATTTTTATGTTTGAGAATAGTTGATACGCAATAGTAACAATCCGTCACAACTAGTTACAACTAAGTCATACCAACGGTTACAGAGGTTCAAAAAGCGACTTGGAATATAACCCGACATAACTACAAAATAAAATAATCAAATTAAGGCACTCAATTTTGGGTGTCTTTTCTTATGCAAAAATATTTAAGGAGGCGGATCATGTAATGTAAATCGTTAAGAACTATTAAATAAAAAACATATAAAAATATAGTGGGGGTTATAAAAAATGAATGAAAAAGAAATATTCAATACAATAGTTGCATTATTAGGTAGTGCATTTGCATTTATATTTGGGGTTTGGGATACAAGTTTAGAAGTATTGATATTTTTTATATTTATGGACTATGTTACAGGCGTTTGGGGTGCAGCAGTTCTTAAAAAGATTTCTAGTGAAATAGGAATTGCAGGTATATTTAAGAAAGTAACAATATTAATAGTTTTAATTATGGCTGTATTGCTTGATAGGTTAATTAATAGTGGCACATGGGCATTCAGAACGCTTGTATGCTATTTTTATATTGCAAATGAAGGAATATCCATATTAGAAAATGCAGTTATTATAGGTATACCAGTACCTAATAAATTAGTAGAAGTATTAAAAAATTTAAAAACTAAGGAGGAACTAAAATAATGAGCAAAGATGCAATAAGAGGTGGTCATAATTTTCAAGCCATTGGCGCAAGCGCATTAATAGATGAAACTACAGAAGATCGTAAGGTCAAAGATGCTGTAATAAAATATTTAAGACTAGGAGGAGATACAGTATTAGATGTTACGCCTGGAAACTGTGATGTAAGTTCTGACCTTTCTTATGGTGTAGATGCAGCAAATAAAGCGTTAGTAAATTTATTTGCATCTATACATTTTAACAAAGCATATGACTCTTATGTTGGAGCAATTGGAAGTGAAATATGGTTAAATCCGAATAATGCTCAAGCAGTAAAAATAGCGAATAGGATTCTAGCAAACTTACATTGTTTAGGTTTTATTAATAGAGGGCTAAAAGATGGTGTTAACGATGAACATTTATATGATGTTAAGCAACCTACTATGACAAGTATGATTGTAGAAGTATGTTTTGTTGAAGCTGACGAAGATGTTAAGCTATATAAAAAGTTAGGTGCTGATATTATAGGTAAAGCAATTGCAGAAGGTATATTGGGCAAAACTATAGCTTCTACCGTTATCCCTCCTACTATTATATTTCGTAAAATCTTAAGGGTAACTAAGCTGACTCCGTGTGTAGGATTGAGTGGAGAACTTGTTAAAACTTTTAAAGTTGGTGATATGTTAACGGCTGTAAATGAAGATAAAAATTGGTGGATACTGTTAATTGGGAGTGTATCTAAAGCAAATTGCCAAGAAGTAATAAAAACTACTGTAAAAACTGTTGCCTCACCTATTACAAATGTAAGCCAAGTTGAAACAGCACAATACGGTATAGTGACAGCATCGACATTATTTGTGAGAGATGGTCATACTTTGACTAGCACAAAATTAGGAACCTTAGATAAGGGAACAAAAGTTAAAATCGACAAAAAAATAGACGATTTTTACAGTATCTATTATGGCGAACATGGTGGGTTTGTTTATGCTGATTATATAACGTTACAATAATATATTAAAATAAAAAATAATTTCTTGGAGGAATGTAAAAATGCAAAATTTATTAAATGCAGGTACAATCTTAGGTGTAACTTTTGGAGTAGGAGCTGCAGTATTATTTTTAATGCCATTTTTAAAAAAGAAAAATATAAAAGTAGATGAAGTAATAAAAAAATTAGATTCAGTTCTTGATGGAGCAGATGCAGCTATTATTGTTGCAGATAAGATCTTGCCAGTTAATCCAATATTAGATGTTTTAAAAACATTAGAAAACTATACTCGTATAGGAGTCGACCAAGCAGAGCAATTGTGTATTGATAGTAAATTAAGCAAAGATGAAAGAAATGCAAAATCTAAAGAAACTACTTATGCAGCATTAAAATTATTAAAAGTAGAAGTTACACCAGACGTTGAAAAAATAATAGATGGAATTATTGAAGCGGAGGTATTAGCGTTGGGCCATAAAGATTTAACAGAAGCAGAAAAACAAGCCCAATTGCAACAACTCCAAACACAAGCAACTCAATTGCAAACAGATAATACACAGTTAAAGCAAACAATAACAAAGATACAAGGGGCGGTACAAGTAGCAGCAGTGCAATAAAAAACACCTCAGGGAATAAAATCCTTGAGGTGTTTTTTGTTTTTTGTTGTTAACCCTAATTCTTATAATAAAGGATTTTTGAGAAGTCCATAGAATATATATTAAAGAGAAACAAGGGGGAATTTACGTGTCAAGTTTTACTTTAATTATGTTTTTAATTGGAATATTAGGTTTTATAGTTTCATTGATTTGGTTACTTATTAGTGTTATAAGAAAGAAAAATTCTAAAAAGATATTGAAAATATTTGGTGGATTTACAGCACTAATTATGCTTTCAATATTGTTTAAACCAGGTGTACTGTATGGAAGAGAAAGTGGATCATCAGTAACTACATTGGAAGCACCAATTAACGAAAAAACTGAATTTGAGAAAAAATCAACCGCAGCTGCTAAAATTACACCAGAACAAGCATTGAAAAATAAGAAAATTGAAGAAGCCCAAGCTATAAAAGATAAAGAAACAGCTAGACTACAGTTAATTGAAGATGAAAAAGTTGCAACTGCACAAATTAAAGCAGATGCACAGGCTCTAAAGGATGCAGAAGCTAAGAAAACAGCAGGCAAAATGACAAAAGCTAAATTTACAGAGATTCAAAATGGAATGAATTATGAAGAAGTTACAAAAATAATAGGTGGCCCTGGTGAAGTACTAAGCGAATCAGGCACCAAAGGAGATGCATATTATACAGTGATGTATCAATATGAAGGTATTGGAAGTATGGGGGCTAATTCAAACCTTATGTTTCAAGGAAATAAACTAATGAATAAAGCTCAACTGGGATTAAAATAATAAATCAAAATGCCTATAAAAATAAGAGCTTGGAGAATATCCAACGCCCTTATTTTTTGTATTCAATTAAATTTCCTGGGGACGAGTTTAGTGCTCTACTGAATTTGCATAATAAAGATAAATGAATATCGTATTTGCCTCTTTCAATTTCACTTAAAAAATTCCTACTTATACCCACTTTGGCAGCTAATTGCATTTGTGTCATTCTTTTAACCAATCTTTTTTCTCTTATTCTAAGTCTATACTCGTCCATGTCTTAATTATACAAAGCACTGATACCAATGTATATAGGTAAGTTATTCCACTTGCAATCACCTTATGGTTCTTGTATGCAATTACCATTAAATTTATAATTGTGCAAGGGTGATAAGATGTTAGTACATAGAGAAAAAATAAGTAATTCAATAGAAAAGGAATTATACATAAAGTTAAAGGTTCTATCTGCAGAAACAAGAATTCCAATATCAAAGTTATTAGATGAAGCAATAGAAGACCTTTTATCAAAACATTCTGCTAAAAAGTAGAGTGTTTTGTTTTTTTTGTAGTAATTTAGTGCGAAAATGTCGAATGTGTCGGGGAGCTCGACACTACTTAGGTTTACAATTAGTATGTGGTAAATAATAATAAATACCTGATAATTAATAAAATTATAAGAACATTACTCAGACAATAATACGAACAAGTGTTCTTTACTTTTACAATATATCATGCTATTATATACCATATAAGAGCATAGATGGTAGACGTTATAATTACATAATTACCTATATAAAGGGGGATAAAAAACATGAAAGAAACAAAAGAAAATGAGAATAATGTTATGATTTCAAAACGTGAATTTCTACAATTTAAAAATGTAATTGAGCAAAATTACAAATTAAAAGAAGAAAATATGTTTTTTAGACAGCAGCTTAAAGAAATCCATAAATATTGCCAAGATACGCTGGGGCACATAGGTTAATTATATAACTAAAGACTGGATGAAAGTTCAGCCTTTTTATTTGACGTCAAAAATTCGTCAAAAATAGTATTCAAAATATAACAAGTTATAGTACACAATTTTAGACAAAAACAATTTTGAATGGCTCCGTTGCATATTCTTGCTAGAAAATTCAAATATACAGTTACACTTCAATCTTACAGAATTGTAAGATTAAATTTTTATTTGTAAGTGAAGTGACATGGAGTGCAAGGGATACCAGTTGTATAATATGGCTATAGTGATTTTTAAAAAAATACGTGTGGTGATGCTACGCGAGATGTAATGAGGAGAGATATAAATGGAGATTTTAAAGGTAAAAAACTTAAATAAAACATATGGCACCGGTGAGAATGAGGTGGAGGCACTTAAAAATATAAATTTAGTAATAAATAAGGGTGAGTTTGTAGCAATTGTTGGTGCATCAGGTTCTGGTAAAAGTACACTTCTTCATTTGCTCGGTGGACTTGATAGACCAACCTCTGGAAATGTGGTTATTGATGGAGAAAGTATTTATGATTATAAGGAAGAAAAACTTGCAGTATTTAGACGTAGAAAAATAGGTTTTGTGTTTCAGTTTTATAATCTACTTCCTATTTTAGATGTAGAAGAAAATATAGCTCTTCCAGCATTACTCGATAATGATAAAGTTGATAAAGTTTATTTAGAGGAGTTAATCAAGGTGCTTGGTCTAAGTGAGAGGAAAAATCACCTTCCATCGGAATTATCAGGTGGACAACAACAAAGGGTATCAATTGGTAGAGCTGTATTTAACAAGCCATCAATAATACTTGCAGATGAACCAACAGGAAATCTTGATACTAAAAATTCAAAAGATGTTATGGAATTATTAAAGTTTACGGCTAAGAAATATAATCAAACGCTAATACTTATTACACATGACCTTAATATAGCCAATATGGCAGATAGGGTCATTACCATTGAAGATGGTGAAATAACTACGGACAAAAATTTAAAAGTTAATTAGGGGGGAGGTAAAAAGATGATAACTAGTTATAAACAGCTTACAGGGAAATATTTAAAGAAAAATAAGAAAAGAACTATACTTACGATCATTGGAATAATGTTATCAGTTGCACTTATATCAACAATAGGACTATTTTTTAAAGGAATGCAGGATGCAGAGATACAGGATGCTAAAAATAATTATGGTTCTTACCATTTAGTATTTAAAAACACAAATGCAAATTTAGTATCTAAAATAGTTAATAACCCTAAAGTTTCAAGGAGTGGATCTTTTACAATAAAAGAGAGAGTAAAGATAAATGATAAATTGGTTGCTGACATAATAACAGCAACAGATAAGGCATTAGAACTATTTCCTTATAAAACTAAACTTGGTAGATTTCCAGAAAAACAAAATGAAATTGCGGTAGAGCAGTGGGAATTAAAATATATTAGTAAAGACGCTAAATTAGGTAATAAAATTAAACTTAACAATAAAGAATATAACCTTGTAGGTGTACTACAAGATAATATAGATAGCCAGATGAAGGGTACCGGAATAATATTATTGAAAAATAATAACATAGTTATGCAAAAATCCATGTTACTTGTGGAAATAAGTTCAAAAACGAAGTTAAAAACTGCACTAAATGAATTAAAGCAGTTAGGAGAGAAAAATTCTGTTATAGGAAATGAAGCCTTGATACAACTACAGGGAGCAGGGGATGCCGGTTCTGGAATGGAAGGATTACTTGGAGCATTATCTATAATTATTGGAATAGTTGTAATATCTACGATAGCTGTAATATACAACTCCTTTCAAATAAGTGTTGTGGAAAGAATTAAGCAATTTGGACTTTTAAGAGCAATTGGAACTACGCCAAGGCAAATTAGAAAAATTGTGTTAAGAGAAGCAACAATACTAGCAGTAATAGCTATTCCACTAGGGTTAATATGTAGTCTTATTGCTATAAATGGAATAATTTTAGCATTTAAATTAATAGGTGCAGATTCAGTTATTCCTATAAAAATTTCAATATCACCTATGGTTTTAAGCATAAGCGCAGCAGTGGGACTTTTTGCAATATATCTATCAGCACTCGTGCCAGCATATTTTGCAGGTAGGATTTCACCACTTAATGCGATAAGTGGTAGAACTTCTATAACAAAGGAGAAAATAAAGAGAAGAAAAAATAGAGTAGTTCAAAAAATATTTGGATTTGAAGGAGCACTAGCAACTAAAAATATAAAGAGAAATAAAAAAAGATACAGAATAACTGTTTTTTCTATAGTGATAAGTGTGGTGTTATTTGTTACATTTAAATCTTTCATGGATATGTCACTGAATATATCAACTGATCTTAATGAATCAAAAGACGTTCACTTTTCAGTTGTAGCAAATGGTAAAGATTCAGGAAAAACTATAATAGATAATAAATCAGAAAACAATATTAAAGCTATGAAATTAGTTGATAAGGTGTATAAAGTATATGATACACTTTCTTTTGATATGGCAATAAACAAAAATAGTAAGATCAATGAAGTGGAAAAACTTAAAAATATATATGGAAAAACATCTTTAGCTGGAGTGGAAAAAACTCTTATAGCAGGTTCTATTGTTATATATGATAAGGAGTCACTAGAGGTTTCTAAAAAATATTTGCGATCAGGGAAAATAGATATAGATAAATTAAACAGTGAGAACGGAGTAATTTTAATTGATAAGAATAGAGTCTACGATGAAAATACAAAGAAAGACTATTTTGGACCACTAGCAAATATAAAAGTTGGTGATGAAATAGACCTCCAAAAGGATGATTATGTGAAAGGGGGAACCGATACAAAGACAAAATTTGGTAAAGGAAAAATTAATAAAGTAAAGGTTATGGCAATCCTAAGTAGCGAGCCCTTTGACTATAGAGGATCCTCAAATGGGTTAAAGGTAGTTACAACTAAGGAAATAGGAGAAAAATTAAATGGTAATAAAAATATTGATACTGTGAACTTAAACATAGTTCTAAAAAATATAAAAGATGAGAATGCAGGGAAGCTAGGAATAGAAAATGCTATTAATTCAAACACATCTTTAAGGGTAATAAATAATATAGACAATAATAGAAAAAGTAAATCTACAATATTAATGGTTAAAATATTATTGTATGGATTTGTATTGGTAGTTTCCTTAATAGGCAGTGTTAATATTGTAAATACGTTAACAACTAATATTATCCTTAGAAAAAGAGAGTTTGCTACATTAAAATCTATTGGCTTAACTCAAAAGGGGTTAAAGAAAATGATAGTACTAGAAGGACTTCTATATGGAATGGTTGGTGCGATTTATGGCTCGATTATAGGAGCGGGAATATCATTTCTACTATTTAAATCCATGGGGGATTTTAGAGAATTTGGGTGGATGGTTCCTTGGCAGGCAATAGGTATTGCAATAGTAGCATCTCTAATTATTGGATATATATCTGTATTATCACCATTAGCAAGAATTAAACAATCAAATTTAATAGAATCAGTCAGAGAAGATTTTTAGAAAATTTATGACTTGTTTTTATTTATCAACCTTTTGCAGAGGTATAACTTAATATATTAAACAATTAAGTAACAATATCCCATTACTTTATGTTAATATGATATTGTCAGAGAATATTCATAAACATAAGGGGGACTTATAAAAATGAAAAGACGTATATTTACATTGTCATTATCATTGATTATGCTAATATGTACTTCATCAATTACAGCTCTAGCAACAAACAATACATCAATAGGACCATTGACAACAAAATCTGTATATGGCTTACTTCCAGAAAATTTAAGGACTAAAACCAGCGGTATTGTGGAATTAAAGAAAGGAAATATCAATAAGGCTAAAAGTTTTTCAACAAATGATTACGTTGATACGAAAGCTGTTGCAGAGGAAAAAGCTTTCCATATGACTACTGATTATGATAGTTTAAGTGTACAATATGCATTAATAGATAATGGAAAAATTGTGTTATCTGGTAATTCAGGTGTATATTCAAAAGAAAATACTAAAGCATTAACATCTCATAGTATGTATTGTATAGGCTCAGTTAGTAAGATGTTTGTAACAACTGCTGTAATGAAATTAGTAGACTCGGGTAAAATTAAATTGGATACTCCAATTACGGAATATATTAAAGAGTTTAAAATGGCAGATGATAGATATAAGAAAATTACAGTTAGAATGTTGTTAAATCATTCATCGGGCTTAATGGGATCTAGTTTTTCCAATACACTTCTTCTTGGAGATAATGATACATATTCCCATGATACTTTTTTAGATCAATTAAAGTTGCAACGTCTCAAAGCAGAGCCAGGTGCTTACTCGGTATACTGCAATGATGGTTTTACACTTGCTCAAATCTTAGTGGAACATGTGACAGGAATTGATTATACAACTTATATAACAAATACTTTTGCGAGTCCTCTTAAAATGGATGATACTAAGACACCAGTTAGTAAATTTGATAGAGATAGATTAGCTAAGACATATTGTAATGGGATTTCTAGTTATTTGCCAGCAGAAAATTTAAATGCTATTGGTGCAGGTGGGGTTTATTCAAGTGCAGAAGATTTATGCACTTTTGCAACAACATTTACTAAAAATTCAAATGGAATCATTTCACAAAATGCCATAAAGGCAATGGAGAATAAAGAATATTTAAATGGTATTTGGACAGACGATACCGATAATACATTGGGTTATGGACTAGGGTGGGATAGCGTAAATCTTTATCCATTTAATTTGTATAATATAAAGGCATTATCAAAAGACGGAGATAGTATGTTTTATCACAGTAATTTGACTGTTTTACCAGAACAAAATATGGCAGTGGCTGTTGTAACTTCTGGTGGAAGTGGTAGCTGTAATCAAGTACTTGCTCAAGAAATACTCCTCGCTGCATTAAAAGAAAAAGGTGTAATTAGTAAAATTAAACAAGATAAGACATTTGTAGTGCCGGAAAAAACAACTGTTCCAACAGAGTTGGTGAAAAAATATGAGGGCTTATATATATTACCTTCAGGATTTATCGATATCAAAATTGATAAAACAGGTACATTAAGTTTATCATCTCCTCAGGCACCAGAAAATGGGACACAAACTCTTGTTTATACAAAGGATGGAACTTTTGTATCCAGCGAAGGGTCGGCAAGCTTAAAATTTGTAGAAGAGACAAATGGAAAAATATATATGAAACAAACTGGTTATCAAAGTTTGAAGTTGTTAGGCCAAACAACATCAAATTTGTATATAGCACAAAAAGAGAATGTAAATAAATTAACAGATAGTGTTTCAGAGGCTTGGGCAAAAAGGGAGGGTAAGAAATATTTCTTATTAGATGAGAAATACTCCTCAATATTTATGTTATCATGTCCAAAAATACAAGTTAGTTTTACGAAAGGACTTGAAGGATATTTCAGATCAGATAAAATTGTAGATAATAATTCAGCTGTTGCCATCTTAGATGGGCCAGGAATGCTATCACGTGATCTAGTGGACTATACATTTTATAAAAAGGATAAATTTGAATACCTAAATGCAGGTGGTTTTACTTATGTTGAAGAAGATGCAATTGAAACTTTTCCAACAAAAAATAAATTTACATGTACAATTAATAAAGAGGGATATGGTAGATGGTATAAAATAGGTAATCAATCAACTGACAAGGAAATTACTGTAAAAATACCGAAAAAGGCAGCGTTTGCAGTTTATGATAGTAAGGGAGATTTAGTGAATGATTCTCTAATTACAAGGACTGAAAAAGTTACATTACCTAAAGATGGAAGAATCGTATTTTTAGGTGATGCACTGGCTGAGTTTAATATTGAATATAAGGAATAAGGGAGAAAAAAATTGATCCAGGTAGAGAAGATTATTAATAATCTTCTCTTTTTACACCCCTGGGGTGAGAGGTGAATTACATGAGTAGATTATTATTAGTTGAGGACGATGAATCATTGGCACTTGGTATAGAGTTTTCTCTAAAAGATGGGGGATATGAAGTTTTTAGAACCTCAACAGTAGAAGGCGGAAGGGACTTATTTCATAATGAACCATTTGATTTGATCTTATTAGACGTTAACTTGCCAGATGGAAACGGATATGAATTATGTAAGTACATAAGAGAAAGTAGTGATGTTCCTATTATATTTTTAACAGCTCTCGATGATGAGGTTAATATAGTTCAAGGTCTTGAAATTGGTGGAGATGATTATATAACAAAACCTTTTCGTGTAAGGGAACTTTTATCAAGAATAAAAGTTGCTATAAGGCGGAACTCTAAAAATATGTCCATAGAAAGCTTTATGAAAAGCGGAAGCATATTTGTTGATAATATAAAGGGAACAGTAAGAAAAAATGGGGAAGTCATAAATTTAACGGCTCAAGAATACAAGCTTTTATTAATATTTATGAATAAACCTAATGTTTTGATGAGGAGAGATGAGATATTGAGTGAATTATTAGAAGGGGATGATCCTTTTTTTGATGAAAATACATTATCAGTTTATATTAAAAGAATAAGAGATAAAATAGAAGATATTCCAAGGCAGCCAGAGTATATAGTAAATAAGCGTGGACTAGGGTATAAATGGAATAAAGATGTGGGGTAGATGTATGAAGAAATATTTTATTAATTCAGAACTTAAAATAAGTACGGTTACTTTATTATTTATAATGACTTTGTTTTTAATCATTACATCCTTAAGCTTAAAATCACATCATGATAACCTAAAGAATGATTACATAAAAAGTTTGGGGGCAATTGCGCAAAGGGTAGTAGCGAAAGACCCTAAAATGGAGAAAGAAATCATACCTCTTATTACAAAAGAGGTTTCAAAGGAAGAGGCTAAACGTGGAAAAGCTTTTTTAAAGGAGTATGGTCTAACGGAGGATTTGGAAAATCAACTTTTCCCATATGTTAGTACAACTATTATAAAAAATAGTTACTCAATTATATTAATTTTTATTTTTATGGCATCTATATTATTTGTACTCAATTATTTTCAATATAGTTTTTTCTATAAAAGGATAAGACAATTAACCATTGCTGCACAAAACGTAGTTGAGGGAGACTATGACATAGCTATTAATGAAAACCTGGAAGGGGATTTTTCAAAACTAGCAATTTCATTTAACTCTATGAGAGGGATTATTAAAAGTAATTTAAGTGAGCTCGGTTTAGAAAAACAATTTTTAGTAGATTTATTATCGGATATATCACATCAGTTAAAAACTCCATTATCATCAGTAATTTTATATAACGATATTATGGTTACAAAGGAGCTTACCCATGAGCAAAATGAACTATTTTTATTAAATAATCAAAACCAACTTGAGAAGATGAATCGGCTAATTAAAAATTTACTTAAGCTTGCAAAGCTCGATGCTAAAGCCATAGAAATTGTAAAAGAAGAACAAAGCTTAAATGGAACGTTGCATGATTCAATAGATTCATTAGAAAGTAGGTCAATTGAAGGCCAGGTTAAGATTATATTTAATGAAAAAGAGGAAATAGAGTTTAATCATGATGTTTTGTGGCTTCAAGAGGCATTTATTAATATTATTAAGAATGGTATAGAACATACTGCTCCTGGTGGAAGTATAAAGCTTATGCTTATGGAAAATCCATTATATACAAGGGTTACAATAGAGGATACGGGAGAAGGTATGACGGAGATTGATTTGCCAAATATATTTAAAAGGTTTTACAAAGCAAAGACCGCAAAGAGGAGTGACTCTATTGGAATAGGACTATCCATTTCTAAATCAATAATTGAAGCACATAACGGAATAATTGAAGTACGAAGCAAGGTAAACATAGGAACAAAATTTATTATCACTTTTATTAAATTCTAGCAAATATTTATAATTAATTTCCAGGTTGACATTGCTATAGTTCTGGTGTACTATTAACATAGTTCACTAGAACGTTAGCAACATGGCGAAAGGAGATAAAAAATGGTTACAGAATTTAATGACAAGTCGCCTATATACCTACAAATTATGGACATTATAAAAATGGATATAGTTATAGGAAAACTAAAATCAAATGACAAATTACCGTCAGTAAGAGAAATGGCAACGAACCTTAATGTCAATCCCAATACTCTTCAGAGATCTTACCAAGAACTTGAAAGACTTGGAATTGTTTATACCCAAAGAGGCACAGGGACATTTGTGGTTGAGAGTGAAAATATGGTAGATGATTTAAAAAGAGAAATGGCAAAGGAAGTTATTGATTCTTTTATACTTAGAATGAGAAACCTAGGTTTTAATGACAATGAAATAATTAAATCTGTTTCCGAAGAAACTATGGAGGTAAAATAAAATGGATAATATATTAGAGGCAAAAGAAATACGTAAATCATATCTAAATAAAAAGGCATTACGTGGGGTAAACCTAAATATACCGCTTGGAAAAATTGTAGGACTTCTTGGACCCAATGGTAGTGGTAAAACTACGTTCTTAAAAATTGCAGCGGGCATACTACATCAATCTAAAGGAGAAATTTTAATAGATGGGCATAAACCTGGTGTCCATACAAAGTCGGTAGTTTCATATTTGCCTGATAATGAGTATCTTCTAAAGTGGATGAAAGTAAATGATGCAGTGAAATATTTCAAGGACTTTTATTCTGATTTTGATGAGATAAAAGCAGAGGAATTATTGGTCTTTATGAATCTTGATAAAAACGATGCTGTAAAGAGTTTATCAAAGGGAATGAAGGAAAAGTTAAAGCTTTCATTAGTATTGTCAAGAAAAGCTAAGCTTTATATACTTGATGAACCACTTGGTGGTGTAGATCCTACTGCTAGAGAAAAGATACTTAATGCTATAGTTAATAACTTTAGTAAAGAGAGTTCCATGATAATTACGACTCATCTTGTAAATGATATAGAACGCATTTTCGATGACGTAGCATTTATATCTGAGGGAGAGATAGTGCTTGAGGGCAATGCAGAGGAATTACGAACCAGTAAGAAAAAGTCAATCGATGAATTATATAGGGAGGTATTTCAGTAATGTTTAAACTTGTAAAATATGAATTAAGAGCAAATTTTCTGACTATAATTGGTATTTGTATAACAGTTATAGTTGCTAGCCTCCTTCTTATGACCCAAAAGGGGACTTGGAGTAGTACCGCTATACTTGCATTATCTGGGTGCTTAATTATTGGATCCGTAATAGTAATATTTATAGCTTCATTAAAAATAATGAGTAAATATTTGCATAATGACTCGGGTTACTTGTTATTTACACTACCACAGTCTGGCATGTCAATAATAACATCAAGGCTGTTAGCTTCACTAATTCAAATATCAATTATTGTTGCTGTATCTTTTTTTATGTCTTATTTGACGCTAACAGACAAGATAGACTTTAGTTTTTTGGCAGATATTAAGCCTGGTCTAATATTATATAGTATAATTAATTATGTAGGGGGTATCATTTACTTTTTAACTATTATATACTTTTGTATGGTTATCGGAAAAATAGCCTTAAAGGGTAAAAAAATAGGCAAAATAGGTTCCTTTGTAATTTTTATAATTTTATCTATAGTGATAGGTTGGTTATCTAGTAAAATTACAAATTTATTACCTCAAAATTTGAATTTTAGTGATTTTTCTATAAATACGACTAATGTATTGAATTTTGGTACTACAGCATCAGAGTCAGCTTTTAATATTAATTTAGCTGGTGCTATATTTGATATTATTGTTTTTATTGGATTATTTATGGGCACCTCTTATCTAATAGATAAGAAATTAGATCTTTCATAGAATTATTTAGATTATAATCTCATTTATTAAAGAGATTAATAAATAGTAACGCTTCCGATTTTGGGGGAGCGTTATTATTTTTTATGTGAAAAACTTTGGTGAAATAAGGGCCATAATAATTGGAAGAAAAGTTGTTATATCTTTTAAATAATACGATTGATCTTATACTTGTGCTGTGGCCTTCCGATTTTACAATCTTCTATTATTCAGACTAAATTTATTAAGTTCTAACAAGTAGCTTTAATAAATATATATAATATTAATTTTAAGTTGACACTACTAACGTTCTAGTGTACTATTGATACGGTTCACTAGAGGATCAATTATATGTCTAAAAGGAGATGGAACAATGGTTACAGAATTTAATGACAAAATGGATAATATATTAGAGGCAAAAGAAATACGCAAATCATATCTAAATAAAAAGGCATTACGTGGGGTAAACCTAAATATACCGCTTGGGAAAATTGTAGGACTTCTTGGACCCAATGGTAGTGGTAAAACTACGTTCTTAAAAATTGCAGCGGGCATACTACATCAATCTAAAGGAGAAATTTTAATAGATGGGCATATACCTGGTGTCCATACAAAGTCGGTAGTTTCATATTTGCCTGATAATGAATATCTTCTAAAGTGGATGAAAGTAAAGGATGCAGTGAAATATTTCAAGGACTTTTATTCTGATTTTGATGAGATAAAAGCAGAGGAATTATTGGTCTTTATGAATCTTGATAAGAACGATACTGTAAAGAGTTTATCAAAGGGAATGAAAGAAAAGTTAAAGCTTTCATTGGTGTTATCAAGAAAAGCTAAGCTTTATATACTTGATGAACCGCTTGGTGGTGTAGATCCCACTGCTAGAGAAAAGATACTTAATGCTATAGTTAATAACTTTAGTAAAGATAGTTCCATGATAATTACGACTCACCTTGTAAATGATATAGAACGAATTTTTGATGATGTAGCATTTATATCTGAGGGAGAGATAGTGCTTGAGGGTAATGCAGAGGAATTACGAACCAGTAGGAAAAAGTCAATCGATGAATTATATAGGGAGGTATTTCAGTAATGTTTAAACTTGTAAAATATGAATTGAGAGCAAATTTTTTAACCATAATTGGAAGCTGCATAGTTGTGATAATTGCTAACTTGCTTCTTATGGCAAAGAAAAGTTCATGGGGTGATATAGTTATTGGATTATCTGGTTGCTTAATTATTGCTACAATAATAGTCATATTTATATCTTCATTAAAAATAATGAGTAAATATTTGTATGGAGACTCGGGCTACTTGTTATTTACACTACCACAGTCTGGAAAATCGATAATAACATCAAGGCTTATAACTGCACTAATTCAAATATCGATTATTGTTGTTGTATCTTTTTTAATGTCTTATTTGACAGTAACAGACAAGATAGATTTTAGTTTCTTGGGGGAGCTTAAGCCTGGTCTAATATTATATAGTATAGTTAATTATATATGGGCCATTATTTACTTTTTAACTATTATATACTTTTGCATGGTTATTGGAAAAATAGCCTTAAAGGGTAAAAAATTAGGCAAAATAGGTTCTTTTGTGATTTTTATAATCTTATCTATAGTAATAATTTGGTTATCTACTAAAATTACAAATTTATTACCTCAAAACTTGAATTTGAGTGATTTTTCGATAAATAATCTTGGTCTTCAGTTGAATTCTGATTTTACATCTTCAACTGGAGTGTATAATATTAATATAGCTGGTGCCATATTTGATATTATTGTGTTTATAGGATTGTTTATGAGCACATCTTATCTAATAGATAAGAAATTAGACCTTTAAAAAAGGTGACTGTCACTTGTCGAAAGCTTCGTATAAGTGACCCAGGGGCGAACATATTTAAAAAATAGTGACATTTCTTAATCTTAAGAAGTGTCACTATTTTTTAAATACTATGATTTACCTTATATTTGTGCTGTGGCCTTCCAATTTTACCATATTCAATTAACATATCAATTTTTCCTTCTTTATTCATATATTCTAAATACTTTCTGCATGTGACCCTTGCAATTCCGAGTATTTCACCTAGCTCTTCTGGCGAGGTGTAATTATCTCCTATTTGCTGCACTTGTTGCCAGATTGTATCATAAGTATATCTATTTAGCCCCTTAGTTAAATCAGAATTATTATTTTCTGCAACAGCTAAATCTCGATTGCTTATAATATATTTATCCAATTCACTTTGCTCAATTATATTTTCCTTTTGAAGATGATAATATCTATCTTTAAATTTAAGGAGTGATTCTTTAAATCTCTCTAAAGTGAAGGGTTTAATTAAATAATCTCGAGCTCCATATCGAAAAGATTCCTGAATTCGATCTGTTGTTTTATCAGCAGTAATTAAAATAACCTCAACTTCAATTTCTTCAGTTCGAAGCCACTTTAGAAAATCTATTCCATTTTCATTAGGAAGATAAATATCAAGTAAAACTAAATCTAGTTTATGTTTTTTTATAAAACCCTGTGCATCCGTAAGATTACTAGTGGCTTTAATTAATTGAAAGCCCTCGACACGGTTTAAAAATTTAGTATTAATATCTCGTACCATTGGGTCATCTTCAATAATCATAACTTTAATCATTGCCTTATGCTCCTTTCCAGTGGAATACTTATATCCCACCATGTTCCGTTATTTACGCTAAATTCAATTGTGCCTCTAGCCTCATCAATGATTTTTTTAACAATATACATACCTACTCCACGCTGACCTGTTTTAGTAGTAGTTCCAATTTCGTATATCTTATCTTTCATTTCAGTAGCTATACCTGGTCCATTGTCATTAACTTGAATTTTCAACTCGTTTTTTAATTTGAAAATTTTAAAGTGAACAAAACCATTTCCATTTGTACTTACTGCGTCAAGAGAATTTTCTATCAAATTTCCAATAACAGATCCTAATTCGTCTTCTCTCATATACTGAGGTAGTTCATCTAACTTACAACTTGAATCAATTTCAAATATTATCCTAGCTTCCTCTGCTTTATTATATTTTGAGAGTAACAATGCCGCAATATATACGTTTTTGATTTGACCTTGCAGAATACTGCTAATATCTTTTCGAGTTTTAGAAACCGTTGATATGAATTTCACAGCATCTGTGTATTCACCTAATTGTATCATGCCAGATATAGCATGGAGTTTATTCATAAATTCATGATTTTGTGCTCTAAGGGAGCAAGTCATTTTTTTTATTCCGGTGAGCTCTTCTGCCATTTTTTTAACTTCTGTTAAATCTCTAAAATTCATTACAAGTCCAATTACTTCACCTTTATCATTTTTAAGTGGATTATATTTGCAAAAAATCGTTAAACCTGGTCTAATTTTCATTTCTATATTTTCAAAATACTTTCCAAGTTTCAGTACTTCAGAAACTTTATGTTCATAAGAAAGATTTGTTATGGGGCAGCCTATGTCTTCAGATGTTAGTCCAAGGATTTCTCCCGCAGCTCTATTAAATAAGGTGACTCTACCTTTTTTATCCACAGCTATAATTCCTTCCGTAACACTTTCAATAACAGCTTCCTTTTCTTTAAGTATCAATGCTATTTCTTCTGGTTCTAAACCGAAAATTGCTTTTTTAATATTGGAAGATAAGAGAGTTGCAGCAATAACCCCTAAAATTAATCCGAGTATTATAAAAGGTATAAAGCTATCTATCTTTAAATAAATCTCATTATAAACCTCAGCAATTGGGCTACCTATAGCCACTGCTCCAATTTGTTTCCCGTCTTTTATTATAGGTGTAAATACTCTAAGAGAGGGTCCAAGGCTTCCATTTGCCTCAGATACATATTCTTCTCCAGTTGTGAGAACACGTTTTTCATCTCCACCTTCAAAATTCTTACCTATTTTAGACTTAGTAGGGTGTGAATATCTTATTCCTTTCATATCCATTACTACAATAAATTCTACCTTAGTTTTAATTCTTATGGCCTCTATCTGATTATTTAAGCTTTCATCATCAATTTGATTTTTTTCTGTTAAATAATTTTTAACAAGATAACTCATTGAGACGGAATTTGCAATATTTAAAAGGTTACGTCCAAATTGGTCTTTAAGCACTATTTTCATCTGATTAAAGGAAAGGATAGATATACTTCCAATAGTCAGGAGTAAAATTCCGATTACTGTAGTAGTGATTTTTGTTTTTAATTTCATATTTAGCTCCTCTTATATCTTTTTTATAGGATACGTTTACAAAAATTATAACATATCTAGTTTTGAATAATATATTGTTAAAAATAATACAAAGATTTTTTAATGACCACAAAGAATTTTAAACTTTCTAAATATTTAATTATATTGAATTTGTTGTTATGATGATATCAACAAATAAAACGTAAATATTAATCATGAAAACGTATAAATAATATAACGAAGAGGAGAGATATTAAATGAATTATTTTGAAGAAAGTCTAAAAATGCATGAAAAATACACAGGTAAACTTGAAATAAAATCAAAGGTAAAAATAGAAACAAAAGAAGATTTAGGACTTGCATATACACCTGGAGTTGCTGAACCTTGTAGAAGGATTCATGAGAATGAAGAAAACGTATACAAATATACAGCTAAAGGAAATATGGTTGCAGTTATTACAGATGGTACTGCCATTTTAGGGCTTGGGGACATAGGACCAAAAGCAGGACTTCCAGTTATGGAAGGTAAGGCAATACTATTTAAAGAATTTGCAAATGTTGATGCTTTTCCAATTTGCTTAGATACAAAGGACGTAGATGAAATTGTCCGTACTATTCAACTTATTTCCCCAGGATTTGGTGGGATAAACTTAGAGGATATTAGTGCTCCAAGATGTTTTGAGGTAGAAGACAAACTTAAAAAAATATTGGATATACCAGTATTTCACGATGATCAACATGGAACAGCTATTGTAGTTCTTGCAGGACTCATTAATGCGACTAAAGTAGTAGGAAAGAAATTATGCGATTTAAAGGTTGTTGTAAACGGTGCAGGGTCTGCAGGAACAGCAATATCAAAACTTTTACTAAGGTCTGGAATTAAAAATCTAATTGCTTGTGACAAAGTAGGAATACTTTATAGAGGAATGGAGAAAATTGATGATGCAAAAACGGCTCTTACAGAAATAACTAATCCGGAAAATATAAAAGGAAGTTTAAGTGATGCTTTAGTAGGGGCAGATGTATTTATAGGAGTTTCAGCTCCAGGAATTGTTACAGCTGATATGGTTAAGTCTATGAATAAAGATTCTATAGTTTTTGGAATGGCAAACCCAACACCTGAGATAATGCCAGATGAAGCTAAAAAAGCAGGCGCAAGGGTGGCAGGTTCAGGACGTTCTGATTACCCAAATCAAGTAAATAATGTACTCGTTTTTCCAGGGCTATTCAGAGGTGCTTTAGATGTGAGAGCAAAAGAAATAAACGAAGAAATGAAGCTTGCAGCAGCGTATGCTATTGCAAATTATATAAAAGATGAAGATTTAAACGAAAATAATGTAATACCAAGTGCATTAGACAAAGGAGTAGCAACAAAAGTAGCAGAAGCAATTGCGAAAGCTGCAAGAGATACAGGAGTAGCAAGAATATAAAATAAGTTAATTTAACGGTAAGGTTAATGGAGGCATATCTGAAAATTAAGGTATGGTCTCCAAATAACAAAAATAGGAGGCTGAAAAATGCAAATTCCAATTAAGAGAACAATTGATAAAATTCCAGGTGGTATGATGGTTGTCCCACTTTTTTTAGGGGTATTAGTTAATACATTTTTTCCGCAATTTTTAAAAATTGGCGGTTTTACAACAGGATTATTCGGTAAAGCTGCATCAACACCAATTTTAGCTTGTTTTATGTTTTTAATTGGTTCACAAATTAATTTTAATTTGGCACCAAAGGCATTAAAAAAGGGTGCAATTTTAATATCAGGAAAATTTATAGTAGGTGCTGGTATTGGTATATTTGTAGGGAAAGTTTTTGGGCCTGCTGGAGTACTCGGTTTATCACCACTTGCAATCCTTTCAGGATTAACAAATTGTAATGGCGGATTATATGCATCGCTTGCTTCGCAGTATGGGGACGAAACGGATGTAGGCGCTTACGCATTACTTTCTTTAAAAGATGGTCCGTTTTTTACATTAGTTGCATTAGGCGCATCAGGACTTGCTCAAGTTCCTTTCATGGCACTTGTAGCAGTATTAGTTCCGATATTAATAGGAATGATTTTAGGAAATATTGATCTTGATATGAGAAAATTCCTTGGAAGTAGTGGATTATTATTAATTCCATTTTTCTCCTTCCCATTAGGTGCAGGAATGAATCTTGAAACTATAGTAAAAGCTGGAGGTCCTGGTATATTACTCGGAATAATAGCTTCATTTACTGGAATAGGAGCTTATGTACTCTTAAAATTATTTAAAGAGGAACCTATAATAGGGCTCGCAACAGGGTCAACAGCAGGAAATGCTGTAGCAACGCCAGCTATTATCGCAGGAGCAGATCCATCATTAGTCGCTATTGCTACAATAGCAACAGCACAAGTTGCAGCTTCATGTGTAATATCCGCTATACTTTGTCCATTTATTGTTTCCTATGCATTTAAATTGATGACTAAAAATAAAATGAAGAAATTAGCTAATGGACCTGCGGTATGATGAAAAAATAAAAGTGAAAGTAGATTATACTAATACTTAACCTGAAAGTGTAGTTTGGGTAAATAATTAAAAAATGAATTAGGGTTCGCTTAGCAGTCAATTTATAGTTTTATATAAATTAACTGCTATGATTTTTTGTGATGGGATTATTAGAATGAATAGTAAAAAATAATATCTAGTATTATTGAGTAAATAAATTCATATTGCATTTAATGATATTAATTAGTTTGAATAATATTTTAACTTAAATTAAATTTTTCGTAAGTTTTAAATTGCTAATCACAAATAATTTGTATTAAATTAGATTATTATGTAGATAGTTATAAGAAATTTATACCCCCTTATAAAGTACTGTAAACCACACTATTGCTGGCTTTTGAAAAAATGGAAAATTTTTAAAAGGACATTGCATAGCATTAATAAACAATGTATAATGTAGAAAAATGTATGTAATATATAATTAAGCAATAGTTAGAAATAAACTTGAAAATGTGGAATATTGGTCTTAAAACAAACAAAGATCAGGGGATGTTTTAGATGCGTTTATCCATATATGAATAGATTAAAACATTATATAGTATAGTTAATAAAGGGGTATAGCCAATGAAGAATATGGCAAAAAAAAGATTGGGAGATTTATTAATTGAATCTGGAAAGATAACTTCAGAACAACTTAATAAAGTACTCAGAAAACAGCAAGGTAATGGAAAAAGGTTAGGAGAACTTCTTATTGAAGATGAGACTTTAACCGAAGAAGATATTTTAGAAGTTCTAGAGCAACAATTAAGCATAAAAAGAGTACGATTAGATATGCAAGAGATAGATCAAAAAGTTGTTCAATTAATTCCAGAAGTTATTTCAAAAAAGTATAATTTAGTTGCTTTTGGTATAGAAGACAATAAAATAAAAGTTGCCATGTCTGATCCTTTAAATATATTTGCGATAGATGATGTTAAGATATCTTCAGGTTTTAATGTTGAAATATTTATTGCATTAACAAAAGATATTAAAAATGCAATTGATGTATATTATGCTAGTCAAAGCGCTAAAAAAGCTGCTGACGATTTATCGAAAGCTCAAGGAACAAAGGGCGATACGGAAGATAATAAAGCACAATTAGATGATATAAAAAGCGCCCCAGCGGTTAGACTTGTTGATTTTATAATAAGTGATGCAATAAAGCTGAAAGCTAGTGATATCCATATAGAACCTTTTGAAAGTTATATAAAAATAAGATACAGAATAGATGGTACGTTAAAAGAAATATCTAAATACAATAAAGATATATTTAGTGCGTTTATAACTCGTATAAAAATACTAGCTGAATTAAATATTGCAGAAAAGAGAATTCCACAAGATGGTAGAATTTTAACAATTGTAGATAATAAGAAGGTGGATTTGCGGGTATCAACATTGCCGACAATTCATGGTGAGAAGGTTGTTATCCGGGTACTAGATAGAGGAAATTTCTTGGTTGGTAAAGAAAAACTTGGTATGAACGAAGATGACTTAGAGAAAGTAGCAAGAATACTTAAAAATCCATATGGGATAATTCTAGTCACAGGCCCTACAGGAAGTGGAAAATCAACTACACTATATACTCTATTAAGTGAATTAAATGATAACAGTAAGAATATTATAACAGTAGAGGATCCTGTAGAGTATGTAGTAGATGGAATAAATCAAGTAAATGTAAATCCCAAAGCAGGACTAACATTTGCATCTGGTTTAAGGTCAATTTTAAGGCAAGATCCTGATGTTGTTATGATAGGTGAAATAAGGGATAATGAGACGGCAGAAATTGCTACAAGAGCATCTATAACTGGGCATATAGTGTTAAGTACAATACACACTAATGATGCACCTTCAGCAATTGTAAGACTTATAGATATGGATATACAACCCTACCTTGTAGCTAGTGCCATAGCAGGAATTATATCTCAAAGACTTGTAAAAAAAATATGTCCAATGTGCTCTGAGGTTTTCATTGCCTCTGATTTTGAAAAAGAGATCCTAAATATTCACTCAGTGGAGGATTTACTTATTCACAAAGGTAAGGGATGCGGGCATTGTAACAATACTGGATATTCAGGAAGAATAGGTGTATATGAAATAATGGAAGTAACTCGCACACACAGAGAATACATAATGCGTAACGCTAGTGTAGATGAAATAAGAGATATAAGTATAGAAAAAGGGATGAAAACGCTAAAAACATCATGTACTGATTTAGTGTTAAAAGGAATGACAACGGTTGAGGAACTGGTTAAGATAGCGTTCTTGAAAGAATAGGGGTGGAGTAAGTGCCTACTTATAAGTATAAAGTTATGGACCATAAAGGTCAAAAAATAGAAGCAGTATTTAAAGCTAATAGTAGAAATGAAGTGTTAGCCATGATAGAAGATAATAATTATTATCCGATAGAAATTAAAGAAGTATTAGAACGTGAGCAAAAGGATTTATTTGAATCCTTTGAAAAGGTTAAAACAAAGGATCTATACATTTTCTGTAGACAATTTTATACAATGATAAACGCAGGTGCTAATATTGCTAATGCATTAGATGTTTTAAAAAAGCAAACTGAAAATAAAAAACTGAAGAAAAGCTTATACGAAGTTCATGATGATTTGCAAAAGGGGGTCGCTCTTTCAGACTCACTTTCAAAACATAAAGATGTGTTTCCAGATTTACTTATAAATATGATAAATACAGGAGAAGTCAGTGGTAACCTTGATACAATAATGAATAGAATGGCATCCCATTTTGAAAAAGAAAATAAGATAAACAACCAACTTAAGAGTGCTATGGTTTATCCAATGGTACTCGGTGCCTTATCAGTTGTAATAGTAATTTTCCTTTTAACATTTATAATGCCTACATTTACAGGAATGTTTACAAGTTCGGGGGTAGCATTACCAGCACCTACCAGAATAATTATGGAAATAAGTCAATTTGTACAAACTAAATGGTACATTTTAATTGCGGTTATTGGTGGAGCAATTTATGGTATGAAGAGTTATGTCAAAACTCCACAAGGTAGATTATCAATAGATGGATTAAAATTGAAATTGCCAATAATTAAAGATATTACAGAGAAGGCAATAGTATCTAGATTTACTAGAACTTTATCTACTGTAATTGCTAGTGGTGTACCTTTGGTACAAGCACTAGAAGTAGTTCAAAAGGTAGTTGGAAATAAAGTAGCAGAAAATGCTTTAGAAAAAATCAAAGAAAAAGTAGTAAGAGGGGTATCTTTAGCGGAGGCATTAGGAGTAGAAGTGATATTCCCAGAAATGTTACATTCTATGATAAAAATTGGAGAAGAATCCGGTTCACTAGATGATATATTGGACAAGACAGCAAATTTTTATGATGAGGAATTAGAGACATCATTAAAAAAAATGACCACAATGATAGAGCCACTTATGATAATAGTGATGGGAGTTATTATAGGATTTATAGTAATTGCAATGATGTTACCGATATTTGATATGACGAAGACAGTTCAATAATATGAAGCGACCCAGGAGATGATTAATATGATAAAACTACAAAATGGGTATATTAAAATTACAATTTTTAGTAATATAAGTTTTGTAGTTTTATCATTATTATATATTTAAAATTTATTTATTAGGGGGAATTATTAATGGAAATGAGCTTAAGGAGAATGGATGTAATTAAGAAAAAGAAGAGGAAAGGGTTTACCTTGATTGAACTTATTGTGGTTATTGCGATTTTGGGTATATTGGCTGCGATTGCAATTCCAAGATTGACTGGATTTACAGACCAAGCGAAAGTTGCTGCAGACAAAGAGTTATCAGCTGTTATTGCCCATTCTACCGAGATGTTAGTCGCAAATGGCACAATTGTTCCGGGAGCTGGTGGTACGATAACTGTAACTCAAACAAATGGTGTATTAGTATACACTGCAGCTGGTATTACTACACCTGTAGCCGGTGTTTGCACATCACTATATACAGATTTAGTTGGGGCAAAAATTTATCAGCAAAATATGGGTAGTGTTATTACAATCAGCGCTAAAGGTGAAGTTACACACACTAATTAACATTTGAATAAGTTCAACCCTATAGGTCGAACAAATCCACCTGGGGGTCATGAACAATTAATGAAGCCTGAGGTAGAAAAATTTATTTT
Organism: Clostridium estertheticum subsp. estertheticum; assembly: GCF_001877035.1. Classification (NCBI taxonomy): domain Bacteria; kingdom Bacillati; phylum Bacillota; class Clostridia; order Eubacteriales; family Clostridiaceae; genus Clostridium; species Clostridium estertheticum. Next base: position 3,493,736 of record NZ_CP015756.1, on the reverse strand, counting down.
GGCTAATAATTCAAGGTAGTAAATAAAAACTTCCAGTTAGTGTTTCAACTTAGAGTAAAGTAACACTAACTGTAAGTTAATATTAAATAGTTTAATCAAAATACTAAAAGAGGTGACTACTCATGTTCAACTCAAAAGTCTTATCTTTAGATATAGGTTCAAAAAATACAAAAATAGTTTTAGGAATACAACATAGAAAAAATGTTACTATAGAAAGAGCCATTACGATGATTACACCGGAAGGATGTTGTAATGATGGAAATATTTTAGATGTAACCAAATTAAAAGATGAAATTTTAGACGTTTTGCAAGCTGAAAATATAAGATGTAAAAATATTATTATCACTACCAAAAGTACAACAGTTATAACTAGAGACATCGATATTCCTGTAGCAAAAAAAGAGGATATGGATTCTATAATAAAGTTTCAGATGGAAAGATATTTACCAATTAAGTTTGATGATTACATAATGCAATATAAAATATTAGAAGAGTTTGAAGATGAAAATATAAAACAGGCAAAATTTGCAGTAGTAGTTTATCCTAAATTAATGGTGGATGGATATTATAAGTTGATAAAGGAATTGAAGGGTAATGCAATAGCATTAGATATAAGTTCAAATAGTATTAATAAGTTATTTATTGATAATATACAAGTTAACGATGAAAATTACAGTTTAGAAGATACTGTTGCAGTTATAGATTTGGGACATGATTTTACAAATGTAAATATTATTTCGGATGGTAATGTGTTGTTTACTAGAATTATTAATTATGGTGGATCACATATAGATGTTGATATTGCTAAGCAATTGTCTATTTCAGAAGAGGAAGCAGAGGATCAAAAATTTAAAGATTGTAATTTAGAAAGGGAATCTCTAAGTGATATGCAAAGTTCAATGGTAAACGATATTGCGAAAGCACAAGTAAGAAATTGGATTCGTGAAATAGAGAAATTGCTAAATTATTATAAAAATAAAAAACAAGGAAATAAAATAGACAAAATATATATTTATGGAGGAAGTGCAAATCTTAAAGGTATAGAAATGTTTATGAACGACATTGTAAACTTACCTGTTACCCGAATTCATAGCTTAAGTAATGTAAATTGCTCTAAAATAAATGCAGCTAATGTAGATTCAGCTAGAATAGATGAGGAATTAAGCAAATATTTGAATGCTATAGGAGCGATAATAAGACTGGGGTAGGTGAGACTTATGAATGATTTTAACTTTTTTGATGCTTATACAGGAGTTAAAAAAGATTTTAAAAAAGAATATTTTTATGCTGTTATAGTATCTGCAAGTTTAGTCTTATTAATTATTTTTACATATGCATTTAATTATTTTAACATAAGTAAGTTAAATTCTGAAATTACGAATATTCAGCAAAATTTAAATTCAAAAGAAAATATTGCTAAGTTAAATGAAATAAAAAATGAAGAAAAAAAATTAGCTATAATGAACAAGTACTATGGCGTAGTATCCAATATCAGTGAGGGTATAAATAATAAAGATTTTGTAGGTAGTAAAGTAATGGATAAAATAAATTCCTGCGTTCCGGAAGGTGTGACTTTTAAAGTTATGACTTTAGATGCGAATGGAGTTCAAATTCAAGCTGAAGCAAAAGACAGAGAAACAATAGCGGTGTTTGAGCGCACTTTAAGAAATTTAGATTTTGTAAAGGACATTCACATTGATATCATAAATTCTTCATTGACAGGTAATAAAAAGTTTACGTTTAGTGTGAAGTGTAATTTAAAGGACGTTGATAATTATGAAGGTAACTAAAAGAGAACAAGTATTAATAGGGGTCTTATTAATAGTGTTGTTATGTTATGGGTTTTATAATTTTGTTTTTTTGAAACAAAGTCAAAATATAGCTGAATTAAAAGCTAGTAGAGATGCGTATTCACAAAAATGGGATCAAGCTAAGGCAAAGATAACGTCAGAAAATGAAATAAAAGAACAGTATAAAAATTTAAATTCTAAAATATTTAATGCAACAGGTATGCTATTTCCATCACTAGAGCAGGAAAAAATTATAGTGATATTAGATAAAATGATTAAAGATAGTAATCTTCAAGCATATGTATTAGCGTTTTCAGAAGTAAGTAGTGGAAACAATTTTGTAGATACGACAAAAACTGTAAATAATGAAGATAAAACCAAAAATACTACAAATAAATTAGACAAATTAGTAAACGACTTTAATGGCACCTCTAAAAATGAAACTAATAGTAAGAAGACTAATGACTCAAAGATTATTGGCGCATATAAAATGGAAGTCACACTTAAATTTAATGGTGTGTATGATGAACTTATAAATTTTATAGCACAAGTAGAAGATTACGATAAAAAGATAATTATAAAAAGCATAACACTAACTGGAGCTGAGGGCAGTGAAGTATCAGGAAATATTACATTAGAGTTTTATGGTGTCCCTAAGCTCAATAATAATGATGACTTTAAGTGGAATTATAAAAAACCTAATGGTAGTGAAAATCCTTTTTTTCAAAGTCCAACTACATCACCAACTAATAATGAGATAACTGCAAAAAATGGGGATAAAACTGTGGCAAAAGATGAAAACACTGTAGCAAATGATAATAGCAAGAGTGACTTTGTTTTATATGCAAAACCTAAAACAGCTGATTTGCATACAGTAACAATAGAAAAGGGAAAAGATGAGTCAAAGTTATCATATATTTATGTTGACAATGCGGGGGTAGAGTTAGTAGAGTTTTATTTCACTCAAATTGGTACTAAATATTTTTATAAATATAAAACAAGTAAGGGAACATATCCTAAAGATTTTAGTAAGCCTATTGAATTTGTTCCTACTGGGAAAAATATAGCTCTAGACATTTTTTCACAAAAAAGAGGCTTAGGCTCAGATTTATCAGGAGTAAATATTAATATTACAAATGATACTGATAAAAAAGTTGATGTTGATATTTTAGATGATGATAAAAATAAGCCGAGGGTGAAAATACTAAAACAAATAGGTGATATTTCGGTTGTAAGAAATTACATTCAATATGTTAATAAGTGATTAGAAAGACTTAGAAGTTTTAGGGGAATTTATTATTTAATGCATTATAAAAGAAATTCGACTAGATGGTCGTCAATATTAATAAAAATATATTTACTTAAGAAAAAAACAGGAACGGCTTCATTTTAAATGAAATGATTAGATAATAGAAAAAGCTAAACTAGCAGCAGAGAGAGAACATGGTGCTTTATTTGGTAATGAAAATGTCATAATATTAGGTGAAGCAACTTTAATTAAATAGCATCTGTTATTGACTGTTACTGACGGCAAAGTTTCTACTAAATTTAGTTTATGCCTATTTAGTGGAAGTAAAGGAGTGAGATTTTGAATATATTTAAAAAAACAAAGAATAATAAAGGAATGATATTACCATTAGTATTGGTTGTTTTAGTTGTATTAAGTATATTAGGTATAACGGTGTTAAGTATAAGTCTTGCTGAGAACAAAGAATCAGCATATCAGGAGAATAAAATGCAAGCTTATTATCTTGCTAGAGCAGGAGCTGAAGCAGTAGCTAAGCATATTATAGATATGCCAAGTGATATAATTAACATTAAAGGTAAGACAAGCGATATTACTAGAATTGATAATTCTGATAAAGGCTATTTTCAAGTTCAAGTTAAAGAAATTTCTTCTTCTGAACTTAATATTATATCTACAGGTACGGTTGGCATGCACAGTGAGGGAGTAACACTTTCGCTAAAAAAATCAAGTGGATCATCTATATCTAAATTAGAGAACGCTCTTTATGTAAATAGTAGCATAGAATTTACTGGAAGCACAAAGATAAAAGGCTCTGTTATGACAAACTTCACAGATGCATCTCAAATTTTATTTGACAATAGTGGAGAACAATATATTACAGGCGATTTACTTGTTCTTAACTCATCTATGAAAAAAGCTGATATAAATAGGTGGGGTACTAATTATGGATATAAAATTCAAGGGAGTTTGAAATTATCAGATACAAGTATGCCTACGTTTGAAATGCCTGTATTTCCAACATACCCTCTTGAATCTGGCAGTTTACCAGGAATTAATAATACTCTCAAATTAGATTGGAGTAATAGTCCATACACAATAATTAATAGTGGATATTATAAAGGAGGAATAGAGGTTCCGCCTGGTGAAATATTAAATATTAATGTTAAGGACTCTGACATGATTATTAGAACTAAATACCTAAGAGTTGGGGGAGTAATTAAAATAAATAAGACTGGAATAGGAAAGGTATATGTCTATATTGATGGCACAGATCAAAGCGATTTTCAGGTGTCTAGTGGTATGATAAATGTAGATGGTAATTCTAATGATCTTTTAATATATTTTAAAACCAATATATTTGATACAAATGGTAATATGATTGTGAATGCATCAATATATGGACGGCAATCAAATATTCATATAGGTGGGTCTGATAAAATAAATGGGAATATAATTGCTGGAGGAACTAGTGTAAAGGTCGATGGGGATGTAAGTGCAAATGTTAGAGTTATTTATGCTCCTAATGCTGCGGTTAATCTTGATGGAAGTGGTAAAATTAAAGGCTCAATTATTGCTCAGAGTTTAAAAATGACTGGTGGTAGTTTACTAGAGTATGCATCGCTTGTAGAGGATAGCAGCCTAGACATCATATTTGGTAGTAGTGGTAGTTATAAATATGATAAATGGAAATAAAGAGTAAAGAAGGATATGAAGTTATGGAAAAAAAAATAGATAATAAGCAAGGATTTACATTAATTGAGGTCGTTGTAGGAATAGCTTTATTGGGGATTATAATCATTAGTTTTATGCCAGTATTCTCTAATTCTTTTAAGGGAATAACTAATTCTGGGAAAAAGAGCAATGCATTATATAGTAGTCAAGAAGGGATAGAGAAGAAATTACATGGGGGTACAGATATTAACTCAACTGATACACCTAAGAGAATAACAATTAAGTTTAGCGGTGCTGAATTTGATGTTAACGGAAAAGCAATACTAACTGAAATACCATTTGGTAACAATGGGAATAAGACTATAGTTAAATCATTTAAGCCTGATTAAATATTGAGGCTATTTCATGGCTACCTATAATTTGTATTTAGGTGAGCTACTTTATTTGATTTGTTTGAAATAATCATGAGTATCCTATAGTACATTCTTTACTCTAAAAGGAGAATATTATTATGAGTTGTTATTATAATAAAAAAGGATTTACATTAATAGAGATAATTGTAGTAATTGCTATTTCGAGTATATTGATTACGGCTATATTTTCTGTTTTGTCTTTTGCACAAAGAGGATTAAGTATGAGTGAAAAGAGATTTCAAACACAAAGTGGAGTACGTATACCTTTGGAGTATTTATCAAAGCAACTTCGAAATGCATCTTCGCTTTCTATTATAACAATAGAACAAGCCAAGCAAGATTTGCTCAATAATAAAGCTAATGATTATATATTTATTGAAAATGGCAAGATACATCATTACAAATATAATTCTGGAACATATACTGAACTTATTTTATCCGAAGGTCTAACAGAAAACAATATTTTTAGTAAAGCCGGTGATGATGTTTTAAGTATTTCACTGTCTTCACAAGCATATCAATCAACAACAAATATTAAAATGATAAACTTTTCTTTGACTTCTCCTGTTACAATAATACAGGGTGAAATTACAGATAAAGCTATAAAATTTAGTCGAGTTAATAATTGAGTTAAACAAATAACAAAATTCTGTAATTACACTGCATATGCAACGGAGTGTGCACTTGTAATGTAAGGAAGAATCATGTATGGTGAAAGTTAGTAACCGTCCATTTGAATGAAAACTTTTAGATGTCGAGTGGAAGTTCAATAAGTGGTAAACTCAGTTCTAAAGGGAATATAACATTGACAGTAGCAACCAATAAGCGGATTTGTTCTACTACATTTATTTATTAGAAAGAAGTCGAATTAATCACCTAATAGCAAGTGGGAAGCAAGCTCCACACAATGGTGACTGTCACTTGTCGAAAGCTGAGTAGTAAACGAGCACAGTCTCCGCTGCGCTCCAACTATTCCCGTAAGTACCCCTGGGTGAAAATTTACTAATAGCAAGAAATCAGTTTAATAACCCAAAGACATGTCAATACTTCTAACAGAGGTGATGGCATGTCTTTTAAAATTACGTGGAAAACACACATAATGTGTATAATAATAGCTTTTGCAACTGTGAAACTCCTGGGGAGTAGCACAGATAATATACTTGATAACTTTTTTCTAAAGCCTTATATATTTTACCCAACTAAATACTTAGTAATTAATTTTTGTTTATATGTACTACTTTTAATGATTCCTATATCAATTGTTCATGAGAGTATTCATGGACTCGCATATAGGATTTTTGGTGGTAAAGTTAAGTATGGATTTAAGGGGATTTATGCATATACGCAAGAAATATCTGGGATACCTATAGATCGTACTAAATTTTTAATTATTCTTTTATCACCATTAACAATAATGTCTATTGCTACGTTGTTGTTACCTAGTTGGCTAGGGGGCATAATATTTCTTCTTAACTTATTAGGTGCTTCAGGGGACTTGTATATGTCTTTTAAACTTATAAAATATGATTCTAATAGCAAGATAGTTGATAGAATATATGGATTTGATGTAGTCTAGAAAAGCCATGGCTCTGGTGACTGTCACTTGTCGAAAGCTGCGTAGCAAACGAGCACAGTCCCCGCTGCGCTCCAACTGTTCCCGTAAGTACCCCTGGGGTGATATCAATTTTTGTAGTTATTCCTTAATTATGTTTATAAGTTCTATTTTATAATTTCCATCAGGGGATTCCACTTCAACTATATCTCCTATTAACTTTCCAAATAACACTTTTCCTATTGGAGACTCAATACTAAATTTACCGTTTATTATATCTACTTGAAGTGTTGTTACAAGTTCTATTTCTTCGATATCATCACTGCCTTCAAATTTTATCAGCAATTTATTGCCTATGTTTGCACCAGCAGTTTTACCAATGACGTCATCCATAATTTCAGCACTTCTAATCATTTTTATTAAATAACCCATTCTTCGAAAGTTCTCGTACATATTTGATTTTGCAGCTTTATATTCAGCATTTTCACTTCTATCACCATGAGCCGCAGCTAGCATTTTTTCATGGGCAATTTCCATTGTTAGTGGTCCTTTGCGATAATCAAATTCTTTTTGAAGCTTTTCGACATCTTTTTTAGTAAGTTTATTATTCATTTTTTCATCTTCTTTTATTTCGTATTATTAAATGTTTTTATATGTTAAATAATACAATTATAGCACAGTTTAATTTTTATTAGAAATGTAATAATTTAGTAACGTAAGTTATAATTTATTATGATATAATCATAATAAATTATATAAGATTGTTATCGATGTATTATCGCTTTATTATCTAAAGTGGGGGGAGATTATATGAAAAAAAGTAAAAAAATAAGCCGAGTATTATTGTCTTTAATTATAGTTTTAGGTGTATCGGTTTCAAGTATAGGTTCATTAGTGTATGCAAATCAAATAAACGGTAAAACCAAAACTGGTTCTGTTTCTTTAATTGGAGGTAATAGACTAAAACAAAGTAATTATATTAAAAATTTTAGTAATGTTTATGCAACGAAAACAATAAATAAATCAGAAGCCGTGGTTACTTATAATGTGACTACTATTGATGAATTTAAAGCAAAAGTAAATTATGCTATATCTAATAGAGTTTCTGAGGTAAATATTAATTATACAGGGTCTAAAAGTGTTGGGGATAGTATTAACTTTATGCAAGACACAGTTTTGACAGCAGTTAAGACAGCTGGAAATGACTATGAAAAGAATTTATTAAAATCATATGCTTATAGCATTACAGAGTTTGGTGATAATGAATTTAATGTAGTATACACATTTGATTATCTAGAAACCAAGGAGCAAGAAAATCAGGTAAAGGCAAAGGTCAAAGAGATACTCGGACAAATAGTAACACCTGAAATGACGGAAGGTCAAAGAGTAAAGGCTATAAATTCTTATATTTGTAAAAAACTATCTTATGACACAACACATACTAACTTTTCTGCTTATGAGGGGTTACTTGGAAGTGGTAAAACAGTATGTCAAGGCTATGCATTACTAGCATATAGAATGCTAACAGATGCAGGTCTTCAGGCTAGAATAATAACAGGAGCCGCATATAATGGTAATGATAGTGAAAGTCATGCTTGGAATATGGTAATGGTAGGGAGCAGTTGGTATCACCTGGATACGACTTGGAATGATCCTTTACCTGATGTAAATGGAAGAGTCATAGAAACATATTCTTTATGTAGCGATGCAGAAATGAGGTTAGATCACAGTTGGGACAAGACTTTATTTCCAGTAGCTTCAAAAAAATATAATGTATATACAGATACTACTGTACCCAAAATTTTAGCGGCAATGCAGAAAAGTGTAACATTAAATTCTTCTTATGTGTCAGTTGCAAAGGGTAAAGTATGTGTGAAGGGATTATTAGCAGGTGACATAATAAATGTTTACGCTGTAAATCCTGCCTTAACAAAAGGTGCGAAAGCAATATCTAAGGCAACTGTAAGTAAAGGATATTCATATTTATTTGCTGCATTTAAGACTACTGCAAGCAAGCTTTATGTGACTAGAACCTCTGTAAATAAACTAGAATCAGTTGCAATTACGATAAAAAGTAAATAAGAAATCTATAAAAAATAGATCTATATTTTAAACAACTATATGTTCCCATTTTGATAACAAATTATAAAAAAATTTGTTGTGAGAAAGGGAGCATTTTTATGTCTAAAAATATTTAGAGCAATTAATCATTGAATTGAATACTAATGATAGTATAGTAAATAAAACAAAAAATAGAATTTGAAAACTTGAAACAAGGAGGTATCAATAATGGGTAAAATAATTGAATGGAAAAAAGAAGAAGCTAACAATAAGGTTATAGAAGATATTGAAGAGGATTCTTTGTTAGTTATTCATCAATTTGTTAAAGCTTATTATGAGGACGAGAAGCAAGGAGAGATCCATCCTTATGAAATAAATGGTTTTGAAGTAGGTCTGATTTCATATCTTAATCTTTTAGAGAAGGGACTATTACCAAACATCATTAAAAATATTAATGTTTTAGCTGTTAATAAATTTGATAGGCTTTCAAAATTATTTCCAGAAGTTGATATTCCACAAGAGTTTTATATTGGATTTCTTAAAGGGTTCTGCAGCATTTATGATAAATACATGTAGTAATTAATGGGGGTGAAAATAAAAAACAAGTCTTACATTATTAATGTCAGACTTGTTTTTTACTTAGTTGTTTTTTCTACTGATTCAGCAAGACATTCATCAATAACATCTTTACTGATAACGAATTCATTTTTGTTATTCATATAGTTTTCACTCCCTTCCTCATATATAAATAATACCATAACTATGTTAAAAGGATATTAAGAGAATATTAAGATTAAGAAAATTTTATTTATATTTGAGACTCTAAAATGGACATATTAGATCAATCATTATGTTATAATATTGCATATAAAACAAGCTTCAAAATATTATAAATATCGATTAAGTTTTATTAAGGGAGGAATTATAATGTTATATAGAAAGTTTGGAAAGACAAATGAAATGGTTTCAGCTTTGGGGTTTGGGTGTATGAGGCTTCCAATTCTTCCAGGAGGAAATCAATCTCAAATAGATGAGGAAAAATCAATGAAACTTGTTCGCTTCGCAATTGATGAAGGTGTTAACTACATAGATACCGCTTATCCTTACCATGGGACAGGTATGGGTAGTGGTGGAGCAAGTGAACCATTTGTAGCAAAAGTGTTGAAAGATGGATACAGGGAGAAAGTAAAACTTGCTACAAAACTTCCTAGTTGGCTTATAAAAACAAGAGAAGATATGGATAAATATTTAAATGAACAATTACAGAGACTTGAGACAGATAGTATTGATTTTTATTTAGTACATGCTCTTAATGTTGATACTTGGGCAACGCTAAAAACACTTGGAATTTCTGAATTTTTAGATGCAGCTATAAAAGATGGAAGAATAAAATATGCAGGATTTTCATTCCATGATAAACTTCCTCTTTTTAAAGAAATAGTAGATTATTATGATTGGTCATTTTGCCAAATCCAATATAACTACTTAGATGAGGATTTTCAGGCTGGAACAGAAGGCTTAAAGTATGCATCTCAAAAGGGGCTTGGAATTACAATTATGGAACCGCTTAGGGGAGGAAAACTCGCAGCTAATCTTCCCAAAGAGGCTATTAATGTTTTTGATAAAGCAGATGTAAAAAGAACGCCAGTGGATTGGGCTTTAAGTTGGGTATGGAACCATCCAGAAGTATCAGTTATATTAAGTGGAATGAATGAAATGAAGCAAATTGTAGAAAATATAAAAACAGCAAATATGGCTAAGGTTAATTCATTAACAGACGAAGAATTAAAGATAGTTACCAAGGTTAAAACTGTTATTGAGGAAAAAGTAAAAGTTAGTTGTACAGCCTGTGAGTATTGTATGCCCTGTCCAGCGGGTGTAAATATTCCTAAAAATTTCACTTTCTATAATAATCATTTTATGTTTGACAAAGAGGAGAATTATTCTTTAGCAGTTCCCAATAAGGAAAGAGCATCAAATTGCATAGAGTGTGGTAAATGTGAAACTCATTGCCCTCAAGGCATTTTAATTCGTGCAGAATTAAAGAATGTTAAAGCGTTATTTGAATAGAATATAAGAGATTAATAAAATAAAGGAGACTTTATGAAAAAAAAATCTTATCTATTTAGAAATAAGAATTTTTCTCAATTTAAGTTCGGAAAAGTAATTATTATTTTTTTTGTAATAGTTAGTGTAATTATATTTTTTCCACATTTCTTTAGAAATACTTATGTAGTAACAATTGAGAGCAAACGAATAATAAAACATGATAATAAGGATACGTATTTAATTTATACGGAAATGCAAAATGGGGATATAAGAGTATTTAAAGATGATAATAGTATATTAGAATTTAAAATACTATCAGAAGATATGTATTGGGGACTTATAATTAATAAAAAATATGAAATTAAAACATATGGATTGAGTATACCAATATTTTCATCTTATCAAAATATAGTAACAGCTAAAGGGGTAAAATAGCATTCTATCTTACCCTCTTTTATAATCTGCCTATTTTGCTTCCTATAACATAGCCTACAACACCTAAAATTAATGTACAGAGAATATATATAAAAGCATTTAATTTTTCTTTTTCCTTAAATAGGTTAAAGCCTTCATACATAAAAGTTGAAAAAGTTGTGTATGCACCCAAGAAGCCATCACCTAGGAGCAGTGCTATATTACTGCTTACTCCAATTGTACTTACAATACCAAGCAAAAGGGCCCCTGTAATATTAATTATAAAAGTTCCTATTGGAAAAGAGTGTTTTGATTTTTCGCTTATAAATTTACCAAGGCTATACCTAACCAAACTTCCCGCGGCGCCACCCACTGCTACTAACACGTATGTCATTAATTATACCTCCTACAGCTCATCCTAGTCTACATCACTAGGGATGTTTCTAGTTATAAAAATCGGAACTACCTCTCTTGCGACTATAACCCCAAAGTAAGCGGCGGCAAGTCCGAACATTGCTGAAAAACCAATATAAGATATAGAAGAATAATAGTATCCTTGGTTTATAAGATTTACGGTTTCTTTGCAAAGTGTAGAAAAAGTTGTGAAGGCACCCAAGAAGCCAGTAGCAATTCCTAGTCTTATATCAGAATCCATTTCATAGATTTCAAAGGCAATAGTTAGTATAAGGGATAATAGAAAAGTACCAGAAATATTGATTAGCAAAGTATTTATTGGTATAACCTCTTTATAATGATAAATGTGTATGCTTTTTATAACATATCTTAATATAGCCCCCAGCATACCACCGATGGCTATAAAAGTGTACTTTTTCATATTTTTGATTACTCCTTTAACAAAATCTATTTAATTGAAGTTTCAATTTCAGTTATTTTAGTGTCTATCTCCTCTTTCGATATAGCGCTCAAAAATGTAAAATTGCACTTCAAGGCCTCTTTTAAATTTTCGAGTGCTTCCTGAGGTTTATTTAAATTTAGCAGAGTAGATGCATAGTAATAATAGGCTGATGGAAAAGAGGGTTTCTCTAGCATTAATTCTTCATATAGTTTTAATGATTTATCATATTCACCTAACATATAATAGGTAGTTGCTAAATTATCTATTATGCCTGCGTTTGATGAATTGAATTTATAAGCTTCAAGATTTATCTCTAGAGCTTTAGTGTAATTATTTTGTAAAAGCAAAAAGTAACCTAGATTTTGATATATGATAGAAGATTTATATTTACTATATAATTTCATAAGGATATTAACTGCTTCATCTATATTATTTCTTTTCCACAAGACAATTGATATATTGAGCTTTATATTAATTTCATCATCAGGAGTTACCTTTTTATTTGAAAGTTGGTTCAATAAATTTTCTGACTTTTTTAAGTCACCTTTTAAAAGCAAATAGTATATGTAGTATAATTTTATTTTCATAGGTGAGAAATTTACATTATAGGCTTTTTCGAAGTATTTATAAGCTTCATCAATTTTATTCCTTTTATATTTATTACTTCCTATATAATAAATAATTGTTGCAAGATTCATGCGGACTAAATATAAAATAATAAAAAGAAAAGCTAATAATTTATTTATCACTATGAAGATAAATAATGCTAAAAGAAAAGCTATAATATTCATACATTTTTTTAAACTCATTTTATAACACCTTCTTATTGTATATTTATTATAACTCAAAAACCTAATATATTGCAATAAACTGATTAGGATTACAAAATATCTTAAAGGTACTTAATCAAATCAAAGCAGTTATAAAATTTATTTTACAACAGGAACTTTTATTAAATGATATCCTTTACAAAATCCTAAAAAGGTATAATATATAATATAAGTCTAATAATGGAGAGTATAGTTAAATTTAAAACATACACCATCAGATTTTGATTTCTTTGAATATATAGATAAGTAAATTATAATATAGAGAGGAAGGTAAATCAATGAGAGATGAAAAAACTACACTAAGAATAGAGATAAAAGATGAATCTAATATAACTATAAGTGAAATGTCTGGTGTGGAAGAAATTTCACTTATACACACCAAAAAATATAAAAAAGGGGATAAAGTTTGTTTTACTAATTTATCTGGCAATAAATATTTAGTTATTAATATAGATAATGAATTATCAGAAGCGTTAATATATGTTCCGGGAAATATGCTAGAATTTTCTATACCATTTGGGGATGATTCCATACCATATTCATTATGTGCATTTAAGGGTAGCAATCATACTATTGATATGCGTATTGCAACAAATGAAGAAATTTATTGTTATAGAAATCTTGCGAAAAATGTAATGGATAAGGGTTGCAATACAACATACTATCCTCATGTTACGGAAAATATTGAGACTGGGAATGAGGCGATTTTTGCTGCTCGAAATACAATTGATGGGAAAACGAATAATCAGGGGCATGGAGTATGGCCATATGAATCTTGGGGGACAGGGCAAAGAGAAGATGCAGAGCTACTTCTAAATTTTGGTAGAGATGTAGAAGTGGATAAAATTGTTTTATACCTAAGAGCAGATTTTCCGCATGATACTTATTGGAATGATATAACAATAGTATTTTCTGATGGAACCCAAAAGAATGTACGACCTATAAAAACCAGTGATGCTCAATCTATTGAGTTTGAGAAAAAAAGAATTAGTTGGGTTAAATTAATGGATTTTAAGATGGCTGATGAACCATCACAAATTGCGGCGCTAACAGAAATTGAAGTTTATGGTATCGATATTAGCGGAGATAAGAAAAATAGTGATATATTTAACTGATTAAAAAATGAAAAACAAGGAATAATGGGAAAAATACAAATTCAAAGGGGAATATGTAAGATTATTACTTTACAAACTTGCGGTTTTTGTGTATTATAGTACCTGTGTTTAAATATTATAAATATTTGTTAATAATATGTTTAAACATAAAACTATTTGTGGGAGATGGAGAATTGAACAAAAAAATTATTACAGCAATGATGGCACTTGCTTTAACAATGAGCATTGGATATACTAGCGTATACGCAGATACTGCTTCTGATAAGGCAAAAATAAAGCAGGTTCAAACTCAAAGGAGTAGCCTTGAAACTAAAGTAGAGATGATGGATAGTCAAATTGAAAAAATCTTATCTAAAATTAAAAGTAATGAAAAAAATATAAATAATACACAAAATAGTATTAAAGAATCTAAAATAAATATTGCAAAAGCACAAGATGATATTAAAGCAGAACAAGCACTCTATGATAAAAGAATGAAAGTAATGTATATGAATGGTACATCAAGTTATGTAGATATTTTACTAGACTCAAAGGGTATAGATAATTTTATGTCCAGATTAGAAGATGTAAAAACTATAATAAACTTTGACAAAAAGATTATTAAAGATTTGCAAACAAAAAAGGAAGCAATTAATTTAAAGAAGGTAGCGTTAGATAAAGAAAATACAAAATTGTTAGCTTTAAGAGTTGACAATAAAAATACATTAAGCGGTGTAACTAAACAACAAGAAGCACAAAAGGTATTGGTAGCGCAATTAAATACTCAAGAAGCTAAATACACGGCGCAACTAGTAGCAGACCAAGCGGCTGCAGCAAAACAAGTTGCCTTAGCAAAAACTGCGGCGGAAGCAAAACAAGCAGCAGCAAACCAAGCTGCAGCAGCAAATCAATATGCACTAAACCAATCACCAGTACAGACTCCTAGTATAAGTCCTTCTAGAGGTGGATCAGGAGCTTCATCTAGTGCGCTTATATCATATGCTTCACAATTTTTAGGCGTTAATTATGTTTGGGGTGGGACAAGCCCTTCAGGCTTTGATTGCTCAGGATTTACACAATATGTGTTCGCACATTTCGGAGTAGACATACCAAGAGTTTCAGAAGATCAACAAAATGTAGGTACACTTGTATCTAGAGAAAATCTTCAACCAGGGGATTTGGTGTTTTTTGGGTCACCAGCTCATCATGTAGGAATATATGTTGGAAATGGTAATATGATAAATGCACCTCATACAGGTGCTGTACTTAGAATTCAATCACTAAATGGTGACTTTACATATGGACGTAGAGTTAGATAAAATGTTTATCTGTTTTATTAATCAATAATTCATCTAAAAAAGCATCTATATTAATTTATAGATGCTTTTTTAGTGCTTAATAAAAGAATTTATAAAGAAAATTTACCACCAATTGTGAACTTTTTGTTTAGTTATCCGTTATATTAATGTAAAGATATCTAAATTAATATATAAAAGGGAGATAGGCTAATGTTGGAAATTAAAAATTTTTCAAAGGTATATAAGGGTGGAAAAAAAGCCGTGGATCATTTTAATCTTACAGTGAAAGCTGGAGATATTTATGGATTTATAGGTCACAATGGGGCCGGAAAGAGCACAATGATAAAAGCTATTGCAGGGGTACTTGATTTTGAAGAAGGGGAGATTTTTGTTGACGGACATTCAGTACAAAAATTTCCGGTAGAGTGTAAAAAAGTAATCGCCTATATACCAGATAATCCAGATTTATATGAGCATTTAACGGGAATTCAATATTTGAATTTTATTTCGGACATTTTTAAAGTTGGAAAAGAAGAGAGGGAAGAGTCTATTCGGAAATATGGTGTATTATTTGAGATTACTAGTGTACTCGGAGATTTGATTTCTTCTTATTCACATGGAATGAAACAGAAACTTGCTTTAATTTCTGCCCTAATTCATAAACCTAAATTACTATTGCTCGACGAACCGTTTGTAGGATTAGACCCAAAAGCATCTCTGATATTAAAAAATACGATGCATGAAATATGTAAACAAGGAAGTGCTATTTTCTTCTCTACCCATGTGCTTGATGTTGCGGAGAAGCTTTGCAATAAAATTGCGATTATTAAAGATGGAAAGCTTATTGAAGCAGGAGATACAGAAACCTTAATTAAAAATCAATCATTAGAATCACTCTATATGAAGGTGGCAGAAAATGAACAATAACACTTGGATTCTTTTAAAGACGCAGTTTCTTAATCAGTCTGGAGTGAATACATTTAGATATGAGAAGGATAAAAAAAAGAAAAATAAAGTTGTTATATTTGCTGTTGCAATGACTATAACTGTGATTATGATGTCTACATATTGCTTTATATTGGCGTATGGTTTGGGTAGAATTGGACTTACTGCAATTATTCCGGGATATGCATTTACTATTACAAGTGTGATTGTAATGCTCTTTACTCTATTTAAAGCAAGTGGTACACTATTTGCATTTAAGGACTATGATATGCTTATGGCATTACCAGTTCAAACAACTACAGTAATAACAAGCAGATTTTTATTGATGTATGGAGAAAATGTGCTTTTTTCAATTCTTGTTATGATGCCTATGGGGATTGCCTATTGCTTATTCGCACATCCACAGATACTATTTTATGTAATTTGGTTTATTTCTATGTTTGTAACAGCGCTTGTGCCAATGACAATAGCTGCGGTACTTGGAGCAATTATTAGTGCAATTTCATCCAGATTTAAACACACTAATATGGTAAATATCATACTATCATTTGTTTTAACTATTGGTTTTATGGGCGTAAGCATGAGCGCAGGAACGATGAGTGGCGGCCAAATAAATATTAAACAAATTAGCAATGACATGTACCAGTGCGGTATCGCTTTCACTTGAAGGTAAAAATTTATGGATATTGAAATCTGCACCTATAGAAGCAGCAACTATATATAGAAGTAAAATGTCAGTAAATGCAACTATTTTATTACCTATATCATTGTTAAGTTCTTTATTTATGAGTCTTTGTTTAAAGCCAACTATTATGCCTGCTATGTGGATGTTTGTGACACCACTTGCATATGTTGCATTTACTTGTGTTTGGGGGATATTCATTAATCTTAAAATGCCTAATTTTGAATGGGAATCTGAAGTTACTGTAATAAAGCAAAGTATGGCATCTGTAATTGGAATTTTGGGTGGAATGTTATTTGGGTTTATACCTATGGTAATTATATTCATTCTACCGGGTGTAGACAGAAACTTAATTATGGGAGTGATTACCCTTGCAGTGATAGGGTTCACGTCGTTTCTTTATATAAAAGTGTGTGGAACTAAGTTACCTTAAGTTTAATTATATATATGAATATCGTATACCATATATACAAAACATATATTATTAATATGGCGATCCCTATGATATAATCGTATTCGCATGGAACAAAACATGCAATATTTTTATACTGGGGTGATGATTTTTGTTTAAACTTTTTAAATTTTTAAAACCATATAGGAAAGAATGTATTTTAGGACCTACATTTAAGCTTATTGAAGCATTATTAGAACTTTTGCTTCCAACACTTATGGCACTTATTATAAATAACGGTGTAAGCTCGCATGATACAAGCTATGTGCTAAAAATGGGCGGAATTATGTGTTCTATGGCCATATTAGGATTTTGTAGTTCTATGACATGTCAGTATTTTGCTGCACTTACTTCTCAAGGTTTTGGTACAACGCTACGTAATAAATTATTTGAACATATATCTACGTTTTCCTATGTGGAAATAGATAAGTTCGGTGCAGCATCGCTAACAAATCGTATTACTAGCGATGTAAATCAGCTCCAACTAGCAGTTGCTATGCTTATTCGTATGGCGTTTCGTGCACCATTTATATGTATCGGTGCAATTATTATGTCAATGTTATTAGACCTTAGATTAGCTCTCGTATTGATATTAGCTACCCCTATTTTTGGAATTATTATATATCTTATCATAAGTAGGACATCTCCTCTTTATCGTAAATATCAAAACAAATTAGATAGACTCGGCACTGTAGTTCGTGAAAATCTTTCTGGAGCACGAGTAATTCGTGCATTTGCAAAAACAAAGAACGAAGAAAAAAGATTTAAAGCTACAAACGATGATCTAACTTCAACAGCAGTTTTAGTTGGCAAGACCTCAGCGCTCTTAAACCCTCTCACAACTCTTGTTATGAATGTAGCAATAATCGCTATATTATGGGCTAGTAGTTATCATATTAATGCTGGTACCCTTTCTCAGGGAACAATTATTGCATTTGTAAATTATGCCACGCAAATATTATTCGCACTTGTTGCAGTATCAAATCTTGTTATCATATTTACAAAAGCATTTGCTTCGGCTAACCGTGTCAATGAAATACTTAATACCATAGCATCAATAAAGGACAATGGTAATAACTTAGAAATATCTTCTCGTGGAGACGATGTTTTAATTGAGTTTAAACTGGTTTCCTTTTCATATGACAGTGCCAGTGATCGTGAACTAACTGATATTAACATAACAATTAACAAGGGGGAAACAGTAGGTATTATAGGAGCTACCGGTTCAGGTAAATCGACTTTCATAAATTTAATTCCAAGATTTTATGATGTTAGTAAAGGTGAAATATTAATAAATGGAATAAATGTTAAAGATTATTCTCTGAAAAAACTTAGGGAGAAAATTAGCATGGTACCACAAAAATCTGTGCTTTTTACTGGTACTATTTCAGACAATATTCGCTGGGGAAAGAAAACAGCTACTAGAGAAGAAATCATAGACGCTGCAAAAACAGCTCAAGCAAACGAATTTATAAAAGAGCTACCAGATGGCTATAATACACAGGTAACTCGTGGTGGTCTTAATTTTTCTGGCGGACAAAAACAAAGACTCACAATTGCTAGAGCGATAATTGCAAAACCTGAAATTTTAATACTTGATGATTCATCTAGTGCACTTGATTTTTCAACTGATGCAGCCCTTAGAACTGGTCTTAAAAGTCTTAGTAATACCATGACTGTACTTACTGTTTCTCAGCGTGCAAGTTCTATAAAACATGCGGATAAAATTATTGTATTTGATGATGGAAAAATAGTAGGAGTGGGTCCACATGAGTATCTTTTGAGAAATTGTGAAACATACAAAGACATATGTCTTTCACAGCTTTCAAAAAAGGAGGTAAACAAATAATGAATAAAACTATATTTAAAAGAATTATAAAATATATGTCAAACTCTAAAATATATATTGTTTTTTCCCTTCTAAGCGCAATTATAACAGTAATTTTAAGTCTTATTGCCCCGCTACTAATAGGTAAAACTATAGATAAGATGATAGGAAAAGGTCTTGTTGACTTTAGTTATGTATTCAAAATTATTATTGCAATAGCAATAGTTTATATAGCTGGAAACATATTTAATTGGCTTTTGATCTATTTAACTAACTTAATCGCATTTTCATCTGTTAACCATATGAGGCGGGATCTTTTCAAAAAAACAAATAAACTACCATTAAATTTCTTTGACACTAATCCTCATGGTGATACCATAAGCAGGTTTGTTAACGATATAGAAACAATTTCAGATGGAATGATTCAATGTTTGTCCACACTTATAACTGGTATTGTTACCATAATAGGGGCTATAGGTTTTATGTTCTACTTAAATCCTGTTATGACATTAGTAGTTTTGATTTTGTCTCCAGCTTCTTATTTTATGGCAAGATTTATAACAAACCGTTCTCAAAAAATGTTTAAAAAGCAGGCTAAAATTTTGGGGAATTTAAACGCTTATGCTGAAGAAATTATAGATGGTCAAAAAGTTGTAAAAGCGTTTAATTATGAAGATGAAACTATTAATAAATTTAAAGACATAAATAATGATTTATATAGTGCAGGTGTAAAATCTCAATTTTATGGTTCTTTATCAGGTCCAACTACAAGAGTTGTGAATAACATAATTTATTCGCTTATCGGTATTATTGGAAGTTTTGCTGTGATCTTTGGTAAACTCACAATAGGTGATATATCAAGTTTTCTTATTTATGCCACATTATTCTCAAAACCTTTAAATGATATAACTGCGATATTTACACAGATTCAAGCAGCAGAAGCTTCTGCTGAGCGTGTATTTTATGTCCTTGACATGGAACCAGAAATAGCTGACAAAAAAAGAACAATAAATCTTCATAATAATGAAGGTGTGATTTCCTTTAGAAATGTAAATTTCGGATATACATCTAATCGTCCTCTTATTAAAAACTTTAATTTAAATTTAAAACCTGGGAGCAGGGTTGCCATAGTTGGTACAACTGGCGCAGGTAAAACGACTCTTATAAATTTATTGATGAGATTTTATGAGATTAACAGTGGAGGTATATTTATCGATGATGTTAATATAAATGAAATAAGTCGTGATAGTTTACGTTGTAATTTTGGAATGGTTCTTCAAGATACATGGCTCTTTTGCGGGACTATAAAGGAAAATATAGCCTATGGTAAACCTGATGCAACAGAAGATGAAATAATAACCGCTGCCAAAGCTTCTGGGTCTCATAGCTTCATACGTCGTTTACCTAAGGGTTATAACACTATAATTACTGATGCAGGTGAAAATCTCTCACAAGGTCAAAGACAACTGCTTACTATAGCAAGGGTAATGATTACTAACGCTCCTATGTTAATTTTGGATGAGGCTACAAGTAATATAGACACAATAACTGAGATTAAAATCCAAAAAGCATTTATTAAAATGTTAAAGGGGAGAACTAGTTTTATTATAGCTCATAGGCTTTCTACAATAAAAGAATCCGATATAATTTTGGTTATGGATAATGGTAATATTGTTCAAAGTGGAACTCATGAAGAACTATTAGAAAAAGGTGGACAATATTCAAAACTTTATAACAGTCAGTTTGCTGCTGTTTAATTTTGATAAAATCCTAATGGTTTTAATTTTAATTTTAGAATGACTGTGTAAAACGAATAAAATAGTTTTTACACAGTCATTTTTAAAGCAAACTATTAATTGAAAAATTTTATAAACTTATCTGCTAGTGAGGACATATATCTATCTTTTATCCATATTGCAGCTAGTGATGTTTCTAATTTTTCGTTTTTTATTTCTTTATAAATAAGATTCTCATTACGTGAAAGTTCAAAGGCAGATTTAGGTACTATTCCAATTCCAAAGCCTGCATTTGCTAGCATAAGCGTTGTTCGTGCATCATCATTTTTACAGAATACCTCTGGTTTAAAGCCACTTTCCGTGCAGGTATCCATTATTAACTGTTCAAATCTTCGATAAAAAATCAGAGGTTTTCCATTTAGTTCTTTCAATGATATGTAAATCCCTTCTAAATCCGAAGAATATTTTTTTGTCATTGCTGCTATCATTGGTTCTTTTACCATATGTTTACAATTGCAATTTAAAGCTTTAAACGGTGTTCTAACAATTCCAACTTCTATAATCCCTCTATTTAATAGTTCTAGGATCTTAAATGTGTTACCTTCTTGCACGGAAAATTTTACACCAGGATATTCTTCATGAAATTTTGACAAAGTATTTTTTATAAGTAATGCACCAGAGGATGAAACCATTCCTATAGATAAGGTTCCATTTAAACCTTTTTTAAAATCATCTATTTCATTTATTGTAGAATCTGAAAGTTCTAAAATTTGCTCTGCTCTAGTTCTTAAAATTTCACCAGCATCAGTTAAATGGATATGTCTTGGTCCTCTTTCTACAAGTTTTACTCCAAGTTCTCTCTCTAAAAGTTTAAGTTGTTGACTTAAAGGGGGTTGAGCAATGTGAAGTCTTCTAGCTGCTGCGGTTATTTGACCTTCCTCTGCTATTGTAAGGAAATATCTAAGTTGTTTAATGTCCATATTATACCTCCTATTATGCATATGCAGGTACTCTAGATATAATTTAAATTACAAAACCAAACATTAATTCATGTTTATTATATATGAATATCGTATACCACAATATAAGATATATATTACTAGTATGGGAATTCATATACTATAATCATATTAGTATATGAAAAAACATGCAATGATTTTATTATTGTACTTCAAGATATATGGTTATTTAATGGTATAATTGAAGAAAATCCTGCTTATGGAAGAATGATTTAATCCATGAAAAAGTGGTTTTAGCAGCTATTGATATCATAATTAGACGAAAAGGAGCAAAACATTCATGGGTAAATCCACAAAAACAGATAAAGTATTCTTTGAGCAAATAATAGATAAAGCAGTATCTCCAAGCGATATGGAAGGCAAAATAGAAGAAATAGAGGAACTTATAATGATTTATAGTTGTGCTATAAAGGAAGTTAGTACTAAACTTGAAATTTTAGATTATGAATTTAAAATAAAGGGGAAAAGAAATCCGATAGAATATATGAAATCTAGGGTTAAATCACCTAAGAGTATAATGGACAAACTTACTCGTAAAAATTTAAAACCAAGTATTAAAGTGGCAAGGGAAAATTTCAATGATATAGCGGGGATAAGAGTTGTTTGTTCCTTCGTTAGTGATATATATAAGGTCGCAGATATGCTTAAAAGGCAAGAGGATATTACTTTAATTGAAGAGAAAGACTATATAAAAAATCCAAAGCCTAATGGGTATAGAAGCCTTCATATGGTTTTGGAAATTCCTATATTTTTTTCGGATCATGTAGAACCCATAAGAGTAGAAGTACAAATAAGAACAATCGCTATGGATTTTTGGGCAAGTTTAGAACATAAGTTATATTATAAAAAAGGGGAAGGCATTGCAATACATATAAAAAATGATTTAAAAGATTGTGCAGATATTATAGCAGCAACAGATATAAAAATGCAAAACATAGAAATTGAAGTAGATAAAATAAGATGAAATAAAAGTAATTTATGATAGATAATGTTATAATTTTAAGAATTTTATGGAATTGTAGATGAATAGGGGAGGAACTTATGAAAAAAGATTTTTTTGTAGCCATAGCTCACAGTATAGAACTAGATTCATTTTTAGCGGTTAAGGAACTAATTGAAGATTGTGAGCTTCAGCTTGATAAACATCACCCTACGGCAGGAATTCTTTATGCCAGCATAGACGTTGATCATCAGTTGGTACTTGATAAAATTTATGAAAAATGGCCGGAGTTACAGCTCATTGGATGTACAACAGATGGAGAATTTTCTTCAGAATGTGAGTATGTAGAGGATTCATTAGTTTTGACATTATTTATATCTGAAGAAATAAAAATTGTTTCTGGCTTTATCAATAATACAGCAATAGATATGAGAAAAGAATGTAGTCAGGTATTATCAGAGTCTATTACCAGATTAGGGCAGAATCCTAACCTATGTATATTATTTTCAGATGTGATTAAAACAAGTGGTGAGACAGTTATGCAACAGCTAACTACAGTTACAGAGGGTAAACTTCCAATTGTGGGTGGAATATCAGCAGATAGTTGGAGATTTACTGATTCTAAACAGTTTTACAATAAAGCATCATCACAAAATATATCTCCATTTTTACTTTTAGCTGGATCATTTGATATTTCTTTCGGGATGGACAGTGGTTGGCATCCAGTGGGTGATGTGGGGACTATAACAAGATCGCATGGTAATGTGATCTATGAAATCGACCATAAGCCTGCACTTGAATTCTATAGTAATATTCTTGGCCAAAATGTTAAGGCTACCCTTGAACTACCAATTGCAGTATATGATGATAAGGGTGATTTTTGTTTTATGCGCACTAGCTTCGAAAATTATGATGATAACATTGGATCAATAACCTATCTAGGTAATGTTCCGGTTGGTTATAAAGTCCGTATTACCATGGTAAACCGTGAGTCAATTTTGGCAGGTGCTAAAAGTTCAATCAACCATGCGATTAGCACATTTTCATCAAATAAATTACCCGTTATAGCATTATGTTTCTCTTGTTCAGCTCGAAGGGTTCTACTTGGAACACGAACTAAAGAGGAGTGCCAGATTCTTCAGGAAAAGATAGGGGAAAGTGTAAAATTTGTTGGATTTTATTCCTATGGTGAGTTTTGTCCAAATTTAAATAAATTAACAAATAAGTTCCATAATGAAACATTTGTAACTGTATTGCTAGGTTAAATCATCTCCTTCGGAGCTGAAATGTCGTTAAAGTAAATAGACTGGAGATTAAGAATGGAGAATTATAATATAGATGTTATGATTAGGCGAATAGCGATTTTGGAAAAAAAGTTGCAACGCTCGGAACATAGCCGAAGACTTATAGAGCAGGCAATGGATCATTATGATTTAGTTTATCGTTCTAGTATAGACAAGCTAGATGCACAAAAGAACTTGCTTGATGTCAAGAATCAAGAACTGGACTTCAAAAGATTAGAACTACTTGCCAAGAACGCGGAGCTTCAAGAAGTTTCAACCACTGATGGAGTTACACGGATATATAACCGAAGAAAAATTAACGAGATATTTAATGAAAAATACCTTCAGGCACAGTGTTATAAGATAAGTTTTTCGGTTATTATAATCGATGTTGACTGGTTCAAGTTAGTAAATGATACATATGGACATCAAGCTGGTGACCAAGTTTTATTTGAACTTGCTCAACTGATGAAGTGTAGCCTTCGTACTACTGAGTACATTGGAAGATGGGGAGGAGAAGAATTTTTTATTGTTTTACCAAATACAAGTGCAAATGATGGATATGTATTGGCTGAGAGGATACGATTAAAAGTATCTAACCATAACTTTGGAACACCTAAACATCTAACTTGTAGTTTTGGGATTACTGAGTACATGAAAGAGGACAGCATAGAAAGGATTATTAAAAGAGCTGATATGGCACTTTATCAGGCTAAGGAACGCCGCAATTGTGCTTGTATTTTCAAATAAGATACAGTTGCCTGAATTTCAATTATGGTATATGGGGAATAGTAATGTTACTGAGTCTCTGAAAGTCTTGAAATACCAAAAGGTAATTCGGGACTTTTTAATTATCAGCTAAATAAAAACAATGCAATTGTCGGCAATATTAATATAAACTTTATACGAAAAGAGGGATAATAAATGCTAGAAAATATAATTAATTTTATGAGGAAAAGATATATAGGTGTTGATTTGTTAAATGGAAAAGTAAGAGCTTTTGAAAAAAAAGAGAATACTTTCATAGATAAATCTATAGGAGAAATACTTCCCAATATATTTAATCCGATAAATAATGAAAACTATTGGTATGATATTAATGCCATGGAGCAATTATTGAATTACGTCTTAAGCAATGTTAAAAAATCATTATTTAGGCCCGGATTGGTTATTGCTATCCCATTTGAGATTTCTGACATAAAGAATAAAGCATCAATTGTTGAGGAAGCTTCAAAATTTAAGTGGAGCAATATATATATTCTTAGTAATTTTATGTGCGCGGCTATTGGTTCAGGGGTTCGGATAGAAGAATGTAGAAGGAAAATATTTATTTATTCCTTAAATGACTTAACTTATTTTGGTCTTGTTTTTGCTGGAAATATTTTCAATGTAAAAATTTTAAAAAGGGGATATAATAAGTTAACACAAGAAGATATAATAAACAATATTGGAAATTTAACAGATGATGCATCAAAAGAATTACCAGAACAATTTACAAATATAAAACTATCAGAAAAAGATTTGGAAGAAGTCACTATAGGGTGGAAATTAGAAATAGAAAGAACAATATATTTATCTGTTCCAACAAATCTAAAGAATGTATTTGGTCTTAATATAGGCAAAAATCAATTAGTATATTTAGAATATGAAAATTGTATTATAGAAGGATTAAAGAATGCTATTTCAAAAATTAACACAATGAAAATTAGGAAAGGCTAAACATTATTGTAAATGGGAAGAGTATATGTTATAAATAAATTATAAGACTTAAAAAATAAAGGGGAGATTGATTATGCAAAAAACAAAAATGATTTTCACAATAGGTCCTGCAAGTGACAGTAAAGAAATACTTACAAAACTCATGGAAATTGGAATGAATGTTACTAGACTTAATTTTTCACATGGTACACATGAGGATCACAAAATAAAAATTGACCTAATAAAAAGTCTTAGGGAAGAACTTAATAAATCTGTTGCTATAATGCTTGATATAAAAGGACCTAAGATTAGGACACACGATTTTATGGGAGATACTGTAGCAATTGACAAAGGTCAAAAATTCATCTTTAGTTGTGGTAAAGAAATACTTGGGAACAAAGAGAGATGTTCTGTCTCTTATGCAGAGCTTTATAAAGATCTTAAGGCTAATGGTAGACTTCTTGTGGATGACGGTCTTATTGAATTTAAGATTGATTCAATAGAGGGCACTGAAATAAATTGTACAGCATTAAATTCTGGTTTTATAGGAAATCATAAGGGAATAAATGTTCCTAATATATCTATTGGTCTTCCAGCCGTAACTGACAAGGATAAATTAGATTTAATATTTGGATGTGAACAAGGGGTTGATATCGTAGCAGCTTCTTTTATAAGAAAAGCTGGCGATGTAACAGATGTTAGAAATATACTTAATGCAAATGGTGGCGAACATATCCAAATAATATCAAAAATTGAAACACAAGAAGGCGTAGATAACATAGATGCGATAATAGAGGCTTCTGATGGCATTATGGTTGCCAGGGGAGATATGGGTGTTGAAATACCAATTCAAAAGGTTCCTATAGTTCAAAAAATGATAATTCATAAATGTAATAAGGCAGGTAAACCTGTTATAACAGCAACACAAATGTTAGATTCTATGATTAGAAATCCAAGACCTACTAGAGCAGAAGCTTCAGACATAGCTAATGCTATTTTTGATGGTACCGATGCAATAATGCTTAGTGGTGAAAGTGCTAATGGAAAATATCCATTGGAATCTGCTTTAACGATGGCAAATATAGCCATTGAGGCAGAGTCAAATATTGATTTTAGAGCCGCTTTAAATAAAAGAAATCATGAAGTTCTTGAAAATATATCAGATGGTATAAGCCTTGCTACATGTAACACAGCAGATAAATTAAATGTATCTGCAATAATAACAGCAACGCAAAGTGGTCATACTGCTAGAATAGTATCCAAATATAGACCAATGTGTCCGATTATTGCTGTAACACCTAGCAAGCAAGTTGCAAGAGGTTTATCTATTAATTTTGGAGTGCAGACAATACTTTCAATTAAGTTAACTTCAACAGACGAATTAATGGCTGATGCAGTGAAAAAAAGCCTAGCTTCTGGATATATAAAAAAAGGAGACGTTGTTATAATTGCAGCTGGAATACCTGTTGGTGAATCTGGTACTACTAATATGATGAAAATACAAAAAGTTTAAAATGTAAAACAGATTAGTAGTATATTTATTAAAGTATTTAGGGCCTAGCGTAATTGCTAGACCTTT
The DNA here is from genome assembly GCF_001877035.1 of Clostridium estertheticum subsp. estertheticum. Taxonomy (NCBI): domain Bacteria; kingdom Bacillati; phylum Bacillota; class Clostridia; order Eubacteriales; family Clostridiaceae; genus Clostridium; species Clostridium estertheticum. The sequence continues at coordinate 3,466,298 of NZ_CP015756.1, read as the reverse complement.
TTATTGTAATTTATAATTATACACATAAAAGGGGATATAAAAGTATGGTTAAAAATATTGTATTTGATTTAGGAAACGTATTATTAGATTTTAATCCAATAATATATCTTAAAACACTAATTTCTGATAAAGCAAAAATTCAGGAAGTTTATGCGGAAATATTCACAAGTAAAGAATGGGTTATGCTTGATAGGGGTATAATTACACAAGAAGAAGCAGTAAATGAAATATGTCACAGAAGCATAGAAAATAGTGAACTAATAAAGATGGTAATGCATAATTGGTATCAATTACTTACACCAATTGAAGATACTGTAGAAGTTTTAAAAGAACTAAAACATAATGGATATAAACTTTATTTTTTATCTAACTTTCATTTATTAGCATACGAAGATGTTACTAAACGATATAAATTTTTTGAATATTTTGATGGAGGAATCCTCTCATATAAGGAACAGCTTATAAAACCTGATAAAGAAATTTATAATAAATTAATAAAAAGATATAAAATTAAGGCAGAGGAATCCATTTTTATAGATGATACAATTGAAAATATAGAAGGTGCTAGGAAGTTGGGTTTTGAAGCCATACTTTTCATAAATTCAAAATATTTACGTAAAAAATTGAGTGAATATAAGGTATTATAGTATTTAAAATATTGAGATAAGGGAGTATATTATGAAAATAAAAAATCTTTATTATTATTTTCTACAGGCCATTTGGTACTGTTTGGTTAGTTTTATAGCGTTAACATATTGGAAAAGACTTGGATGGGCATTTATACTCGCAGCTTTTATTATATTATATATTGGAGATAAATTGATAACAAAGTATTTTAAACCAAAGAGTTAGAAATTAAAAAGGATGCTTACATAGATAATTAATTTATAGAATAGGTATGAATGTTTATTAAGATAATGAGAGGTGTATAATGAACAAATTAATGTTATTAGGTATTGCTTTATTTCTTTTCTTATATGGTGGTATAAATTATTATATAGGGTTAAGGGGATGGCAAAACTTAGGAAGTCATATTTCGTTTTTAAATAATAAAGTATATTGGATAGTAATTGGACTAATAGCATCGGCATATATCGTAAGTATGTTATTGTCTTCGTATATTCCTTCTGTAGTTTTAAATTCATTGAATATTGTGGGATCATATTGGATGGGGATAATTTTTTATCTTATTTTGTTATTGCCTATCATTGATTTAATAAGATTTTTAAATAGTAAGATTTCATTTATTCCAAGGAATATAAATGAAACTGCTAATTTGTCAATAATAATAGCAATGGTTGTAATTGTGTGTTTATCAGGATTAATGGTATATGGTACTTGGAGCGCTCGAAGCCCAAAAGTAACTAAATATGATTTGAATGTAAATAAAACATCTAGCGATTTAAAGAAACTTAAGATTATTATGGTTTCGGATATTCACCTTGGTCTTGTAGTAGATAATAAAAGGCTTACTGTGATGGTTAATAAAATAAATGAATTGAATCCAGACATTGTTCTAATACCTGGAGATATAATTGATAGTAGTCTAGAGCCTTTTGTAAAACAAAATATGAGTGATAACTTTAAAAGACTTAAAAGTAAATATGGAGTTTATGCTTGTCTTGGAAACCATGATGAAATGGGCAGAAGTGTAGAGGATATTGTTAAAACTTTTAAGGCTTCCGGAATAAATGTACTGAGAGATAAAGCAATCTTAATAAATAATAGTTTTTATGTTATAGGTCGCGACGATATATCACAGGAATCGCAGACGAAAATTAAAAGAAAAGATCTATCAGACATAATAAAGGATTTAGATAAGTCGAGGCCTCTTATATTAATGGATCATCAGCCAAGAGATTTTGCTGATACACAAAAGAATGGGATTGATTTACAGGTATCTGGACATACGCATCGAGGACAGTTATTTCCTGCAAATCTTATAACAAATTTGATATTTGAAATAGACTATGGTTATCTGAAAAAAAACAATTCGAACTTTATTGTATCTTCAGGTTATGGAACATGGGGACCTCCAATTAGGATAGGAAGCCGATCTGAAATAGTTGAAATTAATCTTAATTTTAAAAAATAAAAATATATGTTAGATTTAACTAGTATAAATATGATATTAATATATAAACACTGACATAATTGTTGGTGTTATTTTTTGTCCCTTTTAAAATGATTAATAGTTTTATATAAAACTATAATTTAATTTAGTTTGTTATGTATTTTTTATACTAAAATGCAGATACTGTTATTGTAGTTAATTTCATAATATATATTTTTAGAAATAGGGAGGTGTAATTAAATGCAAACTAAAAATGCTAAACAACATGTTCAAGATGTAACAACTCATCTTCAAGATGCTAAAAATTGTTTAAATAATGCATTAAATTCAGTAGAAAAACCTGAAAATAAACAACAAATTCAAAATACTCTTAATTCCGTAGATACTGCTTTACAAAATGCAAATACTACAATTTCAAATTATCAGGAATAATTTTTGGTAATGGAGGAGCTTGCCTTATGCTCCTCCATTTAATTTTCACATTACAATAAATTATGTTACAGTTACTTGTTAGATAATATGTGTCTTGCAATACTAATTAAATCCTAGGTTTTGTAGGGTCACAATTAGGAGATTTTATTTTAGAAACTGTTGCAAGTTTAGTTCTTCTCTATTCATGTGATCAAGAACAAGTGGTACAAGAGTACATAGCGTTTTTTTATCAGAGATTTTACAAAGTAGAACTTCTAAGTATTTTTTTAAATTTACCATTACCTTTTCAGCTGTAAAGTTTAAATCATCGAAAGCAGGAAAGCTTGAAATTCCCGTTCTGTCAAATCTTTTGTTTCACTAGGCATTAAATTTTTTCTTGGGAGGAAAGCATATGAAAATAATTAACTTTAGGATATTTAATGGTAGAAATATATATTGTCACAAGAAATGTATTAAACTTAACCTAGATTTAGAAGAATATAGTAAAATTCCTAGCAAAGATATCTATAACTTTAATGAAAAATTAATTTGTATGTTACAAAAGATTAATACCCATAGGTCTGGAATAGATGAGCATAGAGAATTTATAAAGAGACTCATAGAAGGAACTTATTTAGCTAATATTACTGAATATATAATAATAGCACTTCAAAATATGATAGGTTCAGATATAAGTTACGGAAAAAATCATGAAATATCTGTTAATCATCATTACATTATATATCAATATGAATATAAAAGTATAGGAATTGAGGTTGCTAACATAGCAGTGGATTTTGTTAATTCATTAATTAAGAATGAATTATTTGACTTAGATATAGGAGTAGATAAATTAAAGGAAATATTAATGTGTGAACAACTAGGAGTAAGTACATTTAACATATGTAATGAGGCAAAAAAAAGGGGAATTCCTATAATAAAAATAGGGGAAGAAAGTATGTTCCAATTAGGTTATGGGAAATACTCAAAGTTTATACAAGCGACTATGGGCAATGATACAAGCGCAATATCACTAGGAATCGCACAGGATAAATTGCTAACCAAACAAGTATTAAGTATGAATAGTTTACCTGTATCAAATGGTATGAGGGTAACAAGCGTGAGCGATTGCATTTCATTTGCACTCGATATTGGCTACCCGGTTGTACTTAAACCACAGTTTGGTAATAAAGGTAAGGGGGTTATAGGTAATATAGAACATGAGAAACAATTATCAGATGCGTATGGTCTTTTAGCAAAAAAATATGAAGATATAATAATAGAGGAGTACATAATTGGAAAGGACTATAGAGTATGTAGTGTGTATGGAGATATTGTAGCCGTATCAGAAACAATACATCCGTATATTATAGGTGATGGCATAACATCTATAGAAGAACTTATAAAAAAGACTAATGAAGGTTCAAGGCGTGGTGACGATTATGAAAAAGATTTAATTATGATAAAAATAGATGAAGGACTAGTAGAATATTTAAAACAAAAGAACTTTTCATTAGAGTTTATTCTTCCTGAAAAAGAAAAATTATATTTAAATTTATCTACGGGTGGTCTTTCAATAGATTGTACGGATTTAATATGTGATGAAAACATAGAAATATGTAAAAGAGCAGCAAGTGCTATAGGTATGGATATTTGCGAAATACATGTGAGGTGCATTGACATTAGCAAATCACTTAATGAAGGCGGAGTAATTATTGATTTAAATGCTGCGCCTGAAATTAGAGTGTATCATAATCCTTGCATTGGCACACATAATGTAGCAGGTCATATTGTTGATAAATTATTTAAGGATATACCAAAAAGCATTCCATTAGTAGCAGTGACGGGTACAAATGGGAAAACAACTACCACAAGACTTATTGCACATATACTCTCAATTTCAGGGTATACGGTGGGAATGACAACATCTAGCGGAATATATATTGATGGAAAATGTGTGTTTAAGGGTGATACCACAGGTCCTAAAAGTGCATTAACAGTTCTTATGAATAGAAGTATAGATGCAGCGGTCCTTGAAACTGCAAGGGGTGGAATAATTAGGGGGGGCTTAGCATATGACCTTGCAAATGTTGCTGTTATTACTAACATAACAGAGGATCACCTTGGAATAGATGGAGTAGATACTATAGAAGATTTAGCTAAAGTTAAGGCTCTGGTTGGCGAAGCGGTTAAAATAGATGGATATGTTGTCATTAATGGGGATGACAATATGAGTATAAGCATATTGCCAAGGCTAAAGAGTAGACTCATAGTATTCTCTAGTTATAGAAACAATGAGGTTATGATAGCTAACATTAAGAAAGGTGGTTATGGAATTTACGTAGATGAGGGTAATTTAATAATACAAACTAGTACTAATTCAGAGAAGCTAATAAACGTAAAAAACATAGGCATAACATTAAAAGGTATTTTAAAATATAACATTAAAAATGCTATGGCCGCATGTGCAGCTGCAGTAGGACTTGGTATAGATTATGATGTTATTAGACAAGGATTAAAGACATTCTACTGTAATAAAGAACAAAATCCAGGAAGGTTTAATATATATTTATTAAATAATGTAACAGTAATATTAGACTATGGGCACAATATAGAAGGTTATAAGGTTGTACTAGATGCAGTTAAGGATATAAAGCACAATAAACTTATAGGAGTTATTGGGGTTCCAGGAGATAGATCAGACAGTCATATATTAAATATGGGCAAATGTGCAGGAGAAAATTTTGATTATATCTTAATAAAAGAAAATAAAGATGGCAGAGGCAGGTTAAAGGGGCAGGTAGCAGACCTTTTAGAAAAAGGAGTTCTAAAATCTAATTTTAACATTATTAATATTAAAAAGATTTTAGAGGAAAAGGAAGCCTTTAAAATGGCCCTAGATATTGCAAAGCCTGGAGATATAGTTATTGTATTTTTTGAAAAAGATGAGCCTCTTTTAGAAATAATAAGAAGTAAATCCATTAGTAAATGTGAAACTAAGTTGTAATTGTAAAATCAGTTAAGGCCTAGCAATTTCAATTTGATTTTAACTATGATAGGGAAGTGAAAGTTAAGAATGAAAAAATAAGTAGGAATAAATAAAGTTTATTACCTTATAAATATATATACATATAAATACTATTAACTGGATATAATATTGTTTAAGAGTTACTGTTTTTTTTATTACTACCCATCTAATAGGTAATGGTGCAGGAGAAAATGATATAAAAACTATTAATGTTATAGTTTTTTAAATCAAATTTATATGGGGTGGTGATTGCCATTAATAAACAAGAAGGTTTAATTATAATCGGTGGAGCAGAAGATAAGAAGGGTGATAAAAAGATACTTAAAGAAGTATGCGACCATATTGAAAAGGAAAGTCAATTATTAGTTATTGTAACGGTAGCAACAGAACTACCTGTACAAGTGGGTAATGAGTATAGTGATATTTTTCATGATTTAGGTATTATAAATATTAAAGTACTTGATGTAAGGAATAGGGAAGATGCTTTGAAACCTGAAAATGTAGAATTAATTGAAAAAGCTTCATTGGTATTTTTTACTGGAGGGGATCAACTTAGAATAACAAGCATCCTTGGAGGAACTCAGCTATATAGCACTATGAAGCGTAAGCATTTAGAAGAATGTGTGTTTGTAGGTACTTCAGCTGGAGCAGCAGTAATGAGTGATATTATGATAGTAACTGGTCCAGATGATGAATCAGCAAAAAAATGTACACTTAAAATGGCTCCAGGACTTGGGTTAATTACTGGGGTTTTAATAGATATGCACTTTGCAGAAAGAGGAAGAGTGGGAAGGCTATTAGTTGGAATAGCTGAAAATCCGGAGATATTAGGAATTGGGATAGATGAAGATACTTCAATTATAATAAATAGAGATAATATTTTAAGAGTAGTAGGTTCTGGGGCAGTTTATATTATTGATGGAGGTAATATAAGCAATACAAATGTATCAGAACAGTATAAAGAAAATATATTGTCAATGTTTGATATTAAAATGCATGTATTAAAGGATGGGAATAAGTATAATCTAACAGAAAGAAAACCATTAGTTTAAATAGATTTCCTGTATGTTCCTTATTAATAACCTCTGCATGAAAGATATAAATATTATATAAAAACGGGAAAGGTAATATCACATTAGGGAGGAAAATTACATGAAAATACTTAATTATAGGGTGTTTAATGGAAGAAATATATATTCTCATAAGAAGTGTATAAGAATTAACTTAGATTTAGAAGGATACAGTGAAATTCCTAGTAAAGAGATTTATGGCTTTAATAAAAAGTTAGTATGTATGTTACCTGAACTTAATAAGCATAGATGTGGAATAGATGAAGATAGAGGTTTTATTAAGAGACTTACAGAGGGAACTTATCTGGCACACATTACTGAACATATAATAATAGCACTTCATAATATGATTGGTGTTGATATATGTTATGGAAAATCTAGAGAAATATCTGGAGATAATTATTATATTATTTTTCAATACGAGTATGAGAAAACGGGCATAGAGGCTGCTAATATAGCAGTAGACTTTGTCAATTCATTAATTAATAACGAAGATTTTGAATTAGACATAAAATTAAATAGATTAAAGGATATATTAATGGGTGAGAAACTAGGAGTAAGTACATTTAATATTTGTAATGAGGCAAGAAAGAGAGGAATTCCCATATTGAAGATTGGTGAAGGAAGTATGTTCCAATTAGGTTATGGAAAGTACTCTAAAATTATACAAGCAACTATGGGAAGTAATACAAGTGCGATATCTGTAGGTATTGCACAAGATAAAATGCTAACTAAACACTTATTAAATATGCACTTTTTACCTGTAGCCGATGGCATGAAGGTAGATAGCATAATTGACGCAATCTCATGTGCAGTTGATATTGGTTACCCTGTGGTACTTAAACCTCAGTTTGGTAATCAAGGTAAGGGGGTTATTGCCAATATAAAACATGAGAGACAGTTATCGGATGCATATGAACTTCTAAGCAATGATTATGAGAATATAATAATAGAAAAGCATATAAGTGGAAAAGACTATAGAGTATGCTGTGTTTATGGAGATATTGTAGCGGTTTCAGAGAGAATTCCACCATATATTATAGGTGATGGCGTTAGTACTATTGAGAAGCTTATACAAGATATTAATGAGGATTCAAGGCGTGGAGAAGGTCATGAGAAGGAATTAACTAAGATCAAAATCGATAAAGGGCTTATAGAATATCTTAAACAAAAAAAATGTACATTAAATTTCATTCTTTCTGAAAAAGAAAAATTATATTTAAAAGATAATGCAAATTTATCAACGGGTGGTTTTTCAATAGATTGTACAGATATGATATGCGACGAGAATATCGAAATATGTAAACGAACCGCAAGTGCCATAGGACTTGATATTTGTGGAATAGATGTGCGGTGTGTTGACATTAGTAGACCTATAAGTGAAGAGGGGGTAATTTTAGAAGTAAACGCTGCACCTGGTATTAGAATGCATCACAATCCGTATATGGGTGAAACACGTAATGTTGCAGGCCATATAGTTGATAAGTTGTTTAAGGATATACCCACAAACATTCCATTAATAGCTGTAACAGGCACCAATGGAAAGACAACAACGACAAGACTCATTGCACACATATTAACAGTTGCAGGATACACTGTTGGAATGACCACGACTAGTGGAATATATATTGATGGAAAATGTGTATTTAAGGGTGATACTACAGGCCCTAAAAGTGCTTTAGCTGTACTTATGAATAAAAATATAGATGCAGCAGTCCTTGAAACTGCAAGAGGTGGAATAATAAGAGGAGGGCTAGGTTATGATCTTGCAGATGTTGCTGTTATTACAAATATAACTGATGACCACCTTGGAATAGATGGGATAAACACGATAGAAGAATTGGCAAAAGTTAAAGCTTTAGTTGGTGAAGCAGTTAAAAAAGATGGGTATGTTGTTATTAATGGAGATGACAAGATGAGTTTAAGTATTTTGCCTAGGATAAAAGGAAAGCTTATAATATTCTCTAGTGATAAGGACAATAAAATAATGATAGAGAACATTAAAAATGGTGGGTTGGGAATTTATGTAGATGGAACCAGTTTAATAATACAAAATAACATTAATTTTGTGAAGCTAATAGACATAAAAAATATAGGTATAACATTCAAAGGTATTCTAAAATATAACATCCAAAATGCTATGGCTGCTTGTGCGGCTGCAGTAGGTCTAGGAATTGGTTATGATATTATTAAGCAGGGATTAAAAACATTCTACTGTAATGAAGAGCAAAATCCAGGAAGGTTTAATACGTATTTAATAGATAATGTAATGGTAATTTTGGATTATGGTCATAATATTGATGGATATAGATGTGTATTAGAAGGGCTTAAGAATATAAAACACAATAAAATTATCGGAATTATTGGAGTACCAGGAGATAGGTCAGACACTAACATATTGGATGTTGGGAAATGTGCAGGAAAAAATTTTGACTATATTTATATAAAGGAAGATAAAGACAGAAGAGGTAGAGGTAAAGGTAAAGTAGCAGACCTTTTAGAAGAAGGAGCTTTAAAATCTAATTTTAATATCATAAATATAAAAAAAGTACTAGATGAAAAGGAAGCATTTATAGAGGCTTTAAGTATAGCGGAACCTGGAGATATTGTAATTGTATTTTTTGAAGAATATGAACCTCTCATAGAAATAATTAAAAGTAAAATTCACAAAACAGAGTATGAAACTAAGTTACTGGCCAAAAATTAAAAGCATATAAGTCTGCATTTCATAAACATGAAATACAGGCTTACATTATATACGTTTCCAGAATTTAAATGTGTTTAAACAAAAAATAATATCTGTAGTTAATTTAAATAAAAAATTGTGAGTAATTATTTAGTATTTTAAGGTTTAAGTGTTGTAAAGATGAACATAATAAAATATAAGAGTTAATATTAAATTAATGGAGGTTAAATATGTTTAAGCACGAAAAACAACTATTAAGAGAGGTAAAAGTAGAAAGACCTAATCCTCAATATGCAACATTAATGCAGGAACAAATAGGTGGGGCAAATGGAGAACTAAAAGCTGCTTTACAATACTTATCTCAGAGTTTTAGAGTAGAAGATCAAACTATCAAAGATTTATTTCTTGATATAGGTTCAGAAGAGTTAAGTCATATGGAAATGGTTGCACAAACTATAAATCTATTAAATGGACACGATATAAATTATGAAAATGTCGGCGTCGGTGAAATTCAAAGTCATGTACTGGCAGGATTAGCACCAGTTTTAATAAATGCATCGGGTGCTCCATGGACAGCAGATTATGTAACTGTTACAGGAGATTTAGTTGCAGACCTACTTTCTAACATAGCCTCTGAGCAAAGGGCGAAAGTTGTATATGAATACTTATATCGTCAAATAAAAGATAAATATGTGAGAGAAACAATAGATTTCTTATTAAACCGTGAAGAAGCACACAATGCTTTATTTAGAGAGGCTCTTAATAAGGTAAAGGATACAGGATCCAATAAGGACTTTGGTATAACTGAAGATTCTAGATTATACTTTGATTTATCAACACCAGGTAAGTATTTTGATGCACCTAATCCAACTGCACCAAGTTTTGAGAATCCAAGAAAATAAGAATTGATAGGTGGGAGTATATTTTGTTTTTATGTTACTTTAAAGTATTTTAAGAGGATTGATTTTCTACTTACATAAAAGGATTAAGAGACGGGTATACTATTAATACCCCCTATTTATTATAAATATCAAAATTAAGAGGAAACTAACGTATATTAACTGTTAGCTTCCTTTTTTCTAATCAAAATAAAACTTAAATACTTTTCAATAATGTTTGTTATAAAATTATAGTCTAAAATACTGTTTGGTAAGACATTATAGGTTTAATTAGTTGATTTAATTTTTTAAAGACGTTTATTATATTAAACTTGTGCAAATAGAATATTAATATATACTATATGTAAGAGGTGTATTTATGGATAACTTAAAGGATATTAGATGGAAACAGAGATTCGAGAATTTTAATAAAGCATATAAGTTGATGGAGAAATATTCAAAACAACAAATAACTTCGGAACTAGAGAAAGCAGGTATAATTCAATTTTTTGAAATGACTTTTGAATTAGCATGGAAGGTACTAAAAGATTATTTAGAAGCTGAAGGATATGTTGTAAAGAGTCCAAGAGAAGCAATTAAGCAAGCATTTCAAATTGGGTTAATAGATAATGGCCATGTATGGATAGATGCATTAGCAAACAGGAATCTGACGACACATACTTATGATGAAATGTTAGCTGATAAAATGTCAAAAGAAATAGTGGAACTATATTTTCCAGAACTTAAAAAAATGCATGATCGATTATCGGGGGAATTATAGTATGTTTGGATTAATAGATAGGGATATTGAATACATTAAAGATGCAATATCAAAATTTGCAACTATAGAAAAGGCTATTATATTTGGAAGTAGATCGATGGGGAACTATAAGAAGGGCTCAGATGTTGATATAGCTATTTTTGGTGAACAGATTACAAGTGAGGTTATTTTTAAGCTAGATGATTACTTAAATGAAACCTCGCCCTTACCTTATTTTTTTGACATACTTCATTATGAGATTATATCAAATGATAATCTTAAGAAGCATATAGTTGATGAAGGAAAAATTCTATTCGAGAGAATATGAGATGAATTAAATAAATGAAATGTTTAATGAGTGAGTACCTTCCTAAATTTGTATAAATCAAATTTAGGAAGGTTTTTTATAGCTAATATTTTAACTCTCATAATGGATATAGTAGAAATAACATGTGCGAAGTATGGACAATATAACTAAATAAAGGGGAGAATAAATGGAAAAGATGATATATGAACTTATCTTAGAAGTTAAAAAGTTAAAAAATTCTATTAATAATATAGAAGAAAAATTGGAGGAAATAGAAAAGGGATTACATGTTAAGAAAGGTGAACAGATTACAACAACTATCGATTCAAATAGGTGCAGTGAATGGGAAAAAGTAAAGATTGTTTTAAAGGTACAAATGAAGGATGTTTCATACAATACTTGGATAGAACCTATCTGTGTTATTAAATTAGATGGAGTAGCTATTAAGCTAGCGGTACCATCGGAATTTCACAAAGAAATAGTAAAAGAGAGATATTTGAAGGGCATTAAAAGTGCTATTCTAAATGTAACGGGCAGAGAATATAAGATTGAAATTAGTGTAATTAAAATTTTAGAGAGTAAAGGTGAAATATGTTCTATAAATACTGCAAATAAGAATAAATTTATACCATGTAAAGTTAATTCTAAATATTTATTTGAAAATATGGTTGTAGGAAAAAATAATGAATTAGCTTATAAAAGTGCGCTGAAAGTTGCCAAATCGCCAGGTGAGGATATGAGACTTTTGTACATATATGGTGAAGCGGGAATGGGTAAAACACATTTATTAAATTCTATCAACAATTATATAGTAGAAAATAGTAAACACCTAAAGGTTATCAATATCACAATATATAAGTTTATTAATAATATGATAAATAGTATATCAAATGATAAAAATGATTTATTTAATAGTGAATTTTACAACTCAGATGTACTGGTTTTTGATGATCTACAAGATATAGATGGAAAAGAGAGAAGTCAAGAGGAGTTTAAGAATATTTTAAATACAGTTTTGGCTATGGGAAAACAAGTAGTTTTGGGATCATCAAAACCATCTCGCGAAATTATAATAAATGGAGAAAAGCTTGAATCTGTATTTGAGGTTAGTGCGGCATTTCAACTGACAAAACCAGATTTAAATACAAAAATTGAAATACTTAAAAGTAGAATAAGCAAGGAGGAGCTTTTATTCATAGATGATGATACTATAAATGTTATAGCTGAAAATGTTGATACAAATGTGAGGGAAATGATAGGGGCTTATAATAAGGTAGTATCTTATAGTAAGATGGTTGATAAAAAGATTGATAGGCAGGAATTATTAAGTATTATATAGAGGTAATTGACTGTATAAATAATAGAATACTATGAAAGTGATTATCCCTTTCCAAGTTGTTTAATTTTAGGAATTACTGATACTCATAGTGGAGTTCATGTAGTATGTGCAGTAGGACAAAATTATGTATGAATCATAACAACTTATTATCCTGATAAAGATTAATGGTATGAAGATTTAAAAACGAGGAGGCAATAAGGATGAATTGTATTTTATGTAAATCTAATTTAATTAAAGGTATTGTTAATCATATTGTAGACTTTGATGGACATATAATTAAAGGTGTGCCAGCTAATATTTGTAAACAATGTGGTGAGTATTATTTAGAAAATAATGTAGAATTAAATCTTGAAAAAATAATTGAAGATGCAAAAAAGAGTAAAGCAGAAATATTTGTTATTAATTATTCTGAAATGGCAGCTTAGAAAGTTAACTTTTTAGTGACTGCTCACCTTAATAAAGGCATAGAGATTGAAAATAAAATAGAAAATAAATTAACAGCTAATTGAGGTGATGTATTCATTCTGATTAGCTATTTTAAGTTTTTATAATTTTATAAGTGAATAATTTTATTTAATATGGAATCTTAATCTTATCCTAAAAGTATGTAACTTTATACAATGGAAATTTTATATATTAATATAATTATCCTCATGATACATAAGGCTATAAATAGGATATAATTTTAGAGGAGATACAAATTTTAAAAGTTAAGGTTGAATCAGCAACACTTTACTCTGTAAATAAAGAAATTTTAATCTCTTATGTAAATAAAATAATTTTGATATATATAATAATAGATTTGAAATAGTTTCTCTAGGAGGAATAAGAATATGGATTATAATGAGCTTTATAATAAATACTTGAGGCTATTAGAGGAAAATCAGATATTGAGAATAGAAAATATGGATTTCAGAAAACGTTTAGAATTACAAACAAAAGAAATTTGTATGGATAATGAATATAAAGCTATAGTTGAGACAAAGAATGATAAATCAATTCAAAAGGATAAGCTTAGTGAAGTAAGTAATAGTAGTTTGCCTCAAGAAAAAGTAGAATTATATATGATATTATTTAAAGGTAGAAAAGATGTACATGCTAAACGTTGGCAGAACAAACAAGGTAAAAGCGGATATTCACCAGTATGTGAAAATGAATGGGTAAAAGGAATTTGTGATAAACCTCAAATAAAATGTTCAGCATGTAAAAATAGAAAATATACCGATTTAGATGCAGATGCTATTAATAGACATTTACGAGGAATAGAAATTTTAGGTATTTATGCCATGCAAACAGATGAAACCTGTTACTTTCTTGCAATTGATTTTGATGATGATGGGTGGGAAAAAGATATTTGTGTTTTAAGAAAATTATGCTATGAAAAGAAGATACCTTTTGCAGTTGAACGTTCAAGATCCGGAAATGGAGCACATATATGGTTCTTTTTTAAGGAAAGGATAACGGCGTTAGCTGCTAGAAAGTTTGGAACATCACTTTTAACCTATGCAATGATGCAAAGGCATGAAATCAAATTCAAGTCATATGATAGATTATTTCCTAATCAGGATACTATGCCAAAAGGCGGACTTGGAAATCTTATAGCATTACCTATGCAGAAAAGTGCTAGGAAAAACAATAATAGTATTTTTATTGATGAAAATTTGGAACCATTTAAAGATCAATGGAGTTTTTTAAGTCACATAGGCAAAATAACGAAAGATGAAATAGAGTTTTATATTTCTGAGTTTTGTATTGGTAATGAACTTGGTGATTTAAAAGAAATGGATGAGGAAAGTATAAAGCCTTGGGAAAAAAATAAAGAAAAGTTTAAATTCAGTAAGGCTGATTTCCCAGATATTGTTCAAATTACGATAGCCAATATGATTTTCATAAGTAAAGAAGGGTTTTCTAATAAAGTACTAGATTTTATTAAAAGAATGGCAGCATTTAAAAACCCTGAATTTTATAAAGCACAGGCTATGAGGTTATCTACATTTGATAAACCAAGAATTATTTCTTTATCAGATGAAACAGTAGAATATTTATGTATACCAAGAGGTTGCCAGGATGATCTTTGTAGCTTTTTAACAGAAAATAAAATTGATTTTAGTTGGGATAATAAAACTTACATAGGTAAACCAATTCGTGTTGAATTTAATGGACAGCTCCGGGAAGAACAGATAGTAGCAGTTGATACTATGTTGAAATATGACAATGGAGTATTATCCGCTACTACTGCTATTGGAAAAACTGTTATTGGAGCAAAATTAATAGCTGAAAGGAAAGTAAACACACTTATTATTGTACATACACAGCAGTTGTTAGAACAGTGGAAGGAAAAGTTAAAACAGTTTTTAATTATAAATGAAGTTTTACCTATAGATGATACTAAAAAAAGAGGAAGAAAAAAGAATGTTAGTATTATAGGACAAATAGGTGCAGGTAAAAATATATTAAGTGGTATTATTGACGTTGCGACTATGCAATCTTTGGTAAGAAAAGGGGAAGTTAAAGAACTAGTAAAGGATTATGGGATGATTATAGTTGACGAATGCTATCATGTTTCAGCTTTTAGCTTCGAACAGATATTAAAAAATGTAGTAGCTAAATATGTTTATGGATTAACAGCTACTCCAATAAGGAAGGATGGGCATCAACCTATAATATTTATGCAATGTGGTCCAATTAGATATAAAGTGAACGTGCTAAAGCAAACGGAAAAACTTCCTTTTGAGCACTATATAATTCCAATGTTTACGTGTTTTAGGAAACCAGTTTTACAAGATGAAAAAGAATGGTCAATAACAAAAATTTATTCTGAAATAAGCACAAGTGAAATAAGAAATGCGATGATTATCCAAGACGTTATTAATTGTGTTAAAGAGGGAAGAAATCCAATAGTATTAACTGAAAGAACTGCACATGTTAAATTACTATCGGATGCTTTAAAAGAAAAAATAGATAATGTTATTACATTAACTGGAGGAATGTCAAAAAAGGAAAAGAAATTTCAAATTGAGAAGCTCTCAGATGTAACGAAAGAAGGTAGTATGGTAATCGTTGCTACAGGTAAGTTTATAGGGGAGGGATTTGATACTATTGAGGATAAAACAGCTAATCCAAAATTGGAAACTGCGGTGCAACAAAAACTATTTTAGAGTACAATAGTTAGTTGAAAAAAATATATATGAAATATTTTTTTATAAATCTTATATAATTGCGGTTTATATTTAGGGACTTAAAGTAGTTACATTGGGTATAATATTGTTAACATATATTTGTAAGGAGTTGTTGTAGCTATGACTAAACCCGATACCATTAAAGAAAAGCAAAAACCTAATAAATTAATTAATGAAAAGTCTCCATACCTTTTGCAACATGCATATAACCCAGTAAACTGGAACCCATGGGGTGAAGAAGCCTTTGCTATAGCGAAAGCTGAAGATAAACCAATCTTCCTTTCAATCGGCTATTCAACTTGTCATTGGTGTCATGTTATGGAAAAAGAATCCTTTGAAAATAAAGAAGTAGCAGCAATACTAAATAGATATTTTATAGCAATAAAGGTTGATCGTGAAGAACGACCAGATGTAGACAGTATTTATATGTCTGTATGTCAGTCTCTCACCGGTAGTGGTGGATGGCCATTAACAATTTTTATGACTTCAGATAAAAAACCTTTTTATGCAGGTACCTATTTTCCTAGGGAAAGCATGCGTGGAATGCCAGGGATAAAAGACGTACTAATTTCTATTGCGGAGCAGTGGAATGAAAATAAAGAGAGTATTATAGAATCTAGTAAAAAAATAGTGGAGCATATAAAAAAGAATGATGTTTTTGTTAAACCTGGAGAAATGGGTGAATCTGAAATACATAATGCATTTAGTAGCTTTGAAAGTGTTTTTGATGATAAGTATGGTGGATTTGGAAGGTCTCCAAAATTCCCAGCTCCTCACAATTTACAATTTTTATTGAGATATTGGAAAAATTACAATGAGCCTAAGGCATTAGAAATAGTAGAAACAACTTTGGAAGCAATGTACTCAGGTGGAATTTTTGATCATATTGGTTTTGGATTTTCAAGGTATTCCACAGATCAGAAATGGTTAGTGCCTCACTTTGAAAAAATGTTATATGATAATGCACTTTTAGCACAAGTATATATTGAAGCTTTTGAAGCCACAGGTAAAAAATTTTATAAAGAAGTAGCTGATAAAATATTTACTTATATATTAAGGGATATGACTTCAAAAGAAGGGGCTTTTTACTCAGCCGAAGATGCTGATAGTGAGGGCATCGAGGGGAAATACTATTTGTTAACGAATGAGGAAGTAGCTTTAGTTTTAGGTGAGGAGAGTTATAAAATATATTGTGAACAATATGATATTACTAAGAAGGGTAATTTTGAGGGACGAAATATTCCAAATCTTATTGGAAAACAAAGTAGTACTAATATAGATGAAAAAGTAAATATAAAATTAGAAGAAATGAGAGAGAAGTTATTTGAATATAGAGAAAAAAGAATACATCCTTATAAGGATGATAAAATATTAACTTCATGGAATGGACTTATGATTGCAGCTCTTGCCTATGGTGGAAGAGTTTTCCAAAATGCGAGTTATATAAATGTTGCAGAAAAGGCTATGAATTTCATATTAAGTAAGATGATTAATGATAAAGGAAGGTTAATGGCTAGATATAGAGATGGTGATGTTGCCCATTTAGGTTATTTAGACGACTATGCTTTTACGGTTCATGCTTTAATTGAATTATATGAGGCTACTTTTAATGCAGTATATTTAACCAAGGCCATAGAACTTAATGAAAATATGATTAAACTGTTTAAAGATGAAAAGCAGGGTGGATTGTATTTATATGGTGTTGACGGCGAAGAACTAATCTCAAGACCTAAAGATATATATGATGGTGCAATGCCATCGGGAAATTCTGTAGCTACATTAAACATGTTAAGACTTGCTAGATTAACGGCTAATACTAAATTACAAAATGAGGCCGCTTTACAATTTAAAGTTTTTGCGTCAAAGGTTAAAACTATAGAAAGTGCTCATGCTTATTTTATGACAGCGTTACTATATAGTACAGTACCAGGAAAGGATATTATAATCTCTGGAGATGAGAATTCAGGCGGAACTAAAACTATGATTAAAGAGATTAATAGCACTTATCTTCCTTTTGCTACAGCAGTATTAAATGCCGGTGATGGAAGTCTAAATTCTATTAATTCAGAGTTGGCTGCGCATAAGCCTTTACTGGGGAAAACTACTGCTTATATTTGTGAGAATTATACATGCAGGGAACCTATTACTAATCTACAAGAATTTTATGAGTCTATCAATGAGTGAAATATTTAGAGGGAATTAGTAACTATAAATTGTATATATAAAATTTAAAAAATTGACAAATATGTACTCTTAGGGATATAATAAAGCTTAGTATCGAGTAAATTTATAATTACTAAATTCTGTGAAGAGGACAGTACTTTCCTATTAATCTTAAAGCGAGTAAGGAGATAGTGTAAGCCTTATAAGATATAGGAAGTTAGATAGGTAACTATTTAACAAAATTAATGATACATTAATTTTAGGAAAAGAACCTTGGAGAAGCTGCCTGAACTAGTTAAAAGCAACAATTTTTGACTCTTATAGGGTAAGTCGCTAATTAGCGTTAAAATATTGAGTGGACTGTATAGTCAATCAGAGTGGTACCGCGGAAATATAACCCGTCTCTTTATTTAGAGATGGGTTTTTTGTTATATTACGATATACATGAGTTTTAAATTAGTGATAATAATTATTATGAAGCAAAATGCATAATAGGAGGGATAACAGTTAATAATTGTTATCTATCCTAGAGCAAAACAGGAGGGGAATTTTATGGATTATAAAAAAACAGTTGCGCAGAGGATTAAACAATTGGTGGAGCTTGACATAGAAACAATAGAAAGTTTAATTGAAATACCACCAAAACCTGAAATGGGGGAGTTTGCTTTTCCGTGTTTTCAATTATCGAAAGTTATGAGAAAAGCACCGAATATGATAGCTAAGGATTTAAAAGAAAAAATAGAAAAAGACGGTTTTGAGAAAATAGAGTGTTTTGGTCCTTATTTAAATTTCTTCCTAGACAAAGGGGCGTTTATTAAAAATACAGTAGAAAAAATATTAGATGAGGGAGATAATTATGGTTCATCTAAAATTGGTGAAGGTAAGAATATAGTAGTAGAATATTCATCACCTAATATTGCAAAACCGTTCCATGTAGGACATTTATTCACTACAGTTATTGGTAACTCATTATATAAAATATTATCTTTCGAAGGATATAATTGTACTGGAATTAACCATCTTGGAGATTGGGGCACTCAATTCGGTAAACTTATTTATGCTTATAAGAACTGGGTAGATGAGGATGCTTTAGTTAGCGAGCCGATTAAAGAACTTTTAAGAATTTATGTTAAATTCCATGAGGAAGCTGACCTTGACCCAACTCTTAATGAGCAAGCAAAAATGTACTTTAAAAAATTAGAAGATGGTTGCGACGAGGAAGTTGAGCTTTGGACTAAATTTCGTGACGTAAGTTTAGTTGAGTTTAAAAAACTTTATGAAACACTAAATGTTAAATTTGATTCTTATGCTGGTGAAAGTTTCTATTGTGATAAGATGGATGACATTATTAAGGATATAGATGCAAAAGGACTACTAGTTGATAGTAATGGAGCTAAGGTTGTAATGCTTGATGAATACAATATTCCGCCATGCATAATTAAAAAATCAGATGGAGCTACAATTTATGCAACTCGTGATTTAGCAGCAGCGACATATAGAAAGAAGACTTATGACTTTCATAAAAATATTTATGTAGTTGGAAAAGATCAAGCTCTTCATTTCAAACAAGTATTTACTACTTTAAAGCTTATGGGAAACAAATGGGCAGATGATTGTGTGCATGTACCTTTTGGTACAGTAAGATTTGCAGATAAAAAATTATCTACAAGAAAAGGTGATGTTATTTTCCTAGATGAGTTATTAAATCAAGCGGTTGCTAAAACCCTTGAAGTAATAAACGAGAAAAATCCTGAACTTGAAAATAAAGAAGATGTAGCTAAAAAAGTAGGAATAGGTGCTATTGTATTTACTTATTTAAAAAATCATAGAGAGAGAGACATTGTTTTCAATTGGGAAGAAATGCTTAGCTTTGATGGAGAAACAGGTCCTTATGTTCAATATACCTATGCAAGAGCAAAAAGTATATTAAGAAAAGTTGAAGAGACTAGCAAAAACAATGAAACTGATATAGAGCTAGATTACAATAAATTAAATTCTAAAGAAGAATTTGAACTTGTGAAGCAGTTAGAAGGTTTCCAAAAATCAATCCTGTTTGCTATTGATAAATTAGAACCATCTATGGTTACAAGATACGTAATTGATGTAGCTAAAGCTTTTAATAAATTTTACAATCAGTATAATATATCTAATTTGAAAGATGAAGCTGATAAAAAAGCGAAAATTAAAATGGTAGAAGCTACTTGCCAAGTAATTAAGAACGCATTAGGACTTATAGGTATAGAAGTCGTAGATAGAATGTAAGATTAAACAACCAGTTATTGAATTTTGAGTTATTGTAATAGTTACCTTATTGTAGCATTTGCAATAACGCAAATTTTACTGTATTATTAGATTATAGAAAAATGTAAAACTTGTTTAGGATTACGTAGCAAATAAAAATACATTTGCTAAACAAATAAAAACACATTTGTTATAATGTATGCTTTTCTTTTTTTATAGATTAGGGGGAACTATGTTCATAAAAGAATATCAAATTAAGGTTATTTTACCAGACGAAATTTTCAGCAAATACAAGATGGGTACTATTGCATATTTGGATATTGAAGCTACGGGTTTTGATCTAGAATATGACAAAATAGTACTAATATCTTTAGGGTATTACTTAAGCGAAGGTGAATTTAAAATTGTTCAATATTTCGCTGAGTCACCAAGTGAGGAAGTGAATATTTTAAAAGAATTTACGAAAGCTATGGGTAAGTTTAAAAGGTGGTGTTCCTATAATGGTACAGCATTTGATGAACCTTTCATAATTAGGAAGATGTATAGATATAATTTCGGCTATAGATTACCAAGGGATCACATGGATTTGTATAAGTTTATAAGACCATTTCACAAAAGAATGGGAATTAAGAGTTGTAGTTTAAAAAGTGTGGAACAGTTTATTGGTATCAAGAGAAAAGATGAAATTAACGGAGCAAAGTGGGTTGAATTGTATAATGAATACCTACTAAAACATGATGAAAAGCTGAAAGAGATTCTTATGCTTCATAATTACGAAGATGTTGTAAATTTGCCTGAAATATTTAAGGTAGTTAACGTTATCGATAATGATTTAGATCTATTGAGAAAAGAAAAATTAGCTAAAAAACAAATGTCTCTTATGAAGAATAATATAAACACAAAGCAGCCACTAAAAACAGTAAGTGGTAGGTTATAAAAAAAGTGGTATAGTACATTTATGTACTATACCACTTTTTTATTCGATTTTGTTATCTTTTTTTATTAGATGATTTTACTTCACAACTATGGTTACAGCCTTTACAGCCATTTCCACAGCCACAATCACCATGTGATTGTTTCTTTATATTAGTATATAAGATATATCCAGCTGCGACAACGATCACACCAACAATAATGAATTCCACGGCTACATCACCTCTTTATATTTTATATTACCTCATTATTATGCTTCCAACATTAAATATTATGAAAGAAACTACCCAAGCTAATGTTAATTGGTAACATACAGAAAAAATTGCCATTTTGTTTCCGTATTCTTTTTTCATAGTTGCAATTACTGATACACAAGGAGTGTATAATAATACAAAAACTAAGAAACTATAAGCAGATAGTGAAGTAAAATGATTAGCTAAAGAATGTGTTAAATTACCACCATATATAACACCCATGGTTCCTACAACTACTTCTTTAGCCATAAGACCAGTTAAAAGTGCTACTGAATTTTGCCATGAGGCAAATCCAAGAGGAATAAATATTGGATTTATAAATTTACCTATACTAGCTAAAAAACTAGAGTTTATATCAACCATACCTGTAGTGTTAAAGTTTGATAAAAACCATACTAATACGGAAATAGAAAAGATTATAGTACCAGCTTTCTTTAAGAAACCTTTACCTTTTGCCCAAGTATGTATTAATAAGCTTTTTAGTTCCGGTAATTGATATTCAGGTAATTCTATAATAAAAGGTTCTTCGTCTTTCCTGAATAATGTGTTTTTAAATAAAATACCAATTCCAAAGGCTATACCAATTCCCATTAAGTATAATGAAAATACCATTAGGGTTTTGCTTCCTGGAAAAAACACTGATGCAAACAATGCATAAACTGGAAGTCTAGCATTACAAGACATAAGAGGTACTAAAAGCGCTGTTAACTTTCTATCTTTCTCACTTTCTAGAGTTCTAGCAGACATTATAGCAGGCACAGAACAACCGAAACCGACAATTAAGGGGATAAAAGCTTTACCTGATAAACCCATTCTCCTCATTAATTTATCCATTATAAAGGCAGCTCTTGCCATGTAACCACTATCTTCTAAAAATGAAATACCTAAGAATAGTGCTAATATAACTGGCAAAAATACTATTACTGAACCTACTCCACCTACGACACCATCAATTAGTAGAGAAGAGAACCAAGCGCTGTTATTCGATAATATATTAGTTAAAAATGGTACAATAATATCATTAAGCAAGCTATCGAGCAAATCAGCCAATGGTTGTCCAACCCAGTTAAATGTAAACATAAAAATTATAAATAAACTTAGGAAAAATAAAGGATAAGCAAGAATTCTATTAAGCACGATTTTATCTATTTTTTGTGTAATAGAAACTTTATTATTTTTCTTTTTATTAGTGCAGGATTTTAGTAAAACTTCAATGTACGAATAAGTTTCTTTTTCATCTTTGAAGTCTAAATTGTTTGTGGTGTTACTAACATAATCCCCTTTAAGAAGACAATTTTTAACATCTAAAATTCCTTTTCCCTTTGAAGCAACTATTGGTATTATCTTTACTCCTAGCTTTTGCGCTAGTAGAGTATAATTAATATCCAAACCATTAGCAATTGCTACATCAATCATGTTTAATACTAAAATTATTGGTTTGTTAAACTTCTTTAATTGAGTTGTAAGATATAAATTTCTATCAAGGCTTGATGCATCAACAATATTTATAATTACATCCACGTTACCGCTTTGTAAAAATTCCTTGGAAACTTTTTCTTCATTTGAATAAGTATCCATGGCATAAATACCAGGTAAGTCGACGATTTTAATCTTATTTTCTACGAAGCCTTCTTTTTTTTCCACTGTTACTCCAGCCCAATTCCCTACATATTGGTTAGAACCTGTAAGGGCATTAAATAGAGTCGTTTTACCAACATTAGGATTACCTAATAAAGCGGCAGTAATCATTCAAATCCTCCTTTAGATAACTTGGGTATAATATTTACGATTTTAGTATAGATATATTTTTAGCGTCATTCTTTCTAATGGCTATATTAAAACCACGTAAATTAATAATTATAGGATCTCCTAAAGGTGCAGTAGCAATTAATTTAACTTCGGTACCTTCAATGAAGCCTAATGCGAGTAATCTTTTAGCAAACTTGTCGTCCCCGCAAACCGATTGAATTAGTGCTTTATCTCCTGGCTTTAAATCATAAATGCTTATAACAATCACTCCTTAATGAAAACTATTCTCAATAATATACTAACATGGTTCTATATTAGTGTCAATAAAGAACAAGAATAAAATTTATTAAATGTATAAAATGCTTTTATAAAATAGTTAAAATGTGATAACATGTAAGTAGAGCAGAGTTTTAAATTAGACATGTGCAAATTTACGGTTTTGCTTCTTAAAACTTAGTAGAAAAGAGTGATATTGTGATTACAAAACTTAATAGTATTAAGGTAGGAGATATTTCAGTAGAAGGCTCTCTTACCATGGACGGAAATAAACAACTCTTTAAAGATGCATTGTTTTTCGATTTAGAGCATTACATTTATAAAAAGCCTATATGTATTGGAGTATTTGGGTGCTGCTT
This sequence comes from Clostridium estertheticum subsp. estertheticum, assembly GCF_001877035.1. NCBI lineage: Bacteria > Bacillati > Bacillota > Clostridia > Eubacteriales > Clostridiaceae > Clostridium > Clostridium estertheticum. The sequence continues at coordinate 3,442,591 of NZ_CP015756.1, read as the reverse complement.
TTATGATGAGATAACAAATGAGATAAAGGTTACGCAGTATATGGCAGAAAATAAAAAAGATGCTATAGAAATATTATCTTTAGCTAAAAATTATTTTGAAGAAATGAAGACTAAGTACAATAAAAAATACATTGTCACGTTTTCAGGGAACAATGATTTTACAGTTATAAACTATCTATTAAAAGCTTATAAAATAGACTTTGTATTAGAGGGTTATTTTGGAGAAATAGATTTACAAAAATGTTTTGAAAAGGCAGAGGGAACTTGCATTGGTCTTAAAGCTCTAGAAAAGATATTTGAGATTGATCGAGAAAGTGAAGTAATAAGTGGTTCTAATTTAGCAAAAACCTTTAGTAAGATAGTTAAGGATAATGATTATATCAATAGAATGCCCCCTGAGAAGAAAGAAAAAATACTATTATATAATCAACAGGATGTTGTAAGTTTATTCTATATATATGTAGATTGGTATAATAGAGTAGGGTTAAAAATGGAGGAAGATGAAACACAGTCTGACTGTGATGAAGCACAGCAATAGCTGTGTTTTTATTTTTGTAATAGCAAGTATAAATTATCCATACGCTTATTTAATTGAACTCTAAACAATGAAAATATGTTTGGAGTAGTAATAAGGAATACTGTAACTACTTTCGTAATAATTTATATAAAGGGATTAGCAAAATATAGAGGGAGGAATCATATGGAGCAAGTTAAGAAAAACATTGATGTTGCGATGGGAAGAATAAAGGCAGATTTGGTGCTGAAAAATGCAAGGTTTATTAATGTATTTACGCAGGAGGTAGATAGAGGGGACATTGCGATTGTTGCTGGTATTATTATAGGAATTGGTGAGTACTCAGGGAATCTTGAAATTAATTGTTCAGACTTATATGTGGCTCCAGGTTTCATTGATGCACATGTTCATATAGAGTCCTCTATGATCATGCCAAAACAGTTTGGGGAGGTGGTAATTAAAAAAGGCATAACTACAATAATAGCAGATCCTCATGAAATAGCTAATGTTGAAGGAATAGAAGGTGTTAAAGCAATGATTGAAAGCAGTAAAGAAGCACCAATAGACATATTTTTTATGTTACCATCTTGTGTTCCGGCCACAAAATTTGAGGATAGTGGGTACGTACTTAATGCTGAAGACTTAAAAGAGTTAATTGACAATAATTGCGTACTTGGCCTCGGTGAAGTAATGGATGTTCCATCAGTTGTAAATAAGGATGATGAATTACTAAAAAAAATAGATATGGCAAAAAATAAACATATTGATGGTCATTGTCCTAGTATATCACCTAGTGGGTTAAATGCATGTATCAGCTGTGGCATAAAGACAGATCATGAGTGCAATAATGTAAAAGATGCATTACTAAAAGTTAGTAGAGGAATGTATGTTATGCTAAGAGAAGGGTCAGCTGCAAAAAACCTAAAGGCCGTACTTCCATCGGTTAACAACCGTAATTACGGAAGATTTTTATATTGCAGCGACGATAGGCATATAGATGATTTATTAGAAAGAGGTTCTATAGATAATTGTATTAGACTTTCCATAAAGCAGGGACTTAATCCTATAAAGGCGTTTATAATGGCATCATATAATGCAGCTAAGTGTTATGATTTGCATGATAGAGGAGCTATAGCTCCAGGGTATAAAGCAGACCTTGTGATATTTGAAGAATTAAAGGGTTTGAATATATTAAAAGTTATAAAAAACGGTAAAGAGTATAAAGAATTACCAGATAAAAAACGTTCTAAATTAAATATAAAATCTTCTATGCATATGGAGTTCATTAAGAGTGAAATTTTTAAAGTTGAAAGTAGAACGCCCACCGTAAATGTAATAAAGTTAATTCCTAATTCATTGGAAACTAAATTGGTGCAGAGAAAAACAGCAAATGTAGATGGCTATATAAAGAGAATAATTGACAAAGATGTATTGAAAATAGCTGTATTTGAGCGTCATCATAATACAGGCAAGCATTTTACTTCATTTATAGAAGGATTAGGTTTGAAAAATTGTTCAATAGCACAAACTATAGCTCATGACTCTCACAATGTAATAGTAGTTGGAGACAATGAAAAGGATATGGAGGTTGCAGTTAATACGCTTATTTCTATTGGTGGGGGGATAGCAATGGTTTCGGAAGGAAAAGTTATCGCTCAGTTAATTTTGCCAATTGGAGGAATAATGACATTTGAGGCTCCATATATGGTAGCAGAGAATTTAAAAAGACTTAGTAGAATGGCCAGAGCTTTTGGAGTGAGGCCCGAATATGATCCTTTTATAAGTTTATCTTTTATGACACTGCCTGTAATACCTGAAGTTAAAATTACTGCTAGAGGATTGTTTGATTATAACAAATTTAGGTTTATAAATTCTGATGTTGAATAAGAAGGCTGGTAACTTTAAATAATCATTTTTATAAACTGAATACAACTTACTCTTTCTTGGCAATAATTGAGATAAATCAATTGTTGTAAGGAGGAGTATTTTTATGTCAAATATTTTAAAGCGGATTCCCAAAAACAAGACGAATAAAATTAAAAGAAAAGGATTTACCTTAATTGAGCTTATAATTGTAATCTCAATAATTGGGATTTTAGCAGTAATTACGGTGCCTAAGTTTAGTGGGGTACTAAAGGATGCTAAGGTAAAGGCAGATATCGCTAGTGCAAAAGTTATTGCTGATGCCACATATGCACTTATTGCTAAAGATAGTATAACTAAAGCAACTTATGAAAGTCCAACTCCTGTAGGTAATGAAATAAAAGCATATATGCAAGTATCACCGGCTGTTAAGGCAGTTGCTAATGGTACGTTTTCCGTAAAAATTGCAACTGATGATAATGTTGAGGTTTCAGTTGGAGACGTTCAGTTGTATCCTACGCCTGAGACTGGATACGGGAATAAATAAACTTATAGTGGTGACTGTCACTTGTCGAAAACTCTTGTCGAAAACTACGACTGAAACTGAATAATCTAAATGTCTAAAGTTATTATAACTTTGGACATTTAATCTTTTTAATGCTTTTATTTGCATATATATGGTAAAGTTATAATGGTAATAAATACAATAGAGTTAGAAACTTGTATTTAAATATAAAGTTCAAATTTAAGGGGGTTACATCAATGGAAAGTATCATAGGAATATATATTTTTATATTAGGACTATTAATAGGAAGTTTTTTGAATGTATGTATATATAGGATACCAAGAGGAGAAAGTATATCATATCCACCTTCTCACTGCACATCATGTGGAAAAAAAATAAAGCGTTATGATCTAATACCGGTAATTAGTTGGATATTTTTAAAGGGTAAATGTAGGAACTGTGGAGAGAAGATATCTATAAGATACGCATTGGTAGAACTTATCACAGCTGTACTTTTTATTTTAACTTATTTTCAATATGGATATAGTATTTACCTTGTAAAATATTTAATACTTATACCATTTTTAATAGTTATAGCTATGATAGATTACGATACTATGGAGGTTTATGCCACGACTACATGGCTCGCAATAGCTGTAGGTATCATTTCTCTAGGAGTGAATTTATATCTTGGAGAACCAGTAATTGACTATATATATGGGGGTTTACTGGGTGCAGGTATCATAATTTTTATTATTTTAATATCAAAACTTATTTTAGGAACAGAGGGCATGGGTTGGGGAGATGTAGAAATTTGTGGTCTTTGTGGACTGTTTTTAGGATTTAAGCTAACGTTTGTTATGATATTTTTTTCTTTTATAATTGGAGGAGTAATTGGTGTTTACTTATTGAAGGTTAAAAAGAAAAATGGTAGATCTGAAATGGCATTTGGTCCATCTATTATAATGGCTACTTTGTTTATGATAATTTGGGGAGATAAAATTTTAAATTGGTACCTAGATACATTTTATAAATATTAACATGGAATCTTTTAGACTCGCTCAAATAGCTAGAGTAATTGATAGGTTACCATGAATGTCTATATTGGCTAATTTAATTATAAGTTGTATAATAAGACATAACAGAATTAGTTATGAAGGGTTGATAAAATGCACAATATATTGCACAGAATTAAAACTAAGCTTAAGAGAAGATATATTAAGCCAAAGCGGAGTGATTATCTTCAAAAGATTTATGAACGAAATCCTACTACAGGAAATTACGTTATACAGGTAGGGATAGATAAGTATACTGATATATTTAATGACTGGGATAATGCCCCGTTTAGAAAAAGAGATATGGATCCGGATTTAGTGATTTTTCTTGAAAACTGTTTTGAAGAAATTCCGGAAAAATACGGAGTAGATATATGTTTTTATTTACCCAAAGGTGGAAAAGACATAAGCCGAGAAGAATCATTAATTGCAGGAATTAAAACTTACTACTCCTTTTATTTACATCAAGAAATTAAAATACTAAAGAATAATTATCATAAGATATTTAAGTATGTACTAATAGCCCTTAGTCTATTAGGTGTATCTGTTTTTTTAGGCTCAAGTGGCGATAAAAATATAATACTTGGAACCATACAACAAGGATTTAACATAGGTGGATGGGTATTTTTATGGGAAGTTATTTCGATGGTGTTTTTTCCTGGACGTGAAGTTAGTTCTGAAATTAGTAAATACCAAAGATTTTTAAACTCATTAATTTATTTCAAATATGGTAATGAGAATTCATAACCATAATAAATAATAAAACTCTATGAAAATACTTCATAGAGTTTTATTATTTGGATCCATTTTTATCTATAATTTAAAGGCTTCATCTAAAAACGTGTATTTTGGAAGACCGTTTTCTATTGTTATTTTTGGTTCGCCCATAATCAATGGAAGTGTGTACTCATAAGCATCGCGAGTTACATTGTTACCTTCTTCGTTTATCCATTCCTTAGGGAAGTATTTAATTTTGTTTGCAACTTTTGAAGTTTCAAGTGCAAAAGTTTCTGAAGTATAAGGGGCATTTGACAGCCTTCTTATACCTATCATGTTTCCGCTAACTCCGTGAATAGAGTACTGCGCTGCGGATTTTCCTACTTCAAAGGCTTCATCTATATCTGTTTGAGAAGCACAGTGCATAGAGCAACGTTGAAGTGTGGAGAGTTCTAAAACTCTAACTTTCTCTGCAGTATTGGTGTTTAAAATTAAATTTTTAAGGAAGCCACATACTCCACCTAACTGAGTGTGTCCAAATTTGTCATGACTGGTGCCTTCCGCTTCACCTATAAATTTACCTTCTTTAGTACGGATTCCTTCAGATACTACCACAAAAACATGATTTTTTTGAGTGAGTTTTTTAGCTACATCTTCTATAAATTTATCAGGACTGAAAGCAATTTCTGGTAAATATATGAAATCTACAACAGGATTACCGTTAATAGTTGCTATGCAAGCACTTGCCGCAAGCCAACCAGTATCGCGTCCCATAGTTTCAAGTATGAAGACTCCTTTTGGGGAATATACACTGGCATCTAGGAAGTTCTCAAGAACTGATGTGGCAATTAGTTTAGCTGCACTTCCAAAACCTGGTGTATGGTCCATAATTGGTAGGTCATTATCTATAGTTTTTGGTATGCCAATAAATTTTACATCTTTATTGTGCTTATTTGCATAAATACTAAATTTATGCACAGTATCTTGAGAATCGTTTCCACCTATATAAAAGAAAGTTTTAATTTCGTATTCTTCTAATATTTCAAAAATTTTTATATATTCTTCATTGTTTTCTTCAAATGATTTTAACTTATACCTACACGAACCAAGACCTGAAGAGGGAGTATACTTTAATCCTTTAACTTCATCGTAATTAATGTCAGATAGGTTTACAATATGTTTGTTTAGAATACCTTGAATCCCATTTATTCCGGCATACACGTTATCATAATAATGAGAGTTAATGTTTGACTCAAGAATGCCTATAGCACTAGCATTAATTACGGACGTTGGACCACCTGATTGTGCCACTATACAATTTTTCATATAAGATTTCTCCTTTAAAAGTATTTAATTATAATAATTAACATATCCATTAATTATTATAAGGTAGATAAAAACAAATAACAAGAATATCATTTGAAAATAAAAATATTGTATAAATTCAAAGACTAATTATAATATTAATGATAAAATATATCTATGATATTTTAAAATTTCTGTTAAGTTTTTGTTATATAAAATCAGGAGGGATATAATGCCAATCAATAATATAAACCATAAAGAGGGACATAAGAATAACATAATTTTAAAAGAAGTTAATATAAAAGGAAATTTGTGTGGGGAATTTGCTGAGTATACTATCGACCATGTATATGAGAACAAAGGAAGCAATGATGTTGAAGCAATTTATACTTTCCCGGTTCCAGATGGAGCTGTTATATCGGGCTTTGAGGCAGTGCTCGGCGGGAGGACAATAAAGGGATTGATACAAGATAAAGAGGAAGCAAATAAAATATATGAAAATTTTAAAAATAATGATAATAATACTTTTTTGCTCGAGGAATTTAGAGATAATATAATTAGAATAGTTATTGGTAAGATAATCTCTAATGAAGTTGTTCAAATAAAAGTATCATATATAGAGGAACTTAGTTATGAAAATAGAAATTTGAAATTAATTATTCCGACGATAATAACTCCAATAAATCTTTCTAGAGAGAATGGAATCATTAATAAAAATGATGATTACAAATTCACTTTGAGTTTATTAGTAGAATCTTTAACAAAATTAGAATTTAAGTGTTCTTCTCATAAATTAAAGGTTGAATATGAAGAAAATAATTTATATAAAGTGACACTTGATGGACAAAATCAAAGAATGGATGAAGATTTAGAAATAATACTAGAAGAGCAAGAGAAGGTAGAAACTACCGGAATGATATATGAATATCCGAGAGAGGATAAAGGGATTTTATATCTAAGATTCATTCCAGAGATTGAAATAGATCAAATAACCTCTGGAGAAAATTATATTTTTCTTCTAGATATATCAGAATCAATGGGTGGAGACAAGTTAACAGAGGGTAAAAATGCTCTTCAACTATGTTTAAGAAATTTAGCAGTAGGAGATACATTTAATATTGTTGCGTTTGGAGATAAACTTCATTATTTTTCTAAAGAAATAAAGGTTGAATTTAATGAAGAAAATTTGAGTACCGCTAGTAAATGGATTAAAGAACTTTCCGCTGAAAATGGTGCAGCTATTTTTGACGCAATAAAATATGCTCTCCTTGATAAAGATGATAAAGTGGAAAATATAATATTTTTATTTACAGACGATGTAGTTTACGATGAAAAAGAAATATTGAATTTTGTAGAAGATAATATTAAGGAAAGTAGAATATTCCCTTTTGGGATAAATACTTCAGTAAATAGCTATTTTATTAACAAATTAGCTAGAATTAGTTATGGCGCTGCAGAAGTTATAAATCCTGATGAGAGAATTGAAGATATAGTACTTAAACAATTTAATAGAATTAAAAATCCGATAGTTACTGATATTGAAATAGATTGGGGTAAAATGAAAGTTGAAACAACATTCCCAAGAACTATTGAATATATGTATGATAAGGAGCCATTTTCTATTTTTGCGAAGGTTAATGGAGAAGTGGGCGGAGTTGTAATATTAAAAGGAAAAGTAGGCAAAAATAGAATTCAGAGAGTAATTTTCTTGAATGATTTAGAACTTGAGGAGAATGTTAATCTAATTGAAAAAATGTGGTACAAAAAACGAATAGAATCACTTCAACATAGAGTTAAATATGAACGAGGAGAACTTCAAGAAGCAATGAATAATAAGATTGTTGAAATCTCTAAAAAGGTCGGTATAATATGCAAAGAAACCGCGTTTATTCTTTATGAGGAAATGGAAGACCCAATAGTAGGCATAAGAATAAGAGAGATTTTGCCTGTTAAAACAACGAAAAGATTGGAATCCTTTTATGATGATTTAGATGAGGATTCTGAATCAACATCATTTTATTATAAAGATGTTTCAAAACAAGAAGATAACCATGATAAATATGAAAACTATAATAGAAATGAGTTACTCAGACTTTTAGCTTCTAATCAGTTTGCTAGCGGTGCCTTTGGTATAAATGCTAAAGACACTTTAGGAAATAATATAAAATATACTATAAAGACAATATTAGCATTTATGATAGGCAGCGGAGACATAAAAATATATAAGAATCAATTAAATAAATCCTTAGAATTTTTAAATAAAACATTACAAAATATTGACATAAATTTAAATGATGAATTAAATTTAAAGAAACAAGATTATCTAAGTTTATTGTTAGTTTTTAAATTGTCTATAAAAAAAGATGTAGCATTATCTTTCCACAAAGAAAATATTGAAAAGAAAATTCAAGAAATTGAAGAAAAATTTCAATATCAAAATGTTAATGTAGATGAGATTCAAAAAGAATTTGTTAATGGGTTAAAGTTAGAAATTGAAGGATTAAATTCAGTATCTAATCAGTATAAGAATACACTTGATTTTATAATTAATACAACAATCTTAAAAAACATTTAAATATGAAAATCCTACATCTATATGTGGGATTTTTGTCTTAGTATTAATGACATTTCAGAAGGAAAGTCTCCAACTTCTATAAGTGGAAGTTATATATTTACAAATAAAAAACTTAAGTTGGATTATAAATTTCCTTCTGAAGTCATCAATGCAGCTTCTGCGAAGCTGTTGCAGCTCCGCAGGAGATGATTCAATAAAAAAATAAAGAAGCTGAAAAGAAAATAGCAAAAATACATATTGTTTATTTTAAGGTAGCTTAGTATAAGGAAGTAGGGTAATGATAATTGAAGGTATAAAAGATTTAAAATATTATGACTCAGAAATAATTATAAAAAGAAATAATATAAGAAATATGTTCATTAGTAAATCTAAAAATGTGAAAACAGGTGATATACAATGTATGTCAAATGATGACCTTAAAATTTTATTCCATTTATATGATGAAGAATTCTTTAATTTTTATTTTAGAAGAAACTTTAAGGGGACTTTAAAATTTTCATTATCTACAAGAATGACGTCAGCAGCAGGAAAAACCATATATAGTAGGAAAATAAAACTATTAGAAGAATCAGAAGAAACATATGAAATTAGGATGGGCATAAAATTCTTTTTTCAGTATTATAAGGTAGAAAGAGATAAGATTGTATCGGGAATTAAAACAAAAGATTCATTAGAGGCATTTCAAATAGTGTTTGAACATGAATTATGCCATTTAATTGAGCTACATCTTTACAAAGAATCTAGTTGCAAAAAGATTAGGTTTAAAACTATGGTTCACAATATGTTTTATCATACAGATGTTGTTCATCAATTGCCAAGTCAAAAGGAAATAATATCACAAGAATATGGATTAAAAATAGGACAAAAGGTAAGTTTTCTAAATGATGGTAATAAATATAATGGTTTCATATATAAAATTAACAAAAGAGCAACAGTTATGGTTAAGGATAATAAGGGAACTTATAGAGATGACATAGGTAATAAGTATTCTAAGTGGTATGTACAATTTGGAAAACTTAACTATTAGAAAGATAACTACTTTATTTTATAATATATGATATAATCTAGTAATAATTGATAATAAAATTTTGAATTATCTTTAACAAAATTATACAATACTTTAATAGGAAGGTGACAAAAATGAAAAAATTTCTTTCAGTAATATTATGTGGTGTAGTTGTCTTTGCATTAGCCGCTTGTGGAAAAACTGAGGTAAAAGACACTAGCACAAAAAGTGAAGTAAAAGAGAAATCAACAGTTGCAACTAAAGTAGAAAAACCAGCAGCATCTACAGTGGCGCCTACAGTTACACCAGCAGTTAAAAATGAAGACATAAAAAGTAGAGATGTCGTATTGTATTTTAGTGATGACCAAGCTATGTACTTTGCCTCAGAAAAAAGAACCATAACGTCACCTACAGCTAAGTCAATTGTAGAGGAATTAGTAAAGGGACCAGCTACTAAAAGTGGCAGTACAGCAAAAACATATGCAACATTGCCTAAGAATCTTCAAGTGTCAGATGTGCAAATCAAAGAAAAAATAGCTTATGTTAATTTGAAATCGGAACTAAAGGTAAAGGGATCAGCAGGAGAACAAATGGCTTTATTTTCAATAGTTAATACATTGGTTTTAGATAAGGATTTAGGAATTACAAAAGTTCAGTTTCTTCTTAATGGAGAAAAGGTTAAGACTATCGGTGGTCAATCTGATGTTAGTGAACCTATGAGTGAAAATAAAGAAATGATGAAATAATATAAAGTAGGTAACAATACTATAGTTTTTATAAAATGTTAAAGGCAAGTTTTATATTAGGTACAATTAAATAAATAACAAAATAATATGCTAGTCTATTTGTTTTGTTGTTTATTTTTATGTACCTAAAAACTTGCCTTTTACCCTAGGGATTTTTTGACAACCTAAAATGATCTTCACTACAACCCATACACATACTTACACACCCATATTATATCTTTCGACAACATACAAGCGTTACAGCACATGCATACATCTTTGCTCGACAATATGGAACCCCTTGGGAGCTAAAAATAATCTCTCGACCAAGAAAAACCCCTAGTTTTATAAAGATGACATCAATATAAATAGTTAAAAACAATGCTAGTTAATTTTCATGTGTCTTAATAAAACCTGCGGAGACCCATATTATCTTAGCTCGAATATTACACATCCGGGAGAACCATATATATACAGTTAGGCACATATACAGCTGTTAAGAACCCATAATAATCTTCCCGCCGGCATATAAAAAACCTTAGCAGATCTCATATACACCTTTGGCCGAACACTCTAAAGCTATTTCAGCCTACAAGCACTCTAGGCTCAACCATTTTAAATCATCTACTAACATTATTGTATGCTCTTTTTAATTTATTATACTATTAGGTCTTATAAAATAATAACTAGTTAAAAGACTAGCTTTTTTTCGTCTTTAAGGAATTGTAATTATATTTAGTTTTGATTTTTATGGTAAAATATATAATAGGTGGTGGAGAGATAATGAGTGGAACATTTCGATTTATTCATGTTGCAGACTTACATTTAGGATCATTTCTTAATATAAATGGAAAACCACAAGAAAAATTACAAGAATTGTGTAAAGGTGCTGTATATGATGGCTTCGAAAGAATTTGCCTCAGAGCTATTTCATTAAAGGTGGATTTTATATTAATTTGTGGAGATGTTTATGACAGTCATTTAAGGTCGGTAAGAGGAAATAAAATTTTTATAGATCAATGTGCACATTTAGGTCAAAAAAATATAAGCGTGTATGTAATTTACGGTAATCATGATGTTATGAATGGTGATGAGGAATTGTTTGCTTTGCCTCCTAGCTTACATATCATAAGTTCTGAAAAAACAGAAGTTTTCGAGGTATATAAAGAAGATAAAGTTATTGCAAAAATCATAGGAAAATCCTATAAACATCGATCCGAAAAAGAAAAATCTTACGAAAATTATTTATTAGATAATGATGTTTTTAATATTGCGATGTTACACACTGCATTAGAGGGAGATAATAAAAATTATATTCCTTGTACTTTAAATGAGCTTAAGGCGGTTCCCAATATTGATTACTGGGCATTAGGACATATTCATAAACAAAGTATTATAAATGATACTAAACCTATCATAGCTTTTCCAGGAATTCCACAAGGTCGTGATATGGGCGAGCAGGGAGTGGGCGGAGTTTATTTCGTCGAAGTAAACAAAAAAGAGGTTGTGCATATGGAGTTTTTACCCATATCAACAGTTGTGTATAAGAAGGTAGAGATAACAATAGAAGATGATAAAAAGATACAAAATTATAGTGATTTGCTCCTAGTTATTAATGATGAACTAAGTAGTTTATCATATGAATTTCCTGAAATTTCTATTGGAGTAAAATCATCGAATGTGGAATTATTAGATGATTTTAGAGGATATATTATTCGATTGGTTATAAGAGGAAAGACCGATATGCATAATAAGATAACTAATATGACAGAGGATGATTATAAACAGTTTTTAGAAAATATAAATGAAGAAATAAGTTCGCAGAAGTATTTTATATGGGTAGATTCTATAATATTTAGGACATCGATGGTTCAAAACTTTGAAGAGCTTAAATTACAAAATTCTATTTTTAATGATTTAGAAGAGGTGATTGGATTATATACTACGGATTCTGAGTTTAAGAATGAACTTGTGAAAAATTGGGGATCAATTTGGAAGAAGCAAATATTTACGGAAAATATAGAGGCCGATAAATTCGATTTTGATGAAGAAACGATTTCGGATATTATATCACAAGCTAGAGAACTACTTATCGAAAAATTAACAGAGGTTTTGGAAATAATGTAGGGTGGTGATAATTTGAAAATAACACAGCTAGATATTAGGGATTTCGGAGTATTTCAAGGCGAGAAATTAGAAGAATTGGGTAATGGAATTATAGTTATTGGTGGGGCAAATAGGTCTGGTAAAACCACCTTGATGCAAATACTTAGAAATATACCTTTTGGGTTTTCAAAAGGTAGCGAGTTACCACCGCCTAAATTCCAATATGATGTAAGATGTGATTTAAGTTCAGATAATGGAGAAGAAGTAAATGTACTCTTAAAAGGGTTTAGTAATCCAGAGGTAGTTTACAAAAATGCTGAGGTTAAAGTTTACAATAAAGGATTATATGATATAGATAAGGGAACCTACAAAGAATTGTTTACAATAAGTCTTGATGAGCTAAATAAGAGTTCGGATAAGGAAGATAGTAATTTACAATCAATGCTTCTAGGGGCTGGTTTTAAACATATTGTTAAGATTCCCGGGGTTGCTAAAGAATTAAGACAAAAGGCTAATGTTATTGGCGGAACTAGGGGAAATCCTGCTACTAAAATGTTTAAACCATTTGAGGAGAATATTAGAAAAGGTTTAGAGGGAAGAAAAAGATCCAATCTTCTGTTAACAGCTTATATGCAAAAAAAAAATAATTTGTTACGCCTTGAGGATAATATAATTTCAAAGGAAAAGCAGCTTCTTGAAAGTGATAATAATATAATTAAATTAGAACTTATAAAGCATAATTATGAGCTTAATGAAAAAAAGGAGAATCTTGTAACAGAAATTCAAACATATTCTTTTGGACCTGATTATGTAAAAGAATATAATATAGAAGGAGCAGAAAACTTAAAAATTCAATATATTAAAGAATTAGAGAAGTATAATAACGATAATTATGAATTCCAAAGGGAAACATCCAAGGAAAAACTTGTTAAGGTAATTTTAATGGAAAATAAAAGATTAATTATTAGCTATTATAATGGAATATCAGGAATTAAAGAGATAAGTAAGAATCTTATTTGTGTTAAAACTGAATACTATGAAAAAACTGGAACGATAATGAATAAGATAAAAAAAGCTAACGATAATTGGATTAAATTTGATGATGTTACAAAAGTTTGTTGTGATGAGATGCAACAGCATATTTTGAATCAAAACATTGAAAAGTATAAAAAGATAAAGGGTGATAAAATAAATCTTGATAAAAAAATAGAAGACGCAAAAATACACAGAGATGTTTTAGAAAAACAAATAGTCCCTCGAGATGCTATAACCTATATGAAAAAATATTTGTATATCACAATGCTATTTATGATTATAGGGTTAGTACTATTTTTTATAGATAAGATGCTTGGGTGCTCAATAATAATAAGTGGAGCGTTAGGTACAGCACTATATTTGTTTATAAATTATTCTAATAGGAAATTAATTATGGCTAGAAATGCAGAAATTAAAACGCAGATTGATAACATAATAATAAATTCTAAAAATAATTCCCAGGAAATAAAAAAGGTAGATGCAAACCTAAAAGAGCTAAACAACATAATGGATGAGTATAGGGATATTCTTAAACTTGACGAGCAAGTGTCAGTTGATGGGATCAAAGATTATTTTAAAACAGTAGTTTATTTAAAGGATGAGATATTTGAGTATTATCTATTAAAGAAAAAATTAATGGATCAGTTTGATGACCTTTGTGAAACTTTAAATAACATTGACAATATAATTAATAAATTTACTTTTTTTAATATTAAAAGCTTAGAGGGAATAAGTTTACCAAAAATATGTTTAGACAATATAGAAAGTATTTGTAGTGACTTATTATTAAAAATAGAAACCTTATATAAAAATTTGATTCTTTTAGATAAAGCTGATATGAGTTTTTCAAAGCTTAAAATATTAGAGAAGGAAATATTAGATTTTCTTTGTAAAAAGGATACAGAAAATATAATTTCAGATATAGAAAAGTATATTAATCATGGTGAAAAGTATAAAAGATATAGAAAACGGCAAGATGAATTTAAAATTATACAAGAAAAATTGTTGCAATCAGTAAAGAGCGGTCGTATAAAAGATATACTACATAATGTAAGGCATGATGCTTTACAAACTGATAATGAAAATCAAAATTTATTAATTATCCTTCAAGAGTTATATAATCAGTATATTAGCATTGATGAGATTAATTATGATTATAAAGTTTCAAGCAATGAAAATAAAGAATTAATTAGGGAACTGGATATTTTAAAAAATGAAAAACAGACATTAAAAGATGAGGTTGTGGCTTTAAATTCAGATGAGATGTTATTGCAGTATGAGAAAGATATTATAGAAGCAAGAGGTAAGCTAAGGCCACTTGCAGAGAAGTATGCCGTTTATAGTACGGCAGCCTTATTTTTAGAGAAAATCAGAGAAAGATTTTTAGAAAACACCAAGGATAAGTTATTAAAAGGAGCTAGTAATATCTTAAGTGAAATAACATCTGGTGAATATAAAGATATTATGCCGCAAGATGATTTAATGCAGGGAGACTTTAAAACAAAATTATCGGATGAGAGTATAAAGGAAAGTTCAAAAGAGTTAAGTCGTGGCACAAAAGAGCAATTATTTTTGGCAGTTCGTATAAGTAGAATAAAAGAAATTAAACCAAGGTTGCCAGTGATTTTTGACGATTCCTTTGTTAACTTTGATATAGCACATACAAAAAATACAGTTAAAGCTTTAGTAGAATTATCAAAAACAAATCAAATTTTTGTCCTTACTTGTCATGCAACTCTAGTAGAGGTAATAATGGCGAAATCTTCTAATGTTTTATACTTTAAATTAGAAAAGGGTAAATTTACAAAAAGTTCAGGTGAGAATTTAAAAGAATACCTTAAAGAACTATAAGGTAGATTTAAATTTCTTTGAGATAGGGGCATAGAAATGGTATAATAGATTGCTAAAAGCAATTATTAGAGGCATTTATAACAGGGTTATTATTGCAATTAAATGGAAAGTGAAGTGGTAGTTATTAGTAAGGCGTTATTTATTACAGAAAAACCAAGTGTTGCTGCGGAGTTTGCCAAAGCATTAAAAATAAATGGTAGAAAGTCAGATGGATTTATAGAGTCTGACAAAGCTGTAGTAACATGGTGTGTGGGACATCTTGTTACAATGAGTTATCCTGAAAAATATGATATAAAACTTAAAAAATGGTCTTTAAATACGTTGCCATTTTTGCCTAAATCATATAAATATGAAGTTATAGAAGGAGTTAAAAAACAATTTAATATAGTCAAAAGTCAATTACTTCGCGAAGATATTGATAGAATATATGTTTGTACAGATTCAGGAAGAGAAGGCGAGTACATTTACAGATTGGTAGATGAAATGGCTGGGTGTCCTGATAAGCAAAAACGAAGAGTGTGGATAGATTCACAAACAGAAGCGGAGATTATTCGAGGTGTTAAAGAAGCTAAGGATTTAAGCGCATATGATAATTTATCAGAAGCGGCTTATTTAAGAGCAAAAGAGGATTATTTAATGGGAATTAATTTCTCAAGACTTCTAAGTTTAGTCTATGGAAAGACTGTAAGCACTTATCTTGGAAAAAGTTATATAGTTATCGCTGTTGGACGAGTAATGTCCTGTGTTCTTGGGATGGTTGTCCAAAGGGAAAGAGAAGTTCGAGAGTTTACAGTTACTCCTTTTTATAGAATTATTGGAAGCTTTAATGTAAGCGAGGACTGTAATTATGATGGAGAATGGAAGGCTGTAGAGGGTTCAAAGTATTTTGAATCACCTATTCTATATAACGAGGGTGGATTTAAGACCCAGGAAGATGCCGAAAACTTAATAGGAGAGCTAAGAGATTCTAGTATTGATAATAATGTTTTGGTTGAAAATATTTCTAAGAAAAAAGAAAATAAAAATGCACCATTACTTTTTAATTTAGCAGAAATGCAAAATGAATGTTCTAAGAAATTTAAAATAAATCCAGAGCAAACTCTTAGCCTAATTCAAGCTTTATATGAGAAAAAAATGCTTACATATCCAAGAACGGATGCTAGGGTATTGTCTACAGCGATATCTAAAGAAATAGATCAAAATATAAAAAAATTAATGAAATTAAATGGAAATACAGAGATTAATAATATAGCTAAGAATATTATAGAAAAAAAATGGTATAGTGGTATTGCTAAAACAAAGTATGTTGATGATAGCAAGGTAACAGATCATTATGCTATTATTCCAACAGGTGAAGGACTTCAAAATTATTCATCATTAAAAGAAATGGAAAAGAAAGTGTATAATTTAGTGCTAAGACGGTTTCTCGCAATATTTTATCCACCGGCTGTGTACAACAAAGTTTCTGTTATAACAAAGATAAATAAGGAAAGATTTTTTACGTCAGATAAGGTTTGTGTCGAACTTGGTTACTTAGAAGTTTTAAAACCTGATAATGAAAGCAATGATAGAGAAAGTACAAATATGAAATTTTTAAGTCTGCTAAAAAAAGGACAGACGGTGACACTTAAGGAATTAGTAGTTAAAGAAGGTAAGACTTCACCTCCTAAAAGGTTTACTACAGGTTCGATAATTATAGCCATGGAAAATGCAGGTAAACTTATTGAAGATGAAGAGCTAAGAGAGCATATAAAAGGCTCTGGTATTGGTACAAGTGCCACGCGCTCAGGAATTTTAACAAAGCTTGAAAAAATAGAATATATTAAATCTAATAATAAAACTCAAGTGGTTATGCCTACACTACTTGGAGAAATTATCTTCGATGTAGTTAAAAATTCTATCCCTACTCTTTTAAATCCAGAATTAACGGCTAGTTGGGAAAAAGGATTAACAATGGTTACTCAAAGTGAAATACCGGGTGATATATACATGGATAAACTTGAAAATTATATAGTTAAAAATACTGATAGAGTACTTCAACTAAATAATGGATTGAGGCTTAAGAGCAAATTTGATATGGCAAGTGAATTTTACTAATATGACAATTAAAGGGAGATGGCTCTAATTGGCAAAAGATAAAATAATCTATGTTTGTAAAGAGTGTGGGTCACATGCTCCAAAATGGATGGGTAAATGTAGTGATTGTGGTGCCTGGAATTCATATGAAGAGAAACTTGTTAAGGCGACTTCTGCTAAACAAAATACTTTAAATAGTTTGGTAGCTGCAACTAAACCTACAAAACTAAAGGCAGTTCTTCAATCTAACAGTGATAGAATAATTACTGGAGTCTCAGAGTTTGATAGAGTTATGGGTGGAGGAATAGTTAGAGATAGTGTTACTATTATATCGGCTCCACCAGGGGCTGGAAAGTCTACACTTTTGCTGCAACTCGCAAATTCACTTTCATTGAAAGAATATAAAATTTTATATGCATCTGGAGAGGAAAGTAAAAGTCAAATTAAAAATAGAGCTGACCGAACAGTAAAAGAAATAGCCGATAACTTTTGGGTTGTTTCGGATACAAAGTTAGATGAAATAATACAACATATAGAAACAGTCGATGCAGATTTAATAATACTTGATAGTATTCAAACATTTACTTTGGACGAATATTCAAGTTCTAGGGCAGGTTCACCTACTCAAGTAATTGAATGCGCAACAGCTTTAAAGAATATAGCTAAAAATCCTGATAGACCAAGAGCTGTTTTTTTGGTTGGCCAAATGACAAAGGCCGATGAGATGGCAGGACCACGAATACTTGAGCATTTAGTAGACACTGTATTATATCTTGAAGGAGAAGATGGAGAAGAACTAAAACACTTGGTAAGTAAGAAAAATCGTTTTGGAAATACGGAAGAAAGTGGCATGTTTAGGCTTTCGGACGTAGGAATGGAAGAGATTACTGACCCTTCTGAGTTTTTTATGACCAAAAGAGATGAGTTAGTTCCAGGAAGTGCTTTAGCGGTTATAAAGGATGGAACAAGACCCATTGTTATAGAAATAGAAAGCCTTGTATCTAAATCTTTTACTCCTTACCCAAGCAGGCTAAGTGAGTGTTTTGCAAGGAAGGAACAACTGGGAACCCTTATTTCTATTCTTGAAGAAAGGGGAGGAATAGGGCTTTATGATAAGAACGTTATTATAAAAGCAACAGGCGGTCTTAAACTAACTGAAACATCGGTCAATCTTGCTGTAGTTATGAGCATAGCATCCTCATCGCTAAACCACGGAATAGCTACAGATACAGTATTTATTGGAGAACTCGGTTTAACCGGTGAATTAAAAAAAGTCCCATCTCTAGAACAAAGATTAAAAGAAGTAGACAGAATGGGATTTAAAAAGGCATACATACCTCAGAATTGTTTAAAAGCGGGGGTTAAATTTAAGAACTTAAAGATTATACCATGTAAAAAACTAACAGATGTTATAACAAAAGAATTCAAATAATAACGAAAAGGTCACTGAAATATTCACATAAATTTCAGTGGCCTTTTCACATATTATTTATTTTATAATTAATTCAAATAATTTCTTAGCAGCCTTTTTAGGACCATCTTTTTCTTGTCCTTTAACTCCAAGGGATGTTCTAATTTGTCCAACTTTTACTCCTGTTTTGAAAAGGTCCTCAAAATATTTATCAATAAGAACATTTACTAGCTCTTGTTTTTGTACAGGTCCAAATGGATTTGCAAAATAAGATGTTACAAGACCTAATTCGGTTGTAGTACCTTTTGCCATTCTAGCGCCTCTTTTACAAACATCAATTGCATCTTTTGTATTTGTAAAGAAACTAATTTCTTCCATACCATTTTTTACTTCTTCATAATTATTTGCATAAAGGAATAAATCTATAGGGTAACCCTTAATAATATCTTTATAGCTTGCTACTGGCATAACAAGTCTTGCGTTAATCTTATCAGGATTCATAAATATGCTTCTATCTATTTCTTTAAAAGCATAACCTGCATCTAGATCATCAAGTCTTACGAATGCTCCTATTTCAGTTCCAAAGGCTAGTGGTTTTGAATCTTCTTTTAAAGTTAAGTAACCCATATCATCAAATACTATGGTCATATCGCTTATATAATCTTCACTTAAACTTCTAAAAGCTTCTAAACTTTCAGATTTACCAGCACCGCTATCACCCATAATAACAACATTAGCACTGTTACCATTATTCATAATAATGTGTACCATCGCACCATGAATTGGTAGTGAACCTCGCTTAATCATTATTAAATTATGAAGTGTTAATGCCATCTTTTTTACATATCCAAAGTAATCTATTTCGTCACCATAATTTATATATCCAAGCATAATATCATTTTCCTTATCGTCATAAAATACTGTTTTGACATCAAGGGCAGGATCTTTGGCACCGAAAACAAAAACTATATCTGGTTTAATATCTCTGTACTCTTTTTCTTTTGCCATTTCGAATAAGTTACAAAGGGTTATTGCATGAGCCATAAAATCTCTATGAACATAAATGAATGCAAGGAGTGTACCTACCTTAGCTGGATAACAAAACCAATGGTCTGGGGTTATAGTACAATTTTTTAATGGGTTTTCAAAACATTCGTCAAAAATCCCATCACGTGTATTCTTTTTAGGGTAACTTATATAAGGTAAATCTAGAATTATTGCATCAATAAATGGAATGTTTTTCAATTGTTCATATCCTAAAGGCATTGGCCAATTTATAGTATTAACAATTAAACCAGCATTACCACCTGCTGGTAATTGTCTGTAAACTTTAGGTTTATAACCAACAACATTTTCTTCGATTTTTCTATATAAATCAAGTATAAGCATTGAAAAACCATTGTTAGCTTCAACAAAACTTGTTTTTTCTATACCTTCATTTATTTTATTGTTGTGAATTACAGTATATCTTTCAAGTTTTCTCCAAAAACTGTAGAAGTCTTCTACGAAATCTATAAAAGTACTTTTATTGTTTATAAGAGAACTATATTTAGTATTTAAATCTACAATTTCATTTGCATTTAGTACTGATAGGAGTTTAAACAAATGTATTATTAAAATATCTAAATCCTCAGTTTCTGTGTGTGTGTTTTCTATCAAATATTTGTATATATTTGATTTCTTCTTTTTGATTTTCTTGAGATAAGCGTTAAAAACTCTTCTGAATCCAACACTTTCTAATAATTTAACAGGAGTATTACAATATTTTGCAGTAAAATTTATCATTACTTTATCATTACTTAGGGAAAATTCTTTTCTCAAGTTGACACCTCCACGTATGATTACGTAATTATTTTGATAATTGAAATATATATTGATGAAAATTATCATAAACATCGATATATATTAGAATACAATATTATAATACTATAAAAGTGATATATTGACAATGCTGAAATTGCAAAACACTATTTTAGAATGTTAATTAAAGGGTGTAAGTACTAAGGTTATAATATTAGAAAACCTACTATTATAAGAGACTAAAATAAATGTATAACTATGACAAAATTGAGTTTAATTTTTGAAAGTTTTGCTATATAATTATAGCATTGATAAAAATAAAGGAGAAGTAAGGGGGAATGATATATTGAAAAATAAAGTGGCACCGCATATAATGGCAATTATATTAATGTTTATATGGAGTTTATCTTATTTAAGCATAAAGGTCGTATCAGAAGAGGTAAGTCCAGTATTATCAGCCTTTTATAGGTTTGTACTAGCCGCTATAATTTTATTTATAATATTAAAAGTAAAATTTCCTGAGGAAAAAGTTTTAAAAAGAGACAAATCTAAATTTGCTTTAGGTGGGCTTTTTGGAGTAGCAATATATTTCATCTTTGAGAATTATGCTGTAGCATTTACATCCGCATCAAATGTCGCAATTTTAATTGCATCAATACCTGTATTTACTATATTTTCCCAAAAAATAATTTTTAAAGAAAAATTAACTTATGGAAAAATATCTGGCGCTACCTTAAGTTTAGTTGGAATTATTATAATAATTGCATCTAAAGAAAGAGTAAGTTTTTTATCAAAAGGAAATATAGGAGATCTTATGGCGCTTGGGGCAGTGTTTTCTTGGGTAATTTATAACATGGTTTGTAGTAGCTTCAAAGGAAATTATAAAGTAATAACTATAACTACTTATGAGATCATGTGGGGATCATTATTTCTTAGTCCCTCACTATTGTTTAGTAATTTGCAAATTCCTTCTGCAAAGGTTATATTAAATTTAATTTTTCTATCAATTTTTTGCTCATGTGTCGGATATGTAGTATATGTACATTGCCTTAAGGAACTTGGAGCAACAATTATAACTACCTATATAAATTTACAGCCTATTATGAGTCTGATTGCAGCAGCAGTTATACTAAATGAAACCATTACGATTTGGCAGGTATTAGGGTGTGTAGTTATAATAGTAGGAGTAACTTTAGTTAGTTTAGACGGTAGGTTAAATTTTAGAAAACGGAAGAAGGTATATGAAAATTTATAACTATATTTAAAAAGGGATTATATTAACTAAAAAGTTAACATAATCCCTTTTATAAATGTACTAGTATCTTATTCTTCTACCACTGCGATTTTTGCGTCTACGAATAGAAGATATCAATAGGAAAACTAATACTATAATAGCAATTAGTACAATCACAATTGCAGCATAGATAATTATATTATTTTTGAGTATAGTAGCTTTTGAAACCATTGGATATAATTTATAAGTTTTTACATAATCCTTTTGTTTAACAACTAAAGTTCCAATAGAGGTTTTTTTATTAAGTTTCCATGGCTTTATAGGATCGACTTTAATGGTAGTTTCTCGTTTGACATCATTTTTATAAAAAGTCACATCTTCTTTTGAGTCTAGTGGTATATTAATTGTTTTTGTTGGTCCTATAAATGGAATAACTTTATAGGGTACAGATATTATTGTTTTAATAACAGTATCTTTTTTTGTAGTTACTTCTTTTTTAGCAGCATAACTATAATTAATAAGTTTGGTCATGTCATCAAAAACTATTGTATCTTTTGGTAGGTTATATGTAGAATTCATAACGACACCCAAAATATGGCGACCATTACGTTCATATATAGAAATTAGGCATCTTCCAGCCTTTATTGTATATCCAGTTTTACCACCTACGTTACCATCTATGCCAAGCAGTTTATTTCTGTTAGTAACAGTAGCAACAGGACCATTAGCAGATTTAATTACACTTGTTTTTTTACCCATAGATTTCTTTACCCAATCATTTTTATAAGAGGCTCTTCCAGCGAGAGTTAAGTCGTAAGGCGTTGTAAAATGCTTATCATTTGCATCATCTAAACCATTCGGGGTGATAAAATGAGAAGCTGTCATTCCTAGTTTCGTGGCTTTATCATTCATCATTTTAGCAAAATTAACTGGATTTCCACCAACGTTGTCTGCAATCATATAAGCAATATCATTTCCAGAATAAAGAAGAAGTCCATCCATTACATTGTCAGCGGACATTGTATCTCCAATAGCTATGGGATGAATATTTAGGTTATAAGAGTATGGTGGTTGCGCCTTTGCATTCTTAGTGTATTTTAAGTTGTCCGTTGCAGTCTTATTTTCAGCAAGTAGCAAAGCTGTAATAAGTTTTGTTATGCTGGCAGGGTACATCTTATTATCAATGTTTTTTGCGTAAATAATTTCATTAGTGTCCATATCTACAGAGATTGCAGCTTTACCATCTAATTCTGGTGGGTTAGTAGCGGCAAAAACTGTTGTAGAAAAGACTAAAGTAAAGAGCAGTGTGAATAATAAAAGTCGGTTTCTTCTTTTCAATTTTCATCTCTCCAGTTTAATTAAATTTTATATTTATCTATGAGTAAACACAAGCATAAGTATAGCATTTTAATTTATGAAGAACAAGGTACATTGTTTAATGAAGAAGAAAAAACACTTGTGTTTGAAAATGATTACTATTTTTCTGAGTGACTAATTAGTAGCATTTGCTAGAGTTTGATTTACCAACATATAATTTATAGCCTATTAAAACCGAAGTAATGCTTATTATAATTGTCGCAATAGCTACGAAAAGCAAGATTGTACCTGCGTGAGGCATGATAGAAAAACTTTCAAGAAACTCTACTTTACCAGTGATCGGTGATATAGGCATAGTAAGTTTTAGAAAAAACAAAAGTCCGTAACCAATAATAGCAAATCCTGCAAAGCTTGTGAGCCTGAGTTTTTTGTTTTTTATAAAAGTAATTGCAACTCCAGCAAAAATAACTATGACTAATATGTATAACATTAACATATTACCTTTTGTTGTATTTATTATTTGATGGACAGCAGGTTCTGGGGGTGATTGACTAAATCCTTGGGGATACACAAGGTACAAAAATCCAAATAGAATACCTACAAACGCTGAGCCAACAATAGAGACGGCAATATATAATATAAATATGAGTATTATTGACAGCAGGAATACATTTAGCACTGTGTATTTTCTACTAACAGGAACAGTTTCAAATAGTCTTTGATCACTGTAAAGCATTCGGTTAATCATCCATATACTTATTACAGGGAAAAGAATGGGGGTAACATCATTTGAAGATGATGTATTTCCTGTAAATATCAACATGTTCATAAGAAACATAGCAAAAGCACCAAGACCATAACGCATTTTCTCAGATGTATTTTTGGAGTTAATATTAATTGGTGGCATTGAATTTATCAATAATTTCTGAAAAGTAATTAGCTTTTTTAACATATTAAGCACCTCTTTCCTTTAATCTTCGTTTTATCGTACCCATGTAAACCATAATGTCCTCAATTGTGGGCCTTACAGTTTTAACACCTGCTAAATCTTGAAGTTTTAAAATTTTAGTGCATAATCCCTCATATCCAAAAGTCGTTTCCTTTATTCCTATAAGTTCAGATTTAATAACATCTGTCATAGTGTCTCTCTCAATATGTGCAAGGAGATAAGTATCAAGCATTTCGTCTTTGCCTTTAGAAAAAATAATTTTACCATTATCAATCATTGTTATATAATCAGCAATTTTTTCAAGATCGCTTGTAATATGTGTTGAAAATAGTATGGACTTTTGATCATTTTGTATAAGATCTAATAGTAGATCAATAACAGCAGCTCTTGCGATTGGGTCAAGCCCTGCTGTGGGTTCATCAAGTATAATTAAATCTGGACTATGGCACAGTGCCATTACAATTCCGAATTTCATCTGCATACCTTTTGAATATGTTAAGAGCTTTTTATTTGGATCAAGCTCAAACCGTTCCATCAGTTCGTCAAATATAAGGCAATCAAAAGTTTTATAAAAGGGTGATATCATTTTTTTGATTTTAGTTGGTTTGAGATTAAGGGGATAGATTAGAGTATCAAACACAACTCCTATTTTTGCTTTGACAGTTTCTTCATTCCCAAACATAGAAATACCGTTGAATAACACTTCTCCTGATGCTTTTGGAATCATATTAAGTATTGTTTTAATAAGCGTTGTTTTACCTGAACCATTTTTTCCTATAAAGCCCATAATAGTTCCTTTTTCAATTGAAAAATTTATACCACTTAAAGAAAAATCTCCTATTTGTGAGTTCAAATTATTAATTTCCAAAGCCTTATTTGTCATATTTATTACCTCCATATATTTCATTTATAACTTCAATGATTTCCTCATGTGATAGCCCTGAAGTGTCGGCAAAGTCTTTAATTTCGAGAAGTCTTTCCCGAAGCATGTCAATATGAATTTCTTTAACTTTTTTGAGGTTAATCTCTGCTACAAAACATCCTCTTCCTTGTAAGTTGATTACAATGCCCTCTTTCTCAAGTTCTTCATAAGCACGTTTTACAGTTATTATTCCCACCTTTAAATCCTTTGCCATAAGTCTTATAGAGGGCAATTGATCCTTAGATTTTATATTCCCACTTAATACCATTTCTTTTATTTGATTCTGTATTTGTTCATATATAGGTGTTTGTGAAAGTGCTGATATAAGAATATTCGTGCACACCACCTCCTTATCTACTGTTATTATATAATAGACACAGTAGGCTGTCAATGATTTCTTTGTATTGAAGTTAATTACTTTTAAATTACAATTCACAGTCAGTACTTTAATAAAACTTGCCACTTGTCATGTGGGTGGCACAAAAAAAGTCTTTTATGGTAAAATGGGTTTATAGATTAAAATGAAAATATAAAAATTTAAATAAAAGGTTTTTATTAAAAAACTTGCCACGTTGGTGGCGTAAGAAAGGTTGTGATTAAGATAATAAATAAGGTAGAAGAAATATTTAAGGATAGAATTCCTAAAGTAATAGGTGAGTTTGATGAAAGTGCGGTTATGATATTACTTGTAGAGGATAATGATGAATTATCTATTGTATTTGAAGTACGAGCTTTGAAATTAAGAAGTCAGCCAGGTGATGTTTGTCTACCAGGCGGGAGAGTTGAGCTAAATGAAGATCCAAAAGAAGCCGCAGTGCGAGAAACTATGGAAGAATTGAATTTGGAAAGAGATCAAATTAAAATAATTGGAGATATGGATTATTATATAAGTCCTTATGGAAATATAATGTATGCTTATGTGGGGTATCTAAAATATGGTGAAATAAACCCCAGCGTATATGAAGTTGATCATATATTTAAAGTCCCATTAAAATTCTTTTTAGAGAGTGAGCCATTACATTATAATATGGAGATAGGACCCTTAAAACAAGAAGGTTTTCCTTTCCATTTAATTAATGGAGGAAAAAACTACAAGTTTAGGAAAGGTTTTTTAGATCAATATTTTTATGAGTATAATAACTACGTAATATGGGGCTTCACAGCTCAGATTATTAAAAGTTTTATCAAAGTTTTATCAAAGTATTAGAAAAATAAAGTTTTAAAAAGCAGTAATAATGTTTAAATTATTACTGCCTTTTAGGTTATGCTATTTTTTAGTAACAATCTTATTTTTCTTAATGAATACGAAAACACTTAATACAATAGCAGCTATATAGATAAAAACATATACTATTGAAAGTAAATGAGTAGCATAGAAAAATTTCAAATAAATAAAAGCAAAAATTGATATAAGGGACCAAAATAGAGAAATAAATGCTATTATATTATTTCTTTTTCTCCAATGCTCAGGATCTTTCATAGTTCCAATAATATTTTCTCGACGTTTACTTTTAGCACCAGTGTTAATCACAAGAAATTTGTAATATAGAAAAAATATAAATTCTATTATAGAAACAACAAAAAATATATATGATAGAGATACACTTGTTATGTTCAAAAAAATCACTCCTTTTAGGAAATAATATGCCCTAAAAGTTAAAACATAACACTATTCTTTTTTGTCATCTATAGATTCTTCATAATAATCTGTTCCCCATTTACACATAATGTCAAGTATTGGCATTACACTTTTACCTTGTTTTGTTAAAGAGTATTCTACTTTTGGCGGAACCTCGGCATATACTTTTCTATGAACCATTTCGTATGCTTCTAATTCCCTAAGTTGTTGTGTTAACATTTTTTGTGTTATAACACCCATGGATCGCTTTAATTCACTAAACCTTAATACACCGTTATTCGCTAATCTCCAAAGAATTATTGGCTTCCATTTACCACCTATAATATCTAATGTTAATTCTATAGCACAACTATATTCTTTGTTATTTATTTTCATTATTTTATCACTCATAAATACCTCCTGTATTTCTTATTGTAAATTTAGTAATATATAGTAATTTAGGATATTAGGTCACTTAAGATACTAAGTAACTTATAAGTTAGTACTTGTTTAAAAAACATCTAGTATGTACAATTATATCATTGATATATTTTATATACAATATGCCTATAAGGCATATTAAAAAAGGAGGAAAAAAATGAAAGAAATTTATAATTTACATAATGAGACTATAGGGTTAAAGGTGGTAGAAAATCTTAAAAAAAATGATTTTTCAGCTATTTATTTAAAAACAGGCGTTGAGGCATCAAAATTTATAATGGATAATATACGTAAAGGAGATAAGGTTGGCTTTGGAGGGTCTATGACCGTAGTAAAACTCGGCATACAAGAAAAGGTAGCATCCCTTGGAGGATTTGTTCTAGATCATGGCGATCCGACTTTATCACCTGATGATAAAATGGAAACTATGAGAGGGGAACTCCTTAGTGATGTTTTTATATGTAGTTCTAATGCTGTGACAATGGATGGTGAACTTGTCAATATTGATGGTGTAGGAAATAGAATTGCCGCAATGACATTTGGACCTAAAAAAGTTATTATTGTAGTTGGTGTTAATAAAATTTGTAAAAATGAATCTTCAGCTTTTGAAAGACTAGAACAAATTGCGGCGCCAATGAATAACATGAGACTAAAGATGCCAAATCCTTGTACTAAAACTGGTGTTTGCATGGATTGTAAAGCAGCTAGTAGAATATGTAGAGTTTACTCTGTAATTAAAAGAAGGCCTGTGAGAACAGATATGACAGTGATTGTGATTGGTGAGGAACTTGGATATTAACGACATTTAATTATTTATAGTTAATATTAAAAAAACACTTCAATTTATTGGTAAAATGCCTTATAATGTTACTAAAGTTACAAAGTTACTTTAGTGACAAAATATGGGAATGGAGTGATGAGATGTTACAGTGTCCTTTTTTAACAACTATGGAGGAAGAGGTAGAATGTTTTAAAGAGTGTGATTTACATAAATGGTCAGACAATGGAGGCAAATGTCCATTTGTTGAGTTAAAAGATTTTAAGCCCTTTATCATTAATAATATTACTGATTATGATATATTTAGTGAGGATAGAAATTCACAATTGAAATCATTGTACAAAGATCGATACTTGTAGTATTAATATTATGTAATTGTGCATAATATTAACTAATGGAACTTAATTTTGTTTTCCTAAAATATTAAGCAGGGAAGTGAGTTTAATTGGAAAGAACCTTGATATTAATTAAACCTGATGGAGTTAAACGTGGACTAATTGGAAGAATCATTAACCAGTATGAAGAGAAATCACTAGAAATTGTAGCACTTAAAATGATAACGGCTACAAAAGATATTGCAAGGAAACATTATAGTGAACATGAGGGACGCGAATATTTTGAAAAACTAATAAATTATATTACTGAAGGGAACATATGTGCGATGGTTTTAATGGGTGAAAAAGCTATTGAAATAACACGGAAAATTAATGGAGATAAGGACCCTGTTAAAGCAGAAATTGGAAGCATAAGAGGAAAATTTGCAATAGATAAAACTAATAATTTAGTTCATGCCTCTGATAGTATAGATAGTGCAGAACGTGAAATTTCAATTTGGTTCCCAGAACTTACGTGCAAGGATATCTTTGGGAGCTCTAAGAATTTGTTTGCTCAAACACAGGGACCGTTAGTAAATGTTTAACGACATTTCAGAAGGAAAGCCTCCAACTTCTATAAGTGGGAGTTACATACCCTAACTGATAGAAAACTTTAGTGGGAATATAAATTTCCTTCTGAAGTCGTTAATATTGCAGCTCCGCAGGAGATGATTTAACAACATAAATCTATATTAAAAAGCTAACCAATTTAAGTTTGGTTAGCTTTTTGTTGTAATCTTAGTAATTAATGTGAACCACAATGCCCAGAGCAACCACCACAAGAGTCACTGCCATGTTTTGGACAACTAGGTTTACTATCGACTGTAAGCGTTGTTTTAACCCAAAATCTAGAATCGCTATAGGCTATTGTGAGTTCACATATGTTATCTAAAAGAGTACTATCATATAATATTTTTAAAGTTTCAATATTGTTTTTAATATCTCCTGTTTTAAAATTATCTAGGTAAATGTCAACTTTCGAAGTCTTGCAACAAGCACTGTCGAATACAAATCTTACGCTATCACATGTTTCATCAAGTTGAATCATTTCCATTAGCTCATCTAGAGCAATTTTTGAAATTTTGATTTTTAATGGTTGTGCCATACGTCCTCCTAACATTCATCTATGATGTAATAGGCATATTCATGTTATTCCTCAAGAATTTCAGAATAATGATTTAATAAACCTTGTTTTAGGTTCCATAAATTCCAAGAAAGATCTACATAATATGCATGGGGATTATCAAATCTTAAAACCTCTGTCCATAATTTAGAGACTTCTTGCTCAGAAAATGCTTTTATTTCCATAACAGATGGAGATTCATAAATTTGTTTACCATTTTCAAATAGTTTAACCATAAGCTCTTTTATATAGTAGTGTTTAAGATTTTTCTTTTTCCAAGTATAAGTAGGATTAAATATTTCAAGGGGTCTGTTTTCATCAAATTTTTCGTCATGCAAGGTAATGAAATCTGCAATGGCTTTATGAGTTGTTTTATCAAAAATTCTATATAGTTTTTTAAAAGCAGGATTAATAATTTTTTCTGCATTTTCACTAATTTTAATTTTTGGTATTATTACTCCATCATTTTCAACGGCAACAAGTTTATAAACGCCACCAAATACTGGTTCAGATCTTGCAGTAATAAGCCTTTCGCCAACACCAAAGTTATCAATTTGTGCCCCGTTTTCTAGTACTCCGCTAATAATATATTCATCGAGCGAGTTAGAAACAGTAATCTTTACATCAGCATATCCAGCTTCATCTAGTATTTCTCTAACTTTTTTAGTTAGATAAGTAATATCACCGCTATCAATTCGTATTCCTTTAGGCCTTTTACCCATAGGTTTAAGTACATCATTAAACACCTTTATAGCATTAAGGATACCAGAGCGTAGTACGTTATAAGTATCTATAAGAAGTACACAGTTATCTGGGTAGGTTATCGTCCAAGCTTTAAAGGCATCATATTCAGTATCGAAAAGTTGTACCCAACTATGAGCCATAGTTCCTAGTGCTGGAATATCAAACATTTCCTCTGCGATAGTACAGGCAGTGCCAACGCAACCACCAATAACAGCAGCACGAGCTCCATATATAGCACCATCATAGCCTTGAGCACGCCTTGAACCAAATTCCATTACAGGTCTACCTTTTGCAGCCCTGCATATTCTACTAGCTTTAGTAGCAATTAATGTTTGATGATTTATTGTAAGAAGGATCATTGTCTCAACAAATTGAGCCTGTATAATAGGTCCTTTAACTGTAACTAGGGGTTCACCAGGAAAAACAGGATAACCCTCGGGTATTGCCCATACGTCACAAGAAAACTTAAAACTCTTTAGATAATCAATAAATTTATCTGAAAAAGTATTTTTGCTTACTAAGTAGGCTATATCATCCTTTGAAAATGATAAATCAGAAAGGTATTCAAGTAATTGCTGTACACCGGCCATAACGCAATAACCGCCACCATCAGGAATTCGTCTAAAAAACATATCAAAGTATGCAATTTTGTCTTGAACATTATTATCAAGATAACCATTTGCCATAGTTAATTCATAAAAGTCTACAAGCATTGTTAGATTTCTTTCATTTCTCACATTAAAATCTTTTGAATATATCATAGTTTTTTCCCCTTTGAAATTTAATAAAAGTATATAATGGAATTATAACATAATTATATATTAATGTTTTGTTAGGATTATTATACTAGTATTTTAGGTTTAAACACAATATATGATAAATTAAAGTAGGTGGATGAGAGTGGAGAAGAAACATAATATGAATAATAAAATTGGAGATAGTAAAATAAGCACTACATTAAGTAAAGAGCAAAGGGATGCTGTTTTTTCTAATAATAGAAATTTATTAGTTACAGCAGGACCAGGAAGTGGTAAAACAGTTGTTATTGTTAATAGAATCGTTCATCTAATAAATGAACAAAGGTTTAGCCCGAAAAATATTATTGTAATTACTTTTACAAGAGCTGCAGCTATTAATATGAAAAATAGGTACATTGCTATTAATGGAAGGGCAAGTGTTCCGTTTTTTGGAACATTTCACGGTTTGTTTTATAAAATACTTAAAAATTATTATGGTGAAATAAAAATAATAGATACATTTGAGGTATATAAACTTATAAAAAACGTACTAATGTCCTACTTGGATGAGGTAGGTGATGAAAAGGTAAAAGAAGTTATAAATAATATTTCAGTATTTAAAACAAGCGATGATATCTTAGAAAAGTTCTCTCCTAGTATTGATAAAGGAATATTTATAGCAGCATATAATATTTATGAGCAATATAGGAAAGAAAGAAATTTATTTGATTTTGATGATTTACAAATAGGCTGTAGAGATTTATTTATAAAAAATTATAAGATACTTCAGGGATATAGATCTTTATTTAAACATATCTTAGTTGATGAATTTCAAGATTGTGATTCTATGCAGGTTGAGATATTAAAACTTTTAAATGAGGAAAACTCAATATTTGCAGTGGGGGATGAGGATCAATGTATCTATGGATTTAGAGGGTCAAATCCTGAATGTATGGTTAAATTCTCAGAGCATTTTGAGGGTGGAGGGAAATTACAATTATCAACGAACTACAGATGCCCAAAGAATATAGTAGAAATATCCATGAATACTATAAAAAACAATCAGATGAGAAATGAAAAAAATATTGTAGCATTTAAGGAGCAAGATGGTGGCATTGTTGTACTTAATAATGTAAATGAAAATGTACAAGCAGAGGAAATTAGTAATATTATTCAAAAACATATGGCAGGCCCTGATAAAAATTATAGAGATAATGCCATATTATATAGAACAAATGTAGAATGCAGAAGCTTAATAGATGTTTTTATTAAAAAAAGGATTCCTTTCATGCTTTTAGATAAAGAATATGATTTTTTTCAACATTTTATATGTAAAGATATAATTGCATATTTAAAATTAAGCATTGATCTAAGTGATAAAGAAAGTTTTCTTAGAATAATTAATAAGCCATTTAGATATGTAAGCAGATTAAATTTAGATAATATAAAAAGAAATATTGTACGCGAGGATTGTTTTGAAATGTTAAAGGAAATTGATGGTATACCTATATTTCAGATGAAGATGATAGATAAGTTAAAAAAAGACATACATTATTTAAACAAAATTTCATTAGCCAGTGCAATAGATAATTTAGTATTAAGCATAGGGTATCATGATTATATAAAAGAATATTGTACTAAATTCAAAATTGACTTAGGCGAGATGGAAGATGTTATAGACGAATTTAGGCAATCAGCTGAAGGATATAACAATATAATAGCTTTTCTAGCCCATGTAGAACAGGTTAAAGAGGAAATAAGTAAGCATAAGAGAAATGTAGAAGAGGATGCGGTAATACTTAGTACAATCCATGGAGTAAAAGGTATGGAGTTTAAAAACGTATTTTTGATCAATTGTAATGAAGAGAATATCCCACATGTAAATAGTATAGAGAATAACTTAGAAGAAGAAAGAAGACTATTTTATGTAGGAATTACAAGAGCCATAGACAATGTTTGGTTATGCATTAGTAAAAGTGTTAAAGGAAAGGTTAAAGAAACCTCACGATTCATTAAGGAATGCAATATCATAGGTGGTAATGATGTTAATTTACCTTTTAAAGAAGGGGATACTGTAATGCATAAAAGTTTCGGAGGTGGGACGGTTATTTCCATTAATGATAAGGATTTAGAGATTAAGTTTGAAGGGGATATTATACGCAAATTTGATACTAGTGTACTTTATAATAATTCATTGATATCAAAAGTATAAATCAACCAATGTTTACAATCTGTGAGAATAAACAACTACATAATCATAGGTAATGAAATTATAAATAAAAAAGTACTGCACAAAGGCAAATTCCTAAGTGCAGTACTTTTTTATTTTCAGTTAAAACATTCTAAATAAAAGGATGTCTAAATTATAGACTATTTTCAAAATTCTATTCATTATGGAATAGAATAATTTAGTTTAGGTTAGATAATACTAATCAGAGATTAGATAATAGTTGAAAGTAGAGGATAAAATTGATTATATGTGAAAATTGCGGAAAAGATGCAGATGAAAATGAAATTTTTTGTTGCTATTGTAGTTATAACCTACAAGAAAGTTTAGAAAATATGCAACAATCTAGGGTAGAATATAAGAGTGAGAAAAAAAATAATTGGTTTAATAAAATACTAACAAATAAGGGTGTTTAAATTTTCTCCTACAATAGTTATTGGTAGATATAAAACTTATTCAAATTTATAAAAGTAAAAAAAGGGCTATTTACATAATTGTGTGGATAGACCTTTTGTTTTTAATGCTGATATTGTTGAATAAAGTTTTTGCATTTCGCCTATAAGTAAATTTTAAAATATTTATTTTTAACATAAATTGTGTTAATATGTAACTATTAACAACATAAAAAAGTAAATATTAATGTTTGTTAATTCATATTTACATAGCTTTTATTGCATTTTTTTTATGTAATAAAAATAGGGGGAATCGATTAATGAAAAATTTTAAAAAAATTATGATGATGGGATTTGTGTTATTGATAGCTACGCTGTCAAGGCCAGTGATGGCACTGGGGTTAAGTGGTTTTAGCGATGTTACAAATTTTTCTGTGGTAATAGGAGAAAATATGTATACTTTAGAGTATGCGAACGATCTAAATAATGCAAAGCAAATTAGTGATGCAGTACTTAAAAGTAAAGGTGATATTTTTATAAAAATAGACGATAACGGTTGGATAAATAATAATGATGGGTCGCGTGTGAATAAAGATTCTGTAGACATTTCAACTATTAAATATAATAATGGTATAGCAATAACTCAACAAAAAATTGCTAAGATTAACATTACTTCAACTAAATTAGAAGTTGATAATGTAACTAGTGGTTTTGGAGATGGACATGCAACTTATCAAGTATTAGATTCATTAGGAAATGATATTACAACGACATCTCTTGCTAACGGTATAATCTTCAAATCTGGAGTGGGTACTGTAGAAGGAAAAAATGGTAGACTTAAAGTAACACCAAACATGAATCTTTTGACATTTACTTCGGGTATAGTAATAACTGCCAATGACCCAATAAGTGGAATTTCAACAAATACTAAATTAAGCGTTACATTAGCTGGAGCTACACAAGGTAGTACATTAAGTGATATAAAACTTTTATCATTAAAAAATGTTGATGGTAAAATGTTGACTGCAGGGGATACTACAACTGTTTTCTATGCTGGATACCTAGCTAAAGATATTAGTGGGATACCTACAACAAATTATACGCTTATGGAACAAGGATTGATATTGACTGGTGATCATATGCTGAATACGTCAAGTCCATATGTAGTAGCCCAACTTGTAAAAGATCCTATAGACCCATCGATAGGATTAATAAAAGTAACAGCAACTAGTGATACTATTTTAACGGATAGGCCAGTAGTAATCAATGCATTTACTTTGAAAGGTACATCTTCAACAATAAGTATTACATTGAAGAAGCAAGCGGAAATAGATTCGTTCATATTAATAGTTCCAAGTGAAGATATATATTCTGGTGAATCAAAGGTAATTCCATTTATAGCATTAGATCAAAATGCAAACTTAATCACAAAATTTAGTGAATTGGATGGTCATGTTAGGCTTGTAGGGGCGACATTTGAAAGGAACTCTGATGGAACTGCTTGCATAAAAAATAATAAAGTGTATAATCCAATGACTGCTTTAATGTCTGCAAATATAACGGCAATTACACCAACAGGTAAGCATAGCAGTATAAATATAAATATTCAGCACAAGTGATTTTGATGGCATGGAACATATTGAGAATTGTATAAATTTAAATTATTACACATAAATTTTGTACAAAACAAAAAAAGGACTATTTACCGAAGTTGGTGGATAGTCCTTTTTTATTTAATGACATTTCAAAAGGAAAGTCTCCCACTTCTATAAGTGCGAGTTACATATCCTTCTGAAGTCTTTAATAATCAGCTCCGCAGGAGATGATTTAATGCTGATATTGTTGAACAAATTTTTTTAACATTTCACATATAGGTAGAGATTCATTAATAAAAACGGATACGTCATTGCAATTTTTTTTATAGCCATCCAACATAGTTTGAAAAGACGGATCATCATGTTCTTGCTGAGTGACATATATTAAAAAAGCTGATTTATCATTCATTATTACTTCATTTACTCTCATATTTACGCCTCCAAAATTCCAATATAGTATGTTTAATTATCACTATACAGTATGTCCAAGAATTGCGCAATATAAAAAATGAAATATAAAAGAAATATCTTTATGACCTACGTTTACATGAAAATAACTGAAAAAAATGCAAACAAATCATTATATAAAAAGCTGCACTCCCTAAAAGAGTACAACTTTTTATAATTCAATATTACTAAAAATAGGGTAAACATATAATAAAAGTAAATGTTTATTTATATAACGATTGTTTACCTTGTTTAATTAATCTTATAGTTATTAAGATACTCCTCAGCAGAATCATATATTAAATTATTCGTAGATATTAAATCTTTTTTTTCTTGAGCTTCAAGTTTATGAGCTAATTTTACAGTTGATATTTTTTCTATTGTTTTAGTATTGATGATAATCACCTCAACTGTATTATAACACAAAACATGTGAATTATAAAGAAAATTTTGAATGAATGTTGAAGACAGGCTATGTGACAAGGTGGAATAAATTGGAATTAATAGAGCGGTTATATAAAATTGCAAATAAACTGTACCATAATAATAAGCCTAAAATAATATTTTATAAGGGTTATTGTTGCAAGATGCAAGCATAGCGAATATAATGTAATAAATACAAATAATTGGATATAATGTTTTTATATAATATATTATAATATTTAATTATTTATTAATGAGACATTTAACGACATTTCAGAAGGAAAGTCTCCCACTTCTATAAGTAGTAATTACATGCCCTAACAAATAAAAAACTTCAGTGGGTGTATAAATTTCCTTCTGAAGTCGTTAATATTGCAGCTCCGAAGGAGATGATTTAAGTTAATATAGTAGTTTTATTGAATATTGTTATATAATGTTATATAATTTCATTAAGCTCATATTCTATGAATATGAGCTTAATTCGGATTAGTAACATTCAAATAATTTTGTGAGAAAGAGGTATAAAAATGAAAATCACAAATGTAAATTTAGAGGAACTGATATTTGCTTTAGATATAGGAACAAGATCTATTATAGGGACAGTTGGTATAATATCTGAGAAAAAATTCCAGGTTATCGCTGAAAGTTATATTGAACATGAAGAAAGAGCTATGATTGATGGCCAAATTCATGACATTCAATTGGTAGCCAGTGGAGTATTAAAGGTGAAAAAAGAATTAGAAGATAATTTAAATGTTAAATTAACTAAAGTAGCGATTGCAGCAGCAGGGCGCTTTTTAAGGACAACGCAAGTTAAGTCTGAAATAGAAGTTGATATTGATAAAGAAATTGATAGGGAAACTATTAGAAGTCTAGAACTCACTGCAGTTAGAATGGCAGATGAGGAAGTGGCAAAGTCGTCTCAAGGTAAGCTTTATTGTGTGGGATATAGTGTGAAAAATTACTATTTAAATGGATACGTAATCACAAACTTAAAATCGCACAAAGGAGAAAAAATTGCAGTAGAGATAATTGCTACATTTCTTCCACGATCAGTAGTTGATAGTTTATATGCGGTCATGGATAAGGCATCGCTTGAAGTTGTAAGTTTAACACTTGAACCTATAGCTGCAATGGAAGCTGCCGTGCCACAGAACTTAAGACTTCTAAATTTGGCTTTAGTGGATATTGGTGCAGGAACATCTGATATTGCGATTAGTAGTAAAGAGAGTATAAGTGCATATGGTATGGTACCGATGGCAGGAGATGAGGTAACTGAAATAATATCTCAAGCATATTTAGTTGATTTTAATACTGCTGAGAAAATTAAAAAAGAATGTAGTGGGAAAGATAAAATTCAATACATAGATGTGTTAGGTTTTGAAAATATTTTAGAGCCAGAGGAAGTATTAAAAATAATTAATCCTATTGTTGTGAAAATTTCCGAAGAAATTGGTAATAGGATAATTGAATTAAATGGTGGAAAAGCACCAAATGCCGTATTTCTTGTAGGGGGTGGAGCACATACTCCTTTTATCAAAGAAAATATTGTTAAAATTTTAAATCTACCAATTAACCGTGTCGTTATTAAAGGTCGTGAGTCAGTAACTGACTGTATATGTGATTCTAACCTTGGAAGTACTGGTGTTACAGTTTTAGGGATAGCACTGGTATCAATTAAAAGGTTAGGAAATGATTTTGTTGATGTGACGATAAATGACAAGATTATAAGTTTATTTAATGCACATAAACATACTGTTATGGATGTGATGATGCAAGAGGGTATAAATCCTAAGATATTGATTGGTAAAAATGGACGTAATATAAGATTTATAGTTGATGGAATAAAGAGAGTGGCATTTGGAAGCTTAGCAAAGAGCGCTGAAATTAAGATTAATAACTTGCTTAGTAATATTGATTCTGAGGTAGCTGAGGGTGATATCATTGACATTAGCTTTAGTGTAGATGGGAAAAGTGCTGAGCCTAAAATTATGGATTATGTAAAGAGCATTCAAACTGTAAGTTTCTATTTTGAAGATGAAATTCGTAACATTGAGCCTGTAGCATTTATTAATGGTATAAGAACTATAATAAATGGTGTAATAAGGGAAGATGATGATGTTTCAATAGTAATACCTACTACAATTAGTGAATATGCAAAGTATTTTGGTGATGATACTTGTGGTTTAGATTTTATGATAGATAATAAAAAATTGCTTTCGGATTATGTTATAAAAGAAGGGGACAGAATATATAAGGTAGCAGAAATTACTAAAGAAATTAAGGTGGAAAAGATAGTTAATAAGAATGAACAAAAGGAAACACAAAATTTGAATATTAAAGTGAATAAAAATATGATAAGTCTTAAAGGAAAAGATAAATACATATTTGTAGATATTTTTAATTACGTGGATTTTGATTTGACTATTTCAAAAGGAAACTTAATATTAAAGCTTAATGGTAGTAAAGCTGAGTATTATCAGCCGCTAAATAATGGAGATGTAATTGAAATATATTGGGAAGATATTATTAGCACAGATGAAACAAAATTAAAAATAGGATGATTTAACATAAGTGAAGGGGTGGAAATTGTGAATTTTTTAAATATGGCAAAAAATATTGAGAGTGAGTTAGTAGATATTAGGCGCGATATACATCAAAATCCAGAACTGGGATTTGATTTATTTAGAACTAGCCAAAAGGTAAAAGATTTTTTGAAGGTGGAAGGCATTGAATTTTATGAGGTAGCACAAACTGGAATCTGTGCTATTATAAGAGGTAATGGTAAAAAGACGGTTGCTTTAAGAGCAGACATGGATGCACTTCCTCTTCAAGATAAGAAAGTTTGTGATTACTCATCTAAGATTAATGGTAAAATGCATGCTTGTGGACATGACGCTCATATCACTATACTTTTAGGTGCAGCTAGGATATTAAATAATATGAGGGATGAACTCAAGGGAAATGTTAAATTGTTTTTTGAGCCAGCAGAAGAAACTACTGGTGGATCACCTTTAATGATTAAAGAGGGGGTACTAGAGCATCCGAATGTTGATGCTGTTATTGGGCTTCATGTAGAAGAATGGTTAGAAGCTGGAACCGTTGGTTTAAAAAGAGATATCGCGTACGCTGCATCAAACCCATTTACTATAAAAATAATAGGCAAAGGTGGACATGGTGCAAGCCCACATGTGACTATTGATCCTATTGTAATAGCAAGCAACGTTATAGTTGCACTTCAAAGCATAGTAAGTCGAGAGATTCCACCTACAGATCCTGCAGTTATAACTGTAGGTTCAATTCATGGTGGCACAGCTCAAAACATTATACCTGAAGACGTTACAATATCGGGGATTATTAGGACAATGAAGAGTGAACACAGAGAATACATAGAGATAAGATTAGTTCAAGTAGTGGAGGGTATAGTTAAAGCCATGAGAGGGAAATGTGAAATTGAAATTGAGGAAAGTTATCCATGTCTTCATAATAATGATGAACTTTCAGATATGTTTGATAATAAGTCAAAAGAATTAATCGGAGAAAGTAATGTTTATAATTTAGATAAGCCTACTATGGGTGTGGAAAGTTTTGCTTATTTCTCTATGGAAAAACCATCGCTATTTTATTTCTTAGGGAGTGGAAACAAGGAAAAAGGTATAATAAACCCGGCTCATGGCAGTTTATTTGATATAGATGAGAGATGTTTATCGATAGGGGTAGCTATGCAATGCACGTTAGCTTATGAATTTCTATTGAAATCATAATGCAACTTAGTATATAATTGATACTTGATGTGAATTATGTATAGAAATTAATCAATAGATAAAAGAGATCTAGGAGGATATGTATGAGGATAGAAATTGGAGCAAATGAAGCAGGACAAAGAACAGATAAATTTATGAGGAAGGTACTTGGAGATGTGCCACTCAGCAAAATATATAAAGCTTTTAGAAAAGGTGATATTAGAGTTAATGGTAGCAAAATCAAGGAAAAACATTCATTAGTAGAAGGTGATATTGTTGAAACAAAATATATCACTAGTGAGTTTAAGAGGGATGAATTTGTAAGAATTGATAATAAACTTAAGATAACTTTTGAGGATGCTAATATATTAATGGTAGAAAAATGGCCAGGGGTTTTAGTTCATGCTGATAAAAAAGATGGAGAACCTACTTTAACAGATTATGCACTTTCTTATTTATTTGATAAAGGTGATTACAAACCGGAAAATGAAATAACCTTTACGCCAGCACCTTGTAATAGATTAGATAGAAACACTTCGGGAATGGTTATATTTGGTAAGAATTTTAAATCTCTTAAATTATTGAATGAAATGATAAGAGATCGTAACATTGAAAAATACTATATGGCACTTGTATCAGGAAGAATTAAGGATGGAATTTATGAAGGATATATATACAAAAATGAAGATGCAAATATATCTCAAGTATTTAAAGAACCAAAGCCAGATACTAAAAGAATAGCAATGGACGTTAAAACTATAGAAAGTTGTGGTACATTTTCTTTACTTGATATTAACCTTTTAACAGGCAGAAGCCATCAACTTAGAGCTCATTTGAGTATGCTTGGTAATCCTATTCTTGGTGATCCTAAATATGGAAATAAAAAAATAAATAGCTTTTTTAATAATAAGTATGGCTTGGACTCTCAATATTTGTATGCATATAAGTTAATATTTAAAAATTGTCCAGAGGATTTGTCTTATATGGAGAATAAAACTATTGCAGAGAGCTTACCACCAGCACTTAAAAAGATTAAGAGGGATATATTTAAATTTTAGAGGGTGAATTTATGGGTGAAAAAGCAAAGTTAAATAAACAATCTACCACGAAAGGTTTTGCAATATTATCTGCGGCAGGTTTTGCAGTTAAGTTTTTATCCCTACTTTATATACCTTTTCTTGGGAAAATTTTAGGAGAGGATGGGCTAGGGGTATATTACTCTGCATACAGTATATTTACATATGTTTATATATTGACAAATGCGGGTATTCCTGTGGCTATTTCGAAAATCGTATCAGAACTTATAGCTCTTGGGAACTATAAGGATGCTGTAAAGACTTTTAAAATAGCTAGATTTTCCCTTTTAGTATTAGGAATAGTTATGTCACTTTTAATGCTCATTTTGGTAGTACCTATATCTAAATTAACAAATAGTGAGACTGCAAAATTAGCGATTATGGCACTTGCTCCAACTGTTTTACTTACTTCTATATTATCAGCTTATAGGGGGTATTTCCAAGGAAGAGGGAATATGACCCCTACTGCGGTATCACAAGTATTTGAACAGGTTGCAAATACTATATTTAGTTTAGTTTTTGCAGCATGTTTTATAAAATATGGAGTATCCGCCGGAGCAGCAGGTGGAACCGTTGGTACTACAGTAGGAGCATTAGTTGCTGTAATTTATATGATTCATTATTATGAAAAAAATAAAGTGTTTAGAGTTCCCAAAGGATACAATCAGTTAGGTATAAAAAGATTAACTAATAAAAAAATATTTAAAAAGTTATTAGGTGTTGCTGTACCAATGACAATATGTTTAGGAATACAACAGTCAGGGCTATTAATTGATTTAGGAGTAGTTAAATCAAGAATGGTAGCTGCTGGAATTGGGAGTGTACAGGTTAATGTTTTATGGGGT
The DNA here is from genome assembly GCF_001877035.1 of Clostridium estertheticum subsp. estertheticum. Lineage (NCBI taxonomy): Bacteria > Bacillati > Bacillota > Clostridia > Eubacteriales > Clostridiaceae > Clostridium > Clostridium estertheticum. Next base: position 3,401,062 of record NZ_CP015756.1, on the reverse strand, counting down.
GTATTAGGTAAATATACAACATTAATAAATATTCCCATAGCCATTATTACATCACTTGCTATAACTATTCTGCCATCTATTTCAAGTTTGATGGCAATTAGGGATAAAAAGGCTGTAAGAGATAAAATTAATTACGCTTTTAGGCTTTGTTTTTTGATTGCAGTACCTTCTGCGATTGGACTTGCAGTTTTAGCTTACCCAGTAGTTAATTTAATACAATACGGTTCTAGCGTTGGAAGATTACTTATATATGGGTCAGTTGTAATAATACTTATGGCTGTAGTTAGTATACAAACTTCGATTCTTCAAGGCCTTGGAAAACTTTACTTAGTTACCATTTATGCAGTTTTGGGTATGATAGGAAAAATAATTACTAATTATATTTTTGTAGCAATTCCAAACATTAATATATTAGGTGCTATTATGGGAAATGCAGTTAGTTTTGCAATACTTTTGATATTGAACTATATTACGATTAACAAAACACTAAGAGTTAAAATAAAATTATTAAGTCATGCAATTAAGCCTATACTGGCATCGGTAGTTATGGCAATTGTTGCAAAGTTAATGTATTGTAATTTTAATTATATATTTAGTTATGTTAAGGAAGGATATTTTGCTAATGCTATTGCTCTATTAATTTCTATGGTCTTTGCGATAGTAACTTACTTTTTTACATTAGTACTTCTAGGTGGATTAAGTAAAGAAGATTTAGAAATATTCCCTAGTAGAATTACAAAGATTATACCTAAGTCTATTTTAAATAGACTGAAATAGGTAGCATGGAAATCTAAAGCACATCATCTTGTATGATGTGCTTTAGATTTTTCTGATTTTTTCGTGAGAATTAGAGAAAATAATAATAGAGAGAAGCCAGTTACAATAATTATTATGTTCTTAGTAATAAAAATACAATCCGGTATAGTATTACTTAAAATTTTTAATATAAAATACAACAAGATGCTAAGACAAATATCAATTAGAAATTCACTTCCTGAAAAATTTATATAACAGCATCCTTTAATTGATACAATATTCATTATAGCGCTTAAAATAGAACTTATAAGGAGTGCTACGGCGTAACCTAAAATATTAATACTTGGAATGCCAAGGAGTATATAAAGCAAGACTAACTCGACAATAGAGGTTACTACAGAATTTATTAGGAGAGCTTTTTGTTTGCCAAGTCCATTTAAAATTCCGAAGGTCGAGCCAGACATATACATGAATGGTGCGCTTAACGCTGCAAGTCTGATGTAGACACCTAGATCATATCTATCAAAAAATAATTTTCCAAGAGAGGGACCTATACATAAACATATTATCATAGTTGAAATTCCTAGTAAAAAAGAAATTTTGATTACTTCGCGGATTCTATTTTCTAAAGCGTTATAATCATTTTTACTTATACTTTTAGAAATGTCTGGGGTTAACATGGTAGACATTGACATAACAATAATAAAAGGGAAAAACACAATACTCATAGCCATACCAGAAAACTTACCAATTAAAGATAAGCTTTCGGTATATTCTATTCCAGCTTGAACTAGCCTACCCGGAACAATTAGGGTCGATAGTGCTGAAATTATAGTGTTTAAAAACCCATTTAGGCACAAGGGAAATGAAACAATAAGAACATTAAATAAGAGTTGAGCCCTTCCTTCGGTTTTTTTTACAATTACCTTAAATTTATTTTTGCTCTTTTCATAAAATACATATAAAAGAATAAAACTTATAAGTTCTCCAATTGACAAAGAAATATATGTAGCAGTTACTGTAGTAGTTACATTTGTTAGAGCAAAGAAATTTATTATCCCAAGGATTATGGCCATTCTTGCAGTTTTTTCAACAATGTCTATTATTGCGGGTACTTTAACATTAGAAATACCATAAAAATAGCCCTTGTATATAGAAGATAGAGCAACAAAAATTAATGCGGGACAAATGACCCAAAGGGAGTATAGTGTTCTTTGGTCTTTTATTATATATGTACTGATATACGGTGAGAAAAAAAATACTAAAATTGCTATGAATATAGATAAAACAAAATCAAAAACTAATGCAGTATGTATAGATTTGTTAAGGTTACCGTAATCATTTATTCCATAATAGGATGAAGATTCTTTTGAAATAGCTGTTACCATACCACCGCAAATAAGACAAGTGAATAAATCGTATATAGGCATTACGAGGCTATATAAGCCCATACCTTCTGCACCTAATTTTCTTGAGAGTAATATTGAAAACATAAATCTTAATATGCCAGCAACCAAATTTGAAACTGTAAGTATTATTGAATCTCTGTAGAAATCGTCTTTTATCATAAAGGGTCCTCCCTGAGGTTAAACTTAAATATATTACAACTATTAATAATTAATATGTTAAGTTTTACTATTATATTCTAAATGCATTTGATTATGGACAACAATTAAATATACAAATGTCATATAATTTTTACATATACGTGAACTTATATAAATATATATAGATTAGAGATTTATAATTTAGGGGGAGAAGTATGAAAAAGACCATTGGATTTATAATTATTTTAGCTTTGATGGCTTTTGCACTATTTTCATTGAGAAGTTCTTTTAAAGAATATAAGGTTACAGTGAAAGATGTGAGTATTAAAACACAAATTTTATATAAGGGATTAAGTAATTCGGTAGATTTTACTAAAGATAATGAGGGGAATTATTATATTGCTTTTAAAGATAGAATAGAGTACATAGATAAGTCAGGAAAAGCGTATAATATATTCGTAAATAAGAAGTTAAATATAACTAGCTTAGATTACAAAAATAAAATATTGTATTACGCTTCTGGTAAAAATGTCTATTCATATAATTTAATATCAAAGGAAAGTAAAGAAATAATAAAAAATATACCGAATTACGGGGATTATAATAATAGTTTGGTTCGAATTAATGGGGATTACTTATTTGTTACTATAGGGTCAGCTACAAATTCTGGGGTAGTTGGACTCGACAATAAGTGGTTAGATAATTATCCTCAAAATCATGATATTACTCCAAAGAGTATAACTATAAAAGGAATGGACTTTGGAGGGGTAAAAACAGGAGCATTTGTTCCATATCAAACTAGAAATATAAAGGGACAAATTATAACTCAGCATGTAATTGGAAATTCATCAATAATAATTTATAATTTAAAAACTGGTGCGCAAGGAAACTTTGCTTGGGGTATAAGAAATATGATGGGGATAGATTTTAATAGTGAGGGCAAAGTATTAGTTACAGTTGGAGGAATGGAGGAGAGAGGATTAAGACCAGTTAAAGGTGATAGTGATTATATTTACCAAATTAAAAAAAATTCATGGTATGGGTTTCCAGATTACTCTGGAGGTGATCCAATAAGCTCACCAAAATTCAGAAATTCGTTTAATAAGACTATACCAGCTATTCTAGATAATCACCCTACAATAAATCCACCTGCGCCAATATACCAACATAAATCAGTGGGTAGCTTAATAAGTTTGGCAATAGACAGGGCAGGAAAACTGGGGGATAAAGATTGTATATATTTTTATGAAAAGAATGATAATAGTATATATAGTCTAAACAAAAACAGTGCACTTAAAGAAAAAGTAAATTTTGAAGAGGTTGCATATATATCTAGCATGAAATTTTTTGATAATTTGATAATATTAGATTCTAAAAATGGATATTTAATTAGTATGGAAAAAGATCAATATAATAATATAAACAGCGGAAAACATAAGTTTTATAACTATTTGTTAACAATAGTTATAACTTTAATAGTGGTCATACTTGTTGGTTTAAGAAAAAAAGATTAGAATAGAGTGGGTATATATTATTATGGTAAAATTAAACATGTTTTTAGAGCATATTTAGCGTATACTAAGTTAAGAGGTGAACAGGTTGAAGAAAAAATTTGAAGCTACATATGGGAAAACTTTAAAAGGCTTAATGGTAACTATAAATCCAATTAAAAAAAGAATCATGAAAACTCATTGTATTGTTCACAAATTTATTAATATTCAAGCTATTGAGATATTAAAAAATAAGGGATACCGTGAAGTTCATACTTTTTACAAAAGTTATGTAAAAGAATTAAACAATGGGGTTACTTGGGCAGACCAAGATTTTAAGAGCTCAAATCATTTTTATCATCATATTACAGGTACAGGGTTATATGGATTTTCGAATGCATTAACAGAATTTAACAAATACTACAAATGTGCGTTAAGGTTTGTAGAAGCCGGTGATATACGGCAAGCACTGTTTTATTTTGGAGCAGCGTGCCATTTGATTCAGGATGCAACTGTTCCTCAACATGTTAACAATAAACTACTTAAAAATCATAGAAATTTTGAACTTTGGATTATAGGTAGATTAATGAGTGACTATTCGTTTCCTATTTTTAATGAAATAATTAAGCAAGATAATATAGAAGATTATATAAAAAACAATGCAACATTTGCAAGTGATATTTATATTTCACATGTTCATATAAAAAACAAGGAAGAGCGATATAGGAAAGTATCTACGCTTATAGTGCAGAGAGCACAAAAGACTACTGCAGGCTTAATGATAAATTTCTATAATGAAATTAACAAATAATTCCTTTGTTTTAGAGGGATTATTTTGTTTTTGGAGAATAGTTTTTAAATAAGTATTTATAAAAATTAAATAAAGAGGGGGATAACAATTGAAGAAGGAGGTTTTATTAAATTTAGAAAAGGAGATTTTTAAAGGAAATCTACTAGACATAGGGTTTTCTAATCATGGTATCATATATAATATATACAAAGAGTACGTTGATGATAGTAGTAGTGTAGAGTATGTAGAAGGAAAAGTGGAAAAGAAGGCAATAGGGGAAGGCATATATGATACTTGCGCACTATTTTTCACTTTAAGTGATATAAACCTTACATATAATAAAAGAAAATTGGTACAAGATATATATAAATATTTAAAAGTTGATGGAATGTTATATATTTGGGATATTGATAAAGGAATTGCTAAAACTTTTACTAAGGAAATTAAAATTGTGTTACCAGATAAAAGTACAAAACAAATAAATTTAAGAGATTTAAATTTATTTAAAAATAGTTCTAAAGATAATACAATGAGAATTTTAGAACCATATTTTAAGGTGGTAACATTAAAAAATTCAGACAATGTCTATTATATGATATGCAAAAAGAAAGTCAAAAGAAAAGATTAAAGTAAAATTAATAGACATTGTTAAAGATTTATTAGCCTCTCTGGACATATCTTTGAGTTGTCCAGTAAGGCTTTTGATTTTTTTGTATTATTACAAAACTCATTTAATGTGAAATCTACTGCTTAATCATAAAAGCGACTAGGATATAATTGCTTTTATGCAAACTAATATTGTATACTGTACAAAATAGATGAGTTAAGGAAGGAATTAAAAATGAAAGTATTGTTGGTTGGAATAAATTCGAGGTTTACACATAGTAACCTTGCAATTAGGTATTTAAAAGCCTTTACTGAGGATCTCTCGTATGACTCTCTTATAAGAGAGTTTTCTATAAATGATAGAGTAGAAAGAATTGTGGAAGAGATTATATCAGAGAAAGCAGATATTGTAGTTTTATCTTGTTACATATGGAATAAATATTATGTTAAACAGGTATCTAATTTAATCAAACTCATAGATAATAATATAAAATTGTTATATGGAGGGCCAGAAGTATCATTTGATAGTGAGAACTATCTAAAAGATAGTCTTTCAGATTATTTAATTGAGGGAGAAGGAGAAGAAACATTTAGAGAGTTTATAAAATGTATGATAGAGAATATTAGCCTAAAAGGTGTTAAGGGCTTGTACTATAAGGAAAATGGAAAAATATTTTATGGTGGAAAAAGAAAACTTATGGACATAAATAACATTGTGTTCCCCTATACTAAGGATGATGATTTAAACAATAAAATAATATATTTTGAATCATCAAGGGGATGTCCATTCAACTGCAAATACTGTCTTTCTTCAACTATACGTGGAGTTAGGTTCATGAATTTAGAAAGGGTTAAAAAGGATTTAAAATTTTTAATAGATAAAAAGGTGAAACTCATAAAATTTGTTGATAGAACTTTTAATTGTAGCGATGAATTCGCTATGGGTATTTGGGGATATTTAATGAGTATAGATACCGAAACCACGTTTCATTTTGAAATTTCAGCAGATATACTAAATGATAAGCAACTTAAACTTTTAGAAAAAGCTCCTAAGGGTAGATTCCAATTTGAAGTTGGAGTGCAGACTACAAATAATGAAGTATTAAAAAATATAAACAGATTCGTAGTTTTTGAGGATATAAAAAAACAGGTTACTGCGCTAAATAAGTATGGTAATATAAAGCAGCATCTAGATTTAATTGCGGGACTGCCAGGAGAAAATCTTGAATCATTTAAGAAGTCTTTTAATGATTTATACACAATAGAGCCGGATGAAATACAACTTGGGTTCCTTAAGATATTAAAAGGTGCTCCGATGAAAGATGAAGTGGAAAAATGGGGAATGGTATATGCTCCATATCCACCTTATGAGATCTTAAAGACAAGCGATATAAGTTATGAGGAAATTATTCTTTTAAAACGAGTTGAAGAGGTCGTGGATAAATACTACAATTCTCGTAAATTTAAAACTATCTTAAAATACTTTATCCCTAAGTTTGATAATGTATTTGATTTCTATTTAAGCCTAGGTACGTTTTTTTATGATAAAGGATATCTAAGCAGAAGTATATCATCTGTGGATTATTATAAAGTGTTTTTAGAGTTTAATGATGAACATCTCAATTTAGATAATAGGATTTTAAAAGAAATTGTTAAGTTTGATTATTTGCAGTTTAATAAGAAAAAGTATATGCCTAATTTTCTTTTAAGAGATCCTAGTAAAAATTTTGAAAGATATCTAAAGGATTCACAAAGAAAAGGTGATATAGAACTACCATATACGGATTATCATTTAGAGAACTTTAAGATAGACATTATTAAGTTTTTGGACAATGGACAAATAAGTGAAGGCGAATTTTATCTTATTTTTGATATGAGTGAAGCTGAAAACATAACGGATATATCTTATTTCATTAATGAAGAAAAAACATTAAAATAAAGTTTTATGAGCCTGATGGTACTAATACAAAAGGAGGAGAAGGTAAATGGCGGTTAGAGAAATACTACAATATGGTGACAAACGTCTTAATTCAATTTGTGAAAAAGTTGGAAAAGTAGATAGAAAGATTCTAAATTTAGTTGATGATATGATGGATACTCTTTATGAGGGAAATGGAATAGGTCTTGCTGCACCTCAAATAGGTGTTTTAAAAAGAGTTGTCTTAATTGATTTAGGAGAAGAAGAGGGAGAGCCAATAGTTATTATAAACCCTAGGATAACGGCTCAATCTGGAAATGAGAAGGATTATGAAGGATGCTTAAGTTATGTAGGATATGAGGGTGAGGTTTACAGGCCAACAGATGTTACTGTTGTAGGAATTAATATTAATGGGAAACCAGTTACTTATAATGCTACAGGATTACTTGCAAGGGCATTTTGTCATGAGATTGATCACTTAGAAGGAATAATGTATATGTCTAGAGCTGAAGAAACACATGAATTAACTGAAAAATAATTTTGAAAGTTTATTAGAAAATTTTATAAAAAACATATCTCTTGATATCAAGGGGTATGTTTTTTTATTTTTTAACGATTGATATCTTATTACACAAATGATACTATGGTATGGAAGATAAGTGTATATACAGTAGTGTATACATGCAAAGAAAGAGGTGTATAAGTAATGCAGGAGTTAAAAGAAAAAATTCAGAAATTAAAAGCAGAGAGAAACGCTATAATTCTAGCACACTATTATCAAAATGATAATATTCAAGAAATTGCTGATTTCGTGGGAGATTCTTATTATCTTAGTAAAATAGCCAAAGAATGTAGCGAGCAAATCATAGTATTTTGTGGAGTAAAGTTTATGGCTGAGAGTGCAAAAATACTATCACCGGAAAAAACAGTGTTATTACCCAATAGTGACGCAGGTTGTACTATGGCAGATATGATTAATGGAGAAGATGTTAGAGAACTAAAAAAACAACATCCGGATGCAAAGGTTATATGTTATATAAACTCAACGGCAGAGGTGAAATCAGAAAGTGATATATGTTGTACTTCTTCAAATGCATTAAAAATAGTTAATAAATTAAATAGTGATGAAATAATATTTATACCAGATAAAAACCTAGGGGATTATATAAATGAAAAAGCTCATGTTAAGAACATGATATTTTGGAATGGCTTTTGCCGCGTACATGAATTTGTTGATGCTAATGAAATTATTAATGTTAAAAATTCAGATAAAGAGATTAAGATTTTAGTGCATCCTGAGTGTAATCGCGAAATTAGAAAATTAGCTGATTTTATAGGAAGTACAGGGGAAATAATTAAATTTGCTACCCACGATAAGTGTCAAAAATATATGGTTGTAACGGAAGAAGGTATACTCTATGAGCTTAAAAATAAAAATCCGAATAAACAATTTATAACTCCAAAATCTCCTATGACATGCTGTAGTATGAAGAAAACTACCCTAGAGGATGTTTACAAAAGCCTTCTTAATAAGCAATATGTAGTAACATTAGATGAAAATATAAGACAAGCAGCGCACAAATGTTTAAGTGCTATGCATGAAATGGTGAGGTGACATTATGGATATATCTGTAGATGTATTAATAGTTGGAACGGGGGCAGCAGGTTTGTATGCTGCATTAAATCTAAATGAGGATTTAAATGTACTTTTAATAAGTAAAGAGTCTGTAGATAAATGCAATACTTCATTAGCACAAGGTGGAATAGCGGTGGCTAAAGATGAAAAGGATTTTAATTTATTTGTTAAAGATACTTTAAAAGCCGGAAAATATAAAAATTCTATGGAGGCGGTAAAGACACTAGTATATGAATCAATAGATAATATAAATGAAGTAGTTGATTTTGGAGCACATTTTGACAAAGTAAACGGAAATTTTAAGTATACAAAGGAAGGGGCACATAGCACTAATAGAATTGTGCATACCAAAGATGAAACTGGAAAAGAACTCTTTTTATCTTTACTCGCGGCACTTAAAAATAAAAAAAATGTAAGAATATTTGAAAACACTACTTTACTTGACCTTATTACTAAAGATAATATATGTTTCGGTGGCACAGTGATTAGAGGTAAAGAAAGAATAAACATATATTCTAGGGAAATGATTTTAGCTACAGGTGGAATTGGAGGGTTATTTAAAAATTCGACTAGTAGGCGAAGATTAACCGGGGATGGAATAGCTATTGCATTAAGGCATAATATTAAAACTTCTGATTTAAACTATGTGCAATTTCACCCAACTGCTCTATATGATGATAAGGTTAATTGTGAGAAATTTCTTATATCAGAGTCTCTAAGGGGGGAAGGTGCCAAACTTCTAAATGAGTGTGGGGAAAGATTCGTAGATGAACTTCTACCAAGAGACGTGGTTGCAAAAGCAGTTTATAATGAGGAAGAAAAAAGTAAGAAACCTTATGTTTTTTTAGATATTTCGTTTAAAGGAAAGGAATATATTATAGATAGATTTCCAGGTATTTATAAAAAATGTTTAGAGTGTGGTATAGATATTACAAAAAATAAAATTCCAGTAACACCGGTTCAGCATTATCATATGGGAGGAATTGCTGTTGATCTAGATTCTAAAACATCTATGAATCATTTATTTGCATGTGGTGAGGTAAGTTGTACAGGTGTGCATGGAGCAAACAGATTAGCAAGTAATTCATTGTTAGAAGCCTTAGTTTTTTCTAGAAGGGCTTCAAGATTTATAAATAAGTCTATTTGCAGGATTACTACATTAAATTGTGATGACATAAACAATATAAAAAGTCTTAGTGATTATAGCGAAATTAATAAGGCTGTAGTGTTAAATAAATTTAAAGAAATGGGAGATGAGATAAGCAGTGAATTGGTTAATTATTGATAAATTAATTATAGAGGCTATAACAGAAGACGTACCTCAAAATGATATTACAACAGAATTTATTATAAGTGATGAGTGTAACTCTAGTATTGATTTAATAGCCAAAGAGAATGGAGTAATCGCAGGACTTTGCGTATTTGAGAGAGTTTTTAAAATACTAGGTGAGGTAAATATAGAGTTTTTTAAAAAAGATGGAGACTTAGTTTGCAGTGGAGAGTCTATTGCAAGATTAAGAGGAAAAACAAAACATATATTGACCGGAGAAAGAATTGCATTAAATTATCTACAAAGAATGAGTGGTATTGCTACGCTAACAAAAACATATGTGGATAAGTTAGTTGGTACGGGAGTGAAAGTCCTTGATACAAGAAAAACTACACCTGGTATGAGAATATTTGAAAAATATGCAGTAAAAGTTGGTGGAGGTTATAATCATAGATATAATCTCTCAGATGGTGTATTAATAAAAGAAAATCATATAAGTGCAGCTGGGGGAATAACACGAGCTGTAAACATTATACGTGAAAATGTATCTTTTATTAAAAAAATTGAAGTCGAAATTGAATCTTTAAATCAAATAAGTGAGGCTCTGGAAGTAAAAGCAGATATTATAATGTTAGATAACATGGACAATGAAACTATGAAAAAAGCCGTAGACATAATTAATAAAAAAGCTCTAGTTGAAGCATCTGGAAACATAACAGTAGACAATATACTAGAAGTCGCAAAGTGTGGAGTAGACTATATATCGGTAGGGGCATTAACTCACTCATGTAGGGTTCTAGATTTGAGCATGAAGAACTTAGTTAATAATTAAAGTATCAAATTTTTCATCGGTACATTGCAAAAGAACATGAAAAAGGAAATTTAACACAGATATTATAGTATCAGATATATTACTATATTTTTCTTTGATTATGCTAACAAAAGTATACATTGCGTAAAATGCGTTTGAACAAGCCTTAGTAATTCTAAAATAAATTTTAGAATTACAAGGTGAAGTGAACGCATCTAGAGCAATGTATACTTTTGTTTTTGCATAACCTAAGAAAAACTGATTATTTAAACTTTAAGACATTTATTGATATACTCCCGAAGTCTATCATCCCAAGGAGCAATTTCGATACCCAAAGATTCTTTTATATGCGAATTATCTGTGCAAGTATATTTAGGTTCCCGAATGAGATTAGATAAAAGCTTATCTGAATTTACAATTAAAGGGACATTTAAATTACCAAATTCTATTATGCTATTTATTAGTTTCGATTTTGATATACAACCCTCATTAGTATAGTTGTATACCCCATATTTATCAGTTCCTAATAATTTTTGGATAGCTAAAGTTAAATCCTCAATATAAGTTATACAAAGAGTTGGATCTGAAAATAAATAAATTGCTGAATGTTTTCCATTTATGAGTTTTCTAACAAAACAATCATTGCCACCAAATATAGTTGAACTGCGAATAATAAAATATTTTTGACAAATAGTTTGAATTAACTCCTCTCCTCCAAGCTTACTCTTGCTAAATGTGTTTATTGGAGTGCAGTCATCAACTTCACTGTAAGGCATTGAACTATTATTACCGTATACATCTGTGCTAGAGAGGTATACTATAGGTATATTAAGGTCATTACAGCAATTAGCAATATTTAATGTTCCTACAGTGTTTACATCATAGGCTAAGGTCTCATTGTATTCACAAATATATTTATTAGTTATGGCTGCAGTATGGATTACAGCATCCGGTTTTAATAAATTTAAGGTTTTTTCAGTACTTATTTTGTCGACTATGTTAAGCTCAGTTTTATCTAATCCATATACGGTATGTGATTTTGACAATACGTTACATAAATAAGTTCCTATATTACCATTTGCACCAGTTATTAAAATATTCATAGATCCCTCCTGAAAGTTCATTCTATTGAAGTATATGACACAATAATAATATTATTAAGCATTTTGGGTATTAGATATTTTTTAAATGAAAACTATTAAAAAAGTTTTTAGAGAATATTATAATATTTAAGTGATAAACTATCTAAAATAAGTATTTATATATACAAAATATATACTAGTCAATAATCATTATTAGTTGAACAGAGTTGGAAAATGTGGTAAAATAAATTATAATAAGAAGCACATAATTATGTAGATAAATAGAAAAGGCAATAATTATCTACTTAAAGAAGTTTGAGGAGGATTTTTAAAATGGAAACAACAAAATTAAAAGACAATATTTATTGGATTGGGGTAAATGACCCAAAGCTCAAGGTATTTGATATTATAATGGAAACAAAAAAAGGAACTACATATAACTCATATTTAATAGATGATGAAAAGATAGCTATAGTAGATTCTGTTAAAAATGGCTTTCTTGATGAATCTTTAAGTAAGATAAAAGGTGTTATTGGAGAGAAAAAAGTTGATTATATAATTGTTCAACACACTGAACTTGATCACAGTGGTTCTTTAAGCAAACTCTTAGAAGTTTATCCAGAAGCCATTGTTGTTGCATCAAAAGCTGCTATAATTTATTTAAAAGAAATAATGAATAAAGAATTTAATAGCCAGCCAGCAGTAGGAGAGTTATCATTAGGAAAAAACACATTACAATTTATATCAGCACCTAATTTACATTGGCCTGATACAATGTTTACATACGTTAAAGAACAAAAAATATTATTTACTTGTGATGTAATGGGTTGTCATTATTCACCAACTAATTGTATAACGGATGCTTGCTCCGGTGATTATTTTGATGAGATGAAATATTATTTTGAGGTTATAATGGGACCTTTTAAGAAATTCGTAAATTCAGGACTTGATAAAATTGAAAATTTAAAAATAGATATAGTAGCACCAAGCCACGGACCGGTGCATATAAATGATGTTAAAATGTATATAGATCTTTATAGACAATGGGCTAAAATTTATGAAATAAAAGAAAAAAACATTCAAATATTTTATATATCTGCTTATCATAATACCGAAGAGATGGGGAAATATATAGCTAAAAAAATTAACGAGGCGGGTGTAAAGGCCGAGGCTCATGAAATTACATCTATGAAATTAACTGATATTGTATCATTGGTTGAAAAAGCATCTGGTATTATGATTGGATCACCAACCATTAATCAAGATGCTGTAAAGCCTGCATGGGATGTTTTATCACTTGTATGCCCAATAACTAACAAAGGCAAAGTTGCAGCGGCTTTCGGCTCATATGGATGGAGTGGAGAGGGAGTACCTATGCTTACACAAAGACTAAAATCTTTGAAATTTAAAGTTGTAGAGGAAGGACTTAAGTTCAAATTTGTACCAGACAAAAAAGAGTTTGAACAAGCTGATAGGTTTGTAGAGAAGTACTTAGAGATTTTAAATAAATAATTACTAATAAATATTAGTTTACAAAGTTATATAATAAAAAAGAAAATCTCACTTTCATAGTGAAATCTTTCTTTTTTTTTATAAAGAATGATGTATGGAGGCGATATATTTGAATAAACAATATATAGTAAATTTTTTAAGCAAAAATGATTTAAGTGATATAGCTGAAATTCAATATAAAAAAGGAACTATAGCTCTTAAATTCAAATATTATTATGATGATGCAGAAATTGAAGCAGCTAAAACTTATGCAGATGATGAAGGCAATTTCAAAGAAGAAAAAGACGATTGGTATGAAGAATTTTTTCTTCCTTATTTAAGTGATATTTCAGCAGATAATGTTGAAGATATTATGGAAGAATGTGCTGAGAAAATGGAAATTGAATACGAATTCATTGGCTGTGATATATCCGAAGATGCATATGAATTTAATGAATTCGCTGTAGTTTTTTATGGTAAGGAATCAGATATTGATACTGATGATATCTTGCTTGAATTAGATTTCTAAATTTATGATTGTAACAAAAGAGTGGATGTGTTAAGCTGCTTTCTTACAAGTAGCTTTAACTTTTTGATATTTAACTATAACTTCATCTAATTGCTGACTGCAACATACAACCATTTTATCAGTTGGGTCTTTATGATTTAGTAAAAAATGTAACAATGCTCTTAATGATTCTAATTCTTTATTTATAATTCTCAATTTAAGATTCATGTATTTCTCCTTATTTATGTATTTTTGAGGCAAGTACATAATACCATATTATTCTATGTATGTTAAATTTAACGTTAGTCATTAAAATGTAATAAATTACAAATTATGCTATAATCTCATGAAATACACGATGAATAAATGGTAAAAAATAACATTATAAAGCATGTAAGTGTTGGAAAAAGCTACTTGGAATAATATGTAATTGACGAAAAAAGTCTTAAAGTTTTTGTAATACAATCATAAAAAGTAGAATATGTTTGATAGCTACTAGTTATGCATAAAGTATTTTAATATAATAAAATAGGCAAAATAATAGAGGGGTGATATTATTAATACAGATGAATTAACTAATAGGATAAATTATCTTTATAAAAAAAGCAAAGAAGAAAAGCTCACGGATGAAGAAATATTAGAGCAAAAAGAATTAAGACAAAAGTATATTGATAATGTTAAAAGAAATTTTCGCGCGCAACTAGATACAATTAAAAAAGTATAATATGAACAATAAATCATTAGGAATGGGGGGATTATTTTGGCTGTTACCATAGAGGAGTTAATAGAGCATTTTAGTTTAGAAGTTTTGGTAGAAGGTGGTAAGGGAAAGTTAATTAATGTTAGTGATATTAATAGACCAGGATTACAAATTGCCGGCTTTTATGAATATTTTGGTAATAAAAGGGTGCAACTAATAGGCATGGCAGAGTGGAGTTTTTTAGATTGTATGGAAGAGGACCTTAGGAAGAAACGATTAAATAAATATTTCAAATTGGAAACGCCTTGTGTTATATTGACTAGAGATTTGCAGCCGCATAAGGAGCTCATTAAGGCAGCAGAGGAAAATGGTCAATGGCTTTTACGAACAAAATCAATTTCTACAAGATTTAGTAGTAAACTTACTAATTATCTAGATGCAGAGTTAGCGCCAGAAACGAGGCTTCATGGTGTCCTATTAGATGTTTATGGTATAGGAATATTAGTAACTGGGGAAAGTGGAATTGGTAAAAGTGAATGTGCTTTAGAATTAATAAAGAGAGGACATAGGTTGATTGCAGATGATGCAGTAGACATAAAAGAAGTTGATGGTGTGTTACTCGGAAGATGCCCTTACATAACCTCTGGAATGCTTGAGGTAAGAGGTATGGGAATAATAGATATTCCCGCAATCTATGGAATGAGTTCGGTTTTAAATACTAAGACTATTAGTTTACTTATTTCGCTTACGCAGTGGAACGAGAGCGAGGAATATGATAGGCTTGGTATTGATAATCAATTTATGGATATACTAAGTGTGAATTTAAGGAAAATAACGTTGCCAGTTAGGCCGGGGAGAAATATAGCAGTTATAATTGAAGCTGCCGCAGCCAATTATATATATAGCTTGAATTCTAAGATAACCCCTGTAGAAACTATAAACATGAGAATCGAGGAAGTAACTAAAGAACGTGATGATTAACTAAAAATTATAGTGAAAAGCAAATAACAAAGTAGATTTAATATTTGCAATTGGAGGTAAAATTTAGTAATATAGTAGATACGGAAAGTAATTATTGTTTGGAGGTAGTAAAAATGTCAGATGTTAAAAGTTTAGAAAAAACATATGAAGTAGCTTGGGACAAATATAATAAAAATGATCTCGAAAAAGTATTTACATTATCGGATAATTATATAGATTTTATGTCAAAATGCAAAACCGAAAGAGAATGTGTAACAGAGTTTATTACACTTGCTAAAAAAAATGGTTATAAAAATATTGATACTTATATAAAAGAGGGTACCAAATTAAAAGCTGGTGATAAAGTTTATGCAAGTAGTATGGGAAAAACTTTAGCATTATTTTTAATTGGGTCTGAGCCTATTGAAAAGGGTTTTAAAATTTTAGGTGCTCATATTGACTCACCAAGACTTGATTTAAAACCAAATCCACTATATGAGGATTCAGATTTAGCATTAGTTAAAACACATTACTACGGTGGTGTTAAAAAATACCAATGGGTTACCTTACCTCTTGCTATACATGGTGTTGTAGTTAAAAAAGATGGAACAGTGGTAAATGTAGTAATAGGAGAAGATGAAAAAGAACCAGTAGTTGGAATTTCGGATCTTCTAATTCACTTATCTGCAGATCAAATGAAAAAAACTTTAGATAAAGCTATTGAAGGCGAAGAGTTGAATGTATTTATGGGAAGTATACCAATAAAGGATAAAGAGGCTAAAAATAGAGTAAAATTAAATATTTTAAAACTTTTAAATAATAAATATGGTATAGATGAAGAAGACTTTGTATCATCTGAATTAGAGGTAGTGCCTGCAGGTAGGGCTAGAAATTATGGCCTAGACAGCAGTATGGTTATGGCTTATGGACATGATGACAGAGTTTGTGCTTATACTTCATATGAAGCATTAATGAACATGAAGCAAACAGATAAAACATGTATAGTTTTACTTGTTGATAAAGAAGAAGTTGGAAGTATTGGCGCAACTGGAATGCAATCAAAATTCTTTGAAAACACAGTAGCTGAAGTTGTTAATTTACTCGGAAAATACAGTGAGTTAAAGGTAAGAAGGGCACTTGCAAATTCAAAAATGTTGTCTTCAGACGTAACTGCTGCATATGACCCAACATTTCCATCAGTTATGGAGAAACGTAATTCTGCATATTTTGGTAAAGGTATAGTTTTAAACAAATATACTGGAGCTCGTGGCAAAAGCGGATGCAATGATGCAAATCCAGAGTTTATTGCAGAGCTTAGAGGCATAATGGAAAAGCATAATATAACATGGCAGACGTCAGAACTTGGAAAAGTAGACCAAGGCGGTGGAGGTACTATAGCTTATATATTAGCTGAGTATGGCATGCAGGTTATTGATTCAGGAGTTGCTCTTCATAACATGCATGCACCATGGGAAATTGCAAGTAAAGCAGATATCTATGAAGCATGTAGAGCTTATGAAGCATTTTTAATTGAGGCTTAGTAAAATGAAAAAAGGAGATGTGAAAACATCTCCTTTTATGATTCTAGTTTATTTACAAAGATAGCTAGTTCTTCATTACTTAAGGAAACGCAGCCAACAAGTCCATGACCAGTGTCAGATGTTGAAATTCCATGAAAATCTGAACCGGCAGTAACGAATTTATTGTATTCTTTAGCTTTTGCTTTTAGAAGCGATTTCTGTTTTTTTGTGTTTATTGGATAAACTGCCTCAATACCATCAAAATCAAATCCTAACATCTCATCTATAGAAGTTTTTTTAATTAAAACTGGATGTGCAAGTACAACTAATGCGTTAACCTTCTTTAATAGGCTTATACCATCAGCTGTTGGAATTCTTTTAATGTGCACATATGCAGGGCTATCGTTTGAAAGAAAAGTATCAAATATATAGTTCCAATCATATTTATAGCCAGCATCAATTATGGCTTTAGCTATATGTGGCCTAGCTATTACTCCTTTTGCTTGATCTAGAACCTTTTGGTAGTCTAATTTTATTTTGAAAAATAGATCTAGATTTTCTACTATTTTTCTGCCTCTAAATACTCTAGAATCCTCTATATCTTTTAAAAAATTTTGAAAATCTAAATTTTTATATTCATCGTCTTTAAAATATCCAAGAATATGGATGCTTTCATTATTATGAACTGTAGATAATTCTATACCAGGTATTACCCTTATATTATTATTTATACCTTCTCTAATTCCTTCCTCGACATTTAAAGTAGTGTCATGATCAGTTATTGCAATAATATCTAATCCATTTAAAGAAGCCTCGTGAATTAATTCCTTAGGACTTAGTTTTCCATCAGATGCATTTGTATGAAGATGGAAATCACCTCTGTTGTACATATAATCACCTCGAATTTATTGTTTAACATAGTACCATTTTAACCAATCTTTACTTATATTAAAAGGGGTTTGTTATAAATAATAATTATTATTAGTTATCAAAGGAATTTTATTTGGGTGACTATAAAGTATATTAGTGACTTTCAATATTTTATTACTAATGATTTTGTGTAAATTATTTGATATAATAGGTAATTATAATAGAATAGGAGATCGTTTATGTTTTTAATGATAGATAATTATGATTCATTTGTATATAACCTAGTTAGATATTTTGAAGAATTAGGTGAGAAGGTATTAGTATATAGAAATGATAAGATTACCTTAGCGGATATAAAGAGAATTAAACCAGAAGGAATAATTATTTCGCCAGGCCCAAAATCTCCAGAATATGCAGGAAAATGCATGGAGATAGTAGAAAAATTTAAAGGGCAGATACCTATTTTGGGGATATGTTTAGGCCATCAGGTTATTGCTGAGGTGTTTGGTGGTAAAATCGTCCCTGGACGTGAACCTGTGCATGGGAAGGTATCTGTAATTAAACATAGTGGAAAATATATTTTTAAAGATATAAAGAATCCAATGAAGGTTACAAGGTATCATTCATTAATAGTGGAAAGAGATTCACTACCTGTGGTATTAGAAATTACTAGTGAAACCGATGATGGAGTTATAATGGGAATAAGACATAAAAATTATTTTATAGAAGGATTACAATTTCACCCAGAAGCTGAGCTTACACAGTATGGACATGAAATTCTTGAAAATTTTATTAATGAAGTTAGAAGTCAAAACAAATTAGTTAAAGGTTAAGGAGAAAAAATGAAACTGACAATTGAAAAAGTACATACTAAACTTGATGGTTTTGATATATATTCTTTATTTAAAGAAAATCTTGATACTATATTATTAGATAGTGTTAGGGATAAAGAAACATTAGGGAGATATTCTTTTATAGGAGTTAATTGTTTTTTAAAATTTAAAAGTAAAAATGGTATGTGTAATATTTTCGGTAAAGCATATGCAGGGGATACATTTGAGGAGCTAAATAAGATTCTAAAAGAGTATTATATAGAAAATAATACAGAATTACCATTTGTGGCTGGTGGTATGGGATATTTTTCATATGATCTAGGTAGGGAACTTGAAGAGTTACCGAATATAGCAAAGGAGGATATAGATATACCTCATTGCTGTTATAACTTTTATGATAATATAATTATTATAGATAATCTTAAAAAAAACACTTACATATCTGCACTAGGAATACTTAAATCTCAGAAAGACAGTATTTACGATATAAAAAGCCGTATACAAAATGGTAATAAAGTTCTATATGAAAAAGTAGGAGACATAACAAACAAATTTACTTCGGATTTTCAAAAAAATAGGTACATTAATACTCTATCAAAGGTAAGAGCTTATATAAAAAGTGGAGACATATATATTACAAATTTGTCACAAAGGTATAGTTGCAGCATAAACCGAAACGCATATGAAATATATAAAGATTTAAGACATATAAATCCGGCACCATTTGCTGCTTTTATGAATTTTGAGGACTTTAATATAATATGTTCTTCCCCAGAAAGATTTCTAAGTATAAGGGATAGAGTGGTAGAAACTAGACCTATAAAGGGAACTATGCCAAGGGGTAAAGATGTAGATGAGGACATCAAAAATAAAAATATATTAATAAATAGTGAAAAGGATAAAGCTGAGCTTTTAAATGTGGTTGATTTAGAGAGAAACGATTTAAGCAAGGTTTGCAAACCCAAATCAGTTAAAGTAACACAGCTTTTTAAATTAGAGGAGTATAGTACAGTTTTTCATTTGGTATCTACGGTAGTAGGTGAATTAAAAGAGGAAGTAGGTCCAATCGAATGCATTAAAGCATGTTTCCCCGGAGGCTCCATAACTGGTACACCTAAAATACGTTCCATGGAAATTATCGAGGAGTTAGAACCTGTGAGGAGAAATATATATACGGGCGCACTTGGATATTTGGGATTTGACGGGAATGTAGATTTGAATATAATTATTAGAACAATTTTAATAAAGGGAAATAAAGCCTATTTCGGAGTAGGTGGAGGTATAACTTGGGATTCTAATGAAAAATCGGAATATGATGAAACTATAGATAAGGCGATAGCATTAATGAGAGTCTTATAAATTAGAAAAGAAAGAATAATGAAACTTGCCACTTGCCAAGTGGGTGGCACCAAAAAAGGAGAGTATTATGATACTTATGAATGGTGAAGAGAACGAGGGTAAGCTATCTTTAGATAGTGGTTTTTTCTTCGGCAGGGGAGCATTTGAGACAATACTTATCAAAGATGAACCAATACTTCTTGCAAATCATATAAATAGGTTAAACAGCGGGCTGAATACACTAGGAGTAAATAAAAAAATTACCCAGGCAGAAATTTATGCAGCTATGTTAAAGCTTAATTGTAAAAATTGCGTGTTTAAAATTATGGTATCTGAAAAAAATACTATAATTACTACAAGGCAAATTCCTTATAAGAACAGTGACTATGAAAACGGATATTCATTAGGTCTAAGTGAAGTTAGGCGAAATGCATATTCTAATTTGACATATGTTAAATCATTTAATTATGTGGAAAATATAATTGAACGAGGTATTATTATAGATAAAGGGTACAATGAAGCACTATTTTTAAATACAGATGGATTTTTAAGTGAAGGAGCTGTAAGTAATATATTCTTCGTTAAGAATGAGACTGTATATACACCCAAAATCAAATGTGGATTATTGCCAGGTATTGTGAGGGAATTTGTTATTCAAAATTCATCAGATATGGGATTCATTGTAGAGGAAGGAGAGTTTACATATGATCAATTGATGGATGCTGAGGGTGTGTTTATAACTAATAGTATTATGGGTATAATGAAGGTGAATAAAATTGATGATAAGGTTCTTAATCAAAGCACAGTTGTATCTGAAATAAAAAGGTATTACGATACATACGTACAAAGATACAGGGGTTAAGGTTACTCTAAAGGGGTGGGAATCATAAATAACAGTTTAATAGATGATAAAGTAGATCTTATTATAAAAAATAATATATTTAAGTATAACTTAAGAAAAATAGAAGACTTAGAAAAAAACAGAAAATACTGCAAACATGATATGCAACACTTTTTAGATGTGGCAAGAATTATGTATATAATTAGTTTGGAAAATGATTTTAATATACCAAAATACATAATTTATACAACTGCACTTTTGCATGATATAGGTAGGGGAGAACAATATGAAAATGGGACAGCCCATAATATTGCCAGTGTACAAATTGCTAAAGAAATACTGCACCAGTGTGAATATGGTGATAAGCAAATAGATGAAATTTTAGAAGCTATAGGAAACCATAGAAATGACACTGAAAGTTTTGAAGGTTTGAGTAATTTATTATATAAATGTGATAAACTTTCAAGAGATTGTGTCCATTGCGAGGCAAGCGAGGGATGTAAATGGCCTTTAGGCAAGAGGAATTTTAAGATAAATTATTAGAACTAATTATATGGAGTAAAAAAAATTTAGGGGGAAATTTATGATAATAGGAAATAAAGATTTTGAAATAGGTAAAAGGACTTACATAATGGGAATTTTAAATGTTACTCCTGATTCGTTTTCAGATGGGGGAAGATTTAATGATATCAGCTCAGCTATAAACCGTGCTAAGAAAATGGTTTCAGAGGGAGTAGATATTATTGATATTGGTGGGGAATCTACAAGGCCAGGTCATGAAGATGTTAGTGAGGAAGAAGAAATTAAAAGAGTAATTCCTATTATAAGGGAATTAAAGAAGCAGTTAGATATTCCTATTTCTGTGGACACATACAAAGGGAAAGTTGCAGAGCTTGCAATAAAGGCTGGGGCAGACATGATTAATGATATATGGGGATTTAAGATGGACCCATATATTGCAGTAGTTGCTGCTAAGTATAATGTGCCTTGCTGCTTAATGCATAATCGTGATAATAAAAACTATAAAAATTTAATGCAAGATATAATAAATGATTTAGGTGAAAGTATAATTATTGCTCTAGATGCGGGAGTAAAAAGAGAGAATATTATTTTAGATCCAGGTATTGGTTTTGCTAAAAGTTACGAGGATAATTTAAAAACAATGAATAACCTGGAAAAGTTAAAAAGTTTAGGGTATCCGGTGCTCCTTGGAACATCAAGAAAATCTATGCTAGGAATTGAACAGGGACTAGATACTAATGAAAGGCTTGAGGGAACACTTGCAACCACAACTATAGGGATAATGAAGGGCTGCGAATTTATAAGAGTACATGATATAAAAGAGAATAAAAGGGTTTGTGTTTTAACAGATGTTATACGTAAAAGTTAAATAAACATTTGCTTACAAGATATAAAAAGGAGATAATACTATGGATAAAATGTACATAAAAGACTTAGAAGTTTACGCTCATCATGGAGTTTTTCAAGAGGAAAAGGTACTCGGACAACGGTTTTTAATTTCTATAGAGTTGTTTTTAAGTTTAAGAGAGGCAGGAATATCTGATGACATAACAAAAACTGTTCATTATGGCGAGCTTTGTCACAAGGTTGAAGAGGAATTTAAAAAGGAAAATTATGATTTAATAGAGAAAGCTACAGAGAAAGTAGCTGAATTTATACTATTAAATTATGATTTAGTTCAAAGAGTAAAGGTTAAAATAAAAAAGCCATGGGCTCCCATCGGACGGCCACTTCTTTATGCAGCTGTAGAAATAGATAGAAAATGGCATACTGCATATATTGGTGTGGGTGGTAATATGGGAGATAAGGATAAAAATGTAAAAGATGCTTTAGAGCTTATAAACAATTCTTATAATACCAAAATAACAAAAACATCAAAATTTTATAATACGAAGCCTGTGGGATATATAGATCAAGAAGACTTTTTAAATTGTGTTATTGAAGTAAAAACACTTTTAACCCCACTAGAACTTATAAGATTTCTGCTATCTATTGAAAAGAAATTAAAGAGGGAAAGGGTTATAAGATGGGGTCCTAGAACAGTAGATTTAGATGTATTATTATTTGATGATGTAATTAGTTCAATGGAAGAAATAATATTGCCTCATCCGAGAATGCATGAGCGAATGTTTGTAATAGAACCGATGTGTGATATAGTACCATATGTTTTGCACCCAATTTTGAATAAAACTATGATTCAAATAAAAGAGGAAATAAAAGCGCAGTAGGCTTTTATTTCCTCTTTTATTTGCTTTTAATGTGATAATATAATTTTATTCAAAAAGTAAATGCATTATTTAGGTATAAGGTATTTGCAGAGACCATAAAGGTTATAAGCTTTGAACATTTTACTTGTGTCAATGTAATCCATTTTGTAATCACCATCCCAAGGGTATATGGAGATATATCTTTCGCTATATATATTTAACACGTATTTGTCTTTGCTAAATGTCAAAAATATTTTATATAATGGTTTAGCAGGTAAGTTTGTCGGCTTATCTATGAAACTAGCATTAGTCAATGAATTAAAGAAATTGACGAATATAGTTGAATCTTCCTTTGAAAAATCTTTTTTCTTATAAAAATTCATATATAGAGCATAAAGTTCCTTAGGTGTCTCTGCAGATAAATCGTTCATTAATAACTTGGTATAATAATAATTGCTTGGTTTATTTTTGGTGAAAATGCTTTTGTTAAAATTATATTTGCATCCGAAGAGGCTTAAGGAAAAGGAAATACACATTATTAGTAAAATGTATTTCTTTATATTAATTCTCAAATAATCACATCCTTTAATTATATCAATTAAGTACCTTATTTAATTACATTTATTAAACGAATTATTTAGGGTCCCTATAAATAAAATATGTTGAATAATTATATTTTAGTACACAAAATGGATACCTTGGCATATTGTAAAATAAGGTTAAAAAATTACCCTAAGATTAGAACAAAAATTATGGAGGTGATTGCTTTGAAATATGGTATTGATATTGGCCACAATTGCCCACCCTCAGATATAGGATATGTGGGTATAAGAAAAGAAGATGAGTTAAATAAAGAGGTCGGAGTTAAGGTAATAGCAAAGCTTAAAGAACTTAAGCAGGAGGTAGTGTACTGCACTCCAAGTGCTGACTCTAGTTTAAGTAATTCACTTTATAGAAGGGTAAATAAGGCAAATGAAGAAAATGTAGATTTATATGTGTCTATTCATTTCAATGGAGGAAGAGGAGACGGAACAGAAGTATTTGCGATATCGGAATCAAGTAAAAAAACGGCTAAAAGAGTTGTAGATGAGATAGCCCAGCTGGGATATGTTAATAGAGGAGTAAAAGATGGAAGCTTTTTATATTTATTAAAAAACACAAAAATGCCTGCAATACTTGTAGAAGGGGGATTTTTGAATTCTAAAGATGATATGGAAAGGTTTAATGCAGAAAACATAGCAAATGCTATTGTAAATGGAATAACTACATTTTAGAAGGAAAGAAACTCATTTTATAGCTTAATACAATAAAAGCACTAGGAATAATACTAGTAAACATAAACTATGTAATGAGTAAAACGGACAACCAGAAGGCTGCCCGTTTACATAGAAATGTACTTAATTTTTTATAAAATTCATTATTCTTAAAACCTGAATTTATTTATTAATTTTATCAATTCATTAGCCTTATCATTCAATCCCTCAGCCAAAGCATTCATTAAGTTATTTGACTCCGCTTGAGTTTGAATTGTTGTTGTGACTTCCTCTGTTGCTGCAGTATTCGCTTCAGAAATTGATGCAATGCTATTAATAGAATCATTTAAGAGATTTTTACTTTTATCAATCACATTAATGGAGTTCATACTAACTTCCATAGCACTTGAAATATTTGAAATTGATTCTTTAATTTTACCAAAGGACGTTATTGTACTGCTAACTTGAACTAGTTCCTCTTTAAATAGCTTTTTAGCATTTTCAGATATTTCTAAAGAGGCTCCTATAGATTGATTAACTTGATCTACTATAAATATATAACAATTTTTACCTATATTAGCATCTTTTATAGAAGAAGAAAAAACTTGAGGGTCTACATTTATTATATTGATCTTCAGTAATAGTATTAAAACTATTACTTATATCTTTGTTAGATAAAACTTGCATGGATAGCTAATTGTTAAATAAATCTTATTTAACTATATAGTTCGACAATAAATATGTAACTTCTCTTTTATAAAAATATTTTGTATGAATTTATAAAAAAAACAAATAATGTTTAAAGTCCTTATTATAATTATATTAGAGGAAAGCATAAGCAAATTTAATATTATGATGAAAAAGACAAAGAAGTTGTAAAGATTGTTACCAACACGTATGGAATAAAGATTACTTTAACTGAAAATTAATTAATTTCTCCTAAAAATACTAAAATTCAGAATTATTCAATTTGCTACAATAGAATTGAGCTACCTTTTTATAGTATAGGTTAATGATGTGATCCAAAGTTATTTCTTTCACTGTTTAATAATCCGGCTTCTCGTAATTTCATAAGGATTTGTCTGAATGCTGTTGGCAATAGCTATACTGCTTAAATCTGAATTTTGATTAATTTTAATAAAAACTAATATGTGTACTGCATGACTTGGTTTGGTTTAATATCCCATAAAAGCAATACTCCCTGATATTAAAATATTTTCAACAGCTACTTGACTTTGCAGAAGTGCAATGCTAGACTAGAATTGCTGTTAATTTAATATTATCAGCAACCCCGAAAGAAGTCAAGGAAGATAAGGAGAGGTTAAAGATGGATAAATTAAACTATTCGCAGCAAATTTGAAAATAAATACGGTTTTCATAATACTTTTGATGGATTCTATTATCCATATCGCACCAGCGAAGAACGTTGGGCATTTATTGCACGTTCGGGATGTTGTATATTAGATGCACAAGTTGGAAAAGCATATGAGGATTTGCAATGGCTACTAAAAGATAAGAATTATTATATTCTCACAACTAATCAGGATACACAGTTTGAAAAAGTATTTCCTATTGAGAAAATTAGTGCTATTCAAGGGGATTGGAAATATTTACAGTGTAATAGAAGATGTCATGATAAACTCTACGATTCCGTGGAACTACTTCACAAAATTAATGCGGAAATAGATGTGGCTTTGAAAATTCCAACAGAAATGGGTCCGCATTGTCCTCATTGTGGAGCAGAACTTGAGCCATGGGTACGCTCTCGTGTATTTTTGGAAGGAAAGAAATATAAAGAAGAGCACCAAAAATTAAGTGATTTCCTTAGAAAAAATATGAATAAAAAGGTTTTGTTTCTGGAACTCGGTGTAGGAAGGATGACGCCAATGTTTATTCAGGAACCATAGAGTATGAGATTCCTGTATTCTAAAATATGTAGGAATTATCCTAACATTATGTCTGCTATTGGTAATAGGCATGGTGTGTATAATGAAAAATTGCAAAAAGTACATGAATTGGAGTTTTTTTGCAAATATTGATTGCCGGATACAATAAAATATATAGAAAGTGAGTGAAATAGAATGAGCTTTTATGAAGATTTAGTAATGAAAACACAGAGGAAAAATTATTCAGGAAATTATGGAATTTATGCTTCTGGAGGAACCGCAGTAAAGATGAGTAAAAAGAAAGCTTTACCATATGAGAATCAGATAGAAGAATTTGTAAAAAAGATAGAGGAAGCGGAATGCATTGTAGTTGGTGGTGCGTCTGGTTTATCTGCGGCGGGTGGTGGAGATTTTTATTATGATGATACACCATCCTATAGGGAGTATTTTGGAAAGTTTGCAGAAAAGTATGGATTTAATGGCGCTTTCGCAGGTATTATGCATCAGTTTTCCACAAGAGAAGAACATTGGGGATATCTGGCAACCTTTTTATATACCACCGTACATGCACCTATTAGAAAGCCGTACAAGGATTTGGATGAAATCATTAAGGGTAAGGATTTTCATATTTTGACAACGAATCAGGATACACAGTTTGTAAAACTCTATAAAGAGGAAATAGTAAGTGAGATTCAGGGAGATCATCGTTTCCTTCAATGCAGCAGACAATGCTGTGATGAGACTTGGGATGCAGTAAAACCGGTAGAGGATATGATTGATTCCATGGGAGAAGGTACTAAGGTTGCAACAGAGCTGATTCCACACTGTTCTCACTGTGGTGCAGAAATGTTTCCATGGGTACGAGGCTATGGTAATTTCTTGCAGGGAAAGAAATATGAAGAGCAGTATCAGAAAATATCGGACTATATCCAAAAAAATAAAGACAAAAGGATATTGTTTATTGAATTAGGGGTAGGACGCATGACACCGATGTTTATTCAGGAGCCATTTTGGGAACTGACAGAAAGTCTAAGAGATGCATATTACATTGCTGTCAATGATAAGTATGAATTAATTCCAGAGAAAATTGAAGACAATGGAATGGCAATTGTTGGAAGCATAGTGAATGTATTGGAAGCTGTAAAAAAAGTTAAAATGAAGAGGTGTATTTATGAATCAATATGAAATAATAGCAAAGAAAATACAGGAGGCAGATGCCATATTAGTTGGCGCAAGCAATGGATTTTCTATTTCTGAGGGTCTGCATATTTTCGCAGATAATCAGAAATTTGAAAATCTGTTTGGAGATTTTAAAAAAACATACGGAATTAGAAATATCTTAGAAGGAATGTATACAAGATTCCCGTCAGAGGAAGTAAAGTGGACATTTATTAGCAGACTTGCCAATCATTATAGTGGCAATTATACAGGAAGCGAAAATACAAATGCTTTAAAAAAAATTATTGGAAATAAACCTTATTTTATGGTTACTTCCAACGGAGAAAACCATTTTGAACTTGCAGGATTTCAACCGGACTGTATTTATGAAATTGAAGGAAGTTGGAAGGAAATGCAATGTGCAAAGCCTTGTCATAAAGAATTATATCCTGCATTTGCTGCTATTAAGAAAATGAGTGAAGTAGAGCGAAATGGCAGAATCCCCACAGAACTTGTACCCAAATGCCCAAAGTGCGGCGGACCTATGCAGATTCATGGTGCTGGGGAAGGTTTTATTCCTGATGAAGTAGCGCATAATAGATTTCAGGAGTTTATACAAAAGTATCATGGCAGAAATATGGTCATATTAGAGCTGGGAATTGGATGGAGAAATCAGTTGATTAAGGCACCATTTATGAGATGGGCTGCTGAAGAGCCGAATGTAACCTATGTTGCTGTAAATAAGGGAGAAATCTACTTACCGGATGAGATTAAGGCAAAGTCTTTTGGGTTGGATGGAGATATGGAAAAAATTCTAAAAGAGATAGCAGATAAGATGTGATATTTATTGACTGATTATTGCTTCAAATAGCGTATTTAAAAATTGAAAGCGTTAGGAGAACTATGTATGGAAGAAAAACTTGTAAAAGTATGAATTACCTCAATCAATGAAAAGCAGGTTTGTGATGAAAAGTATATTTTAATTCAGACCAGACAAAAACCAGACGGAGGAACAACAAATGGATTGATTTAAATTCCTATTGGTAAGGTTCGTTAATATTAAAGTGTTTTTCAAGCTTTCGTCGTGAAATAGAAGAAGAAACAGGAGTGAATGTGACGAAAATCTTTGGAGAAGAAAATACTGTATCCCAATCTGTTGGCAAGGACAGAATAATTTCTTTTGAGACATTTTGCATAACACAGAATCTTTCAGGAATGTATTCTATCATTGTTCGCACTTTTTGCTGCGAAGCGGAGAGTGAACTATTGGCAATGAGCAACGAGACACAAAGTATTCACTGGGAAAATGTTGTGTTTTGAAAGAAGGTAAACTGATGAAATGGAAGTTCTTGCACAGGCATTCGCATTTTATGATTCCAGAAGGCTGGGAGCTTGACGGAAGACAGCAGGAGCTTCAAAGAAAAGCAAAGATTGAAGATATAGAAAGTATAGAATTGGTTGAATTATGTACGGATATTTGTATGGTAACCAATGTTCTCTTACTGAAAGCTTATATGCCGGAAATCCCGATTTATGTGGATGCTTCGTGTTGTACAGGTGTAACACCGGAAAAACACAAAGCTGCATGATATAACGATTTTTTCATCGGTGAGAATTGTGATGTTACAATTATGACGGGGTGTGGCTGTGGTGTATTTTAAAGAGAAATCTATACAGGAAGGCAAAGAAAAGTTAGAAAATACGATAGAAATATATGAAATTGTACAAGGAGTTGTATATGGTAAAATAAAGCCGATAACAACATGGTTGGAGGGATGATACCATATAAATACTTAAAATGTGGCGGAGTTATTCCACTAAAAGAATACAATGGCATATGTGGAAAAAACCACAAGTACAATTAAGAAAACCATAGAGGAACAGTAATTTCTATGGTTTTTACTTTAATTATTAATAATTTCTCCGAAGGAGTGTGTCGCAGACACCTTTGTTCTCTAAAAATATTTTATTTCAAAATTATTTATTTAATTAGTGTAGGATAGCTCTACATTTTTATTATAAAGATCAATAATATGCTCCAATGTGATTTCTTTCATTTTATGTTCAGCAGTTTCTTGGATTTCATCATAATATTTCTGTAATGAAAGCTGAATATTCGTACCCACACCACAATCGGGATTGGTTTGCGTATCAAGGTGTAATAGAGTCTTGTTACCCTCTACAGCACGGTAGAGATCTAGAATCGTGATATCAGCAGCTTCTTTTGCTAATGATGGTTTAGCATGTCCGGTAATACTGTTTAATAATCCTGTTTCTCGTAATTTCATCATGATTTGCCTTACGCATCCGGGATTTGTCTGAATGCTTTTGGCGATGGCTGTACTGCTTAAATTAGAACATGGATTAATTTTAATAAAAACTAATATATGTACTGCCTGGCTTAGTTTAGTTGAATATTTCATAAAAATAATGCTCCTTGTTGTTAAAATATTTTTAACAGCTACTTGACTTTGTAAAAGTGTGATGTTACACTGAAATTGCTGTTAATTTAATATTATCAGCAACCTCGAAAGAAGTCAAGGAAGATAAGGAGCGGTTAAAGATGGATAAATTGAACTACTCGCAGTAAATTAAAAAAATTATAGAAAAAATTGAAGAATCAGATGCTATTCTGATTGGTGCAAGCAATGGATTTTCTATTTGTGAAGGCTTACATTTGTTTGGAGGAGATCAAGCTTTTCAAGAATTATTTCCTGATTTTATCGAAAAGTATGGATTTTCCAATATTCTTGAGGCAAGCATTTTTAAATTTCCTAAGGAAGAGGAAAAATGGACTTATTTGAGCAGGTTAATCTGGCATTATAGCGGTACTTATCATGGAAGTTCGGTTATGGATAGTCTTAAGTCTATTATAATGGATAAACCGTATTTCATTGTTACATCTAATGGAGAAGGGCATTTTTCATTAGCAGGATTGGAGAATGAACAGATTTATGAAATAGAAGGAAACTGGCTTTCTATGCAGTGTGCGCATAGATGCCATGACACATTGTATCCATCAATGGATGTGATAAAGAAAATGGCACAAGTACAACAAACAGGAAAGATAACATCTGAAATGATTCCTAAGTGCCCATTTTGTGGTAGAGAAATGCAGATTCATGTAGCAACAGATCATAATTTTATTCCAGATTCTGATGGTCAGAAAAGATTCCAATCATTTGTAAATAAATATCATGGAAAGAATCTAGTAGTATTAGAGTTGGGTATTGGTTGTAGAAACCAAATGATAAAAGCACCGCTTATGAATCTTGTTAACCAAGAACCAAATGCAACATATGTCACAGTTAACAAGGGCGAAATTTATATTCCAGAAGTTATTAAACATAAGTCTTTTGGGGTGGATGGTGACATGACAGAAATTTTAACATTATTAAAAGGAAAAATGACTAGTATGTAGTAAATTAAAAAACATTAGGAGGAAAAGTATGTTATAGATAATATGTTTAATGTTTTTTATTACAGATTTTCAATGAGAGAGGGACGTTGGGCTTATATGGCCATAGGCTCGTGATTATGAATTTTTGGAAGATGACTGCTAGTTATAAAAATACATTCTATGTCAGTGTAAACCATAAAAAAACCAGTGCGCCGGAACATCTACAAGGAAGAGCTGTGGCAATTTCAGACGATATTGCTAATGTACTTAGTAATTTGCGTATTAAAGTGCAAGGTAAATAATTTTTATATAGAGAGGAAGATAAAAATGTTTTTGGAAAATATTTTGGATAATCCTACATGCCAGCCAGTTGCAGAGCGCTATAAAAAATGGTATGAATTCATGGAGAAAAATGTTGAGTTTTCATTTATTGACAGTGAAATGCACACAAAACACCATTGTGCTCGCGTGTTATTGCTGGCACTTATAATTGCACATCAGATTGGGCTAAGTGACGAAGAAATGAATTCACTAAGCATGGCAGCTGTTTTTCATGATTCTCGCCGCCTAGATGACTGGCTGGATACAGGACATGGAAAGCGGGCAGCAGAATATTATAAAGAAAGCTATTCTAAATATGATATTTCTTTTGATGAAAGGACTTATTATGTTATGGCTTATCATGATAGAGACGATGTACTTGGTTTGTCGGAGATTAAAAAGTCGCCTGCTTTAAGCCAAAACTGCATATTGTTATATAAGATATTCAAGGATTCTGACGGATTAGATCGTTTTAGGTTAGGTCCAGATGGTTTGGATGTAAATATGCTTCGAACAAAGGAAGCATCTAAACTTGTTGATTTTGCAAAATACCTTTTGAAGAAAAGCAGTGAGTAGATAATGCGTATTTAGAAGTATTAAAATAGTTTGTAATTTAAATTAAAAGCTGTTTGTAGTAAGAATTGCATAGTTGAGCATTGTATAGAAGGGACATCTGGCTGGAAAATCTCAAAAAAGTATATGTAAGCGGATGCCAGGTGATTAAAAAGCCGGCTTTTGACTCATTAAAACTTGCAGAATTGATTGGTGAGAGGAGGAAAATAGGATGACACAGTTTGATAAACGTAATATAAGCATGATGATGGATTTATATGAAATGACTATGGCAAACGCGTATTTTGCTAGGCAAAATGAAATGAAGAGAGTTGTATTTGATGTATTTTATCGCAAAAACCCAGATAAAGGAGGCTTTGCAATATTTGCAGGTCTAGAGCAGATAATAGAGTATGTAGAAAATATGCACTTTGATTCAGATGACATAGAATATTTTCGCTCCGTGAGCCTATTTAGTGAAGACTTTTTGGAATATTTAAGAAATTTTAAGTTTTCAGGGGATATTTATGCCTTTGAGGAAGGAACAATCATGTACCCTAATGAACCAATAATTACAATAATAGCGCCCCTCATTGATGCTCAGTTAGTAGAAACAGCAATTCTTACACAAATCAACCATCAATCTTTAATTGCTACAAAAACAAGGCGAATTGTTAGTGCTGCCGGAGGTAGGGCGGTATCTGATTTCGGTGCAAGACGGGCCCATAATATTGATGCAGCTGTTTATGGTGCAAGAGCTGCTTATATAGGTGGAGCTAGTAGTACCTCAAACATCATGGCAGGAAAACAATTTGGTATCCCTGTCAGTGGAACCATGGCACACAGCTGGGTAATGTTTTATAAAGATGAATATGAGGCGTTTAAGAGTTACTCGGAAAATTATCCAGATGCAGCAGTGCTTCTAGTAGATACATATGATGTTATTCATTCTGGTATCCCAAACGCTATAAGAGTGGCAAAAGAAGTTTTAGAGCCAATGGGAAAAAGATTGAAGGGTGTACGACTAGATTCAGGAGACCTTGCATATCTATCTAAAAAGGTGCGTGCTATGCTTGATGAAGCTGGTCTTCAAGATTGTAATATTTTAGTATCGAATAGTTTGGATGAGTATACCATTACTTCGATTTTAAGCCAAGGTGGCGACATTGATGGTTTTGGTGTAGGAGAGCGTTTAATAACAGCTAAGAGCGACCCAGTATTTGGTGCAGTATATAAGATTGCTGCGGTGGAAGAAAATGAAACATTTGTATCTAGGATAAAGATATCAGAAACTATTGAGAAAATTACCAATCCTGGACTTAAAAAAGTATATCGTGTCTACTGTGAAGAAGGAAATGCAATAGCAGATTTAATCACCAAAGCAGACGAAACTATTGATATGAATAAATCATATAGATATGTTGATCCGGAAAAACCATGGGAAAATAGATACTTTAATAAATGTACCGTGAAAGAATTGCAGCAGCTTGTTGTGAAAGATGGTAAACGAGTATATAAGGTACGTAATATAGGTGAAATTCGTAGTTATGTAGAGCAACAGTTAGAAAATGAAATTTGGATAGAAGAGCAGCGATTTGAAAATCCACATAAACATTATCTTGATATGAGTCCTTGTTACTATGAATTAAAGATGAAAATGCTCCACGAATCTCAGAGTAAAGGGTAATTACTCCCAATAGAAAAAGGAGAACATATACAATCTACAGAAGGAACAATAGGAAAATATGACCTGCATGATTTTTTTCTATACCATTTTATACGTAATGGCTTTAGTAAAGAAAAAATTCGTAAGCTTGCATATATAGCATTTAAAAATGTAATGCATGTGGAAATAGATAAGACGCTGGATATCTTTTTTGAACGTTTTTTCAGTCAACAATTTAAGCGTTCCTACCTTCCAGATGGACCTAAAGTTGGTACAGTATCGCTGTCACCTAGAGGTGATTGGAGAATGCCATCAGATGTAAAGTATCCGAATTAAAAGTAAATTTATTATTCACCGCTTGAGAATAGTAATAACGTTACTATGATTTGAAATAAAAAAAGTATATTAATCGTTACAAAAAATTGATAAATCAATGTAGGATCATGAAGTGAAAAAGTTAACCATGAAATTTAAATATTTTACTAGGTAATAGAAAACTTATTCTGGGCATTTACATATAATTTAGTAGGGATACCAGTTACAATGGGGATACTTCATATATTTGGAGGACCATTATTAAATCCAATGATAGCAGGAACTGCAATGAGCTTTTGTTCAGTATCAGTGATAACAAATGCCTTAAGACTGAAGAGATTTAAGCCGACTAGATAGATATTATAGGAGTGAATTATATTGGACAATAAGAAAAAGGTACATTTTATGGGCATTTGTGGAAGTGGAGCGGCACCTATAGCAGTTATTGCAAAGAATATGGGATTTGATGTATCAGGGTGTGATTTAAATATGTCAGCTTATTATAATGATGCTCTTGTGAAAAATAGTATAGAGATTTTTAAAGGTCATGATTTAAATCATATAGAGAATGTTGATATCTTAGCCATATCACCTGCTATTTTAGATATTTCTCCTAATCATCCAGAAATAGTGGAAGCTAAAAAAAGAGGAATTTTAATGACATGGCAGGAGTTTTCAGCTAAATATGTACAAAATGAAAAATATGTTATTTCCATTTCAGGTACACATGGTAAATCTACAACTACAATTTTAATGGGACTTGTTCTAGAAAATGGAGGACTAGATCCAATTGTTGAAGCTGGAACGACTTTTAAAAATTGGGGAGGAGGATATAGACTAGGAAAGTCAATGTACTTTGTATGTGAAGCTGATGAATTCAATAATAACTTTTTAAATTACAATCCTTCCATAGCTATAATAAATAATATAAAGATGGATCATCCAGAGTTTTTCAAGGATATAAATGAAGTTAAGGATTCTTTTAAAAACTTTATTAAAAAGCTTAAAGGATCGAAAATTTTAATTGTAAATGAAGATAGTGCGGCTATTGGTGAAATATTATATGAATTAAAGAACTGGCTAAAAACGGAAGGTGTAAAAGTTATTGGCTATTATATAAATAATAAGCTTGAATTTCCTTTTAATACTGAGTATAGGGTTAAATTAAATTCAAATACCCCTGAATATTCATCATTTAAAGTAATAAGTGAAGACAAAGAAAATAATTTTAAGATTGGATTAATAGGACAACATAATGTTCAAAACTCGCTAGGAGTATTGATTGCTGCCTTAGAGTTAGGTGTTGATATAGATATAATAAAGAATTCTTTTGAAAACTTTAAAGGAATAGGAAGAAGGTTGGAATTAATAGCAAATATTGATGAAATTAAGGTTTTTGATGACTTTGCTCATCATCCTACAGCAGTAGCAATTACATTAGATTCAATTAGACTTAGTTACCCAGGGAAAAAGGTTTTTGCTATTTTCGAACCTCGCCAGCTCTCAAGAACAAAGCTATTTTTTCATGAGTTCGCTACAGCATTAAAGAAAGCTGATAGAGTTATTATTACAAGACCTTTTTTAGGACGAGAGGCAAATAAAAACTTAGAGCCAGTCGATTTAGACATGTTAAGTGATGAAATAGGTATAAACAAAGCTGAATATATAGAAAACTTTGATAAAATATGCGAAAAAATTCTTAGCGAAGCTAAAAATGGAGATATAATAATAGTTTTTGGAGCAGGAGAATCTTATAAATTGTCGAGAAAAATTATTGAGTTATTAAATCAGAAACACGGTTTAGTAAAGTGAAGATGCAATTATGAGGTGGATTTTGTTATGTTAAATAATAAAAATATTGTTATATGTGTATGTGGAGGAATAGCAGCATACAAAGTAGTCGATGTAGTTAGTAAACTAAAAAAACAAGGAGCTGATGTACATGTAGTGATGAGTGAGTCAGCGACGAAATTTGTTACACCGTTAACCTTTCAATGTATGAAAATAAGATAGTTCAAAACAACATAGAGAAACTTAAAGCATATGGATATGAGTTTATTGAACCACAAATAGGCACTATGGCTATTAAGGGTGAAAAAGGTGCTGTCGGCAGACTTCCTAAACCACAAAATATAGTAAACTATATATTAAATATAGATTTTAATTAACTACTATATATGTTATAGCAGCTAAAAATATAATAAGACACAAAATAGTCACAGAAGAAAGATAAATATATAATACAATTTTTAGATTAAGAAGGAGAAAGAGTAATGGAAAAAGTATTAGAATTTCATAAAGAAGGGTACAATTGTGCTGAATCTATATTAAAAGCATTTAATGAGGATACTAATTTGGATATCCCAGTGTCAATGGCAAGTCCATTTGGAGGAGGAATGTCTGTAGGAAGTACTTGTGGAGCAATTACAGGAACATTAATGGCTATTGGAGCATTAAAAGGAAGAAATTCAAGTGAGGAGAAAAATAACTCAAGAGCATTATCAAGAGAAATAATAAATAAAATTAAAGAAAAATATGGAACTCTAGAATGTATTGAACTTAAGAAAAAAGGTGTAGCTTGTGAGGAAATAATAAAGTTTGCTTATGATGCATTAAAAGAGAATACAGAATTCTAACAAAATGTATAAATCTATCATTGTTTATAAGATGGTGGTAGATTTAATTAAATAAAAGTGAAAAGTGCATTCATATGATAATTATAGCTTTATTTTGAGTGAATAAAATGTGTCAACCATTTTTATTGTAGTATATTGACGTAATAAAAACATAGTGCTATGTCTGCGATGTTATTTATATAATAACAGTAAAAAAGTAGCGAACACGCGGAGAAGGAGTTGAATTCATGAATGTTAGACACAAGGGGATTATTTTTACTGTAGTGTCAGCAATTATATTTGGATTTACGCCAGCTATAGGTAAAATAACTTATTCTATGGGGAGCAATGGGATACAATTGGCTTTTTTAAAAAGTACATTTGCATTACCGATATTTTTAATAATCGTTTTATATAATAAATTATCTTTAAAATTATCAAAACAACAATTATTTGATGTATTGATAATAGGTCTTATAGGAAGTACATTAACAACTGTATTGCTTTATTCATCATACAGTTTTATTGATGTAGGTAGTGCAACTGTCTTACATTTTCTATATCCTTTGTTTGTTTGTTTGTTTGATTAATTTTGTTTTTTATCATCAGAAATTAAATAAACAACAAATTTTTTCATTATTTGTAGCAATGATAGGTATTGCATGTTTTGCAGAAAATAAATCTATATCA
The DNA here is from genome assembly GCF_001877035.1 of Clostridium estertheticum subsp. estertheticum. Classification (NCBI taxonomy): domain Bacteria; kingdom Bacillati; phylum Bacillota; class Clostridia; order Eubacteriales; family Clostridiaceae; genus Clostridium; species Clostridium estertheticum. Next base: position 3,364,011 of record NZ_CP015756.1, on the reverse strand, counting down.
ATTATTGGCTTTGCTTTAGCCACTATTTCAGGAGTATTTTATGCTTATTATATGGTTGGTATGGATCACTCTTCTGTCAGAGAATTAAATCTATTTGTATTTAATTTTTATATATCAATTATTAATTTTTTAGGAGTTCTAGTTTTAGGACTATTCACTCATAGTTTTTCTATTATGTCGATGAAAGGATATTTGTTATCATTATTAATTGCTATATTTGTAGCTTTAATCGGTGGTGTTTTAATACAAAAAGGCATTTATTATTTAGGGGCATCATTAACAGCTATATTATCTACATTAGAGCCAATTACAAGTATTATTGTTGGAATTATATTTTTAAACGAAGGATTAACAATACAGAAAATTATTGGATGTTCACTAGTTTTAGTTTCTACAGTAATTTTAACAAAAAGTCAAAATAAAGAAAATGAACAGAAAATAACTATTTAAGGTGGTTTTGAGAATATTTGAAATTATTGATATTAATCATGGACTTTAATATGAGTAAATTAAATCATTTAGATAGATATAAATGTATTAGAAAAAACAAACAGGGAGGAATTATAATGAAAATTCAACAGATTAGAAATGCTACCTTAATTATTTCGTATGGAGGTTTAAAATTTTTAGTGGATCCATGGCTACAAGATAAAAATAAAGGATTTAGTGCGCAATCACTAGATCCTATAAAAAATGATATGAAATCACCATTACATGATTTACCTTTTTCACCAGAAGATATTTTAATGGATATAGATTATTGCTTAGTTACTCATTTTCATGAGGATCATTTTACAAAAGATTATCTTCCTCTTGATATATCAATAATATTCCAAAATGAAGAAGATGAAACAAAAGCAAAAGAAATTGGATTTACAAATACATCGTCTTTTATAGAAAATTCACTTGAAATTGATGGCATAACATTAATAAAAGTTCCAGGAGTTCATGGGGATAATGAGATTACTAGTTTAAAAATGGGAGTCGTTTCAGGATATGTTTTTCAACATCCAGATGAAAAGACTGTATATATAGCTGGTGATACTATTTATTATTATGGTGTTGAAAATAATATAAAAACCTATCAGCCAGATATAATTATAGTAAATAGCTGTGATGCTAGATTAACGTTTGGTAGACTTATTATGAACAAGGAAGATGTTGTTTCTGTTTGTAAGGCTGCTCAAAATGCAAAAGTTATTGCTAGCCATATGGATAATGTCAACCATGGATTTTTAACTAGAGAAGAATTAAAACAGTATTTGATTGATCAAAAATATGATAAACAAGTTATAATTCCTAATGATGGAGAAATAATTCAAGAAAGTAGCATATAAAAATGTAATGCAAGGGCAAATATGGTTTTGTTATTGAGCAATTCTTCATTAGAGAAGACTGACATCAATTTATAATAAGAAGGCAGTATAGTGATTTGAATAAATAGGCAATAAGCATTATGAAAGCTTATTGCCTATTTGATCTCTTAAAAAAACTAAAATTCAGAATTATTCAGTTCACTATAATAGGAATCATTACTAAATACCAAAATGTTTGTTGTTTCCTTAGTAATAGTTCCAACCTTTAATGAGATTAATTATTCTTCAATTCCTTCAGGTAATACAACTGTTGCCTATTTTTGCGCCACTGTATCAGCTATTGCTTAGGATTTTTTTAGATATAAATAAGATAAAAATCCTTTTCAAACTTCTTTCTTCCTGCACCAAGCTGTTATATTAAGAGTGCTTGCCTTAAAATCTTCTACTAATATCATCCATTCTTCCGCAATTCTTCTTTTTTTCATCTAAATCAAATTTTTCAAATTTATACTCAAACTGATTTTTTAATCTATGTATGACGCAAAGATATTATTTTTTTCCAATCATATGCTTTCCTGTAAAAAATACATTTACTTTTCAAATACTTATAATATAAAATATCCAGGTGCTATAAATCACACCTGGATATAATATTACATTAATATCTTTTAAAAATTCAGTTCAAAAGTATACTAACTATGGAGTAATTGAATATTGCTAACTAAAATATATTACTTGTTTTCTGGGAATAAATAGCTTAAAGTTATATCTATTAAAGATGCCGCTTTATGATTTGGATATTTTCCTAACATATACTCTTTATATTCTTGTGCTTTTTCTTTGTTAGTCTCATTTTTACTATTTAAATTCTTTAGACAATCATCTACATCTTTAATATATTGTATTACTTCTGAAAAAACTTCATTATTAGCTGGAGTACCATGCCCTCCTAATACTAATTTATAATTGTTGTCCTTTAATTCCTCTAAAGTTTTAATCCAATTAGCTCTATCCTTTTCATTCTGAGCTAAGAAAATATGACAGCCACTATAAACTACATCTTGAGCTATTAAAACATTGTCCCTTGGTATTTCTAACATGCTAATTGTTTCTCCTTCTGTTCCAACAACTTTTTTAACTACCATCTCTACCCCATCAATAGTAAGATTTCCTTCTTCAAGAATGTGAGTAGGTACTGTCTTCATTAGCGGAACAAGTGGCCCTGAGTGATTAAAGAATTGGTAATTATTAATTATTGTATCTCCTAACTGTTCTATTTCATCCTTTACTTCTTTTAATGCATAAATTTTTGTATCTTTGAATAATTCGCTTCCAAACCAGTGATCAGGATGATTATGAGATATAATTAATCGTTCAATTGGCTTATTTAAATTATCTATGTATTCTCTTGCTTTACTTGCATCTGGAAGAAGAAATTGTGCGTCAATTACTATAAGGTTATTTTTTGTCTCAATAATTTGAGTATTAACTAGTCCAGACTCCTCAGGTGATGTAAATGTGTGAATTGAATAATCTTTAAATTTATTAATCATATTAAATACTCCTTTATCTAATTATTTAGTTTTCCTTGAATTTAATTTATAATATACTAAGTTTAAATTACTTTTCTTATTTAATTACTTGAATTTTATCCATTCAATCGCACCACCCTATAAGTATATTTTTAAATTTTCATGTAGCAATATTACCACGGGGTATACTACTATATAAAATATTACTATATAGTAGTATAATGTGTCAATAGCTATTTAATAAATAAATTTTAAAAATCCATTTTCTTAAAAAGCTATGGTTAGTATTTAAAATATAAATGGTTATTGTTATAGTTATTGGCCTTGACACACTTGCTACTATATAGTAATATCCTACATAAGAGCTTGTTAATCGAACATTCAGCAAAACTAATAGAAGAAAGGTTTTGATTGTTTTAACAGAAAAAGCTAAAAAATTACAAAAAAAATATCATAAAATATCCTCAAAAATGAATGAAATTTATTATGAAGGTTTCAGTGATGATGAAATAGTACAATTTGAATATTATTTATCAAGGATACTAAAGAACTTAAATCAAAAGGAAGAGGAGTAAAACTATGGAGATTTGGGATATAGGGAAACTTATTAAAAATTTGAATCCAGTAAGTGGATGCACGGTAGGCTGTAATTATTGCTATGCGAGAGGTATCAACAAGCGTTTTAAGATAACACCTGATTTTTCTGTTCCTCAGTTAATGGAAAAACGCTTTAGAAGAATTGCTACTAAGACACCAAATACTTATCTAATGACAAGTATGAGTGATTTTTCAGATTGGAAAACTGAATGGATTACAAAAGTTTTTGATATTATGAGTGAAAATCCTCAGCATGTTTATCTATTTCTAACAAAGCGCCCAGAATCTATTAAATTTGAAACCAATTTTAATGATGTATGGATGGGCGTAACAATAACAGCTGAATGCGACAAAAGCAGAATTCAATCTTTGCGTGAAAATATAGAAGCCAAAAATTATTTTCTTGCCTTTGAACCATTGTTTAGTGAGCTTGGCATTCTTGATTTAGATGGGATAGGCTGGGTCGTAATTGGAACTGAAACTGGTAGACGAAAAGGAAAAATTAATGCTGAAAAAACATGGGTTTTAAATATTGCTAAACAAGCTAAAGCAAAAAATATTCCCGTTTTTATGAAAGGATATCTTGAGGACATCATAGGTGAAGAAAATATGATTCAAGAACTGCCAAAAGACTTTCGTAAACAAATCAAGGGTCGAGCGTTGCATTGATAATGGACCAATGGAAGTTTTTTGGGGAATCTTAAAAACGGAGATGTATTATCTTCATAAATTTGAAGACTATGAAAGCTTAAAAAAAGCTACTGAGAACTATATAGACTATTATAATAATAGACGTTATCAGAAACATTTAAAGTGCATGACACCAATAGAATATCAGCAATATCTATTAGGTAATGCAGCATAAACAAAGCGCCTACTAAATGATAGACGCCTTACTTGAAATCTTTAATTATTTCCACTGTCTACTTGACAGTGGGCAGTTCATATGTGCTTCCTTTTCTACCAAGTAAAAAGTAATAAAAAACAGGGATTACAAAGACAGTTATTCCTAAGCTCATATATAATGTTTTATAACCTATTAATGGAATAATTAATCCAATTATAGAAGGCCCAAATCCAGAACCTATATCCGAAAATATAGAGAATGTAGCTGTAGCTAAACCTAAACGATTAGGTTCAGCAGATTTAATTGCTATAGTTTGTGAAATTGATGAAACATTTCCAAAACCAAGTCCCATCAAAGCACCTGCCAATAATAAAGTTGTACTATTTGTCACTGAGCTAAGAAGAATTAATCCTATAGCAAATATAACAAGAGCTGGATATATAATAAAGTTTGCACCTTTTTTATCAACAATACGACCTGTAAAAGGTCTTGATATTAAAACAACAACTGTATATACCATAAAGAAATAACTTGCTGTTTTTACTAATGATAATTCAATTGCATATAGGTTTATATAAGAAAGTACACTAGAAAAACAAAATGATGCAGCAAGAATTATTATAGATATAGAAATTACTTTTGGCTCAATAAAGTTAGATAATTTCAATTCAGTATATTCGTTCTTAGAGTTTCTTACTGGTACCGTGGAAAAATCAACAAAAATTCCTGCTCCCAAACTAACAATACCTAACATAAAACATAGCATGAAAATTGTATTAAAATTTGAACTTTGACTTAAATAAAGTCCTATAAATGGACCAATTCCAGTACCAATCGCAGTACTTACTGCAAAATAACTAACACCTTCTCCTTTTCGAGATAGAGGTAACGTAATTGCTACAACAGTGGCTACAATTGTAGTTACTACCCCAATACTAAATCCATTTATTAATCTGACTATAGTTAGAAACATAAGTCCATAATCAGCAAAATACAATAAGCTGCTTAAAATGAAAATGCTTAAGCCCATCGTTAATAATTTCTTAGAATGATGCATTCGTCCGGTAAAAATACGTCCAATTAAAGTTCCAATAATAAATATACCAGCTACAAATCCTGCTTGCCCAGTAGAGGCCTTAAAGTTATTTATAGCATAGATAGTAATTGTAGAATTTAGTAAAAAGTATATTAATGTTAAAAAAAAATTAATTAAGGAAAGAATAAGAAAATTCTTTGTCCATAAATTTTCTTTTATTTTAACCACATTTAATCACTCCTTTCTTAAGTGAATTTTTTTATTAGCTGCCTTGACTTCTTTTTCTATTGCTGATAAATTCTAATTAACAGCAATTTTAGTGTAGCATCATACTTCTATAAAGTCAAGTAGTTGTTAAAAATATTTTAACAACAAATAACATTATTTTTATGAAATATTCAACTTTCATTACAGAAATATTATGATGAAATCCAAGAAACTGCTGAACATAAAATGAAATAAATAACTTTTACAGAAATTGTTTTAAAATAAGTTGCTATTTGTCTGTTGGACATGATATTTCAAACATAGTATCGATTGTCTGGTGTAGCAGATTTGCTTTTTCATTAATGATAGTTTAGAGATTCAAGTTTGTAAAATATTATTATTCTTGTTATAACCACAATAAAGGGAAAGTCAGATACAACATGTTCTGGTAACCGACTTTCCCAGTTATTTTAATAAATTTTTCTTTATAGATTTTAATAAAAATTCTTTTTTACAATTAAAGCTCTTGTAGCAGTCAATACTGCTAAAATCATAACAACTACATCAGCAAAAATTGCAAATCACATATTGGCAATTCCAATTGCTCCGAGTACAAGTACAATGACTTTTACACCAATTGCAAGTACAATATTTTGATGTACTATACCAAGAGGTTTTCTAGAAATTTTCATAGCAAGAGAAATCTTTGAGGGATCATCATCCATTAGTACAATATCTGCAGCTTCAATAGAAGCATCTGAACCAAGTCCACCCATTGCAATACCCAAGTCTGCTCGAGCAAGTACAGGAGCATCATTTATACCATCACCTACAAAAGCAAGTTTTTCCTTGACACCTTTTTTTGCAAGAAGCTCTTCGACTTGATTAACTTTGTCAGCTGGAAGAAGTTCACTTCTTACTTCATCTATGCTGGAGTATAGTATCTAGCAAATCTTGTGATAAAGTTTTCTGATTGAGATTTCTTCATGCTTGAAATTTCTACTAATTCCAGAAGCTTAGATACAGTAGATTCTCCAAACTCTTTGGTTGTACTTATTTTAATAAAACCAGATAAGTTGATGCATCCACTTAAAACGTTCACCTGTTAGGGCACTAGTATTTAAAGAGGAAGTTCCTTCTTTAATTGTACCGTCAATTGCAATTTTTTCACCTGGTTGTACAACAATTACGGTTCCTATAGCAACTTCATCTGGATCTATTTTTATAAGTTTTTTATCCTTTTCAACATTAGCATAATATGGATGTATATCCATTAATGATGAGATATTTTTACGGCTTTTTCCTACAGTATAACTTTGGAACAATTCTCCGATTTGGTAGAAGAGCATAACAGCAACACCTTCTGAGTATTCGCCAAGAAGGATTGCTCCAATTGTTGCAATAGCCATAAGAAAATTCTCATCAAAATTTTGCCATTAAAAATACCGAGAATTGCTTTTCTCAATATGTCATATCCAATAATTAGATAACATATTAAGTATATTGCTATTTGAATCCAACCTGTTGTAGAAATTAAGGCCAAGGATACCATTAGAATTGCTGAAATAATTATACGCCACAACATCGCCCTTTGTTTTTTTGTCATGATTCCTTCCTCCTTAAACACAATTTTCTATTTTACATAGATTTCGCAATCTGGTTCTACTTTTTTACATGCTTTTGTAACTTCTTTCATTACAGAATTAACATCAGCAGCATCTTCAAATTCTACAGTAGGATTGTTAAGGATAGAAAAAAAGGAAAGAGCTGTAGTGGAAGTTGCAGCGGGTGTTATTAGAAAAAGTTACTGTAGCAAGTAAAATAGTTAGGTAGTAGAGAAGGAAAAGAAGAATTTAAATTGGGAAGTATTTATGAAGACACTTTTTATAAGTCTTTAGCTAAGAAATTTAAGAAAGCTCATATTTACAATAAACCAAAGTGTAGAGAATGTTGGGCAAAATTTTACTGCAGTGGTGGATGTCAGGCGAATAACCTCAATTTTAATGGTGATATGAATATTCCTTATGAAATTGGATGCAAAATGCAAAAGAAAAGGATTGAGTGTGCAATTGCATTAAAAGATATAGAAAATTGATAAACATTATTAATAAGTATAAATTATGGTTATAACTCTTAAAAGAGACATCATCAAAAAACAGGACTACACTGTTCTTTGATGATGCCTCTTTAAGGGCTATTCTTATATACTTTGTTTGCTTATATTTGTATCATAATCGCCAGAAAAAATACTAATAATCTAGAGTTTAGTTCCAATTTTTTCGCCTAATGCAACCTTACATTCAAAACCTAATTTGGATTGTTCACAAATATCATCATCTATTTTTACGCAATCTTTCTTAAAAAATAATATTGTTGTAGAGCCTCCAAATTTAAAATATCCCTTTTCATTACCTCTAGTTACTCTTATATTAGGTGAATAAGTTTGGATTATTGAACCAACACAAGTGGCACCAACTTCGATATACAATATATCATTGAAGTTATCAGATTTAAATAGTGACCATTCTCTTTTGTTTTCACAAAAAAGCTTTGGGATAGTCTTTAGAGCTATTGGATTTACAGAATAATAATGCCCATTAATAAAATGACTTTCACAAGGAACACCTGAATCTACAAAATGAAACCTATGGTAATCAGTAGGAGCTAGTCTTAGGATAAGACATGTTCCATTTTGATAATTATTTGCGATGTCATCTTTATTGATTAATTTCTTTAAACTATATGTCAATCCTTTGATTTGAATTATATTCTCTAAATCGATATTTTCATATGCAATAAGTCTCCCATCTCCAGGAGCGATTAAAATATTTTTATCTTTATTAATTGGTCGAGACTCAAGAGTTAATTCTCTAGTGAAAAAGTCATTGAAAGAAGTAAATTCATTAATCCCTTTTTTAGTGATAGTCATATCAATACTAAATTTGTCAACAAAGGGTTCAATTTTATTAGCGCTTAATTTAGTATCACAAAACCTACCATATAGTTTAGAAAACAATCTTTTCTTAATAATAAGTTCAGTAATATTTTTGCCAATAGGAGAACCATATATCCATTCAAGATATCCTTTTCCTGCAACAAGCTCTTCTTCATAAGATTTATTAGTTCTATCATATACTTTTATCATAAATTTTACTGGCCATAACTTAAACATGTATTAATTATGCTTTAATGAATTATACATGATAATATTATGGCACGTGACCTCCTTTATTAAAATTAAATTTATATATACCAATAACTGAGTTTTCTAATTTGAAATTTTATGTTACTAATATATTTTTTAATCATATTCTTAATTATAGCATAATCTAATTTGCAAATGTCAATTAAAGAAACACATTGTGAGGTTAAACCCAAATTGCGTGTTTCTAATTGAAGCGTTGCTCAACCACTTTTGTATATTCATCTTGTTTTAAATTGTACACCTAAATAATATAATGCTAAAATATATAAGGATACGAATTATGATAAATCAATATGTGTCAATGCTTTATGCGAGTTACTCTGGAATTATTGTAAACTTGAAATATAAATACATATTAATTAAATATAGATTAAAAACATAAATTAATGTAATTATACGATACTAAGAATGAGTGAGCTATCAAGAGAAAATTAAAGAACATAGAAGAAGGAGATATATTAAAATGAAAGAAATAATTTAGATAAAATACAGTAAATGGATAATTATTTTATAGCAGTAGATTTGGTTAAATATTTAGTATTATTAAACATAGGAGGATTACATGAAACAATACTATAGAATAGGTGAAATATCTGAAACTTATGGAATAGGAAAAGATTCATTAATGTATTATGAAAAACTTGGAATAATAAGACCCAATAGAGGTGAAAATGGTTATAGATTATATAATATAAAAGATGTATGGAAATTAAATTTAATTAAAGAACTTAGAAATTTTGATATTTCGATGAAAAGAATCAAAGAATATTTAGAAGATAGAAGTATAGAAACGACAAAACAAATATTACAAGAAGAGGTTAAATTAATAGATGATAGAATCCAACAATTAACAAATAATAAGGATAATATTATTAGAAGATTAAAATCAATAGATGATATAATTTCTGATATAGAATTAAATAAAATACAAGTTAGACATATTAAATTGAGAAAAGCGTTAAAATTAAATGCAGGTATATCTAATGAAGGTGAAGCAGAATGTATCATTAAAAGGCTTCAAAAACAATATGAAGATAAGATTTATATATTAGGAAATGGCAATATTGGAGTTGTATACGATGAGGAAAAATTAAATAAAATTGGAGATATGAAATATAAAGCAGCCTTTTGTTTAGTAGATTATGATGATGTTAATTATAATATGATATTAGATGAAGGAGATTATGTTAATATTGTTTATAAAGGAACTTTCGATGAAGATATGAAACACATACAAAATATGATGAAGTATATAGAAGAAAATAAATATAAAGTAGTAGGAAATATGATAAAAATATGTAAAATAAATATACATGAAACTGCAATAAAAGAAGAACATATTACTGAAATTCAAATACCAGTGCGCAAAATTAATAATTTTAAAGAATAATTGAAATAAACTATAAATATTAAAATTACTTGACCTTGGTATTATACCATAGTGTATATTCTTGTTATTAGACCGGTACTAGATATTAAGGTCTAATTGATATTAATAATTTTAGTATTGTATAAAAGCAAGATAAATATACAAGGAGGTAATACGATGAAAAAATTTGATGTTGTAATTTTAGGAAGTGGACCGGCAAGTGGTGAAGTAGCAGGAGTTTTTTCAAGATTAAATAAGCGTGTGTGCATTATTGAAAAAAACTCTAATATGTTTGGAGGAGTTTGTGCAAATAAAGGATGTATGCCAACTAAACATTTAGTAAAAGCAGCTGAAATTGCTGAAATAGCTAAAAAAGCTCATGAGTTTGGAATAGAAATTCCAGAAGTGAAAATAAACATGGAACAAATTACAAAAACTAAGGATATGCTTTTAACACAATTAAATTCTATTAATAGAAAATTTAATATGGCTGAAATTGTAATAGGTCATGGAAGATTTATAAGCAATGATAAAGTTGAAGTAAGTATACCTGATGGATCTGTAGAAGTAGTTGAAGCAGAGCAGTTTGTTATAGCAACAGGAGCTAGACCTAAGTTAATTCCAGGAATTAATATTGATGGAAAATATATTTGTACAAGCAATGAATTATTAGATAATAATGATATACCAAAGAAGCTATTAGTAGTTGGTGGAGGTGTAATTGGTTTAGAATTTGCCTCTATTTATAATAGCTTTGGTGCAGAAGTAACTTTAATCGAGGGATCAGAAAGAATTTTGATAAATGAAGATGTGGACACAAGTGCAATGGCAGAAGATTTACTAAAAAATAAAAAGATAAAAATTTATGCCAATACAAAATTGAATAAGGCAGAGATAATAGATAATAAAGTAAATTGTTCACTTGACGGAAGTTATATCAATACAGAATTATTTGATAAAATTCTAATAAGCATTGGAAGAAAACCTAATATAGAAGATATTGGTTTGGAAAATACTGATGTAAAAGTTAAAGATGGATTTATTAAAGTAAATGACTATTTACAAACAAGTGCTAAAAATATTTATGCAGTTGGTGATGTTATTCCTACAACTATGCTTGCTCATACGGCTATGTATGAAAGCACTATTGCTGCAGCTAATATGGTGAAATCAGAAAGTATGAAATATACTAATAAAAATACACCAAGAGTAATATTTTCAAACCCTGAAATTGCTTCTGTAGGATTAACAGAAAGTGAGGCAAAAGAACAATATAAACAAACAAAGATTATAAATTTTCCAATGATGATGAATGGTAAATCAATTATCAATCACTCAATTGAAGGAAGGGTAAAAATTATTTATAATCCTGTTGATGGAGTTATTCTCGGAGCAAACATTATAGGAAGCGGTGCTACAGAATTAATACATGAACTAACGCTTGCAGTAACTAATAAATTAACTATTGATAATTTAAAAAACACTGTACATGCTCATCCAACTTTATCTGAAGTACTTTGGTTTGCAGCTTCTAAGGGCAGCATTTAAAGTTACCATGTAATTTAGAGATAGGATGAAATTAGCTAATGAATATTTTTAAAAGGAGGTAATATTAATGAAAAAAATAAAATTTAATCCAACTGGAGTTTGTTGTAGAGAAATAAATTTTGAATTAAGCGATGACAATAAAATAACAGATGTGCAGTTTATAGGTGGATGTCCAGGGAATGCGCTTGGTATTAGGAGTTTAGCAATTGGTATAGATGCTAATGAAATTGCTGATAAATTCGCAAATATACGTTGTGGTAATAAGGAAACTTCTTGTCCTGATCAATTTGCAAAGGCATTAAGAGAAGATTTATAATAATAGTATTAAAGATATTTATAAATATAGCAATCAGGGGGATGGAGTAGATGTTAAAAATAAATAGTGATGAAGAAATTAAAAATATTATTAGTGGAAATGAAATGGTTATAATATATTTTAGTAACAAAGTCTGTGGGGCTTGTGAAGTGATTAAGAGTAAGGTTGAAAGAATATTAGAATCTTATTCTAAAGTAAAAAGTGTTAATATTGATGGAGAAAAGCAAACGGAATTTGCAGCAATGAATAACGTTTTTTCATTTCCATTATTAATACTTTATATTAATGGTAAAGAAACAATAAGGGTTGGAAGAAATGTTGATTTATTGGAATTAGAAAAAAGCATTAATAGATATTATAATATGTTGTTTTAGAAGATTAAATCAATTTTTTATAATTTTAATGTCAAATGCAATGTTTATAGGAGGACTAGGAACAATCCAAATGGGTGCTGTGTCTATTGCTTATCCAATTACTAGTAGTAGCCAAAAACAAAGTTTCATGATGGAAATATGCCTATATCCTTTTTCAATCTCTAAATGAAAAAAGAAACCCGTCTCTCGAACAATACGAAAGACGGGTTTCTCGACACTCGAAAAAATACCATATGACTTTAGTTTATATATATCACAACTTCCAAAATTCAGATTGAACTCTTTTTACTTTTTCGATTTGATTTGCTTGATCTATAGATACTGCATTTGCTGTATTAGGATTAATAAATCCTCCAAATCCACAATCGACCGTTATTAGGTCTTCCACAACACTTTTTTTGCCACTCAACCCTTCAAGAACTTTTGAAACACAGAATGGCATATATGAACCTGCTCCACCTTCCATAACAGCTACAAGGCGACCTTCACAATTACGATCAGCAATTCCCTTCACTATCTCAGTCAATTTTTTATACCCTGTAGCTGTGATTTGCTGACCCCCAAGTGGATCAAATATATTTGCAGCAAAGCCGGCTACTACAATGACAAGTTCCGGTTTATACTGATCAGCAATTGGAACAATAATCTCTTCAAAGGCCTTAATATGACCTAGATCTCCTGTACCTGCCGGCATAGGGATAGGTATGTTATAACCTCGTCCATCACCTTCTCCAACGTTTTCTGCATCTTTATCATGAGAAGAATTACGTCCAAATGTTCCTGTTTGATGTGTTTCAATATATAACACTTCAGGATCATTGTACCATGCCTCATGAATACCATTTTTATAATGACAATCCCAATCAATGATCATAATTCGCTTTAAGCCATACTTTTTTTGAGCGTAATTCGCCATGATATTAAAATTATTGACGATACAAAAACCATAGCCATGATCTTTTTCAGCATGCGCACCTGGAGGTCTTTGGAGACAGAATGCATTTGTCACCTTTCCATCCATAACTGCATCAAGTGCTGCTAAATCGCCGCCCACAGCTAATGAAATGATATCATAAGAACCCTTTCCTACATACGCAAAGGGGCCTACTTCTCCGCCTTCAGCATCACTTAATGTCTTAAGCTTGTCAATATATTGAGGCGAATGAAAATATAAAAGTTCTTCTCTTGTTGCCTTCCTTGGTTCCAATGGAATTAAATCATCGATAAACCCACTGCGATTCAGTAAATTGAAACTTTGCCTAATTCTATTTACATCATCGTAGTAAGATTTCAACTCAACCCATTTACTGTATGCTGCTGGAAAAATAAGAGCTCCGTCACACGGATTATGCCAGTTAAAATTTTCGTGATACATTAATCCTGTCTGTACTATTTTTTTCACTTTAAATTACCTCCTTGTATAATTTTAAAATCTTATATACACAATTAAACACATATTTAATCGTTGCTTTTAAATTATCACATATGTATGTATCAATACAAACAGAAAAAATTTACCCAAATCAACCATTTAGTTGTTTTTAGACCATAACATAAGGCTTCTGTTTTTATCCACAGCAGAAGCTATTAGAATACTTATCAACAAAATATATAAGAGTTTTAACTTGAATTGTGATGTCCTTAGCTTGAGGAGGATTACTATTTTTTTTACAGGCTTTTCCCCTTATACATTAGTTTTTTGACGATCATTAAAGTTCTTGACAATTTGTAAAAAATGTTAATAGGTATTTCCTTTATTGAATTTGGTTATTGTATCTTAAACATAAAGAGAATATAATAAATCCAATATTCTGCGTGTATTATAAAACTCTTACTTCCAGCAGATGGCTATTTGGCTATTTTCTATACTATAAAATTATAATTCTAAAGGAGCTTAACTATGAATCAGCACCAACTTTTATATTTTTTAGAAGTTTACCAGCTGCAAAGCATCAAAAAAGCAGCAAAAAAATTAATCATTACTCCTCAGGGCATAAGCAAAACACTACTGTCCCTAGAGAAGGAACTCAATGCGTCTCTATTCGTTCGCACAAAAAAAGGTCTGATTCCTACCAATCAGGCTCATATGCTAAAACCACATGCAGAAAAAATCTTAAATGAGTTTTCTACAATACAGGAAAAGTCTTTTTTCATGCATACTCAAAAAGATTTTCTCAAGATTCTTTCTACTGCAGGCGTCTTAGATTATTTAGGTGTTAATTTCATCAAAGATTTTCAAAAAGCCCATACGGAAATTTTGTTAAACTTTACAGAAACCACTGATAAAGCAGCCACAGTAGAACTATTGAATGATGAAATTGAACTATCACTGCTCTCCTCACCAGTCGATACCACTCTCTTTTCCTACCAGGCTTTGTTTTCTAATTATTACTGCATCATCGTAAATCGCAAAAATCCACTTGCCCAAAAAGCAGCACTTTCCTGTACTGATTTCAAAGACCAACCTTTGGTATTAAAAGGTCGTGAACAACCATTTTTTAATATTTTTCAGGAGAATTTGATAAAAAACGACATCCGACCAAATACGATATTGGAAACAAATGTTGATTCCATCATCGCCGATATAGCTGAACAAAATCTAGCTATTGGTGGTTCGCTGGATTATCTGGCATTTCAAAACAAACGCCCCCATACTGTAATCATTCCATTAGCAGATAATCATACTATGCGGACAGTTTATTTAGCACAAAAACATCATACGGTCTTAACGCCTCAGGCAAAAGCTTTTAAAGATTTTTTGCTTAATTGGCTGGAATGGAATCAGGATAGTCTTTTCCATTGGAACGCTCTGCAGCAATAACATCTTCTGTAGTAACAATCCAACGATTAAGCTTCCTCCGTTTACCTTATAATATATTTATGCAGAGGCCAGTATTTATTGTCGTGATAATTTCCACGCAAAAACCAAATTTTGTAATGATAAATTGTTCTTCTTAAGCCACTTAAAGTATCATTTCAATGCAGTTACTCTTATGCTATTTTATTTACTTTATATTCCATGATTAGATACATAGTATAGACCCTTACATTCGGAATTTTGTTAGTTCCTAAGGAACATTCTTACCATGAGTATTTTATGGACTCCCGATCTATCGTACACACAACCACCTCTGCTTCGCTGTTCATTTACTCTGCATATGCACAGCATTAGGGTGTATTCTCAATCGACTTCACCGAGCTTTATATCTCTCATTTCTTAATAAATAAGACACATATCGGAGTATCAGAGAAAGCCCTTCAAGGCGTTACACCTTCATTTGACTTTTCAATGCCATCAGTTCTTAAACTTATTCAGTTTAGGCAACTCTTTTCAAGTTGCAACGTGTCGCACGCATATCATTTTTTATATTTTCAAACTCTGAAATAATAATTTTAGCTCTTCGTTTTAAGTTATGTGCAGGTACTGTCGGTTCAACTCCATGAGCTGCACGTGTAAATAATTATACTCCTAATTCAGCTTCAAGATTCTTAATGGTCTTATTTAATTCTTGAGAGGAAATGAAGAAATAGAAAAAGAAATTGTTAATAAATATTGTATATTGCTATAGAATAGAAAGGATGATAGTATGAAAAGAAAAAGAGGAAAATATTTCTCTAGATCTGCTATGTATAATTTTATTAATATTTAAGGTGAATTAGGAGGTAATTATGACTATAGAAAATATGATTAAATGCTGTGATAATCTAACACCGACTGAAAATCAGTTAGGGCAATATATAATGAAAAATAAATATCAAATTGACCAATTATCAATTCGAGAGCTCGCAGAGAAAACATTTGTGTCGAAATCTGCAATTCATCGTTTTTGCAAAAAGATTGGTATTGATGGGTTTAATGAACTTAAGGTAAAACTTGTTCAAGACATTGCAGTAGAAAATAAAGCTGATAATCAGATTGATGTGAATTTCCCATTTTTACCTGACGATAGTCAAGGAATATTAGCTCAGAAGTTACTGGAATTATATGAAGCATCAATAGCTGACACATACAATTCTATAAATTTACTGGAATTAAATAAAGCGGTTAAATTATTACATAATGCAGATATTATAGATATATATACCCATGCACACAATATTAATGTTGCAGAAAATTTTCAAGATAAAATGCGTGCAATTGGAAGAATGGTTTGCTGTCCCGAATCATTTTATGATCAGCGTTGCACTGCAACAGCATCTAAAAAAAGTCATGTGGCTATAATTATATCATATTCAGGAAAAGCAACGTTTTTACCTTCTATTGCAGAAATATTACATAGACGAGGTATTGAGATAATTTGGATAGGAAGGCTTGGGAAAAGTGTTGCATCAAATTATATAAAACACAATTTGTATATAAGCGATAGAGAAAATTTAAGAAATAGAATATCCCAATTTTCATCACATATTGCAATGCAATATTTGTTAGATGTGATTTTTAGCTGTATTTTTAAAATGGATTATGAAAAAAATCTGGATTATATTCAAGAAGTTGAAAGCAGTGTTGATGATAGAAATATTAGCGAAGAGAAATAAAAACTATTCCGTCCATGAAGAATTGCTAATCATTAGTACCTCTTGAGTTGCTCCATTTGGAAATTGATTTTATCCAAATGGAAGTATTATTATCTACTCTATTGACTTATTATAATGATTACGGTAAATTATAGTTAACGATTAAACAAGTGTTTAATTGAATATACGAAAAATAATTGTTGAGAGGAGCTAATATTACTATGAAAAAGAGTTATAAGATTGATGTAGACTGTGCAAACTGTGCAAATAAAATGGAGGATGCTGCAAAAAATACAGCAGGTGTAAAAGATTGTACTGTAAACTTTATGACACTCAAAATGAATGTTGAGTTTAAAGAAGGACAGGAAGCAAAAGCTGTTATGAAAGAAGTCCGCACTAACTGTAAAAAGGTAGAAGATGACTGTGAAATCTTCCTTTAATTCAATTGGATAAAAAATAATATGACATATTTGTATGCACCCTTATATTTGGCTAGGCCAGAGGGGTGCAAAAAAAGAGACTTATATATGAACAATTGTTCATATATTTAATTGATAATTTCAAAAAGAAAGAAGGAATTAATATGAATAAGAAGCAGAAAAAGATGTTAGTAAGAATCATTGTAGCAACTGTTCTTATGATTGCATTGAATTTTATACCAGCGAAAGGTGCTACGAGATTTCTGTTATATCTAATTCCATATATTATTATTGGTTATGACATTTTGATTAAAGCTATAAAAGGAATTAAGAACGGACAAGCATTTGATGAAAGTCTTTTGATGGCGATAGCAACGATAGGGGCCATGGCGCTTGCGATATACGAGGATGGCGATTATATGGAAGCAATTGCAGTTATGTTGTTTTACCAGATTGGCGAATGGTTCCAGAGTTATGCGGTCGGTAAAAGTCGTAGAAATATCAGTAGTCTTATGGATATACGCCCAGATTATGCTAATATTGAGAAGAATGGAAAGCTAGAGCAGGTTGATCCAGATGAAGTTGGAATTGGTTCAGTTGTTGTTGTACAGCCTGGCGAGAAGGTTCCAATTGATGGAACAGTTGTAGTGGGAAGCTCTAGTCTTAACACCAGCGCGTTAACAGGTGAAAGCCTTCCTCGTGAAGTGAGTGTAGGCGATGAAATCATCAGCGGATGCATAAATATAACTGGCGTGCTTAAGATTAAGACATCCAAGGAATTTGGCGAATCCACAGTATCCAAGATTCTTGAGCTTGTGGAGAATGCAAGTTCTCGAAAGTCAAAATCAGAGGACTTTATCACAAAATTTGCAAGAATTTACACACCTGTAGTTGTATATAGCGCAATTGCACTTGCAATTATTCCACCACTTGTCCGCATGTTTGGTATGGGACTTGGCGCTGATTGGGGAACATGGATTTACCGTGCATTGACCTTCCTTGTAATCAGCTGTCCATGTGCTCTTGTAATCAGCATCCCGCTAAGCTTTTTCGCGGGTATCGGTGGAGCAAGCAAAGAAGGTGTTCTTGTAAAAGGTTCTAATTATTTGGAGATTTTAGCACAAACGAAATATGTCGTTTTCGATAAGACAGGAACTTTGACTCAGGGTGTATTTGAGGTAAATGGTGTACATCACAATAAGATGGAGGAGAAAATGCTGTTAGAGTATGCGGCTCTTGTAGAGAGTGCCTCTTCTCATCCAATTAGTAAGAGTTTACAGCATGCTTATGGTAAGGAGATTGACCGCTCAAGGGTCACAGATATTCAGGAAATCAGTGGAAATGGTGTTACCGCAAAAGTAGATGGAACTACCGTAGCAGCAGGAAATGCGAAGTTGATGAAGAAACTTGGTATTAAGTACATGGAGTGTCATGATGTAGGAACAATCATTCATATGGCTGTGAATGAAGAATACGCGGGACATATAATCATTTCAGATATTGTAAAGCCACATTCAAAAGAAGCTATTGCAGCATTAAAGGCTGCTGGAGTAGAAAAGACGATCATATTGACAGGAGATTCAAAGAGAGTTGCAGACCAGGTAGCAGGATATTTAGGACTGGATGAGGTATATAGCGAATTACTCCCTGCTGACAAAGTGTCAAAGGTTGAGGAACTTTTGTCTTTGAAGTTGGATAAAGCAAAGCTGGCATTTGTAGGTGATGGTATCAATGATGCGCCAGTATTGACAAGAGCAGATATTGGTATTGCGATGGGGGCCATGGGTTCTGATGCAGCAATTGAAGCAGCAGATGTGGTTCTTATGGATGATGATCCACTAAAGATTGTCAAAGCTATTAAGATTTCACGTAAATGCCTTAGAATTGTGCATCAGAATATATGGTTTGCGATTGGTATTAAGTTGATTTGTCTGGTACTTGGAGCGATAGGTATTGCAAATATGTGGCTTGCTATCTTTGCCGATGTGGGAGTTATGATTATTGCGATATTAAATGCAATTCGTGCGCTATTTACAAAAAAACTATAGGAAAAGTTGAAGCGGAGGGGAAGATTTTGATAAAAGAAAATACAGATTTATTAGAAGAATCCTATCGCATCGCAGATTTATTCAAAGTATTTGGAAATACTACTAGGATAAGGATACTACATTATCTTTTTCTAGAAGAAAGTTCTGTGGGTGATTTGGCAATGGCTCTTGAAATGAGCCATTCAGCCATATCACACCAATTACGGGTTATAAAAGAAAGCAGACTCATAAAAAGCCGAAGAGAAGGGAAATTCATTATTTATTTTCTGGCAGATAATCATGTAAGAGCAATTATCTCGCAGGGAATCGAACATATTGAAGAATAAGATGGAAAGTATATGTAACTTCAAAAGGACTATTTCATGATAAAATAGTTCGAAAGACAACAGAGGTGGAGGATTATATGTTTAGTTCTATAAGAAAAAGATTGATTTTTAACTTTGTTTTAATTGCAGCAATAATAATTTTGACTTGTACATCTTTCCTTACACATCAAATGATAAATGGAATACAAAATCAAATGAAAGCTGATGGAATTACTTTGGCAAATAATATAAGAGCGAGCATTGAGAAAACAGGAATAAAAAATATAGATAAAATACAGGATATATTAGATGGTATATACGATTATTCTGATGGGCAATTATGTTATATTGATGTAGTGTCAAAAGATAAAACCCTTGTTGCAGGAACATCAAAGAATTCTATTGGCCAAAAAATTAATTCGAATGAACTAGGAAGTGTATTTGAAGAGAAAACAAGCGGAAACATCTATGAGTGGAAAGGAATATCAGCATATAATGTAGGAATGCCTATTAAAGATGGAAATAGCGTAGAGTATAGTCTTTCGGTTGGTATTTCTATTGATAGTATGCAAAAAGCTATTAAAGATACAATTATAAAAAGTATAATCCATGCTATTACAGTTCTAATTCTAGCTGCCATTGCAGGAATATGTATAGGCAAACGAATTGCGAGGCCTATAGAAAGTCTTAAAGAGACTATTGAAAAAATAGGTGAGGGAGATTTAACTGCTGAGTATAAAGTTACAGGTAAAGATGAAATAGGAAAACTTGCAGCTGTCAGTAAAGAAACTACAAAAAGTATTAGAGAACTTGTTAGAAAAATTAAAGTGATATCAGAAAGTTTAAGTGATTTATCTAAAAATATTAATGAGGGCGGAAATACAGTAGCATTATCTAGTGAAGAGATTGCTTCTTCAGTAACAAGTGTATCTGAAGAAGGAATAAAACAAACAGAGTCTTTAGAGGATGCAGTTAGATTATTAGAGAATTTTTCGGTAGATTTAGATAATGTTGAAAATGAACTAACTATATTAGCTGATATAGGAAATACTATAAAAGAAGATACAAATATAGGAGCAGATACTGTAAATAAATTAACCAATACTATTGATGAAATGTTAAATTCATTTTTAATAGGAAAATCAAAAGTAGATAATTTAGATAAAACTATATTTCAAATTAATTCTATAGTTGATGTTATAAATGGTGTAGCTAGTCAAACTAATCTTTTGGCTTTAAATGCATCCATTGAAGCCGCAAGAGCTGGCGAGGCGGGAAAAGGATTTTCAGTAGTAGCAGAAGAAATACGAAAACTTGCAGAAGAAGTTCTAAATTCATCAAAAAGTATAACTCAATTAATAAATACGGTAATAGAAGAAACGGAAGTTGTTTCTTCTGCAACAAAGCATGCAACTAAGATGGTGGAAGAAAGTAGGAATGAGGTTAATAATGTTGCGAATTCATCTAAGAGAACTATTGAGAAAGTAAATGAGATTTCTAAAGAAATTAATAAAGTGCGTTTAGTACTTAAAGGAACAATGGAAAGCAGAAATAAGATTTTAAATACAGTTGAAAATATAGCTTCAAAATCACAAGAAATTTCAGCTCTTTCAGAAGAGGTAACAGCATCGACAGAAGAACAAACAGCTATAACAAATGAATTAGCCATAACTTCGCAAAAAATAGTTACTATATCATCTGAATTAAAAAATGATATTTCAAGTTTTAATGTATGATTTTTAGAATATGATAAAAAACTTATGTAACAACACGATTGATAAATACCTCATTTTTTATAAGTTTATATCAGAATGGAATCATGTTTTCGGAAGATCCGTATTTTCCATTTTGTATCGTGTTCTGTATTCTACAGGAGGAATTTGCATGATTTTCTTAAACGCGGTGGCAAACTTACTCTGACTTTCATAGCCCATCATCTCAGAAATTTCGCCTACCGTCATAGTAGTTTGGCACAATAGATTTGCAGCATGATGCATACGATAATCCTTCATATACTGGGCAATCGGCTGACCATAAATTGATTTGAATGCTTTCTTTAACGTAGAGGTGTTAATTAAGAAATCTTTGGAAAGCAATTCTATTGTCGGATGTTCTTTTAAGTCGGAAGTTAGTTTTTTATGCATTTTCTTAATCGTGCTTATGATTGCAGCTGGATATGGGTCTTTACCTTTAGACTTTGATAAGTCATATATATTTAAAAATAACAATAATTCTTGTAGTTTAAGCTGTAAATATGACAATTGATAAGCGCTAGGCACTGTATCCCAAAGATAAAATAGTGTGTCCATTTTTGTAGTGGCTGGCAGGACAGTAATCTGACCGGCATCGCAAAACTTTGATTTCAATTCAATAGGATTGTATCCTATTGAACATAACGCTTGTGGCAAATGATTTTTAAATTCATCCAAATCCAGAAAAATGGTAAATCCTTTATAATATTCTAAAGGGAGGGCCATAGAAGATGTGGCACAATGATCCATCATATGTATTGAAATATCACCAGCTCCAAGGTAAAGACAATCACCATTATGCAAAGTCCACCCCATCCGTCCCTCAAGGCAAAAGTTAATCTGCATAACTTGATCCATAGGGTCATGATTAAAATCAAAGGCTGTTCCCTTATATTCATTCAATATAAGCTCTGCTCCTGGAAAAACAGGATAGCCAGTAAGTAAACCTACTCCGCTACAAAACATTATCTTATATGTTACACAAGGTAATTGTTTTTGAGTAGTGGTTGGATTTTTTTTTAGAAAATGCAATCTGTCTAACAGAGTCATGTTTTTGTTTGGCATTTCATTATTATCTCGCTTCATTTTAACCATCCCCATTTAAAGATATAACTGTTAAGAAAATTATATAAGATTTTGTCCGATATAGCAAATAAAAAGGCTTGCTAGCACCAAAGTCAGTTTTTTAGAATTCTGGGCTAAATATATCGAAATATTTATTTTATTATTTCACTATACTGGTGGATGTCAGGTGAAAATATTCTTAAGACATACAAACAATTACATATATCTCAAGAATATAATAGCTTTATTCCAATAAATGTAGATAGTAAATATATAAATACATATGTAATTTTATTTCAAGCAATAAGGCTTAGTGCATTGCTACATGATGTTGGACATCCACTATTTAGTCATGTTACTGAATTTGCATTAAAGGATGTATGGAAAATAATAAATGAAATTAATAAGGAAAATAGAACTGAAAGACAAGAAAAGTATATAGATTAGATCTCGCCGAGAAAACATTTGTGTCAAAATCTGCAATTCATCGTTTTTGCAAAAAGATTGGTATTGATGGGTTTAATGAACTTAAGGTAAAACTTAATTGTTGATGATAGAAATATTAGTGAAGAGAAATAAAATATATTATATTGAATTATTTTAAAGCTCATCAGAAAAAATCTGATGAGCTTTTGCAGTTGTATATGTGAAGAATAATATAAAGTATCAAAAAGTTTCAATATATTATCAAAATACTAAAAATTTTTAGAAAAAATGACCAGAATAGCTTGATCCCATTGAGTTACTTGGTTATAGCATCTATATTATAAATATAATAAAAGTCTAACGTTTAAAAAATTTAGTCAAAAGCATTTTGAAAAAAGAAATGTGAAATCGATTGGAGGGAAAGAGTGTGAGAAAGGCTATAAAAATAGTAACAATTGGTGGGGGCAGCAGCTATACACCAGAATTAATGGAAGGTTTTATTAAAAGATATGATGAAATGCCAATAAGTGAAATTTGGCTAGTAGATATTGAAGAGGGAAAAGAAAAAGTAGAAATAATAGGAAAACTTGCACAACGTATGTGGGATGCAACACCATATAATGTACAAGTATTCACAACCTTAGATAGGAGAGAAGCATTAAAAGGTGCAGATTTTGTAACAACACAATTTAGAGTTGGTTTACTGGATGCAAGAATTAAAGATGAAAGAATACCATCATTACATGGGATGTTAGGACAAGAAACTAATGGTGCTGGTGGAATGTTTAAAGCATTTAGAACAATTCCAGTAATAAGAGAAATTGTTGAAGACATGAAGGAATTGTGTCCAGTGGCATGGTTGATTAATTTTACTAATCCTAGTGGAATCATTACGGAAGCTGTAATTAAGCATTTCGGATGGAAAAAGTGTATTGGTTTATGTAATGTACCAGTTATAGCTATGATGAACGAACCAAAGGTTATTAGAAAAGAAACTTCAGAATTAAATTATCAATTTGCAGGATTAAATCATTTCCATTGGCATAAAGTGTTTGATACAGAAGGAAATGAAGTAACTGGACAGTTAATAGATCATATTAATGAAAAAAATGGGGGGACACCAGCTAATATTTTTCAAGCTGAATTTTCCTTAGAATTATTACATTCTATGAATTTACTGCCTTGTGGATATCATCGTTATTACTATGCAGAAAGAGAAATGCTTGAGCACAGCATAGAGGAATTCAAAAAAGGTGGAACACGTGCTGAGCAAATGAAAGAAGTGGAAGCATCTCTTTTTGAAATATATAAAAACCCAGATTTAAATAAAAAGCCTGAAGAAATTAATAAACGTGGCGGCGCATTTTATAGTGATGCGGCTTGTGAATGCATAAGTGCAATATATAATAACAAAGGAATTCATATGGTAGTAAGCACACAAAACAATGGAGCTATACCTTGTCTAAATTCAGATTCTATAGTTGAAATTTCATGTAGAATTTCTGATAAAGGAGCAGAACCAATTGCATGGGGAGAAATGGGTTCATTTGAAAAAGGACATCTTCAAATTATGAAAGCAATGGAAGAATGTACAATAAATGCTGCGTTATTAGGGGATTATGGAATGGCATTACAAGCATTTACAATAAATCCATTGGTTCAAAAGGGAAGTGAAGCAAAACAAGTACTAGATGAATTATTGGTAGTACATGAAAAATATCTTCCACAATTTAAAGAAAAGATAGCTGAGTTAAAGAAACAAGGCGTGGCATCAAAAGATCCTGTAGTAATCGAGTTAATGAAAAATGGACATTAAAAGAGGGTTATTTGGAGCGACGAAAGAAGAAAAAGAAGCCTATATATTTACACTTGAAAATTCAAAAGGAATGAAAGCACAGGTGACAAATTATGGAGCAATACTAGTTTCGTTGTTTAGAGTTGTTTACAAAAAAAATGAGGAGGTTTCTGTATGGAACCACAGTTTTACCCCAAAAGTATTAATATAGATAACATTAAGTCATCGCTTTTCATAAAGGAGAAGAATTTGAAACTACAACAATATATCAGTTTTTATAGATAAATTATAAATATTTTAGAAGATTTAAGTTTGTCAAAGGTGATTAAAATAAATGCGGAAGTTTTACGACATAAATCTACTGAAAAATATAAAAAAATAGTTGACAACGATTGCAAGTGATGACTATATTATAAATTTGATTGGATTGTTACTGGAAAGCAGGCTATACCAATTTGCGATGATTATTTCATTGTAAAGGGGGTGTAGTCTTTTTGTTTTTATATGTATGGGAAGGAGGAATATAATGTAAGCCAATATGAAAGTAGATAAAGTAATCAATAATAATTTAGTTCGATCTCATAAAGATGGAAAAGAAGTTTTAGTTATGGGCAAAGGTCTTGGTTTTAAAAAAGTCAAAAGTGATTTAATTGATAATTCTTTAATAGAAAGAATTTATGTTATTGAATGCAAAGTAAAGCGCAGTCATTTAGATGAATTAATTTCCAAAATTCCATACGAATATGTTCAAACAACCAATGAAATTATTACTTATGCTACTAACTCACTAGGAAAAATTAATTTATTGAGGAGGAAAAAATTATGGATTACAATAAATTTGCATCCACGATTTTAGAAACAGTAGGTGGAGAAAAAAATGTTATATCAGTAGGACATTGTGCTACGCGTTTACGTTTTAACTTAAAAGATGATAAAAAGGCAGATACGGAATTTCTTCAAAATCTTAAGGGTGTTGTTGGAGTTGTAAATAAAGGCGGGCAATATCAAGTTGTCATTGGTAGTGATGTTAGAAATGTTTATAAATAACTTTTAGAGTTAGGATCATTCAATAATAATGATGTGTCTAGTGAAAAAGGAGAAGATAAGGGTATTATAACAAAGGCCTTAGATACGATGGCGGGTATATTCTTTCCAATTGTTCCCGCACTAACTGGTGCTGGTATGTTAAAAGCTGTAATGGCTATAGCAGTTGCACTTGGATGGCTTTCTTCTAAATCAAGCACATACCAATTTATAAACTATATTGGTGATACTGCTTTCTACTTTTTACCAATATTACTAGCAGATTCTGCTGCAAAGAAATTTAAATGTAACGAATATGCGGCAATGGCTATTGGTGGTGTATTATTACATCCAACATTTACTACAATGGTGGCTAATGCGAAAAAAGCAGGAGAAGGATTACAGCTTTTAGGGTTACCAGTTTCCTTGGTTTCTTATGGATCCTCAGTTGTTCCTATTATTTTAGCTGTTTGGTTTATGTCTTATGTTGAGAGATTGGCAGATAAAATTATTCCAGGTACTATTAAATTATTCGGTGTGCCATTACTTACTTTAATGATAGTAGCACCAGTAACTTTAATTGCTATTGGTCCATTAGGAAATATCTTAGGCGTAGGATTAGGAGCAGGAGTTACTTTCTTAAATGCATATGCTAGCTGGCTTGTTCCTCTATTAGTAAGTGCATTAACTCCATTAATGGTTATGACTGGAATGCATTATGGATTAATTCCAATTGGAATTAACATGCTTGCAACAACAGGATATGATACAGTAGCAGGTCCAGGAATGATGGTTTCAAATATTGCTCAAGGTGGAGCTTCACTTGCAGTAGCAATACGTGCAAAAAACAAAGATGTAAAACAACTTGCAGGTTCGGTATGGATTACAGCAGTTCTAGGTATTACAGAGCCAGCTATGTATGGTATTAGTTTAAGATTCAAAAAGCCATTATATGCTGCCATGATTGGTGGAGGTGCTGCTGGTCTATTCATAGGTGTTATGGGTGTTGGAAGATATGCTCAGGTTGCACCAGGGTTACTTGCATTACCAAGTTTTATTGGACAAGATGGATTTGCTAATGTAATATATGCAGCTATTGGATGTGCTATTGCGTTTATAGTTTCATTTATTGCTTCTTTTATGCTTGGAATAGACGAACCAGAGCAAGATACAAAAGGATCAGGAGACAAAGCTGAAGTGGTAATAGATGTGGCTTCAAGTGGTGTTATCTATGCTCCTATTAAAGGAAGAACAGTAGATCTTAAAGAAGTTAGTGATCCAGTTTTTGCTGATGGTATTATGGGTCAAGGTGTAGCAATTATACCAGAGGAAGGAGCTGTTTATGCCCCAGTAGATGGTGTGGTTTCAGCATTGTTTGACACTAAGCATGCTATTGGAATTACTGGTGATGATGGTGTGGAAATACTAATTCACATTGGTATAGTAATTATGACGGATGGTCAAGCAGAGAAGTAGTTGATTATTATGTATTCTTCTGCGAAATAATCTTTAATAGGTATAAGGATAAAGTTAAACATTGGATGACGTTTAACGAAATAAATTTTCTTAGATGCTGGGTTCATATTGGTATACACAATACTGATGATCAGACTAAATATCAAGCAGTTCATCATTTATTTGTAGCTAGCGCAAAAGCTGTTAAGCTAGGTCATGAGATTAATCCAGATTTCAAAATAGGAACTATGGTAGCTTATATTCCTAGCTATCCAATGACCTGCAAACCAGAAGATGTTATGAAAAATCTAGTGTTCCAAAGACAAGTAGAATTCTACCTAGATGTTCAATGCAAGGGATATTACCCTGCTAATAAGATTAAAGAATTTGAAAGAAAAGGAATTACGATAAAGAAAGAGCAAGGGGACGATGAAATAATCAAGGAAGGTATCGCAGATTACATTGGCTTTAGCTACTATATGTCTACGGCATCAACAACAGATAAAAATGCAGAAAAGACAGGTGGAAATAATATGATGGCATATAAAAATCCATATCTAGAAGTATCGGATTGGGGCTGGTCAGTTGATCCACTAGGATTACGTATTTCGTTATGCCAAATGTATGAACGCTATAATATTCCATTATTTGTAGTTGAAAATGGTTTTGGAGCTGTTGACCAAGTAGAAGTTGATGGTTCAATTAATGATGACCATAGAATTGATTACTTAAAGGAACATATCAAAGCTATGAAAGATGCAGTTGAATTAGATGGTGTTGATTTAATGGGATATACTCCATGGGGATGTATTGATTTAGTATCTTGGAGTACAGGAGAAATGAAAAAACGTTATGGTTTCATTTATGTAGATATGGATGATGCAGGAAATGGAACTCTTAATCGTAGCAAGAAAAAATCCTTTGAGTGGTATAAACAGTGTATTGAATCCAATGGAGAAGATTTAGAATCAGAGTAATTAATATACTACTTAGTTATTTAGAATTAACGCTAATTTTTTAAAAATATTAATTAAGAAATAGTCTTTTTAAATAAAATATTAAATTTAAATAATTTTTTATATATTATCATAACATTTTATTTGAATTAAGAAAGGAAGTTATTATATGTTTGTTTATTATCCAAGTTGTAATTTTACAATGGCTTCTAAAGAAGGAAGTAAGAAAATTAAAGAATATTTAAAAGAAAAACATGGTATGAGGATAGAAGGATGCTGCCGTCCAGGTCATAAAAGTTTGACTGATCAAGACACAGCTGTTACGATATGCCATTCATGTTCAGCTATTGTTAAGGAAACTGTGCCAGAAGCAAATGAAATCAGCGTATGGGGGATCTTAGATTCAGATAAAGAGTTCCCTTGGCCAGATTTACATGGTGAAAAAATTACGCTTCAAGATTGTTGGCGTGCAGGAGACAAGAAATCACTCCATGATGCAGTAAGAAACATTATGAAGAAAATGAATATTGAAATTGTAGAGCTTGAAGAAAATTATGAAAAGTCTGAGTTCTGTGGTGTGTTCCGCTATAATCCTATGAAGGAAGGTAATATAAAGATTGCTCCAAATTATTTTGTAAAGCAGATGGAAGGTAAACTTGAACTTCGTACTGAAGAAGAGCAGCAAAAGCTTATGGAAGAACATTGCTCACAGTATACAACAGATAGAGTAGTTTGTTACTGTAATTCTTGTTTAAGAGGTGTTAAGCAAGGTGTGGGAAATGGTGTTCATTTAATGGATTTAATTATGCAGACTGCTTAAATAATTAATTGTTTATTTTTTAGGAGGTATTAGGTATGACAAAAAAATATATAGTGTTTACTAGTGAGTATGCAAGTGCAGCGAGATATATAGCAAAGGAACTAGAAAAAAAGCTTGGAATAAAATTTTATGGTGAAGAAGATTTATTGATTAGGACTGCAAAGGAATCTGGAATTGATGAGAAAGTTTTAAGTGAATATGATGAAAAACTTGCAAATAGTAAGTTTGATGAAACTTTACAGTTGAATGAACTTGATTTAGGACTTAAGATTTATAATGCATACTCAGATACTATTTTGAAAATAGTTGAGGTGAGGAAGGTCATTGTATTCTTATGGAAAGAGGTGCAGATATAGTCTTAAGGGGTAAGGTAGATTTTTTAAATGTATATGTTTATAGCAAAGATATGGATAAAAAAGTAGACCGATGCGAAAGAGTTGTTGGAATTCCAAAGAAAGATGCACCTGAGTACATTGATAGACAAGTTATGCAGAGAAAAATTTACTACAGTACATTTTCGAGCATTGAAAGAGGCAAGATGAGTGAATATGATTTATGTATTAATACTGATACATTTACTGTAGATTCCTTAGGAATGGAAAAGTGTGCTGAAATAGTAAAAGTAGCTTTATAAAGTGAAACTTGATTTAGGTGGAGGATTCCAGCTAAATCTTAGTTGAACTAATCCAGGAGCGTGCAGCCGTTATCTCACATTGATAAAAGTAGATATTTCAAATTTAAAACTCGGAATAGTCACGTTCACAGTGCACGTGTAAGTTTTACGGATGCTAGCTATCGGATAAATATTTAAAAAACACTTATGCTTCAAATCATGGCGCTAAGTATTTTTAATAAGGGGATAATTGTAATGATAATATTAATGTATGTAAGTATTATATTAATTGCCACCATTTCAGGTGCAATTTCTGGTCTTGGCGGAGGGGTAATAATTAAACCATTATTTGATATGATTGGTTATCATAATGCAGCTGCAATAGGATTTTACTCATCAGTTGCTGTTTTTACCATGAGTATTGTATCAATAATTACACAATTGAAAAATGGTTTTATTTTTCAATTAAAGACTTTTTTATGGATATCTATTGGTTCGCTAATCGGGGGAGTAGCAGGAGAAGCGGTTTTTAATAGAGTTGCTTCTTCTTATGAAAATAGTGTTGTTAAAGTCATTCAAGCATCTTTACTTGCAATTATTTTAATTTGTATATTAATTTATACAATAAATAAAGATAAAGTTAGATCTTTTCATTTAAAAAATTTCCTTTCTATATTCTTAGTTGGTTTTTTCTTAGGTTCAATTTCAGTCTTTTTAGGAATAGGAGGAGGACCATTAAATGTTGCTCTTTTGATGCTTCTGTTTTCTTATACGATTAAGGATGCGACAATTTATTCAATTGCTACTATTTTCTTTGCACAAATATCAAAATTAAGCAGTGTAATAATTTCAAATAAATTATTTGAATATGATTTATCTTTAATCCCATTTATGTGTGTCTCAGCAGTTATTGGAGGGTTTATAGGTACCTTAATTAATCTGAGATTAGAGGAAAGAAAAATTGAAAAATTTTATATATTTCTAATTGGATTATTATTGATTATATCTGGATATAATGTAATTACAAATTTATAATTTGGGATGGTTTTGTTCAATTTAATATACTCATTTGGAGGTAACTTATGGAGGGAGAAAGTAATATTCAAAATATTTATAATCTTAACCTAGAAGAGAAAAATAACAGGAATAGGACTATTAGCTATAGCAATTTCATTATATTAGCAATTACTCCCATAGTTTATGGAATATATAGATATAGAAAAATCAATAAAAAGATAGAGAAGGTAGTTTATAAATAAAAAAGGCTCAACACATATTTTATAAGGCAGTGCAAAATGAACTGCCTTATTTTTAGTCTGCCAATGCTGAATAGCAAATTAGCAGGGATTAATTTTATTATTTATGGAATATTAAAATGTATAATCTTCTCCATCATCTGGGATCAATACATTGGAAGATATTCCTTTTTCATTAACAAAATTCTTTAATTCTTCTCTTGATAATGTCCAATGGTTTATAGCTTCCATGTGGCTAGCAATAATTTTTGCATTAGGAGCAGTCCTATGAACTTCATAAACATCTTCTTTTCCCATAATTACTGGATCATAGTCAATAAACTTATTACGTCCAGCATTTAAAACAATAACCTCTGGTTTATGAGTATCAATTTCTTCTTTTACACCATCATACCATATAGTATCACCAGCTACATATAAAGTTTTTTCAGTGGAGTGTTCGAAGACAATACCACATACGTTACCAGCAGATTTTAGCATTTCACCGCTTCCATGTTGGCCTTTTGTTTTAGTTAATTTAATATCCTCAAAACTTGTGTCTTCAGTTAAAACTTCTATATTTTTAAAGCCAGCATCTTTTAATTCTTTAGCATCTATTTCGTCTTGAACAAACATTTTCATATCTTTAGGTAAGATTTCTTTGGCAGCATCATCAAAGTGATCAGGATGTAAATGAGTTATTATTACTGCATTGACATTAATAACTTCATTAATTGATATTGGCAAGTTAACTAAAGGATTATTTTGGTCTTGTCTTGGTGCATCTGGGAGGCCAAGACGTGGTCCGAATGGTGGATAACTACCTTTGTCTGCTAAAATTGGATCAATCAAAAATTTTTTACCTGCATATTCAATTATTATTGTAGCATTTCTAATTTGTTTAATATTCATATTTATATACTCCTTTTTAACTATAAAAAAATTTAATATATCTGTTGATATAAATTAACGCTTTTTATTTCAAGCAGAAAAATGTTGTTATTTGTTATCTTCTCTTGATTTCATCATTAAATGTTCAGTTATCCCTTCCATATATAAACTAGGTATAGTACCTACTTGAATGTAACCAATTTTTTTATAAAGTCTTTCTGCATCTGGATTAAAATCTGCAACTACTAAAAATATTTTGCTGTAGTTTTTCAAACAACTATCCTCAAAGAACTTTAATAGGTTTTTACCTATTCCTTGATTACGACTTTCTTGGTTTACTGCAACAATATGCAGATAGGGGAATGAATGAAATATTCCATCAAAAATGATCCATATGAATCCTTTATAATTTTGATTAATATCCATAGCAATGTAGATTTCTTCTTTAGCAAATCCTTCTTCTAATGAAGTTCTAGCACTTCCTTTTTTAGGAAAATATTTTATCCCTAGTTCAGAATTTACTAATGTATCTTCACAATCATTTATATAAGCTATACTTCCCTTTACTATTTTTGTTTCCATATGACACCTCTTTCTTAAATTTTATTAACTATATGACGTGTAATTTATTACGCAAAAAATTACAACTGTTCACCTATTCTATTCAATAGTGCAAGATAGGGAATTTTAAAATATTTAACATACACTTAGTGTAAAGTCCGTAAAAGTCTTTCGGTAGAATACAATTTAGTAATTTTCTATATAGCCTCATTATAACTTAATAGTTCCACACGTGTTGATACTCCTTGGAGTGCAATTTGGTGTGTAGGCTCATTTAACGTTGTGCAGCAGTCAGATAGTATTTTTACACTATATTTTTCTGCATTTTTAGAAATAGCGGTAAAAACAACACAATTTTGTGTCATCATTCCACATACAAGAATTTCTTCTACTTCAAGCTGTGATAATACTTCATCTAATTTAGTCTTATGAAAACTATCTGCAAAGGTCTTAATAACTTTCATTGCATTTGGAGCAGCTTTTAATATTCTTGGATGAATTTCTACTCCTTCCGTGCCTTCATTAAAAAAGGGCGAACTACTATCTGCAATATGTTGAATTAAAACTACTGGGATATTAGTAGTAGTTGCTTTTTCAATAGCTTTTTCCACATTATTTAAAGTATTTTCGGCATTCCACAGAGGGAATTTTCCATTTTTAAAGTAATCATTTTGTATATCAATAACTATAAGAGCTTTTTTCATTTTTATAACCTCCTGAATTTAACATCATTTTATGTTTTGAAAAGTATACTATTTCATCTAAATCATTCTAATTTTATTACTACAATTAGTTCATGAACCCTTGTTGTATTAATAATAGCATGGATTATTGTATTGTGAAATTACCAACTTTTTCGTGTGTATTATATAATATTTCGAGTTACCGCTCCGCTGATTGATGTACAACTAGTCGAAACAGCAATTCTCTATTAACTAAACGGCAAAAGAACTACAAGAGTCGGTTATAAAGGATGAGAGGTCGAAAAACAAAAAAATGTTTTCCTCCTACTCGATTCTCCTAAAAATACTGAAATTCAGAATTATTCAGTTTATTATATATAGAATTGATCTACATTTTTATAGTATAGGTTAATGATATGATCCAAAGTGATTTCTTTCATTTTATGTTCAGCAGTTTCTTGAATTTCATCATAATATTTCTGTAATGAAAGCTGAATATTCATACCCACACCACAATCAGGATTGGTTTGCGTATCAAGGTGCAATAGAGGCTTGGTACCTTCTACAGCACGATAGAGATCTAGAAGTGTGATATCAGCAGTTTTTTTTGCTAACGATGGTTTAGCGTGCCCAGTAACACTGTTTAATAATCCGGCTTCTCGTAATTTCATCATGATTTGTCTTACGCATCCAGGATTTGTCTGAATGCTCTTGGCGATAGCTGTACTGCTTAAATCATAACTTGGATTAATTTTAATAAAAACTAATATGTGTACTGCATGACTTAGTTTGGTTGAATATTTCATAAAAGTAATACTCCTTTATGTTAAAATATTATTAACAGCTACTTGAGTTTATAGAAGTGTGATGCTACACTGAAGTTGCTGTTAATTAGATTTTATCAGCAATAGAAAAAGAAGTCAAGGTAGCTAATAAAAAAATTTACTTAAGAAAGGAAGAGTGATTAAATGTGATTAAAATAAAAGAAAATTTATGGACTTATGTTTCTAACTATAGTCAGATTAATTCTTCTAAGCTCAGTGACAAACAGTATAACTTTATTATTGGCAGGTGCTTTGATGTATTATACAATTTTGAATAATACTATTTTAAGTGGAGTAGGAACCATCTAATGGACTCCAGACACCTTTCACACATTATCATTTTTAATTCTGATATTTTTATTTTCTAACTTATTTTTGACAAGCTGTTCATGATAAAAGAAATTCACATACTTTACTCCAGCTGCTTTACAATAAATATCAATATCCTTGGATAAAAGTTCCCAATAATTCATGTCTTTCTTAATATAAATTTCTTTATACTTGTCTATAAAGTGAGGATATTTCTCCTCAATATAGTTTAGGATTCTATACTTATAATCCCCTCTTAAATTTAGATTTTCAAACCAATACTCATTAACATAATCTTTACTTGTTTCTATAATGCTTTTAAAATCGGTAATGTATGGAAATATTGGAGACATAAATAACACAACATAAATGCCGTTTTCGTGTAGTGTCTTTAGAGTGTTTAGTCTGTCTTTTATACTACTAGCACGATCCATATCATTTTTAAAGTCTTCGTCTAATGTATTAATAGAAATTGCTACTGTAAGATTTTTTATTTGTTTTAGAATATCAATATCTCTTAGTATTAATTTTGATTTTGTAACAATACCTAAAATTACATTTGAACCTTTAAATTGCTCTAAAATTCCTCTAGTGATTTGGTATTTAGCTTCTAGAGGGTTATAGCAGTCAGTTACTGAGGACAGTGAAACTGTCTTATTTTCTAATTTTTTTATATTTATTTTATTATCACAAACTTTAACATCTATAAATGATCCCCAATCTTCTTGATTGTGATTTGTAAATCTCTTCATAAAGCTTGCATAGCAGTATTTACATGCGTGAGGGCAGCCAACATAAGGATTTATAACATAATCATAAGTAGGGAGATTAGATTTTGATACATAGTTTTTTACTTCTTTTATATTTTCTTTTATCATGGAAGTTTCTCCTTTACAAAACAATTTATTTGCGAAAGTCTTTTGGAAGTTCTTGAATCATATTTTCTTCACCTACGATGTCTGCACAATATCCTTTAATAAAAACGGGAATATTTTTGCTTTAGTTTATTTAGTTAGGTGTTATATTAAAACGATTGTTAATTCCCTTTGCATAGCAATAATTACAGCCTACTGTACATCCGTTTACAGAATTCAAACTTCGAATTAGTTTTTCTATATCACAAATTTTCATAGCTTTATTCCTCTTGTTTTTGCTTTAAATTTTTTAATATTCTTGATAAATAGTTTTCAAGCTGTAGTATTTCATCATCACTAAAACCATCATAATAAATTTCGTTCATTTGAGATGAGACTTCATCATATTTATTTTTTAGTTTTTTAGCTTTTTCCGTTAAAACAATCAAAACTTTTCTTCTATCTGTTTTGGTGAATGTTCTATTGACGAGCTCTGCTGATTCCATTCGGTCAAGCATACTTGTAAGTGTAGTTAATGCCAATCCAGTCTTTTTGGATAATTCCTTTATAGGAATTGAATCTTCTTGCCAAAGTATGTATAAAATTCTTCCTTGAGGACCATTAAAATCATCTATTTTGTTTCTAACAAGTATTTTTTCGAAAATTCTTCCGCTAATTTGTTTTATTTGTGAAATAAAAAAACCACCTTGTGTATTATTTAACACTGATATCATTCCTTTTTTTATATATTATTTAACATAAATATTATTACTGTTATTTAGGATATTACTATATGGTAGTAATTGTGTCAAGACTAATTATAATAACAATAACAATTTCTATTTTAGATATTAAACATAATTTTTTTAATAAATGAATTTTTAAAGATTTGTTTATTAAATAGCTATTGACACGATATATTACTATATGGTAGTATTCTATATAGTAATATATTTGAAGGTAATATTACTGCATAACAATTTGCAAAAATAAATAAGGTGGTGCAATTGAATGAATAATATTCAAGCAATTAAATTAAGTAATGATCTAATGAACAAAGCGGACGTTGTATATCTATCAACGGTAACTAGTAATAATGCCCCAGAAACAAGAGCATTATTAAATCTTAGAAATGTTAATCAATATCCAGACTTGGTTAATATGTTTGACGAAAATGAATCTAGTTTAGTAACATATGTAACAACCAATACATCATCATCTAAGATGAAAAGTATAATGGAGAATCCTAAAATATGTTTATATTACTGCAAAGCAGATGAACAAAGAGGTCTTATGCTTACTGGAGAAGCAGAAATAGTAACTGATATGGAAATAAAAAAGGTCCTATGGCATGATATGTGGAAAATATTTTTTCCGGGTGGAGTTACAGATCCAGATTATACAATAATTCGTTTGAGTGCAGTTACTGCTAAGGGATATGATAAAATACAAACATACAACTTAGAATTTAAAGGAAAGTAATTGACTGCCAATAATTTAAACTTAATATGAGTGAATTCGGAAACTAACCCTTAATGTGAAAATATTTCAATTAAATGAAGTTAGATTGTAGAACCATTAAAAAGTGTTCACGACTTACTAGTTATAATATAAAAAGCTTAAAAAAGGGCATCGCCACTTAATTCTGTGGCGATGCCCTTATCATGGTAATCGTAAATAATAGGAATTTCGTCCATACAAATTGGGATACCATCGTCATCTACTTTGATTGGAGGCTCATATTTAAATTTACCTAACCCTTTTTTATTTAAAGGAATTATGGCCGTTATATTCCAAGCATCTAATAGGTCATAAGTAGGGTTATTATCATGAGCACCATCTCCAAGAAATTTATCGAACTTGAACATCGGATAAAGGTTACTTCTACTGCTTTAGTTAGACTTGTTACCATAAAACACAATAGTAACGTGTTTGCATCATATATATGTTGGACATGATATTTCAAACATAGTATCCATTGTCTTGTGTAGTAAATTTGCCCTCTCATTATCTGATAATTTATAATAGACTTCTTTCCCGGCACGTCTGCTGACAATCAAACCGTTATTTCTCAAGATGCGTAGATGATGTGAAACAGCAGGATCACTCATTCCCATGGTTGCAGCTATGTTGGAGACGCACTCTTCGCTGTGACATAAAAGCCAAAGAATACGCAGACGCGTACCATCACCAAGTTGTTGGAAAGAAGTGGCTACTTCTTGAAATTGTTCTATTTGGGGCATCTTATCTAATATCTTATCTATATTCTGCCCATGATCATGGGGTAAATTATAATGTGCCATGATTTCCACTTCCTTTGACGCTTATTTTTCTCAATGATAATTCAGAAATCAGACTTTGTCAAATGTTATAATCTATATGTGTATAAATACAATAATGGGAAAGTAAAATACAATATAATTTTGTAATCTACGTTCCCAGTTACAAATGAAGATGCACCTCCAATACCACCGAAAAAACTAAAAGGTATAGAAATAACAAGTGCACATGAACAGCTTATAACAAGAAAAGTTAATGAGCTTGTAATCCAGTCTGCCCACTTATTTTAGTTTTCGTAATATAACCTTGCATTTAAAACCCAATTTAGATTGTTTTAAAAAAATTGAAATACTAAACCGCATTGACAAATTAAATATGAAATGATAGCATTGGCATCAAATGTATCGAATTATTAGTTCAGCGACTGAATGTTTTCAAGGTTACTGTAGTAATAAGATAAATTGAATAGTGGAAGGAATTGAAAAAATGTTAGATAACACGGATAGGCATATTTTAGCGGAACTGTCTCGAAACAGCCGTATCACTATGAAAGAGTTGGGAGAGAAGGTTCATTTGACAGGGCAAGCAGCCTCAACTAGGGTTGCAAAATTAGAGGATAATGGCGTTATTGAGGGATATACTATTAAAGTTAATCAAGCGAAATTGGGTTACTCCATTCACGTAATGATAAATATCTATACGAAAAGCGAGCATCATCAACCCTATCTGTCATTCATAAGCTCACAAGTAGAATATATAATGCTTAACTATAAAATCAGCGGAGATGGGTGTTATCTTCTTGAATGCAAATTTCCATCTAACGAGCTGTTAGATAAATTCTTGATAGACTTAAACAATTATGTAAATTATAAATTAACTGTTATTATTAACGAAACAACCAAAAACAGGGAATTCCCATAGCGAGACAATTCCTGTTTTATGTTGTTTTTAAAGTTTTGTTTTTTTTAACTACATCATATTTTGTTTGTTCAATTGCTTCATAAAAGCTCCTAAACACATTATTCATCAGAATGTCTTTATAATATCTTTTTAACAGATTTCCAATGTATTGCAAGATAATAACTTGTTTTCTTCGAGGATATGCTTTGAGTTTCAGGAGTCATTAATGCCTTATATTAACAAAGTCACCCGCCAATATGATTATTGATTCACTAATAGACTTTTGGCTTATATTATAATGATGTTTTTATTTGTCCCTAAAATTTTGTTTTTTTAAAAATGTGTATTCTCCTCCACCTTCATACCATATGGTATTTTCGCTACATATAAAACTTTTTCAGTTGGATGCTTAAAGAAAATGCCACATACATTAAATTTCTATATTTTTAAAACCAGCGTCTCTCTTTTTTTCTTTGATTTACATATATTTTATACTATTACCAATGAACAGATACATAGATAAAATCAAGTCTTTTTGTAGTTTTACTTGAATAATGAAAGAAGTTGAAAAATATTTATAGAATCAACTATTCCAAAATCATCATCAATAATCATTATCTTTATACCACTATTATGCATGTATTATCCCTCCTTCATTAACCGTTATGTTGTATTTGTTCCCCTGAATTTTTAACATAAAACATAATTTCTTTGTTTTCTTTATATGCCCCTAAAGTTATTATACGCTCCTCATCACTTTAACTGGCTAATCGCAAAACTTTTTCATGGTGATACAATTGTTTCGGGACAATCCGGCTAAGAATCGCTTATCCGAGTTATCTAACATTTTTTAATTACTTTCATTATTCAAGTTATATAGCCAAAAGACTTGATTTTATCCATGTAAAAGTCTCTTTATAAAGTATAAAGTATATATAGACCAAAAGAAAAGGAGCTGTAATTATGAATATTAGACAAATTCGAAATGCTACAATAGTAGTTCAATATGCGGGAAAAAAGTTTTTAATTGATCCAGTTTTAGCAGATAAGGGTACTTACCCACCTTTCGGACCGGGTATGGGCTATCCAGATGCAATACGACAAGATCAATTTAATCCTTTAGTTAGCTTGCCAAGATCAATTGATGAAATTATAAATGTAGATGCTGTTATTGTCACTCATCTACATTTAGACCACTTTGATGATGCTGCTAAAGAAATTTTACCAAAAGGTATAAAAATGTTTGTACAAAATGAAGAAGATGCAAAAGTAGTTAGAAAGGCTGGTTTTCAAAATGTTGATGTTTTACAAAAAAATACATTTTTTAAAGATATCCAATTAATTAAAACAAAAGGCGAGCACGGAAGAGGAGAAATATTAAAAGTTGCTGGTGAAGTATGTGGAGTAATCTTTAAACATCCAAAAGAAAAAACACTATATCTAGCTGGTGATACTGTATGGTATAAAGCCGTTAAGGAAGTAATCGAAACGTACATACCAGAAGTCATTGTTGTAAATGGTGGAGATAATCAATTCCTGATAGGCGGCTCTCTCATTATGGGAAAAGATGATGTCTATGAAGTACATAAAGCCGCCCCTAACGTAAAAATTATTGTCAGCCATATGGAAGCTATGAATCATTGGACATTATCAAGAAAAGAACTAAAAAGCTTTATTAATGAAAAAAGTATGTCTTCAAATGTTTTAGTGCCAGATGACGGAGAGGATTACACATTTTAAAATAACAAAAATTTTCTAATAAATAAAAAACACCAGATGAAATATTAGCATACAATATAGCTGATAGTTTGAGGCTAGAATCCATTCGTGTCACTGATAGTTACATATAGTGTAGCAATGATAGCTTCTATATCAGGGCTAATTCTAATTCCAATGGACTCAATGTTACAAGCTCTATAAAACATTTAACTTGGGTTGATTTTAATAAACAAGAAACAACTAAAAATATTAGACTAGGTAGTTTATGAAATAGGCAACGTAGATTTTGAAATAGGTAAAAGAACTTACATAATGGGGATTTTAAATGTTACGCCTGATTCATTTTCAGATGGGGGAGTAAAAGATGGAAGTTTTTTATATTTACTAAAAAACACAAAAATGCCTGCAATACTTGTGAAAGGTGGATTTTTGGATTAGGGTAGACAATGATCAGAGCACAATAGGTTGGTTATATACTAGGCCAGTATCTGAAGGATGACTATCATTGATACAAGAACAGATTGAAGAGGAAGATTCAGCATTAAGCTTTCAATCCGAGTTTATGCAAGGTTTTGGTAAGAGGGATCAATTGAATCAACAGTGGATACGAATAGTAAATGAAAATTTAATTCATAGACTTTCAAAGTAATAAAATGAAATTTGGTAGTAGTGCTATTTATGAGACGACATTTTTAAAAAAATTTTAAATATAAAAAAAGATACAAAGATTAGTATATCTAATTTATCTGTATCTTTTTCTATTTTTTGTAATAGAAAAACCATAATATTTTTTAACGTCCAAAGTTATAGAACCATTCTTATGTCTAAATATTTGTAAATTACGTCATAAAGAAATGTATGATTTTGGTTAAAACCTTATATTCGTAAAAATAGCATAAAGCGTTAATAATTTTGGAAATTAAATCTATGAGTAAATATTATAAGAAGGGGTGGACTTGGCTAATTGCTATTGCAATGGTTATAAGGATGGCTACTGGGTACAGTACTAATGAGGCAAAAGTATATTATTATTATTATTATTATTATTAAGTGTCACAGATAATAAAATAGAATAATTCCTTAAAAATGCCGTATTATTCAATTGAATCTTACGGCATTTTTACGTCGCAGTTCAAAAAGAGAATGATTTAAAAGATAAGTTTTAAGAGAGCAATTTGATTAAAACGTGTAGTAACTAAAGTAGAAAATTAATTATTGAAAAAAATGAAAATTATGGTGTCGAAAAATAAACTAATATGTTATAATTATAACAAAATTATTTCAAAATGATATCATAACAAGTAATTTAGGGAGGTAAAATTAAAATGCAAGATTTAAATGAATTTCAAACAAATGATTCAATCCTAGCTGCCTTCAAATTAGTTCTTCCTTATCTTAATAGGATTGTTCGCGAAGACATGGCTGTGGGATTAACAAATTTAGAGGAGTACACTTCATATTACCGGGCAAGAAAGTTTGAATTAGATTTGCCTACTGGTAAACCAATTAAAGACATAAGTACTATTTTAGAATGTATCAAAACGGGGAAAGATACCTTGGATGATATTCCAGCCGAAGTATATGGTCGACCAATAAAAACAGTGTTTACTCCAATATATGGAGTTGATGGTAAGATAATCGGAACGCTAAGTTCAGGTATTGATTTAAATGATAGTTATAGTTTAGTAAACAATGTTACAAACTTAGCTTCTTCCACAAAAAATGCATCTGAAAGTGTTGAACAGATAGCTCAGAGTGCTATGGAACTTGCAAATTCTGGGCAGCAATCCATAAAATTAGCACATGAATTAATGAAAAAGTATCAAGATACAACTCAAATTTTAGAATTTATAAAAAATGTAGCTTCTCAAACTAACCTGTTAGGGTTAAATGCTTCCATTGAAGCTGCAAGGGCAGGAGAACATGGGCGAGGCTTTTCTGTGGTTGCGAAAGAAATACGAAAATTGGCTGTGCAATCTCAAGAATCAGCAGTAAAAATTCAAAGTATGTTAAATGAAATGAATCAAATTGTTTCTGAAATTAATAACTCAATAGAGTCAATAGGAGCAATAAGTGAGGAACAAGCAGCATCAACACAAGAAATATCTTCAAATTTAGAATATATACACAACACAACCAAACAATTGGAAGTTTTTGTTGAGCGTTATAAATAAGAATTTGTACTATTTATTTGAAATTATTAAAGGTAAAAATTAATTATATATCCATTTAAAACTTTATAATTCTTAAAATACCGCATTATTCATTAGAATTTTACGGTATTTTTGTGCACCCTTTTGTAATTTTGGGCATAAAAAAAGCTTTCAAGAAAACCTTGAAAGCCTTTTGGTGCCGGAGGCGGGAATCGAACCCGCACGGTATTGCTACCACTG
This sequence comes from Clostridium estertheticum subsp. estertheticum, assembly GCF_001877035.1. NCBI lineage: Bacteria > Bacillati > Bacillota > Clostridia > Eubacteriales > Clostridiaceae > Clostridium > Clostridium estertheticum. The sequence goes on along the minus strand of NZ_CP015756.1, from coordinate 3,321,824 downwards.
GATTTTGAGTCCAGCGCGTCTGCCAGTTCCACCACTTCGGCATACCTGACAAAAAATAGTTTACCATATATTTATGAACATTGCAATAGATATATGTATATTTAGTATAAAATAAGTACAAATTAATATACAGTTCGTTACTTTTTGGGTATATATTTGTTATAATACAATAGAAACTGTTTTACCTATATTAAGGTAAGAGGCGATTTTAAGAAAGTCATCTTAATGTTATAACAAAATGAATGTTAGTATTAAGAAGTTGATATTTTTATTTTGAACATATAATATAAAACGTTACATATAAATTTATAAACATAGTAGAAAGAAGGGATTTAAAATGTCTAAGGAAAGACTACTAATTTTAGATGGTCATAGTCTTATGTATAGAGCTTTTTATGCATTACCGGCCCTAACAAATTCGGATGGGATATACACTAATGCAGTTTATGGCTTTACAACTATGCTTTTAAAGATGAAAGAAGAGTTTGAGCCTGATTATATTGTCACAACATTTGATAGGAAGGCACCTACCTTTCGTCATGAAGAATATAAAGATTATAAAGCAGGTAGAAAAAGAATGCCTGATGAACTGCAAGGACAGTTTGCTATAGTTAGGGAACTCTTAGAGAAAATGGCTATAGATATATTTGAATTAGATGGGTTTGAAGCAGATGATTTAATAGGTACGTTATCGGTGTTTGCAGAAGAGCAAGGACTGGAAGTCTTTATAATAACAGGAGACAGAGATGCGCTTCAGCTTGCAACAGATAATGTTAAGGTTGTAATAAATAAAAAAGGAATGTCTGAAAAAGAAATATACGATAGAAACCGTATAATTGAGGAATTCGGAGTAACTCCAACAGAATTTATAGATGTAAAAGGTCTAATGGGAGATGCTTCTGACAATATACCAGGTGTTCCAGGAATTGGTGAAAAAACTGCGTATAAGCTTATCAAAGAATATAAGAGTATAGAAAATCTTCTTATGAATATTGATAAGGTTAGTGGTAAAAAGCTTGTTGAAAATTTAAACACCTATAGTGAACAGGCAATTTTCAGTAAAAAATTAGCCACCATTATTACTTGCGTGCCTATGGAAATGGATCTAAGTTCAATTAAATCAAAAGAAAATTATGATGTTCGCGCTGTAAAAGATTTATTTTATAAATTACAGTTTAAGTCATTAATAGACAGAATATCTGTAGATGATGACTCAGTTGAAGAAATATTTTCTGCAGATTATGAAGTAATAGATAATTTGCAAAAGCTTTCAGAGCTTACCTTTGAAATTAAGGATACCATTTATATAATTTTTGATATAGGGGATACAAATGTTTTTTCTAAAATGTGTCTTAATAACATATACATTAATTATAAAGAAAAAAATTATCTTATCAAGCTTGATGATTTATTTAAGGAAGATGAAGAGAAAACTATAAGTTATTTAAAAACTATACTTGAGAGTAA